>SVDC01000082.1 GCA_015058045.1 Cellulosilyticum sp.
GCCTCAATTCCAGTAAGCATAGAGGCCGTACCTGCAAAAGTAGAAATAATTGCATTATTTGAGAAACATAATTGTGGAAAATTAAATCCTACTGCCGACATACATCCCGCTGGAAGAACAGATACCGCATTCTCTCCTAATACCTTTAGTGCATTTCTAACGACAAGACTTCCTCCACATCCAGCACATGCCTTATGTCCATAAAAATATTCTTCTTTAGAAAGTGTCTTTGCTGTTACACTCATTTGTCATTCACCTCTATTCCTATAAACTGAACACTTTGCGTACCGCTCTCTATTTTTTTATAAATCATCTCAATATCTTGAATGGAAATATCGCTTCCACCAAGGCCTCCAATAAAGTTGTAACTTACAGCACTGACCCCATATTTCTTAAGTGCAGAATTGACATTTGTATATACTGTTCCCTCATTTCCAAAGGAAATATCCTTTTCAAGAACCCCTATTGCTTTTGCATGTTGAACAACTTTTGCAATCTCTTCATTTGGAAAAGGACGTAGATAACGTAATCTTAAAACACCAACCTTTTTTCCTTGTTCTCGTAACTTATCACAAACTTCTCGGCAAAGCCCAGAAATTGTACCTAAAGTTATTAGAATATACTCTGCATCCTCTGTTTTATAGGGATCAATTAGTCCTGTATATTTTCTACCTATGATCCTTTTAAATCTGCTCTCTGCTTCTACAATAACCTCTCTGGCAGCTAATAGTCCTTCATGTTCTTTATACTTAAAGATGTAATTATAGTCAGGCCCTGCTGAAAAGGCTGCATTTTTAGGCTGCTCTACATCTAATTTATGTTCTGTTATATAAGCTGGTAAAAAAGCATCTGCCTGCTTCTTGGTTGGAATATCTACTGTTTCATATGTATGTGTTAATATAAAGCCATCTAGATTGACCATAAACGGTGTTGAAACCTTTGGATTTTCTGCAATATACCAACTCATTAAAGCTAGGTCTAAGCTCTCTTGAGCATTTTCTGCATAAGCTTGAATCCATCCACTATCTAATTGTGAAATACTGTCTCTTTGATCTCCGTAGATATTCCATGGCAAAGCAACTGAACGGTTTGCATTCATCATAACAATAGGATATCTCCCACCAGATGCATAATATAAACATTCCGCCATATAAAGTAAACCTTGCGATGAAGTAGCTGTAAAGGCTCTTGCACCTACTGCACTTGCACCAATTGCACAAGATAAGGCAGAGTGTTCTGATTCAACATGAATAAATTCTGAAGTAAGGCTACCATCCTCTACCATTTCTGAAAGGCGTTCCACAACAATCGTTTGTGGTGTAATGGGATAAGCCGATATAACTTGTGGACTTGCAAGACGTATACCTTCCGCAAAAGCTTCATTACCTGAAAGAAATTTTTTTACCATTAATATTCATCCTCCATTTCTATTGCCCCAAGCTTGCAGACTGTTTTACAAATGCCACACCCTTTACAAAAATTATGATCAACAACTGCCTTTCCATCTTGAATGACAATAACCCCATCAGGACAGTGTAAGTAACATTGCATGCAACCTACACATTTTATATTATCTACCTTTGGGCACTTACTTCGCCAACCACTATTCACACTTACAAGATAGCCTGCTTCAAAAGTTGGTATCCCATTAATATCTTCTACTGCAAAAACCTTCTTATCTCTTAGATATGGTTTCATAGGCTAACCTCCTCTTGAGCCTTGGCTACTGCTTCTTTGTTTTTTTCTCTAATCTTTTGAGGCATGTAATACTCTATTGCACTAAATAACTCCTCTAAAGTAACGATTCCAGAAATTGCAGCGAACGCACCTAATAACACCGTATTAACAGTTGAAAGCTTAAACTGCTTAGCAACTTGTTGTGCATCAAAAGAGATGACTTTTTCATCTATAAGTACCTTTGTATTCACTATGATTTTCCCATTTTCCTTTAACCTTAATTTTAAGCTCTCGTCATAAAGGGTTTCATCAAGAACAATAATATAATCTGCTTTTTTTGTTTGACTTCTATCTAATACTGGTTTATTGTCTACTTTTGTAAACGCATTAACTGGAGCACCGCGTCTTTCTGGACCAAAGGAAGGAAAAGCAATCCCATAGTATTGATCTCCTTTCAAAGTATAGGCTGCGCCTAAAAGCTTTGCCACTGTAAAAGCTCCTTGCCCACCTCTACCAAGCCATATTATTTCTTTCATCATCATCCCACCTTATATTCTTTTATCAAATTTTTTGGCAATAATATCACCAAGCCATTGTATGAGCTGAACAAGTACAATTAATACAACAACACATGCAATCATAATATCTGTTTGATAGCGCTGATAACCGTAGCGATAAGCTAAGTCGCCAAGACCTCCCCCTCCAACTAATCCTGCCATTGCAGAAAAACCTAAAATAGAAATTCCTGTGACCGTAATATTTTTAACAAGTGAAGGTAAAGCTTCTGGAAGTAAAATACCTGAAATAATACTGAATTTTTTAGCCCCAGATGATACTGCCGCTTCAATAACACCTTTATTAACATCTGAAAAGGAGGCCTCTGCTAATCTTGCAAAGAATGCGATAGAAGCAATAGAAAGTGGTATGATAACTGCCTGTGAACCAATTTTAGTACCCACAATTAACTTTGATAATGGTAAAAGTAAAATCATCAAAATTAGAAAAGGTACAGAGCGAATAATATTCAGTACAATACCCACTATTCTATTTACCATTGTATTTTTCACAAATAAGTGATTAGATGTAGCATAAAGTAAAAGCCCTAATGTGCCTCCCAAAATAACTGCCGCTATTAAGGACGTACCTACCATAAATGATGTTTGCAATAATGCAATTTTTAATTCTTCACCTAATCCTAAAATATTACTAAACACTTAAAATCACCTCCGCTTTATAAGTTCTTTTTTCAAGTTCGGTAATTACTTTTTGAACATCTAAGTCATCACCAATAATATTGACGTAAAGAATACCTTGTGGCTTTGAATGAATATATTCGATTTTTCCATGCAAAATATTGTAACTCACATGATAAGCTGTAGCTGTTTGTGAAAGGACTGCTTTGGCTGCTTGCTCTCCTAAATAAGTTAATTTGACAACTGGACCGCTAATGGAATCTTGAATATTTTTAGGAATATCAAAATTCTGTGTATGAGTAATCAGTTGCTCTGTAAATTTATTTTGTGGATTAGTAAACACTTGATATACCTCTCCAGTTTCAACAACCTCACCATTAGACATAACTGCCATACGATTGCAGATTGTTTTAACTACATCTAATTCATGGGTAATGAGTATAATCGTAACGCCAAGCTTTTCATTAATGTCGCGAAGTAGTTCAAGAACAGAAGTTGTTGTTTCAGCATCTAGTGCAGAGGTTGGTTCATCACATAAAAGGATGTCTGCATGGTTGGCTAGTGCTCTTGCAATGGCCACACGTTGTTTTTGTCCACCAGAGAGCTTAGATGGATAGGTATCTGCTTTATCACTTAACTTAACAAATTTAAGTAGTTCCACGACTCTGCTTTGTATTTTTTCTTTTTTCCACCCATTTGCTTTCAACACAAATGCTATATTTTGAAAAACTGTTTTATTCTCAGCTAGATTAAAATGTTGAAAAATCATACCAATATTTTTTCGTAAGTCACGAAGTTCTTTTCCTTTATACTTAGTAATATGATTTCCATCTACAATAACCTCTCCTTGACTAACAGACTGAAGCAAGTTAATCGTTCGCAGTAAAGTACTTTTCCCTGCTCCACTACCCCCAACAATTCCAAAAATATCCCCTTTCTTTATTTCAAATGATACGTTTTTTACTGCTTGAACTGACTTATGATCTTGATTAAAGGTAATACTTACATTTTTAAATTCTACCAATGCTACCCCCTCATTTCTCTACTTGTTGTATTCTGTTGGTCTTGCAAAAGCAACATATTGATTATTTTCATCTTCTATGACTTTGCGAAAAGCATCTGAATGCACAATAGATACAATATCTTTAGCAAACTGTGCCTCAACGTCTTCATTTCTTACAGCAATCACATTATAATAACCCTCTGCAAGCTCTTCATTATGTACTGCTTCCGATAAATCTAATCCTGCACTCAGTGCATAATTTCCATTAATCACAGCAAAATCTATACTGTCTAAAACACTTGGTAGAATTTCTGCACTTACTTCTGTAAAGGAGAGATTTTTAGGATTTTCTAATATATCATTAACTGTCGCTTTTGAAGCATCAATATTAGGATTAATCGTAATGACACCTGTTTGTTCAAGTACTCTAAGCGCTCTTGAGAGATTTGTGTCATCATTAGGAATCGCTACTGTTAAGCTCCCTTCTGCTTCTTCAAATGTACCATAACTACTTGAGAACACTCCCATTGCTGCTGTTGGAATTTCTGTTATATCACTTAGCTCAAGGGAATGCTCCTCGCAAAACTTCTTAAGGTATACAGAATGTTGAAACATATTCACATCAATCTCTTCTTCTGCTAGTGCATTATTAGGCTGAACATAATCTGAAAACTCTACAATCTCCACTTCATATCCTTTCTCTTCAAGTGAAGGTTGAATGGCTTCCTTAAACATATCTCCATAAGGACCTGCACACACTCCAACTCGAATATAATCTGATTTCACCTGTTTTTCTCCACATCCAGTAAATAAAACCATACTTCCTAGTAACACAAGAGAAACTATTTCATATTTATTCATTTTATTTATACCCCTCATTATGATTCCCCCTTCATTTTTTACTATAACCCTATACTTTCTAGCTACAGACCCTAAAAACTACAACTCAATTATCACGCTCTTTAATGTACATTAAACTCAGGTTTATCTAATTATCTGAATTGACTTCATTATATTTTCACCTTTCCTTATTGTCTAATATCGAAAAATTATACATAGCTATAAACTGAACTTATATATGCTAGCAGACCGCACTAAATAGTATATTAAAAACGCCAAGTTCCCATATCGGTTACTTGACGTTTTCATAAATATTCTTATAACGCATGTATTCACACTGGAACACCCTATGCTATTTCTTGGTTACATATAAATCTTTACTAAAATATCTATCTCCTCTATCTGGGAATAACGTAACAACATTAAATCTTTTTCCTGTTTGCTCCCTAGCAAGTTTTGCTGTAAGTTTTTTCACCGCAGCAAGTGCTGCACCTGATGAAGATCCAACTAAAATACCTTCATTTGCAGCTAATAATCTTGCATTTTCAAAAGCCTCTGCATCTGTTATCTTAATAATATCATCTACTAAGCTCATATCCATTGTTGCTGCTATAAAATCATTACCAATGCCTTCTATGTCATAGTCACTATGTGTTCCCCCTCCCATAGTAGAACCAACAGGATCAGCTAGAATACCCTTAATATTAGGATTCTTCTCCTTTAAATAACGCATAATCCCTGTATATGTCCCACCACTTCCAGCACCTGCTACAAAATAATCTATCTCGCCCAATAAGTCCTCATAGATTTCTCTCCCCGTTGTCTCATAATGAGCTTGTGGGTTAGATGGATTATCAAACTGTTTCAAAGAGATTGCCCCCAGTATTTTAGTTTTTAGCTCTTCCGCTTTCTTAGCAGCACCTAGCATTCCACCTGCTCTTTCCGTATTAACAATTGTAGCTCCAAGCGCTTTCATAAGTGCCTGTTTTTCTTCTGAAAATTTATCTGGTACAACACAAATCACTTTATAGCCTTGGTTCATTGCTGCAAATGCAATTCCAAGGCCTGTATTTCCTGCTGTTGCTTCTATAATTGTCCCTCCCTCTTTTAAGATGCCTCTATCTTTTGCATCCTTTACCATATATACACCTGTTCTATCTTTTACACTTCCAGACGGATTCCAATACTCCAGTTTTCCATATACATTTATATTTTCTTCGATTCCCATATGATTGAGTTTCACTATGGGTGTATTGCCTATTAACTCGTGCATATCATTATATAACATTCTTTTTACTCCTTCTTATCCCTAAACTCTATTTGACCTCTAACCTATTTTGCAGCTGCAATAGCTTTCTCAATATCACTTACTATATCTTCCTTATCTTCTATCCCTATAGATAATCTTATAAGGTTATCTGTGATTCCTACTGCGTGTCTTATGTCTTCAGGTATAGACGCATGTGTCATACTAGATGGATGGCATACTAATGATTCCACGCCACCAAGGCTTTCTGCTAAAGCAATAAGCTCTAATCTATCAAAGAATTTTTTAATATCGAACTCATCTTTTAATTCAAAGGATATCATTGCCCCCGGACCATCTGCCTGCTTCTTTTGTGTATTATATCCTGGATCTGTTCCCAATCCTGGGAAGTAAACCTTTTTAACATCTGCATGATGCTTAAGCCAATTTGCCACATATATAGCATTTTCCTGATGTTTATCCATTCTTACGCCTAAAGTCTTGATTCCCCTTATTAAAAGAAATGCATCAAAGGGTTGAAGTATCCCACCTGTTGCATTTTGAATATAATACAATCTATCTGCTATATCTTTATCTTTTACTACAGCCAGCCCTGCGATTAAATCACTATGTCCTCCTAAATACTTGGTCGCACTATGCACCACTATATCTGCACCCAAATCAATCGGTCTTTGTAAATAAGGTGTCATAAATGTATTATCCACTATAAGAAGCTTACCTTTTTCATGTACTACATTTGCCACTGCTTCTATATCCGTTACGGTCATAAGTGGATTAGCAGGACTTTCTATAAATACTGCTTTAACTTCATCTGTTAAGGCCCCCTCTAAATCCTCTAGATGATTTGTATCTACGATTTCATAAGTAATGCCAAACTGATTATATACATTTGCTAACACTCTAAATGTTCCACCATAAACATTTTTAGATATAAGTATTTTATCACCCGTCTTAAATAAGGTTAGCACAGCAGTAGTAGCAGCCATGCCTGAAGCAAATGCAAAACCAAATCTTCCATGCTCCAATTCTGCAATGAGCTTTTCAAGAGCTTCTCTTGTTGGATTGCCCGTTCTTGAATATTCATATCCTTTATGTTGACCTAAGTGTACTTGTTTATAAGTTGACGTCTGATAGATAGGTACATTGACTGCACCTGTTCTTTCATCGCCATCTACTCCCCCATGAATCAGTACCGTTGCTTTTTTATTAAATTTTGACATCCTATTCTCTCCCATCTTATCCTTTATATAATTTGATCTGCTTAGAAATTAAACCTATTCTTTTTAGCTAATATAAAACTTACGTTTTCAAAAGCCTTTAAATCATCCTTCCGATGTTCAAAATAATTTTCATGAATAATTTGAGGTGTAACATGTTCTGCAATATGAAACCCTACCCCATCAAATACTCTTGCTAATTCTTTAAATGACATACCACCCATCATTTTTTCTCCTAATGCCTCTGTAATATCCACTAATGTAGCCATACGTTGGTACATATTTCCCCCTTTTACAATTTCCTTATCAGGATAGTCAAATACAATTTGACATTCCCCCTCTGCTAGATCTGATATTGCTTTTAATGTTTCTGTAAAGGTTTCCAATGATAAATAATATGTCACTCCCAGTATGACAAAAAAAGCTTTCTTCTTTGGATCGAACCCAGCATTTAGTAAAACTTCTTTTATACTATCCTTTTCAAAATCTATAGAAACTAAATGCGCATTAACCGGTAGTTCCCATCCTATTTCATGGATACGACTAAGCTTGTAAGCTTGAGTATCTTTATGATCTAATTCAAACACTTCTATATTGGCCATTCTACTTTTATGCTTAAACATAAAACTATCTAATCCTGCACCACAAATAACATATTGAATAAGCTCTTTATCTTCTTCATAAAATTCATCCAATTTTTCTTCTGTATACTTTATTCTAGGTACTACAATAGGTGTAACAAGCTCATTGATAAAATGATCCCAAGTATCCCTAGTCGGTA
The DNA here is from genome assembly GCA_015058045.1 of Cellulosilyticum sp. Classification (GTDB taxonomy): domain Bacteria; phylum Bacillota; class Clostridia; order Lachnospirales; family Cellulosilyticaceae; genus Cellulosilyticum. Next base: position 7,979 of record SVDC01000082.1, read on the forward strand.
TACTCCAACATCTATTGCTAAGTATTCGTATAACATGATCTTTTATATCTTCATAATCTTTCTGTCCTAATAATTCCATAGCAAACTCATCTTCATATATAGGATTATCCATATATTTACCATGATGTGCCCGAGCAAAAGCACATATTTTTGCAGTTATACTTGCTTGACCTTCTAACATTTCTAATCCCCTTCCTTTATACATATTGCTAACCCTAAAATAATCACATATAAACAAAAAAACAGATGCTATCTCCGCACCTGCCAACATTACAATTCCTAATAACACTTGTAAATATCAACTTATATTAAGTGCACGAAAATAGTCCCAGTCTTTTTTTTATGACAAGGCTACAGCATGCACATAAATTTAATCTATTTTTATTACTTTGAACGATATTCATAGTAACCCTCCTTTTCCTTGTATTCCTACCTTTTTAGTAGGATATATATACATATATATATCATAGCAATCAATATGTGTCAATTAATTTTAAAAATATTCTTAAAATTATATTTTCTTCCCTTGCACTATACTATAGCTTTTTATTAAACATTCAACCAAACTACAATCTCCTATTCTTTAATCATAAAATAGATACCTATAGAAAAAATTAATGAGTTACTTTTCAGCTAATTCAAACTTCACTATTATCACTTTACCCTGAATAATCCCATTTGTAATACTACATAATAAAAAGAAACTAGAAAGGGATGATTTATTTATGTTTAATCATAACAATAATACTAATGATTTAAATCAAGATTTATGTAAGTTATTAAAAGAAGAAGGTGAATTTGTAAAGGAGTTATCTGATGTTGCAACAAAGGCTGCAGGCTTTCATGCTCGTCTTGAATCTATTGAAAAGGCTTTAGAAAATAATCCTACTGCCTATAATTCTAAAGAAGCAGATGGCCTTGTAGAAAAAGCTAAAGATAAATATTCATACGAACTTGAAAACAGCATGAAAGAAGCAGCAAATGATCAAATAAAAACTTATTAAATACCCATATTTATCACCATATATAAAACCACTTATTTAAAAGTCAATAAAACCCAAAACAATTTTTGGATTTTATTGACTTTTATTTTATGAGTCTCACCGATATACTCTATCAACGTTAAAACAAAAACAAGTGCTAGTATCCTATGTATAACCAGCCATTTTTTCGTCCTCTTTCTCACTAGATATCCTACTACTAAAACAAATAATAAACTCAACACCTTAAATTTAAATTAATATATGGATAGCATCCAACCTTCCTTTCAATAATTTCTTTCGTTAAATTAACCCAGCTTGTACATTTATCAAGAATAATTGCGTCACTTGTTACTACATAATCTAGCATTTCTAATACTGCATCCACATTATGAGTAACCTCTACCTGTACTTCAAAACTAAATGGCTCCAATAATTGTACGATTCGTTCTTTTAACTTACCTGAATTTGATACAGGAGCATCTAGATAAAATACGGCCTTCTTTATTTTTTTTACTTCCAACACTTCCCCAATCCCCATAATTGCCAAGTTAGTTTTATCAATTAACCTATAGGTTCCTCTAAGCCCAGCTAAATCTCTTATGGTTCCATCCATACACTTCAATAATGTAGACGCTGAAAAAGCTATTTCTAAAGTAATTATTGTATTAAATCCATCAATATGAATGATGCTATTTTCCAAACCACTTTTTATTTCCTTCCTTCTTCTTAGCTCTATACTTTTTTCTGGAGATATCGCTCTTACTAATGCTAATCTTTGTCTTTCTGATAATAAATAATGATTTCCTACAAATACCGATGTACCTTTTATAGGATACCCTTGATTGATCAAATAATATAAATCACATCCAGCCTTATGCAATTTTTGTACTGCTATACCAGAAAATTCTTTTTCATCATTAGGAAAATATCCTCTTCTAACAACTTCATTCATTACTTATCACCTACCGACCCTCTCATCTTTATGTTTTAAAGCCATTCTTATATGTTTATTTTGAAGTTTTTAAGGCTATATGCTAACTGAATTACCATATCACACTCTGGATAAACTACTACTTTCTTAATCTGTTTCATTTATCAGTACATAAATCTTCTATAACCTATACTTACTTTTCCCTAAAATAAACATAAGATATGCACCTATACACAAATATAATGTACAAGCAATATCCCAATGTAACACTTTCTTTAAAAACAGGTAATGTAGCCTAGCTATTTGGTCTACTTAATCAAAATCAAGTTGATATCATTTGCTTACCTTATTTTACTGTAGCTATGAATGCGCAAAAAAAGAGCTACATGTTTTATATGTCGCTCCTCTTAAAATCTGCTTATACCATCAATTACTCTGCCATAGCCAAAAATATCTATCTGCCACTTTAAAGACTTTTATCTCATATTATATTACGTACATAAATAATGCTCTTATACTCTAGTTTAAACTAATTAATCTTAAATAGGTGGCTACTAAGCTTACTTACTCTCTACCCACTCCGATAATTTTAATAAACCATCTTTACTACCTGAAACAAATAATACATCATTTTGACAAAATATGTAGTCTGGTTTTACTGTTTCCATCACGCCACTATTGTTCTCAATGGCGATAATATTAAGTCCAAAACGTCCTCGTAAATCCACTTCCAGCACAGTTTTTCCAGCCACACTTTCAGGAATAATCAGCTTTGAAATATTAATACGCTCACTTAACTGAATAAAGTCTAATACCCTAAAGTTTTCCAGACGATGTGCTAACCGAATTGCCATATCTCGTTCTGGATAAACTACCTCAGCACCTAGCTTTTCTAAAACTTCTCCCTGTTCAACACTATTAGCTTTTGAAATAACAGTAGGGATTCCCATTCCCACTAGATGTAATGTGGTAAGTATGGAAATATCCATATGCTCAGCTATACAGACTACTGCAACATCACAGTTTTGAATACCTGTCTCTGCAAGTGATTTTTTATCCAGTGACTTTATAACAAATGCATTCTCTGTTACCTCACGCATTAGTCGGACCTTTTCTTCATCCTCATCTATTACAAGTAATTCTACACCAGATACTGCAAGTTCCATGGCAAGTGCATATCCAAAACGCCCTAATCCAACTATACCATATATCATTTTTCTATTTTTAGATTTTCCAAACATAAATTTCCTCCTCATTATCCAATTGCTATATTTCCTTCAGGATAACTTATTCTTTCCCCTCTATTGAAATACCACAAAGAAGCAATTGTTAGTGGTCCTAGTCGTCCTATATACATAATTAAAATACACAATAATTTAGCTCCATCCCCTAAGCCTGTTGTAATCCCAGTAGATAGTCCTACTGTTCCAAAAGCGCTTGTAATTTCAAATAGTGCCTCTATTAAAGTAACGTTCGGTTCCATTACAAGTAACATATATGTGCCTACTATGACGACTCCAAGTGCAAGTAGTAGAATAACTGCCGCTTTACGAAATGCCTCTCTAGGAATAGCATAGTGAAATGCCTTTTCTGTTGTATTAGTTGCTGCTGACTTCACTCCTTGCAACAAGACAAAAAATGTACTTGTCTTAATACCACCGCCTGTAGACCCGGGAGAAGCACCTATAAACATTAAAACAACCAAAACAAGTAATCCTGATGTTGAAAATTCTTTTAGAGGGTATGAAGAAAACCCTGCTGTTCTGGCTGATACACTATGAAAAAATGCTCCTAACCAAGTAATATCCTCCGTTAACTTAAGCAATAGCGTCCCTACTGCAATCAATATTCCACTGACAGACAGTACAACTTTAGTATGCATAGATAGCTTATGCCAACAAAATCTCTTAGTCCAAATCTCTTGAATAACAAGAAAACCAATACCTCCAAATATAATGAGTCCACAAGTAACAAGATTGAGCAGGACATCATCCCGATAAGGTATCATATTTTGAAAATTACCGAGTATATCGAAGCCTGAATTGTTGAAAGCTGCTACTGAGTGAAACAGACTTATGCCAATGGCTTGTATAGGTGGATAATCCTGTACAAATACAAAAAAACTTAAAATGGTACCAGTCACTTCAATAATAAACGTTGTAACAAAAATGTCCTTAATAAAAAGAACAATCCCTTTTCCAGAATCTAGATTCATTGCCTCTCGAACCAAATTACGTTCTTTCAAATCAACTCGTCTTCCCATTGCAAGAATAATCCCTACACCAATAGCTGTAACACCTATTCCTCCAATCTGTATTAGTACCGCTAAAAAAGTTTGCCCTAGGGGTGTGAAAGTATCGCCTGCATCAATGGCAATTAAGCCAGTTACACAAACTGCACTTGTAGAAGTATAGAGTGCATCTATATATCTGACATGGACACCATCTTGTATACTACACGGTAACATCAAAAGCAATGACCCTATTAAGATTACAGCTGCAAAACCTAATGCAATATTTCTCCCTGGTGATTGCTTCTTAACTAATTTGAACATGCTTTCATTCACACTCCTCATACATTCGATAACCTACACCCAATTCATTGGTGATATAGCGATTTTCACCTGGTTTAGAACCCAATTTTTTTCGGATATTGGCCATATTAACCTGTAACTTTTTAATACTTCCAGAATCTGATACGCCCCAAATTTCACGAATAATCGTAGCATAGGTCAACACTTTACCTGCATGTTCTGAAAGTAATGCAACAATATTATATTCTGTTTGTGTTAATTTAATTGGATTTCCTGCAACCATAATCATACGCTTGTCATAATCAATATCCATATCTTTCAAAACAAACTTTCCACCAGGAATGGCTCCCATCTCTGCACTATGACGACTATTACGTAGTGTTGCCCTTACACGTGCTAATAGTTCACCCGTACCAAATGGTTTTGTAATGTAGTCATTTGCCCCCAAATCTAAGGCTGCTACCTTATCCGATTCCTGTGTTCTAGCAGAAAGAATAATAATGGGTAATACTGAAGACTTTCTTACTTCTTTTATAAACTCTTGACCATCCCTATCTGGTAAGCCCAAATCTAGAATAACAAGATCTGGAAGATGTGATGTAAACATCAACTGACCTTGAGAACAAATTGCTGCAGTTAACACTTGATATCCATTTGCTTCTAGAATTGTTTCTATAAAACTACGAATATTTGCCTCGTCTTCAATAACAAGAATTTTATACTTATTATTGCTCATCCTTTATTCCTCCATTTCTAGTGCAAATCGAAATACTGCCCCACCACTGGCCCGATTTTCTGCTGAAATCTCTCCACCATGTGCCCTTACAATTGTAGCGCAAACTGATAAACCAATCCCCATACTATTCCTTCTTCCATCTAGTAATTGATCTGTTCTATCCAAATAACCAGTAAACAAGTCTTCTAATCTTTCCCTTGATATGCCACACCCATTATCTGCAATCTCAAATACTGCTAATTTTCCTATCAGACTAACCGTCAAAGAGAGCTCTGTCATCCCTTTTGCATGAAAAACTGCATTCTCAAGGATATTAATGATCACCTGTTGTATCAGTAACGCATCCATGGGAATACTTATAAATTCATCTGGAATCCTAACCCTTACATTTTGATGTGGATATCGTTTCTGAAACTTTAATAGTGTAGCATCTATAAGTTCTTCAAGTACTGCTGGTGCTTTTACTACTTGTACCTTTTCTCCATCAATTCGTGTAACCGACAATAAATTTTCTACCATATGTATTAACCATTCAGCATCTTCATTAATTTCTTTTAATAACTTGATTTGTTGCTCCTTTTTTAGTGAATCATAATTCTCAATAATTGCAGAGGTTGAGCCATATATAGAGGTCAATGGTGTTCGCAAGTCATGAGAAATGGCACGCAGTAAATTAGCCCGCATTTTTTCCTTTTCATTTTCTACCCTCATTCTCTCCTGCTTTTTTATCTTTGTTGTAAGCGTACTCGTCATTGTTGCAACAATAAGCATCACTATGGCTGATGAAAGACTTTCGGGCATAAGCAAATCAAAGGCATAATACGGAAACGTAAAAGCAAAATTAACAGCAATTACACTGATCAAAGATGCACTAATCCCCCATAGATAACCTTGTGTTTCTAGTGCTATAATAAACACCCCTAGTACAAAAATCATAGGAATGAGTGATTGTGTGTTAAAACACTTTTGAATCAAAAAGTTAATAATATAGGCAGTGACAAGTACAAGTACCATAAATAATCCATCTTTAATAATAGCTCTTTGCTTTCTCATAACCATTCTCCTTATAAAATTCATCTCTATTCTATCACTTACTTAGCAAAGAAACAGTAAATATTCTTAAGTTTCAAAATTTATTAATGTTAACTCTTAATTCCAAGGAATAAATAGTATAACTTAATACTTGTCATTTCAT
>SVDC01000083.1:0-4185 GCA_015058045.1 Cellulosilyticum sp.
TAAGTATGGTATATTACTACTAAATTAATAGATAGTTTATAAAATGAAAAGGAGAAATATGAGATGAGAAAATGTTTAAGATGCGAAGAAACAATGCTAGAGAACTATATGCTGAAAACAGAAAACCTTACAGCTCAGGCATCTGTTTTATTAGCAGAGGGAAGAGGGGTTTTTTCTAATGCAAAAGGAAAGGTAAAAGCTGCGGTTTGTCCTAAATGTGGAGAAATTTCAATATACTTTGAGGATGTACATAAACTATAATTTAACAATAGCTTAATACAAGTGGAAAAGTTTTTGTAAAGATAATGAATGAGGATAAAGCTTGGTAAATAGAGGGAATTAGGCTATAATATAAGAAAAATAGAAGTAGATGATGCAAAAGAGGAAAAGTAAATGGAAAAATTTTTAATTAAAAATACAACAAGAGCACAAAGAGAGCAGATTGTAAGAGATGCCCTTGGTTATAGTGAATTTGGATGTGACGATTGTGGTGGACGATATGGCTATGATTTATATGAACCTTATATTGATGGAGAAAAAGAAATTTCTGAAATTACACAAGCCTTTAGAGCATCTTATGTAAGTGATAGTAAGGTACCACCTAGAAGCGGTTGTAGCTATTCAAGATAATAGAAAACAAATACAATATAAGTATTTATTGGATTAAGATGATAAAAAGTAGCAGGTATGTAAAGTCGCCATATAAAAGGGCTTAGGAGGAATCCTAAGTCTTTTTATATGGCGGCTTTTTATGCGTATAATGGCTGAAGTAGAATAAAGATTATGTATTTTATACTTATGATGAAGTAGGATATTAGATTTTACCAATAGATGATATTGTGAAAATCCAATAGGTACCGACTTAAAAGGCTAAGAATAGAAATAACTGCTAAGTTGAATAGGCGTATTGCTGGCATGTACGAATGGTATGAATAAAAGATTTCATAGCTAAGGTTAAGGGGAATTTCTTGTTGTATAAAGCCACCATAGAATAGTCTGTGTGATGTCCTTGTAAATCAAAAAGGGAGACAGGTATATTAGGGGCGTTAAATTTTTTATAGGCAATATGCCTAGGCACAAAAGTAATCCCATGACCTAATAAGCAGAATTCACATAAGGTATCAATGCTACTACTTTGGATATAAATATTAGGCGTTATATTTTCGGTTTCTAATATTTTCCGGGAAATAAATTCTACACGATGTCCTGGTTTTAATAGAAGAAAAGGAAAATCTTTAAAATTTTTTAAGTCAACGGATTCTAGTAAATGTGAAGAAATAAGGGGATAAGATGTAATAAGTTTAGGTGATAGAAAGGCATTAGGTATAGCTAAAATCACATGGTCAATAAGGAGCGTTTCGTAAAGTAACTGATGGTTATGTACAGGCAGATTTAAAATGCCGAGGTCTATGATTTCCTTCTCTAATAAGGTTTCAATAGTAGTTGAAGATTCTTCTACAAGCTGAAGCTCTATTTGAGGATATTGCGCCTTAAAAGCAGGAAGAACCTGAGGTAAAAGGGTGGCACTATAACAGGGTGGAATTCCAATAGTAATACGACCTGATGCCGCATTTTTAGAAGATTGCATTTTATGGATTAAGTTTTTTTCTAGCTCTAGCATTTGAAGGGCATATTCCATAAAACATTCTCCCTCATAAGTTAATTTAAGGGGAATGGTATTGCGGTCAAAAAGTTTACATCCTAATTGACTTTCTAGTTTATTAATATGTCCACTTAAGGTAGGTTGCGATAAATAAAGGGCATCTGCTGCTTTAGATATACTACGATACTCTGCAACTTGAACGGCATAATATAAATGTTTTGTATCCATGAAAGTCCTCCTTAGACTGATTTAGGTTTAAGCTTCAGTAAAGCAATAAGTTCTATAAGAAAATGCTAATGGTATAGGATTTACCTTAATGATAGTATGAGAATACAAAAAGTTCAATAAGTGAGGTGAGTAGGATGAAGCATATTGCTTTTATTGGAGTGGGAGGCGTAGGAGGTTACTTTGGTGGAAAGATGACCAGTATCCTTTCAAACCATAAAGATATAAAGATGTATTTTATTGCAAGGGGAAAACATTTGGAACAAATACAAAAGAATGGACTGGTTTTAAAAACAAAAGCAGAAGGCGAAAGAATTTGTACGTCTACTTTAGCCACAGAACGGATAGAAGACTTACCTATGTTAGATGCTTGCTTTATAGCCGTTAAAGCCTATGATTTAGAAAGTGTGCTCTTTAGATTAAAAGATTGTATAAAAGAGGAGACGGCAATCATACCCCTTTTAAATGGTATAGATATTTCTAGAAGGATACGTGAAATCATTAAAAAGGGTATCGTTTATCCAGCCTGTGCTTATGTAGGAACCCATATTGAATCACCAGGTATTGTTTCACAAAATGGTGGAGATTGCACCATTATTTTGGGGAAAGACGAGACATTACCTCAGTATAAACCAGAATGGGTAATACAGTTAATGGACGAAGCATTTATTAGGTATAAGTGGCATTTGAACTGTGAGATAGAAATCTGGAAGAAATACTTATTTATTGCAGCCTATGGTCTGGTAGCAGCTTGCTTAGGAAAGACATTAGGGCAGATTTGGGAAGAAGAACAAACAAGAGAGATGACATTAGAGGTTATTAGAGAAATTGCAAGTGTTGGGCGTAAAGAAGGTGTAGAGATTACAGATGAAATGGTGATGGAAGCGTTTGAGAAAGCTAAGCATTTTCCTTATGAAACAAAGACCTCTTTTCAAAGAGACTATGAAAAAGGCATTAAAGATGAAAGAGAGCTATTTGGTGAAGCGATATTAAGACTAGCTAAAAAACATAGTATAAAGGTACCCACTATAGATCAGCTATATCCATTACTATAAGGATTAAGAACATAGTTAAAGTGATTATATTTGAGATAAATAATGAAAATAGGTATATATATGGAGGGGAGTTAAGCTATGAAATGGAATGCAACACTTTATGAGCAATATGGACAAGAGAGATTACAACCAGCATTAGATTTAATTCATCGTATTCCAAAGAGAGAGTATTCAAGAATTATAGATATTGGCTGTGGTTCCGGTATGAGCACCTTACCTTTGGCAGAGCGGTTTACAGAGGCAGAAGTCTTAGGAGTGGATTATTCTAAAGAAATGCTTGAAAAGGCAAGGGAAGGATCAGAAAAAATTATTTGGAAGCAACGAGATTGTAGTAAGTCACTTACTGATTTGGGACAGTTTGATTTAGTTTTTTCAAATGCTTTTTTACAATGGCTACAGAATCAGGAGGCATTTATAGCCCATACAATAAAACTATTGAAAGAGGACGGGATTTTTGCATTACAAGTCCCCAATTATGATGATATGCCTATTAAAAAATGTGTGGATCAAGTGACTGCATTATTTGGGAATCGTTTTGAAACGGTTGAGAAGGGGATGTGTCACAACAAAAGCTTATCAGAGTACTACGATATTTTGTGTAGCTATTTTGAGGAAGTAACGATTTGGCAGACCAATTATGCCCATGTGATGAATGGATATGAGGACATTGTGAATTTTATGAGTGCAACAGGGATTAGAGCTTATTTACAAGTTTTAGACCAAGAGGAACAAGAATGGTTTATAGGTCAGCTCATAATGGAACTCAAAAAGGTGTATCCAGTGCAGAAGAATGGAAAGATATTATTTACGTTTGAGCGCATCGAGTGGATTGCAAAGAAGAAAAAATACAGTAAAAAGTGAGGAAAGCAAATGATTTCAAAAGTGATGAAATTTGGAAAAGATATTGATACGGATCAAATCATTGGTTCGCGTTTTAACCAAGGGGATATTTTCAAGGGTCAAAATCATAGCCTTACCTCTTTACCATTAGCTGCTTTAGAAGGACGCATTGTTTAAGGTATAAATGATAATGATATGATAATCAATAAAAGGCTCAAAAGGCGAGAAGAAACATGTAAAAATACGTGTGCTTCTCGTTTTTTTTAATAGAGTGAGTAAAGAAATCAAGCATAGGTCAATGAGGATACAGCTTAAACAATTAAGTGGGAAAATATTAGATATACTCAAATATGGTAGAAATAACGCTACGAAAAAGAGATAAAAGCTGATATAATGGGAGGTGAATATTAGAAGGGAGTTAAGCGTATGTATAAGTTAATTGCAGTAGATATGGATGGGACA
>SVDC01000083.1:4285-13886 GCA_015058045.1 Cellulosilyticum sp.
CTGATATAATGGGAGGTGAATATTAGAAGGGAGTTAAGCGTATGTATAAGTTAATTGCAGTAGATATGGATGGGACACTTCTTCGTGAAGATAAAACCATTTCTGATAGAACAAAGACAGCTATTCGCAAGGCAGTAGAAAAAGGGGTAAGAGTGGTATTAGCTTCTGGAAGACCAATTGATGGTCTTGAACGTTATTTAAAAGAACTCAATCTTTTATCAGATGATGATTATGTGATGAGTTTTAATGGGAGTGTCATTCAAAATGTAAAAACAAGACAAATGGTTTCTAAAAATATTTTAAAGGGTAGTGATCTACAAAGACTCTATGCACTTTCTAAGGAGATCGGTGTAAATATTCATGCCTTTACTAAAGCAGGATGTATTACACCAAAGATGAATGAATACTCAGAGCTAGAGGGGAGAATTAATGGTATTGAAGTGCATGAAGTAGATTTTGATACCATTGACCCAGAAGAAGATGTGATTAAGGTAATGTTTATAGATCCTCAGCCAGTACTTGAGGAAGCTATGCGTCATATACCAGAAAGCTTTTTTGAGGAATACACAGTTGTAAGAAGTGCACCATTTTTCTTAGAGTTTTTAAATAAAGCATCTAGCAAAGGAACAGGTGTAAAGGCGTTAGCTGAGTATTTAGGTATTAAACAAGAAGAAATCATTTGTATTGGTGATGCAGGAAATGACCTGGATATGATTCAATTTGCAGGACTTGGCGTCGCTATGGGGAATGCTTTTGAAGAAGTGAAAGAGGCTGCTGATTATATAACATGTGATAATGATGAAGATGGAGTGGCACATGTTATTGAAAAATTTATTGGAATCAGTTAAAATAAAGCAATATAGGAATAGATAAATGAGGAGGACAAGAATGGACGAAGAACAGGATATTATAGTTAGAGAGATGAATGCAAGGGATGCTGAAAAGTTAGATATTATAATGGAAAAGCCAGCTGGCATTCAATCTATTTATAAATCCTATTTAAAGGAAACCACCTCTGGTCAATGTCAGTATATGGTCATTTATGATATGGGACAGATTGCAGGTTATGCAAAAATAGACTGGAAAAGTAATTATGAAGATTTTGATGAAGCTGGAATTCCTGAGATTAAGCAAATACAGGTATTTAAAGACTTTCGACATAAAGGATTAGGTAATCGCCTAATGGATCAGATTGAAAAAATCGTCAAAGAACGTAGTGATTATTGTGGAGTAGGTGTTGGATTAGCCCAGCCTTATGAAGCTGCTGCGAAATTACTTGCAAAACGTGGATATGAACCAGATGGAAGAGGTGTTTTCTATATTGAACCCGAATATGTCCAAGATGAACTCGAAGTAGATGATTATCAAGCTTTAATGCTGATTAAGAAACTTTAATTATATCAAGGGGTTAGCGTAAGAATCTAATCTAGTATTTCAGGTTTATGAATAGAAATTGTTTATAAAGATGAAGCAAGAAAAAAGACATTCCAAATCTTTTAAAAGATTGGAATGTCTTTTTTGGGACTAAATAACTTTAGTTGTCCACTGTTCTACGTTCCATACATCTGTTACAAAGCTTTCATAGAAGTATGGTTCGTGACATACAAGAACCACAGTTCCTTTAAATTCACGGATGGCTTTTTCAAGCTCATCTTTAGCTTCTGGATCTAAGTGGTTTGTAGGCTCGTCTAAGATTAAAAGATTTTGTTCTTCTAATAAGATTTTGCATAAACGTACTTTAGCATTTTCACCACCAGAAAGAACTTTCATTGGACTTGTAATATGATCTGTTGTTAAACCACATTTTGCAAGTGCCGTACGAACTTCATGGTTTGTCATAGAAGGATAGAGTTGCCAGATTTCATCTAATGCGATAGTGTTGTTATCACGTGTATCTTCTTGAGCAAAGTAACCGTATTTAACATTTTCGCCAAATTCTACTTTGCCCGAAACAGGTGGAATAATACCAAGTAATGTTTTAAGTAAAGTAGATTTACCTAAACCATTTACCCCACAAATGGCAACTTTTTGGCCACGTTCTAATTTAAAGTTAAGTGGACTTGTAAGTGGCGCATCATAACCAATAACAAGGTCGTGCGCTTCAATTAAGAAACGGCTAGGTGCTTTATAAGGTTTAAAGTTAAAGATTGGTTTTGGTTTTTCATGAACCTTTTCAATACGATCCATTTTATCAAGTTGTTTTTGACGGCTTCGTGCCATACCTGTTGTAGCAACACGCGCTTTATTACGTGCAATAAAGTCCTCAAGTTTTTCAATTTCTTTTTGTTGACGTTCAAAAGCTTGTTCTTGTTGACGTTTTTTGAGTTCATAAACACGTTTAAATTCATCATAGTTTCCAACATAACGTGTAAGTTCACAGTTTTCTACATGGTAGATGAGGTTACATACTGCATTTACGAATGGAATATCGTGTGATACTAAAATAAATGCATTTTCATAATTTTGAAGGTAACGTTTAAGCCATTCAATATGATTTTCATCTAAATAGTTTGTAGGCTCATCTAGAATAAGAATTGTTGGATTTTGAAGAAGAAGTTTGGTTAATAGAACTTTTGTTCTTTGACCTCCACTAAGTTCATCGACTTTACGTTCAAGCCCAATATCCATAAGTCCTAAACCTTGGGCAACCTCATCAATTTTTGTATCTAAGGTATAGAAAGAGCTGTTATCTAGGATATTTTGAATCTCAGCAGCATCTTCCATCATTTTATTCATTTCAGCTTCAGAAGCTTCGCCTACTTTTTCGTAAATCGTAAGCATTTCTTGTTCAAGTTCAAATAAGTGATTAAAAGCAAGTCTTAAATTATCACGAATGGTTGTCCCTGGTGTAAGGGCAGCGTGCTGATCTAAGTAACCTACTGTTACACGGTTAGACCATTCTACAGTGCCTTCATCAGGCATTAATTTTCCTGTAATAATATTTAAAAAGGTAGATTTACCTTCACCATTTGCACCTACTAGTGCCACATGTTCCCCTTTTAATAAACGAAAGGAAACATTTTCAAGAATACCACGAGCACCAAAGCCATGGGTCACATTTTTTACATTTAAAATACTCATTTCATTCTCCTTTGGTTTAAGCGTTCTGTTTTATGATAATAGAAATAGGCAAAAATGTATAGTCTTTCTTACTGTAAAGTTGAGGGAGGTAGGTAGAGGGGGAAAGCATGCTAGTAACAGAAAAATTAAAACGTTATTTGGATGAAGAGGGAAGACTTAAGCAATATCCTTCTAAAAAACCATTAAGGATGTTGGCACTAGCCTATATCGCACAATATTTCGAAATGGGTACACAGTACACAGAGGCTCAAGTGAATGAGATTATTAAGGAAAGGCATACCTTTGGTGATCATGAACTGATTCGAAGAGAATTATTTACCTATCGATTTATGAATAGAATGCGTAATGGTTCAGCCTATTGGTTAGAAGAGCAACAACCTGATTTAGAAGAAGATACTTTATAATTTTATATAAGAATAGGGCTCTCCATATGGAAAGCCCTATTCTTATATAAAATAACTATTTGATTGGTTCAAGTTACTGTTACTTAAGAAGGTAGACCTAGGTGTTTACCCATGGCTTCTAATATCTCAAAAGGTACGGCAAGTTCGCCATAGCCACTGCCAATATCTAATTGCGGTTTATTTTCACCATGGAAATCGCTACCGCCTGTAGGGAAGAGTTTTAGATTTAAACAAACCTGAAGAAGATGAGCGGTATCTTCTTTTTTATGGGTTGAATAAAGACATTCCACTCCATCTATACCTTCTTGTTTTAAACCACGTAATAATTGGGTAACATCCTGGTGGCTATAGCCATAAAGCATAGGATGAGCTAAGACAGCAACACCGCCTACACTATGAATAAGTTCAATACATTCTTTGGTGGTAAAACGTGCTTTAGGGACAAAACAAGGCTTACCATCTCCTATATAGCGAGAAAAGGCTTCACTGCGTTCTTTAATATAGCCCTTTTTTAGGAGCGCCTTTGCAATATGCGCGCGTGTCAGAACAGAATCTTGACTGGTGTCATCTCTTAAGTCCTCTAGTGTGAGAGGACATCCTACATCAGCTAACTTTTGTAACATTTGTTCATTACGTTTCTTACGAGAGAGAATAAGGTCATTAAGACGGCTTGTGAAGTTAGAATCGTGGTGATTGATATAGTAGCCTAATATATGCAATTCTTTACCATAATAATCAGCAGAAAACTCAATGCCAGGAATAACAAGGACACCAAGTTCAAGACCTTTTTGACGACATTCATCAATGCCATTTACGGCATCATGATCTGTAAGTGCAATAGCACTTAAGCCTTTGGAATAGGCATAGAAAGCAACTTCACTTGGCGATAAAGTTCCATCAGATACAGTAGAATGGACATGTAAATCAATTAATTTCATAGAAGTTCCCCCTTTATAAGTAATATTTTATCATACTTAGTATAAGTTGTACGTAAAATATTATTAGATGAATATAGGAGGAGGAGTTATTATGGCCAAACAAAGTAGAAATGTACAAGTGGATTTATCCCTAGCCCTACTAACCATGGTAAAGGCTAATATTATGGCATATGTGGTAACAGCAATTTTTATTTTATTTTCATCTATTGTGCTTACTTATACTAATGCAACCCCACAGTTTGAAAATGTTATTTCTATATTAGGTATTACTGTTTCAGCATTTTTAGCTGGTTTTGATACAGCTAAAGTTGAAAATAGGAATGGCTATAAATGGGGGGCAGTAGGTGGATCACTTTATTTCTTTATTTTTTTAATTTTAGGCACAGTTATTGATCGCTTAAATCATGTGGCGCCAAGTATGATCTGTTTAATTGCTGCTTTAGTACTTGTAATCAGTAGTGTTGCAGGTATGGTTTCTGTAAATTGTGAAAGTCGTTCTACCAGTAGAAGAGTGTGAAATGGAATCTATTTTATTTTAGCCTATGTTAAACGTACATAAAATTTTGTATATACTATTAAATTCTGATAAACTGTGATATAATAACTTGAATTTGTCGTGAGAGGAGAATAACGAATGAAACATATTAAGACTTTAAACACAAAAAAATTGCAAAACAGTGCAAAAAAAGGTGGTTGTGGAGAATGTCAAACATCTTGCCAATCTGCTTGTAAAACATCTTGTACTGTAGGAAACCAAGCTTGCGAAAAATAATTTTTCGTAATGCAGCAGTGACTTTATATGTCGCTGCTTTTATTTTTGTTTAGATTCAATTCAATATAGATATATAAAGAAAGGATAAGACAATGATTCATCAATTTAAATTTGAAAACTCTAATATCCTTATGGATATTCATAGTGGAAGTGTACATATTGTAGATGAGGTAACCTATGCCATTGCAAAAGAAGCTGTAATTTTATCAAAAGAAGCAGTAGTAGAAAAGTTTAAAGGGACATATAATACTCAGGAAATTGAAGAGGCTTATGATGAGCTTATGGAACTTAAAGAAGAGGGAATGCTTTATACACAAGATCAATACGAAACACTTGTTCCTGCATTCTTAAAAAGAGAGCCGGTTGTTAAAGCTTTATGTTTACATGTGGCACATGACTGTAACTTAAAATGTCGATACTGCTTTGCAGGAGAGGGCGAATATCATGGGCATAGAGGGATGATGAGTCTGGAAGTGGCGAAACAATCTGTAGATTTTATTATCGAGAACTCTAAACACCGTAAAAATATCGAAATAGATTTCTTTGGTGGTGAACCACTGATGAACTGGGAAGTTGTTAAAGCCACAGTAGA
Source organism: Cellulosilyticum sp. (assembly GCA_015058045.1). Taxonomy (GTDB): domain Bacteria; phylum Bacillota; class Clostridia; order Lachnospirales; family Cellulosilyticaceae; genus Cellulosilyticum. Next base: position 10,073 of record SVDC01000083.1, read on the forward strand.
ATATGCTAGGCAAAGAGAGAAGGAAACGGGTAAGAATTTCCGTTTTACAATGACAACAAACGGTGTTTTATTGAACGATGAAATAATCGATTATTTAAATGAAAATATGTATAATGTGGTTTTAAGTTTAGATGGTCGTAAAGAAGTCAATGACCATATGAGGCCAACTGCTAATGGAAAAAGCAGCTATGATGTGATTTTACCTAAGTTTAAAAAGTTGGTTGAAAAAAGGGGAGGTAAACAATACTATATTCGTGGAACCTTTACACATCATAATTTAGACTTTATGGAAGATGTCAAACATATGAATAATGAAGGATTTGATGAAGTATCAGTAGAACCTGTTGTTGCCCCAAGTACGGCTGATTATGCGATCCAAGAGGATGATCTTGCGCTGCTTTGTGCCGAATATGAAAAACTAGCAAGATATATGTTAGAAAAAACAAAGAAAGGGGAAGGGTTTAACTTCTTCCACTTTATGATTGATCTTGAAGGTGGGCCATGCATTCACAAACGTCTAGCAGGATGTGGTTCAGGAACAGAATATTTAGCTGTAACCCCAGAAGGAGATTTATTCCCTTGTCACCAATTTGTTGGGATGGATGAATTTAAAATGGGTACCGTTTATGAAGGCGTAACCAATCATGAAATGCGTAGTAAATTTGAGAAATGTAATGTTTATAGTAAAGAAGAATGTAAATCTTGTTGGGCAAAATTCTACTGTAGTGGTGGATGCGCAGCCAACTCTTATAACTTCCATGGGGACATTCACCATGTTTATGAAATCGGCTGTAGTCTTCAAAAGAAGCGTTTAGAGTGTGCAATTGGATTAAAGGCAGAATTACTGTAATAATTACTATAATACAAATAATACGTCTTTTATTTGACTATATTTTACACAAATTATATAATCAGTATAGTATTGACTTGAAATACTAAGGAGGAAAAGAAATGAAAGCGAATAATAAGAAGCTAAAAAGTATTTTGATGCTTATTATTCTTCTAGTAGTAATTGGCTGTGTATCTTCTTTTGCGTACATAGCTTGCATGAGTGTTGGTAAAGACCAAACATCAGAAATTACACAAGTAACAGAAAATAATGAGCCAGATAATACAACAGCTAATGATGCAGGCACTGAAGGCACAACGCCATCAGATGAAGCAAATACTCAAACTGAAAATACGGAGTCTGAGGAAGCAACTACCGAAGGCGAAAGTACATCTGACAATCAAGCAGACGAAGTAACAGAAGGGACAGATGATGAGGTAGCTAATCAGGAAGAGCAATCTGAAGCATCAGAGGAGCAAGAAACAACAGAAAAGAAACCTTCTTTCTTTGAACGCAATCAGATTAAATTAGGACTAGACCTTCAAGGTGGGGTAGATATTGTTTATGAACCACAATTAGATGAAGGCATGTCAGAGGAAGAAATTGCATCATCAATGGAAGCTGCGCAAGCCCTTATTCAAACACGTTTAGATAGTAATGGCTATACAGAGGCAGAGGTAGCTATTGAAGGTGGTACACGTCTTAGAGTAGATATTCCAGGTGTAGAAGATCCTGAGCAAGCGATTAATGAAATTGGAGCTGCAGGGATGCTTTATTTCTATGACCAACCTATTTTTATGGAAGGCCAAGAAGTAAAGACTATTTTAACAGGTAAAAATATTAAAGAAGCTAGAGCTGCACAAAACTCAGAAACAGGTGAATATGTTGTTTCTATTCAATTAGATGAAGAAGGAACAAAAGCTTTTGATGAGTATACAGCAGCACATCAAGGCGAAACCATTTATATTTATTTAGATGATACATTACTAAGTTACCCAACGTTAAGTGCCCACATCACAGATGGTAGTGGTCAGATTTCTGGTAACTTTACTTTAGAAGGTGCAAAAACACTTGCAAATAATATTAATGCAGGGGCACTTCCATTTACACTTGAAGCCATTAGTGCAGAAGCGATTGGTGCTAAATTAGGAGCAGATGCTTTAAGTACAAGTCTTTTAGCTGGTGTGATTGGATTTATGATTATCATAGTATTTATGATTGCAAGATACCGCTTATGTGGTGTGGCAGCAAGTATTGCCCTTGTGCTTTATGTAGGACTTGAAATTTTAGTATTAACAGCTATGAATGCAACATTAACACTACCAGGTATTGCAGGTATTTTACTTTCAATCGGTATGGCAGTAGATGCTAATGTAATCATCTTTGCACGTATTAAAGAAGAACTTCAAGTCGGTAAGAGTGTACGTCTATCTGTAGACGCAGGATTTGATAAAGCATTTAGAGCGATTATTGATGGTAATATCACCACTTTAATTGCAGCAGGTGTTCTTTATTTCTTTGGAACAGGTTTAATTAAAAGCTTTGCAACCACATTAATTGTAGGTATTGTGATTTCCATGTTTACAGCATTAGTCATTACAAAAATGGTAATGAAATCATTTGTAGGCATGAATATTAAAAAGCCGAGCTTATTTGCGATTATTAAAAAGACTGGAAAGGAGGCCTAAACCATGCAAATTAGAGTAATTGAAAACAGAAAGAAATATTATGCTTTATCTTGTGTTGTCATTGGATTAGGAATTCTCTTTATGGTCATCAACATGATGAGAGGGCAAGGGGCATTTAGTCAGGATATCCAATTTAAAGGTGGCTCTTTAATTCAAGTAGATATGAAGCAAAACTTCTCAAATGATTTAAAAGATGAGTTACAAGGCATTGCAAAAGAAGTAACAGGTCAGAGTAATATTAGTATTACTTCATCAGGTAAAACAGGGGTTATGATTACCATGCCTCAAACAGCAGCAGAGTTAAGAACAAAACTTTTTGATACCATTAAAGAAAAATATAGTTTAGAAGATACGGATTTACTTGAAAACAATGATATATCTGCTTCTATTAGTAAGGATATAAAAACAGGTGCCATTAAAGCCGTTGCTGTAGGGATGATTTTAATTTTAATTTATATTTCATTTAGATTTAAAGATTACCGTTTTGGTGCAAGTGCAGTAGTAGCATTACTACATGATGTTTTAGTGATGTTTACGGTCTATGCGATTTTCCGTATTCCACTTAATAGTTCATTTATCGCTGCAATTCTTACAATTGTAGGATATTCTATTAATGATACCATTATTGTATTTGACCGTATTCGTGAAAATAAAGTTAAAAAAGGAATTAAAGACCAAGATGCTGCATCTATTGAACTAGTAGATGATAGTGTTAACCAAACAATAGGACGTTCTATAAGTACTTCATTTACAACAATTGTTATGGTTGTATTACTCTTCGTTATAGGAACAGAAGCTGTAAAAGAATTTGCATTCCCATTGATTATTGGGATTTTATCTGGTACGTATTCTTCGATTTTCGTTGCCAGTCCACTTTGGTTTGATTTAACTCATAGAGCTAAAAAACAAAAAAATACAAAAGGGCAAGCACCAAAGAAAAAATTAAAAAACGCATAATAGCGTAGCTAAAAAAGGCTTCATTTCCAACATATGTTGGGAGTGAGGTCTTTTTTTCATAGGTGAATAGATCGTACATCATGGGGAGAATAGCTGTGGTATGAGGCATGAATGCGTTAATAAATTAAAGTAATGGGATTAAAGTCAATTAATTGAATTTTAGGCATAAATGTATTTTTTAGCGAAATAAGTTGACAAGTAGCAATAAAGTGTTTATAATAATTTTTGTGGTTGGGAGTAGTTAAAGTATTTTTAATCACTATATGGGTCATTAGCTTAGTTGGTAGAGCATCAGACTCTTAATCTGAGGGTCCTGGGTTCGAGTCCCAGATGGCTCATT
>SVDC01000003.1 GCA_015058045.1 Cellulosilyticum sp.
GAAACACTTTTTTCTCCCTTATGAGCTAGAATATGCCTAATTTTTAAGGAGGTATCGCATTTCGCGACACCTCCTTTTATAATCCTTCTATATGTATACTTAATTTTTATTTTACTAATAATGAGCGCTTTCATTTATACTAAATTTTATATGGCATATTTCTTATAAAATACGTTTAATCCATCCTTCTGGTGCTTCAATTTTACCCATTTGAATACCTGTCAGTGTGTCGTAAAGCTTTTGAATAACTGGCCCCATTTTTTCCATTCCACTTGGGAAGCATATTTCTTTACCATGATTATAGATTTTACCTACTGGTGAAATAACAGCAGCTGTACCACATAATCCACATTCTGCAAAATCTTTAACTTCTTCTAAAAGTACTTCTCTTTCTTCTACTTCAAGTCCTAAGTATTCTTTTGCTACATAAATCAGTGAACGACGTGTAATAGAAGGTAAGATACTATCTGATTTTGGCGTAATCACTTTGTTATCTTTTGTAACAAAGATAAAGTTTGCACCACCTGTTTCTTCTACTTTTGTTCTTGTAGCAGGATCTAAATACATATTTTCATCAAAGCCTTCTTCATGAGCAGTGACAATAGCATGTAAGCTCATAGCATAGTTAAGCCCTGCTTTAACATGACCTGTACCATTTGGTGCAGCACGATCGAAATCACTTACTTTGATCGTAATAGGTTTAGCACCACCTTTAAAATATGGACCTACTGGTGTACAAAATGCACGGAATTGATATTCTTCTGCTGGTTTAACACCAATAACTGGACTACTACCAAACATATATGGACGAATATATAAAGAAGCACCTGTACCAAATGGTGGTACATAAGCTGCATTAGCCTTAACGACTTCACAAATAGCATCTACAAAACGTTCTACAGGAAAAACTGGCATTTCAAGCCTTTTTGCTGAATCCACCATTCTTTGTGCATTCAGTTCTGGACGGAATACAACAATATGACCATCTTCTGTTGTATATGCTTTAAGCCCTTCAAAACATGTTTGTGCATATTGAAGGACACCTGCACACTCGCTCATAACTATTTTATCATCTTCTGTTAAACAGCCTTCATCCCATTTACCATCTTTATAGTTAGATACATATCTTTTATCAGTATGCATATAGCCAAACCCAATATTTGACCAATCAATATTCTTCTTTTCCATGTTAATCCCCTCTACTTCCTTTCCTTATTCTACGTTTATAAGAATGATACTCCGTCACTCCGTACAAACACCTTTTGTTTATGTTATCATATACCTTTTTTTATCATTTTACAACTTTTGTTTTGTATATTCTAACTTTTCCATCATTTATCTATTAAATACTTATCAAATCTTGTCTCTCTCTAAATATATACTATAGTACTTCCTTCATTTTATCAGGAATAATGAGGCTAAACACATAGTAAAGAGGGTTAAAAAGTAAATCTACTTTTTAACCCTCTTTTATTGACACTTTATTTAACAATCGTGCCTCCACCAATTAATTCTTCGCCATTGTATAATACAAGTGCTTGTCCTGGTGTCACCGCACGTTGTGCTTCATCAAATTCGCAGACTAATGTCTCCTCATCCTTCATACGAATCGTACATGGTTCTGGTTTTTGATTATACCTAATTTTAGCACTACATTTCATTTCGCCTTCCAATTTTTCAAAAGGCATGAAGTTTAAAGTATTAGCTATTACAGTTGTTTTAAATAAATCTTCATTATCTCCAACAACTACTTCATTTTTTGCAGCATCTAATTTTTGAACAAAAACAGGTTTTCCCATAGAAAGACCTAAGCCTTTTCTTTGACCAATAGTATAATGAATAATTCCTTTGTGTTTTCCTACTACTTTTCCGTTCTTATCCACAAAGTTACCTGGTTTACATGGTTTACCTGTTGCTTCTTCAATATAACCTGCATAGTTATCATCTGGTACAAAACAAATTTCTTGACTATCTGGCTTTGTCGCAACAGCAAGTCCAATTTCTTTTGCAATGGCTCTTACTTCATCTTTTGTATAATCACCAAGTGGCATTAAAGTATGCTCCAATTGGTGTTGTGTTAAATTATAAAGTGCATAAGTTTGATCTTTTGCTAAAGATTTAGATTGTTTTAAGGCATAACGGCCTGTTTCTTCATCTTTTATTACACGAGCATAGTGTCCTGTCGCAATATAATCTGCTCCAATTTGTAATGCTTTTTGAAGCATAGATTCCCATTTTACATAGCGATTACAAGCAATACATGGATTTGGTGTACGTGCATTTTGATATTCATCTAAGAAATAATCAATAACATATTTCTTAAAGTCATTTCTAAAGTTTACAACATAATGTGGAATACCAAGCTTTTGACAAACTCTTCTCGCATCATCTACTGCAGTCAGACCACAACAACCGCCACTATTATCATCCGGTGCATCTTCTTGCCAAATCTGCATTGTCATTCCGATTACTTCATACCCCTGCTCTTTAAGTAAATAGGCAGTCACGGAGCTATCAACGCCCCCTGACATACCTACTACTACACGTTTCGAAGAATTATCCATTAGTTTGCATCTTCCTCATCAAAATCATGAGCGTGGTCGTGATCATGAACATCTTCTACTGGTGGTTTAAGACCTTCGATTGTAATATTATTTTTTTGAGCATAATCCCAAAGCGCTGCATGAAGAGATTCTTCAGCTAATAATGAACAGTGCATTTTTACTGGTGGAAGTCCATCAAGTGCTTCTGCTACTGATTTATTTGTAATTTTAAGTGCTTCTTCAATTGTTTTACCAATAACAAGTTCTGTTGCCATTGAGCTTGTTGCTACAGCAGCACCACAACCAAATGTTTTAAATTTAGCATCTTTAATGATGTTATCTTCAATTTGTAAATAAACTTTCATGATGTCACCACATTTAGCATTCCCTACTGTACCAACACCACTTGCATCTTCAATTTCTCCAACATTTCTTGGATTCATAAAATGATCCATAACTTTTTCACTATACATATATTTCACCTCATATTTTTCTTAAATGTTTATCAATATTTTATGATACTTTTATACTTACTTCATTGTTTATAAAGTATCCGTATTAACTATTTATTATTTTTTACAACTTGTTCCCAAAGTGGAGACATATCTCTCATTCTTTGTACAACACCTGGCATTACTTCAAGTACTTTATCAATTTCTTCCTCTGTGTTTTGGCTACCTAATGTAAGACGAATAGAACCATGTGCTCTTTCATGAGGAACACCAATTGCAAGAAGAACATGTGATGGGTCTAAAGAACCTGATGTACAAGCAGACCCACTTGAACCAGCAATACCGCTCATATCTAATAATAAAAGTAATGACTCACCCTCAACATATTCTACACCAATATTGCTATTGTTTGCTAAGCGCATTGTTGGATGTCCATTAAGTTTTGTATACGGAATACTTTCTAATAAACCATTAATGAGTTTATCTCTAAGTTTTGTCATTTTTTCAATTTTTGCATCAAAGTCTTCATAAGCCAGTTCCATTGCTTTAGCAAGACCTACTATACCTGGCACATTTTCTGTTCCTGCACGACGTCCTCTTTCTTGAGCCCCACCGTGAATTAAGTTTTCGATTTTTAAGCCACGTCTAATGTAAAGAACACCCATTCCTTTTGGTCCATTAATTTTATGAGCTGATAAAGAAAGTAAATCGATATTTTGATCTTTTACATCAATTCTAACTTGACCTACTGCTTGAACTGCATCTGTATGGAAAGGAATTTTATGTGCTTTAGCAATAGCACCGATTTCTTTAATTGGATTAATTGTACCAATTTCATTATTTGCATACATAATAGAAATTAAGATTGTTGTATCTTTAATTGCTTTTTCTACATCTTCTGGATTTACCATCCCAAACTCATCTACATCAAGATAAGTTACTTCAAAGCCATTTTTCGCTAAATATTCACATGTATGAAGTACTGCATGATGCTCTACTTTTGTTGTGATAATATGGTTACCTTTGGCTTTATGGGCATTTGCAATACCTTTAATTGCCCAGTTGTCTGCTTCTGAACCACCACTTGTGAAGAAAATTTCATTTGCTTGTGCACCGATTGCATTAGCAATTGTTTCTCTTGCATCATCTACAGCTTTTTTATTCATTTGTGCAATTTGATATACACTAGATGGATTACCAAAGCTTTCGGTAAAATAAGGTAACATTGCTTCTACTACTTCTTTACGTACAGGTGTAGTTGCCGCATTGTCTAAATAAATTTTTTCCATGTTTCTACCTCCATAGGTTGTTATATATAATAAATTTGTGAAGTATTTTGATTTATTTTTTCATAGTCATCCATTAATTGGTCTAAAGTAATATTATCAACCACACGATCAATACTATCTCTAATCTTTTCCCAAACGGTTTTAGTTACGCATTTTCCATCTAAAGCACAGTGTACAGTGTTTCCTTTGCATGTACAATCTGTCGGCGCAAGTGAACCTTCTAATGCTCGTAAGATTTCTCCAATTGTAATTTCACTTGGCTCCTTAGCCAAGGCATAACCACCTTGTGCACCTCTTACACTGACGACTAAGTGATTTTTCTTAAGTAGTGCCATAAGTTGTTCTAAGTAGTTCTCTGACATCGAAAGCCTCTCTGCTATGCTTTTTAGAGATATGTGCTTTTCTTTTGAGTAAACCCCTAAGTCAACCATAGCTTGAAGACCATAACGTCCTTTTGTTGATAATCGCATGTCTTCACCTCCAATTCCTACCTCAACGCTCGGAATTATATTTCCTAGCTTATCACTAGGAATTAATTTTGTCAATAACTAGATGAGATATACTTATTTTTGTCAAAATCTCTCACTAAATCTTATGTTCAATCCTTGATAAATTCTATATTTTTCTTATTAAAATCTTTTTTCTTTTTATTAACTCGTCCGTTTCTATTGTACAAATAAAGAGTTGTCTAAAGACAACTCTTTATCTGCATTCTATTTGTCATGTCACTATCAAAATGTTATTAGAACGTATTTATATATGAAGTAGGTATGCATAGTTTAATATAATTTAGCATATATTTAATAATAATTAATATAAATATATTGGTAAATGAGCTTTAGACTTCATAATAATATATTCAGAAAATATACTACCATTAAGTGACTTCTACGTACCTTACCGGTTTCAAGTACGTTAGGGCAATCTTTTGTATAATTCAAAGTTGGGAAGTCCTAAGCTCACTGTTTTAACTGAATAAATAAAAAAGGATTCTATCCTTCCCCAAAGGGGATACTATACCATTTTAACTTCTTATGGTATATACTATGCACCTTCTAAAGCATATGTGCTACTTTTTTTATTTTTAGGATATTTTTATTTAATTTGGATTCATTCTCCTTTTTCACTATATATTATGCCACTCCCAACTTTCATGTTATTTTTTTACGAAATTTTTTTCATTTCTTTTTTTATCTTCATCCTGCACATTAAATATTTTATAAATATGTTCGCTTTAACAATATCTTATTGCTATACTAAATAATACCTTATAACATTTAATTTTGATAAAAAAGGAAGCGGACATATACCTTATACCGCTTCCTTTTTTATGTGCCCACTTTTCTTTCTATATAAGCAAGCTTGTTTTACCAAGCAGGATACTTTGTCAGCCATGCTTCTCCATCTTGATAAAATGTTAATAAATCTGTTGCTAATTCTTTAATTTCTTTATGAAGCTCAACCCTCTCTGCTAGATCTGTTGGTATTTTATGAATACCTAAATAACCGCCCAGAATACATCCAGTAATTCCACCTACGCTATCACTAGCTCCACTGTGATTAATACCTAAAAGAACACCTTTTAAATAATCCTGTGGATAAGACAAAGCAGCGTAAATTGCCATTGCTAATACTTCATGGGCATCCAAACCTTTACCTATTTGTTCTATCTTTTCTCTACTAGGGTTACCTTCCTGAACTAACTTAATAGCCAAATCTATTTTTTCGATGACATCTTTGCTATTTTCTTCTTGACTAAGCTTGTCTCTTGCTGAATAAACTGCTTTCTCAATTTCTTGATCTTCTATGATTTCATGAATAATATAAGCTAGTGTACCTGCAGATAAGTATGCCGTTGGATTACCATGGGTAATAGCTGCTAATCGAATAGCTATATCAAATACCCTTTCACTTTCTTCTACTAACCCTACAGGAACCACACGCATGACACAACCACATCCTAAGTTCTCACTAATAGGCTGATTTAATGTTCCCATAACACCTTTTCCTAATGTGGTTAAACAGGTTACGCCCGGATCTCTATACGCATGCATGCGAGATACTTTTACAAGCCATCCATCATAATCTTTTTTACTCCATCTAGCTGTTTGTAAGCCTTGAGTATAAAGCCACCTTAAATAAGCTCTAAATACAGTAATAGCTATGCCTTGTAACGTACGCTCTTTATTTTTTCTATGTGCTCTTGTTGCACTGCGTATCAGCCCCTCTGCAGTAAATAGCATAAGTTGTGTATCATCTGTAACTAACGCATGTTTATGACCTGGTGGAATAATATAGTCTGTAACGCCTGTCTCTCCTAAAATACCCATTACTTGTTCAAATCGCATAAACTCTATAGGTGCGCCTAAAGCATCCCCAATTGCTCCACCTAATAACGCCCCATAGAAATAAGGAAATGCATGCTTCATAGTGGAAAACCTCCCTACCCCTTAAATTCATTTAATATTTAAGTCTATGCATTTTCTCCACTACTTATCCCATTATCCATTTTATTTTTCTTAAAATACTTTTCTCTATCTCTTTTACTTCATATCTCCTAATAGACCATGCTTTTCATAATTTGTAATGCGCTGTACGTGATTGTCATCATCTACAAAAACAACCTTTGGCAAATTTTCCTTTGCTTCTTCTGGTGTCATTTGGGCATAGGCCATAATAATCACTTTATCATTTACAGATACACACCGTGCAGCTGCTCCATTTAAACAAATCATGCCACTTTCAGCTTCTCCTGCAATAACATAAGTCTCAAAGCGATTCCCATTGTTAACATCTACAATCTGTACTTTTTCATATTCTAAAATTCCAGCCGCTTCCAATAATGCCTCATCAATAGTGATACTTCCTACATAATCTAACTCTGCTTGTTTTACAGTCGCACGATGAATTTTTCCTTTTAACATTTCTAATTGCATACTCATCCCCCTACTCCATCATAAAGTTATCAATTAATCTAGTTTTTCCAATGTACACAGCTATTGCTACTAAAATCGGGCCTTCTATATGCTCTATCTGTTGCATAGTAAGTCCATTTACACATTTAACATAATCAATTGTTGCTAGAGGCTCCTTATTAATCTCTTCTTGCATTCTGGCAATTACTTTCTCTGCATCTCTTTCACCAGCTTCTACTAAAGCTTGCCCCATTTTAATACTTCGAGATAGACATAATGCCGCTTTTCTTTCTTCCTGAGATAAATATGTATTTCTAGAGCTCTTCGCTAGGCCATCTTCTTCTCTTACTATTGGACACCCTATAATTTGAATATCCATATTTAAATCTTCCACCATACGACGTATAATGGCTAACTGTTGTGCATCCTTCTGACCAAAATAAGCTCTATCTGGTTTTACAATATTAAATAATTTATTTACTACTGTACATACACCTCTAAAATGAAGTGGACGGCTTAAACCACATAATTCCTTTGTTAATACATCCATATCTACATACGAGCAGAAATTTTTAGTATACATTTCTTCAGGCTCTGGATGGAAAATTAAATCCACGCCTAGGGACTTACAAAAAGCACTATCCTTTTCTAAATCTCTTGGATAACTAGCCAAATCTTCTGTTGGTCCAAATTGCATAGGGTTTACAAATATACTAACAATCACTTTATCATTATTTTGACGTGCATTTGTAATAAGGCTTCCATGTCCTTCATGTAAATACCCCATAGTTGGCACAAAACCAATACTTAGTGCTTCTTTTTTCCAAGCTTTAACTTGCTCTCTTACTTCTTGAATAGTCGATACAACCCTCATTTTTATAGCCTCTTTTCCTATTTCTAAATAACTCTATCCTTCTTTACTTCAACATCATTATCTTAATACAATTTTTTTATAATACTTTCATCTATTTTATAGATGTGCTCTTCCGCTGGGAAACTCCCATTAGCAATCGCTGTTTTATATTCACGAAACGCCTCTTTCATTACCTCACCCACATTTGCAAATCGTCTGACAAATTTTGGTGTAAAATCAGAAAACATCCCTAACATATCTTGATATACCAGTACTTGACCATCGCAACCTGCTCCTGCTCCAATACCAATAGTAGGAATATGAACATTCTTAGTAACTAACTGAGCTAACTGGGCAGGCACACATTCCATAACAATGGCAGATGCCCCTGCTGCTTCTACCATTTTGGCATCTTCTAATAGCTTTTTAGCTGCTGCTTCATCTCTACCTTGTACTTTAAAACCACCAAAAGCATTAATAGATTGAGGGGTTAATCCTAGATGTGCACAAACTGGTATAGAGGCATCTACAATTGCTTTAATTTGTGGACATACTGATGCACCTCCTTCTAGCTTAACCATTTGTGCACGTCCTTCTTTCATCAATCGCCCTGCATTAACCACAGCATCATAAACTGAGGTTTGATACGACATAAATGGCATATCTGCTACTACTAGTGCATTTTTTGCACCTCTTGCTACTGCTACTGTATGATGAATCATATCTTCCATGGTCACAGAAATAGTATCTTCATAGCCTAATACCACATTTCCTAAAGAATCTCCTACTAAAAGCATATTAATCCCTGCTTCATCCATAAGTTTCGCCATGGAATAATCGTAGCAAGTTAACATACTAATCTTTTCCCCGTTTTCTTTTTGCTGTTGAATAGTTGTTACTGTGTTCTTCATCATTCTAATACTCCCTCCATTTGATCATAGCTACGTTCTGGATTTTTCTTTTTTGCAATTGTAATGAGTGCTTTAGAAAGACACTTATAAATCTCTTTTTCATTTCCTGTTAAAACTCCTAAATGCTTTTCTACTGTATTGATGTCACAGCGTTCTAATGGACCTGTTAATGCACACACACATCCTTCTGACACAATATGTTGCATATTGGACATAAGAATAGGGGCCAGTGCATCTCTAGCACTTTCCTCTGAAAAACCACAAGTTTGAAGCTGCCTTTCACAAATATGCACTAATGCTACCATCATATTACTTGCCATTGCTGCAGCCATATGATATCTAACCTTTTCTTGTTTTGGAATCATCTGAACACTATTGCCCATTTTACTAAATAACGTACTAAAATAAGATAGGTATTTTTCATTACCCTCAATTGTAAATAAACATTTGGAAAGCTCTTTATAGGAATTGAAACGATCATGAATTGCAAAGAGTGGATGGATAGAATAGGCGTATGCCTGGCATACGTCAATGTCCGAAAAGATATCTGATGTTAGTGCGCCGCTACAGTGGCACACTATTTTATTTTGAAGTGGATGCTGTTTGAGCTGTTCCCATACTTTTGAAATCATCGTATCTGGGACAGTTACAAAAATAACTTCACTTTCTCCTACCATATGTTCTAGTTTTTCAAAAAACTTTGTATGTGTAAATTCTGCTGCTGCCTGCGCAGAATTTGGATTTTGACTATAGTAACCAGATACATCCATGTGATGTTCCTTAAAATAGCGGCCCAAAGAAAAACCTACTTTTCCTGCACCAATAAATCCAATTCTTTTTTTCATAGGCACCCCACCTTTCTAGATAGGATGAGTCAAGTTTTATTCAGCATATAGTATAATCTATCTTTACGGTATAGTTTCTTTTCTGAATACCATCCGTTACACTGTTTATTCTTATTTTATAAAATGCTTTATTTCATTCACATTTAATAAATTTAATTTTATTTATTTTATAAAATATTCAATAAACAAAATAGATTATATCATATATAAAGTACCTGTTAAATAAATTTTTCAATTAGATTGCTTCAATGTAGAACGATAGAACGCTCCAAATGATTATTTTATGAAGTAAGAGGCACTTTTTAGACTATAAAAAGAGCATGAGTTTTTGACTCATGCTCTAAGTAAAACGATATTTATTGATTACTATTCAAAAATCATATCACTAATTGCAGCTCCTGGTGCTACCATTGGTAATACTTTCTCATCCATTCCAATAAAACAATTTAAAACAGCTGGCTTTTTACGACTTAAGGCATCTGCTAAAGCCTCATTAAATTCATCTTGGCTGTGAATTTCATATCCTTTAATACCATAAGCCTCTGCTAAAAGCTTAAAATCTGGCCCTCTATCTAATGTGGTTTGTGAATAACGTTTTTCATAAAAAGCAGTTTGCCATTGGCGCACCATACCTAATGTGGTGTTATTCATCACGACAATCACAACGGGTACATCATAGTGAGCAATAGTTGAAAGCTCATTACAATTCATACGGAAAGAACCATCTCCTGCAATATGTACCACTTGTTTTTCTGGCTGAGCAATTTGTGCCCCAATACTTGCGCCTGTACCATAGCCCATTGTACCTAGTCCACCTGAGCTAATATAAGTACGTGGTTTCGTATACTCAAAGAATTGTGCAGCCCACATTTGATGTTGACCGACTTCTGTTGTAATAATCGCCTTGCCCTCTGTTTGCTCATAAATGCCTCGCATAATGTACTGAGGACTTAAATGGTCACCACTTTGATAATCATATTTAAAGTCATTTTTCCATGCTTGAACTTGCGCTCTCCACTCAGGATGTGTTTCTTTTGGAATGAGTGGTAAAAGCTTATTTAAGATGGCTTTTACATCTCCAATAATACTTGCATCTACAGATACATTTTTTCCAATCTCAGCAGGGTCTACATCAATATGTACAATCGTTGCATTTGGTGCAAATTCACTAACCTTACTAATAACGCGGTCGCTAAATCTCGCCCCAAGAGCAATAAGTACATCACATTCTGTAAAACCATAGTTAGAAGCTTTACTACCATGCATGCCTACAAGCCCTGTTGAAAGTGGATGGGTTTCTGGGAATGCCCCTAATCCCATTAATGAAGTTGCTACAGGTGCGTCTAACTTTTCTGCTAAGTACAGCACTTCTTTATGTGCCCCACTAATAATAACACCACCACCCGCATAAATCATCGGTCTTTTTGCATTACGCATTAATTCTGATACAACTTGAAGATCATGGTCACAAATGGTATCTACCTGTGGTGTGATCATCTTTGGCATTTCATATTCATAATCCCATAGTGCAGCTGTTACATCTTTAGGTACATCTACAAGCACAGGACCTGGTCTACCACTTTGCGCAATATAAAAGGCCTCTCTTAATGTTTTAGCTAAATCTTTTACATCTTTTACAATATAGTTGTGTTTTGTAATACACATCGTAATTCCTGTTATATCTACTTCTTGGAAACTATCCTTTCCAATGAGGCTATTAGGTACTTGCCCTGTAATGGCTACCATTGGTACAGAGTCCATATAAGCTGTAGCAATTCCTGTTACTAAATTGGTTGCCCCTGGACCAGAAGTTGCGATACAAACACCTACTTTTCCTGTGGCTCTAGCATAGCCATCTGCAGCATGAGACGCACCTTGTTCATGTGCTGTTAAAATATGATTTATACGATCACTATTTTTGTATAGTGCATCATAAATATTAAGTGCTTGCCCACCTGGATAACCAAATACGGTATCGACACCTTGTTCTACTAAACATTCAATAATGATTTGAGAACCTGTTATTTTCATCTGAGTTCCTCCTATGCTCTAAAAATAGCACCTGTATTTGCAGAAGTTACAAGTTGTGCATAACGTGCTAAATAACCTGTTTTTACTTTTGGCTCTGGCTTAACCCATGCTGCTCTTCTCTTAGCAAGGGTTTCTTCATCTACATTTAAAGTAATGGTACATTGATTCATATCAATAGAAATAGAATCGCCATCTTCTACAAGTGCAATCAGACCACCTTCAGCAGCTTCTGGTGAAATATGTCCAATAGATGCACCTCTTGTTGCACCAGAGAAACGTCCATCAGTAATTAATGCGACATCTTTATCTAGTCCCATACCAGCTATACATGAAGTTGGTTCAAGCATCTCTCTCATACCTGGTCCACCCTTTGGACCTTCATAACGAATCACTACAATATCACCTTTTTGAATTTTGCCACCTAATATAGCAGCTGTTGCATCTTCTTCACAATCAAATACTTTAGCAGTTCCAGTATTAGCAATCATTTCTGGTGCAACTGCTGAACGCTTAACCACACAACCATCTACTGCAAGGTTTCCTTTAAGTACAGCAATACCACCTGTCTCAGAATATGGACTTTCAATTGGACGAATGATTTCTGGATTTTTATTAACCACTTTAACTAGATTTTCTTCAATCGTTTTACCTGTTACGGTCATTAAAGAAGTATCTAATAGATTTTTCTTTGTTAATTCTTTCATAACGGCTGGTACACCACCTGCAAAGTGAAGGTCTTCCATATGTGTAGGGCCTGCTGGTGCTAGGTGACATAGATTAGGTGTACTTGCAGAAATCTCATTTGCCATATCTAAATTAATATGTACACCTGCTTCATGTGCAAGTGCTGGAAGGTGAAGCATTGTATTGGTACTACATCCTAATGCCATATCTACTGTTAAAGCATTATGGAAGGCTTTTTCATTTAAGATATCACAAATTTTAATATCTTTTTCTAACATATCCATAACTGCGATACCTGCATATTTTGCTAAACGAATACGATCTGCAAAAACAGCTGGTATTGCCCCATTACCTGGAAGGGCAATGCCTAACACTTCACACATACAGCTCATACTATTGGCTGTGTACATTCCTGAACATGAACCACATCCTGGACAAGCATGATCTTCAAATTCTTTTAACTCTTCTTCTGTAATTTTACCTGCATTATAAGCCCCTACTGCTTCAAAGGTAACAGAAAGATTAGATTTTCTACCATTTACATTACCAGCTAGCATTGGGCCACCACTTACAAGTACAGTAGGTAAATTCATACGTGCTGCACCCATTACCATTCCTGGTACAACTTTATCGCAGTTAGGTACTAGTACCATAGCATCAAAAGCATGGGCTATTGCCATACATTCAATAGAATCTGCAATCAATTCTCTTGTGACAAGAGAATATTTCATTCCCTTATGCCCCATGGCAATACCATCACATACCCCAATAGCTGGAATTTCAATAGGTGTTCCCCCTGCAATACGAATTCCTGTTTTAACAGCCTCTGTAATTTTATCTAGGTGTGAATGTCCTGGAACAATCTCACTTTTTGCAGATACGACTGCAACTAGTGGTTTTTCAATTTCTTCATCGATATACCCCATTGCTTTAAATAAAGAGCGATGAGGTGTTCTTCCTGCTCCAACTTTTACGCGATCACTATTCATGATTTCTCCCTCTTTTCATCTATACTTATGTCTATTTTTCTTTCTGTTTAAATTCACTTTAAAATGTTTTCATCCTTCTTAATCATCGCCATCGATATCATATCGAAATAATGACCATTTATTTTCATAGAATCTCTTAATATGCCTTCTTCTTCAAAACCTAGCTTTTTATATAAAGTAACTGCTCTATCATTATCTTTGACTACTGTTAATTCTAATCGATGAAGTGTTGATTCGTTAAAAAAGGTTATCGCCTTATTCATTAGCATTTTTCCAACGCCTTTACCCCTATATGCTGCTCTAACAGATACCCCTATACTTGCACTATGTTTTAGGCGACTTAATGAATCTGGCCTAATATTTAAACACCCCACTATTATTTCACCTTCGATAGCTAACCAAGTTAGTGCATTTTCAGTACAGTGTATTTTTTCAATGCCTTGTACTTCTTCCTCTACACTACAGTTATACTCATCACCAGACCTAGATAAAAACTCACTCTCACTATATACCTGCTTTTTATAATTTAAAAGTGCCTTGGCATCTTCTATTCTAGCTTCACGATACTCCACTTTATCACTTCCTAACTAAATCTTTACTTATCGAATAGCTGCAACCACTAAATCTCCCATTTCTACTGTACCAACTTGTTTCATACCTTCACTCATAATATCACCTGTGCGATAGCCTGCATCTAATACACTATTTACAGCATTCTCAATTGCCTGTGCTTCTTTTTCCAGGTTCATTGAATAACGAAGCATCATCGCTGCTGAAAGAATGGTTGCAAGTGGATTTGCTTTGTTTTGTCCTGCAATATCTGGTGCACTCCCATGACTTGGTTCATAAAGCCCAAGAGAATCTTCTCTAAGAGAAGCTGAAGACAGCATTCCAATAGACCCTGTAATAATACTTGCTTCATCTGATAAAATATCACCAAAAATATTTGAAGTAATCATCACATCAAATTGTCTTGGATTAGCTACTAGCTGCATTGCTGCATTATCTACATACATAAATGAATATTCTACTTCTGGATAATCTGTTGCTACACGCTTTACAACTTCTCTCCAAAGTCTAGAGGACTCTAATACATTAGCTTTATCTACAACGCATACACGCTTATCACGTTTCATAGCTGCATTAAAGCCTACTCTTACAATACGTTCAATCTCACCTACTGTATATTTTTCTTCGTCTGTTGCATAGGTTTCACTTGGATTAACTTCATCCACTACTTTATTTCTCTTGCCAAAGTAAATTCCACTTGTAAGTTCTCTAACAATTAAAATATCTAAGCCATCCCCTATAATCTCTTCTTTAAGAGGGGTAGCAAATTTAAGTTGCGGATATAAAATAGCTGGACGAAGGTTCGCAAAAAGACCTAATGCACTTCTAATACCTAATAAACCTTTTTCTGGTCTATCTCCACCCGGTAGATTATCCCACTTAGGACCACCTACTGCACCAAGAAGAACTGCATCCGCTGACTTACAAGCATCAATGGTTTTTTGTGGAAGCGAGCATCCTGCATTGTCGATTGCAGAACCTCCTATAAATTCTTCATCATATGTAAATTGATGACCATATACATTGGCCACTTGATCTAATACTTTTACAGCTTCCTTGACAATATCTGGCCCAATCCCATCTCCAGGAAGCGTTACAATGTTATATTTCATAGCCTATTCTCCTTATCTATTCCTTCTTCTCTATCTTAGATATTTCTAAGCTATAACCTACCTTTAAAGAATCATCTTAGTTATTTTTAATCTTATTAACCAATCCACCTTGTTTAATAATCTCCTGCATAAATGGAGGAAAAGGTTGTGCTTTATAAGACTCCCCTTTGGTGATATTCGTGATAATACCTGTATCAAAGTTAATTTCTACTTTATCGCCTTTTTCAATACCATCAGCTGCTGCTTCACATTCTAAAATAGGTAAGCCTATGTTAATGGCATTACGATAGAAAATACGTGCAAACGTTCTTGCAATAACACAAGATACGCCTGCTTCTTTAATAGCAAGTGGAGCATGTTCCCTAGATGAACCACATCCAAAGTTTTTATCTGCCACAATGACATCACCTTGCTTTACTTCTTTTACAAAGTTTGCATCAATATCTTCCATACAGTGCATGGCTAATTCTTTTCCATTTGGTGTATTTAAATAACGTGCTGGAATAATAACATCTGTATCTACATTATCGCCATAGCGAAATACGGTTCCTTTTGCATTCATTTTTATTTCTCCTCCAATTTTTCAGGATTTGTAATATATCCAGTTACAGCAGAAGCAGCTGCAACTGCTGGACTAGCAAGATAAACTTCTGACTCTACATGCCCCATACGTCCGACAAAGTTACGGTTTGTTGTTGAAACAGCCCTTTCTCCTGCAGCTAATATTCCCATATGTCCCCCAAGACAAGGTCCACAAGTTGAAGTACTAAATACTGCCCCAGCTTCAATTAAGTCTGTTACAATACCTTCTTTAATCGCATCTAAATAAATTTGTTGTGTACCTGGAAAAACAATACAACGTACACTTGAATCTACTTTTCTACCTTTTAAAATATCTCTTGCTACCCTAAGATCTTCTAAACGACCATTTGTACAAGAACCAATTACCACTTGGTCAATTTTTACTTCTGTTTCACCAATTTCATCTACTGTTTTTGTATTTTCAGGAAGATGTGGGAAAGCAACAGTTGGACGAATCTTAGATAAGTCAATTTCATAGATCTTATCATACTCTGCATCTTCATCTGCTTCGTATACTGTATAAGGTTTTGTACTATGTTCTTTTACATAGTCAAGTGTTACATCATCTACAGCAAAAATACCATTTTTAGCACCTGCTTCAATAGCCATATTGGCCATAGCAAGCCTTGAATCCATAGAAAGATTTTTAACACCTTCTCCTACAAATTCCATAGATTTATATAACGCACCATCCACACCAATCATGCCAATAATATGCAAAATCACGTCTTTTCCTGAAACAAATTGAGAAGGCTTACCTGTTAGGACAAATTTAAGCGCTGAAGGCACTTTAAACCATGCTTTACCTGTTGCCATACCTGCTGCCATATCGGTACTTCCAATACCTGTAGAAAAAGCACCAAGGGCACCATAAGTGCAAGTATGTGAATCTGCACCAATAATCACATCTCCTGGTACAGCTAAACCTTTTTCAGGAATCAGTGCATGTTCAATCCCCATTTGACCAACTTCAAAATAGTTTGTAATTTCTTTGTCCTTTGCAAAGTTACGTACACATTTACATTGCTCTGCCGCTTTAATATCTTTGTTAGGTGTAAAGTGATCTGGTACTAGTGCAATTTTATCTTTATCAAATACACAATCACATCCAATTTTATTAAATTCATTAATAGCAACTGGTGATGTAATATCATTTCCTAATACCAGATCTAAGTTTGCTTCAATCAGTTGTCCTGCTACTACCTCTTTAAGCCCCGCATGTGCAGCAAGTATCTTTTGTGTCATGGTCATACCCATTATTCATCATCTCCCTAACTTTATACTCTATTACGTTTTAACTTTTACTATTTCTCTTTATGAGTGGCTATATCATGCCAACTGTTTCCATGTCCACTTCCATTTGCATTGCCACAGATAATAATCTTCTTAGATTTGGTTAGGCACATATAAATTATTCTTAGTGCCTTCCATTTTCATCTTCATCATATATCATGCTGTTAATAGCTGAAATATAAGCTAAAATACTAGCTTCTACAATATCCATACTTACACCATGGCCATTGTAAACTCTATCTTTATTTTTAATTTTTACATTTACTTCACCTTGAGCATCTGTTCCTCCTGTTACAGAATTAATTACAAAATCCTCTAACATAAACTTCTTACCAACCAAACGATCAATTGCTTTATAAGAGGCATCGATTGGTCCATCATAGGAAGAAACCACTTCTTCTAAAATATGCCCAGTCTTTGTTAATAAACGCATAGATGAAGTTGTTGTAATGGTGTTCCCTGCATTAATCACAAAACGGTCTAACTTATACGCTTCTGGAATACTGACAACTTTTCTGCAAACTAATGCTTCTAAGTCACGATCTGTAATTTCCTTTTTCTTATCTGCCAATACTTTAAATTCTTCAAATGCTTTGTTTAATCCTGCTTCATCTAATTCATAGCCCATAGATTGAATTTTATCTTCAAAAGCATGACGGCCTGAGTGCTTACCAAGTACTAATTTATTTTCTGTAAGTCCAATAGACTCTGGTGTCATAATCTCATAAGTTTCTTTGTTAGCAAGCATACCGTGTTGGTGAATCCCTGATTCATGAGCAAAAGCATTTTCACCAACAATAGCCTTATTAGGTTGTACTCTTACACCTGTAATACTACTTAAGAGCTTACTCGTTTTATAAATTTCTTTAGTGTTAATACGTGTATCTACACCATAAAGATCTTTTCTTGTTTTAAGATTCATTACAATTTCCTCTAAAGCAGCATTTCCTGCACGTTCACCAATACCATTTACTGTACATTCTATTTGCATCGCACCATTTTTAAGAGCAGCAAGAGAGTTAGCCACGCCAAGGCCTAAATCATTATGACAATGTACAGAAATAATAGCTTTATCAATAGATGGCACATGTTCTTTAATACCCCTAATCAGGGCACCAAATTCATCTGGTGCGGAATAACCTACTGTATCTGGAATATTGACAGTTGTTGCCCCTGCCTGAATAACCGCCTCAAGTACACGATATAAAAATTCAGGGTTAGTTCTTGATGCATCTTCTGCTGAAAATTCTATATCTCCACAATATTTTTTTGCATATTTCACCATTGCTACAGCTTGCTCAAGAACTTGTTCTGGTGTCATCTTTAACTTATAAGCCATATGAATATCCGAAGTTGCTATAAAGGTATGAATCCTAGGAAATTTTGCTTCTTTTAAAGCTTCTGCAGCTGCATCAATGTCTTTTGTAAGGGCACGTGCAAGGCTGGCTACACAGCTATTTTTCATACCTTTTGCAATTGTTTTAACGGATGCAAAATCTCCAGGTGAAGCAATGGCAAACCCTGCCTCCATAATATCTACACCTAGCCTATCCAGTTGATGTGCCATCTCTAATTTTTCTTTTAAGTTCATGCTACATCCTGGTGATTGCTCTCCGTCTCTAAGTGTCGTATCAAAAATTCTAACAAAGTTTGACATATTAATCCCCCTTTTTTATTCTTATCATCCTAATAAATTCTTTTTATTGATCCTCACTTTAATGAGGTCATCCTAAAAACTCACTAATTTTTAAGCTCTTTTTCTCCTCTTTCCAGCGCTGTTAAACCTGTACGAATCACTTCTTTAATACCATATGGCATCAGCATATTACTAAGTGCACTAATTTTACCTTGATCTCCAGTTGCTTCAATAACAATAGATTCATTAGCTACATCTACAATATGAGCTCTAAAAATATTAGCAATCTCAATGATTTCTGCGCGATTTTCCTTACTTGCTGCAATCTTTATAAGTGCAAGCTCTCTATAGATAGCACATTCTTCTTTAAGTTCTATAATTTTAATCACATCTACTAGCTTATTAAGTTGTTTTTTGATTTGCTCTAAAGTATATTCATCTGCATCAGCTACTATAGTCATACGTGAGATTTTAGGATCTTCTGTTTCTCCTACAGATAAGCTATCAATATTATAACCACGTCTACTAAATAATCCTGATACACGACTTAATACTCCTGAATGATTTTCTACAAGTACAGATAATACATGTTTTTTCATGTTCTCCCTCTTTTCTCCTAATCATTTTCCTAAGTTTTATATATTTTATAATGTAGATTCTTTATCACTTACAATAAACTCTATAAAGTAAGGTGCATCCTCACTAAGCGCTTCTTTTAATACTGCTTCTACATCCTCACCATTATCTACTCGCTTGGTTCTTATACCGTAAGCTGCTACAAGTTGGGTGAAATTTGGATTGCCATTTAATGCAACGCCATGTTCCTTTAAATCTACTTTCCTTTGTAATTCTCTTACCATTCCTAGGCCACTGTTATTAAATAGAATAATTAAAGGATGAACTTGCTCTTGAACTAAAGTCCCTAATTCAAATAAGCTCATCTGGAAGCTTCCATCTCCCATGATGCTGACTACTTTTTTCTGCTTATTACCTATAGCTGCACCAATAGCTGCTGGTAATGAATAGCCCATGGTACCAAAACCGCCTGAACAAATTAACTTTCTCTCCGCTTTCAGCTCCATATTTCTAATTGTCCAAAATTGATTTTGGCCTACATCTGCTACCATTATGGCATCATCATTTAAAAGCTCTGATAGTTTTCTTACAACTAATTTAGGATTTACAGTCCCTTCAGGATGGACTTCTACTTTTTCCTTCTTATGCTTATTAATTTGCTCTCTCCAGTCATCTGTATCAAGTTTTGTAATGAGTGGAATCATTTCTTCTAATACCCTTTTTGCATCACCAACAACTGGGATCGTTGCTGATGTAATCTTTCCAATTTCTGCAGGGTCTACATCTATATGTATAATATTGGCATTTTCATCTAAAATTCCTACGTTCGCTACTGCGCGGTCTGCAATACGTGCTCCAATAAATAAAATAGTATCTGCATTTTTTAGTGCCCAGTTAGAATGTGCATAGCCATGACTTCCTATCATCCCTTCATTATAAAAATGACAAGTAGGAAGTGCCCCTACCCCCATTAATGTATGCACCATTGGAATATGAGAGGTTTCAATAAAGCTTCTTAATTCTTCTTCTGCTTTTGCTAAAACCACCCCTCCTCCCACACATACAAGAGGACGCTGACTATTTTTTAGTAATTTAATAGCTTTTTTAATTTGTCCTATATGTCCTTCAATAGTTGGTTTATAGCCTCTAATCTCCACTTTCTTAGCAGGCGTATACTCAATTTGTTTGGCTTGATAATCCATAGGGATATCAATAAGTACTGGCCCTGGTCTTCCTGTTTTAGCAATATAAAATGCCTCTCTTACAATACGTGGAAATTCTTTTGGGTCTTTAATTAAGTAACTATGTTTGATAAAAGGCTCTGTGGCACCCGTAATATCTACTTCTTGAAATACATCTCTTCCAATTAAATTAGATTTTACTTGACCAGTAAAGATAACAATCGGAATGGAATCCATATAGGCTGTTGCAATACCTGTAATAAGATTGGTTGCTCCAGGCCCTGATGTTGCTAAGCATACTCCTACTTTTCCAGTTGTTCTTGCATAGCCACTGGCACAGTGAACAGCTGCTTGCTCCTGTCGCACTAGCACATGATGAATAGATGATGCTCTTAGTGATTCATAAATATCAATTACAGCTGCACCAGGATATCCAAAAATTGTATCCACTTGCTCCTCTTGCAAGCATCGGATCATTACATCAGACAATTTCATGTAGAATCCCCCTTTTCAATATGTTCATTATACTTTGAACTTATTTTTTGATATAAAAAAACCTCATCCCGTTAACGGGACGAGGAATATTCCACGTGTTACCACCCATCTTGCTAAATTTACACAAATGTAAATTTAACCACTCGCTAGGTTCTATCAAACCCTTGCCTATAACGGGGCTTCCGGATATTTCCTACGTAGTCATAAGGTGACCGTTCAGAAATTCTGCTCTAGAGCGAGCCGCTTTTGACCACAATGTTAGTTCTCAGCACCACTAACTCTCTGAAATTGCTACCGCAAAAGCTCTTCTCCTTCACTGCATTTTTTAATCATTTTTAATTTATTAGTATTTTAACAACAATAATATCCAGTGTCAACATTTATGTTCTAATTTTATATTTAATTTTACATTTTTCTGTCTATTCTAATTTGTATATAGTGTTATTTTATTTAACAAATAACTATTTAGAACCTCTTTTTAATAAAAATAAACTTAAGATAATCAATATACAAAAAGACACCCCAAATATTAGGCTTCTTTCTAATATCTAGGGTGTCTTTTATTTATTTAATTTTATTATGCTTTATATCTACTACTTTTTAGATGCTCTTCTTCTTTCACCTTCATCAAGGATCTTTTTACGAAGTCTGATTGCATCTGGTGTTACTTCTACTAATTCATCATCTTCGATGAACTCTAAAGCTTCTTCAAGTGTGAAGATTCTTGGTGGTGATAAACGGATTGCATCATCAGCACCTGATGAACGAGTATTTGTTAATTTTTTATTTTTACATGGGTTAACTGTCATATCTTCTTTACGGTTATTTTGACCAATAATCATACCTGGATATACATCAGTACCTGGTTTTACGAATAATGTTCCACGATCTTCAAGTGAGTTAAGTGCATACCCCATTGTTGTACCTGATTCTTGAGCAATAAGGGCACCATTTCCTCTTCTTGGAAGTTCCCCTACATAATCTGTGTAACCTTCGATTCTTCTTACCATTGTAGCTTCACCTCTTGTATCAGTGATCAGCTCACTTCTGAATCCAAGAAGGGCACGTGTTGTACAGTGGTATTCGATACGAATGTGACCATTTTCTGGTTCCATACTTTGCATCATACCTTTACGAAGGTTTAATTTATTAATAACTGTACCAGAGTATTCTTCTGGACATGAAATGATTACACATTCAACTGGCTCTTGAAGTGTACCATTTTCATCACGGTGCATAATAACCTCTGGTTTAGATACACCAAGTTCGTATCCTTCACGTCTCATATTTTCAATAAGAACTGATAAGTGAAGTTCTCCACGACCAGATACTCTGTATCCATCTGTTGTGTCCATTGGTTCAACGCGAAGACCAACGTTGATTTCTGTTTCTTTTTCAAGACGGTCTTTAATATGTCTTGTTGTAACAAATTTACCACTTTGACCTGCAAATGGTGAGTTGTTTACAAGGAAGTTCATAGAAAGTGTTGGTTCTTCAATTGTGATTGGTGTCATTGGGTCTACTTGACCTACTTCACCAACTGTTTCACCGATAGAAATATCTGGAACACCAGCGATTACAACGATATCGCCACTTGTTGCTTCTGGAACAGCAATTTGTTTAAGGCCTTCATATACCATTACTTTACTGATTTTAGCATTTCTTGACTTACCATCATTGTCTACGATTTCTACAGTTTGTCCTTCTTTAACTTTACCTTTGTAAATACGTCCAATACCAAGACGACCTACGAAGTTATCGTATGATAATGCACTGATTTGTAATTGAAGTGGTGCTTCATCATCTTTTGGATATTCTCCAACTTGTTTAACAATTGTTTCAAGAAGTGGAATGATGTCTTTACCTTCATCATCTAATTCATATTGCATAATCCCTTGTTTACCAATTCCGTAAAGGATTGGGAAGTCAAGTTGTTCATCGTTTGCTTGAAGATCAACGAATAAGTCAAATGTCATATCCACTACTTCTTCAGCTCTATGATTTGGTTTATCAATTTTATTAATAACTAAGATTGGTTTTAAACCAAGTTCTAATGATTTTTGAAGAACGAAACGTGTTTGTGGCATTGGTCCTTCAATTGAGTCTACTAAAAGAATTACTGTATCTACAGTACGGATAACACGTTCTACCTCTGATGAGAAGTCACTATGCCCTGGAGTATCTACAATGTTAATTTTGTAATCTCCATATTTAATAGAACAGTTTTTAGAATAAATTGTAATACCTCTTTCTCTTTCAAGGTCATTACTATCCATAATACAGTCTACATGTTCCTCATTAGCTCTAAAGACACCACTTTGATTTAAAAAGGCATCTACAAGTGTAGATTTACCAGCATCAACGTGGGCAATAACAGCTATATTTATAATTTTCATATCGCTCATGTTTCGATCTCTCTTTCCGTAATTTATCACAATTAAGTATTTTAACACATTTAATAGGAGGACTCAACATCTTATTATTTTTATATCTACTATTTATATAGTATGTGTTTTACATTTCTACTAAATACCTTTATCAAATTGGTATCATTTCTCACATTTTTGTTCTTTATAGACATTTTCCTTTATTGATTATATCCTTATCTTTCCTATTATTTTTCTTTTTTATATGAAAACCTTCTATATTAATAGTTCCTTATATAATATGTATTAAAAATTTATTTTTTAATCTTTATTTTCAGTTTTTATGATAATATATAAACAATAAATAATCATAGGAGGCCTCTATGGAACTTGAAATTTTGTACATATGCGAAAAAGAATACACTAAGCTCAATGAAAGTTTTACACAATCTGTGCTTCACACCCATGATCATCCTGAAATTTCTATTGTCTTTTCAGGAATGGCCCAATATTTTATCAACAATAAAACCTATACCCTGAAGGCAGGCGAACTCATTATTTTAGCTCCTGGTATTGTTCATAGTGTTACTATTCCCAAACAAAATCACTACAGAGATTTACATTTAGGTCTAAGTCACTTAGAGGGGCATCTTGCTGAATGCTGCACTCATTTTACAGATAACTTCCTAATTATTAATTTTACTGAAACTGAAAAATGTATCACAGAAATTTGCAATGCACTTGTCGAAGAATCTAATAAGCGACTACCAGATTATCAAATGATGCTTCAATCTCTTATCATGAGACTCCTTGTATGTTTATCTAGACGCCTAGATCATAGTAATACCTCTAAGATTCAGCATGTCTCTTCTCTTATTTATCCTGATAAACGTGCTGTTGTTGAATGGATTACAGACTATATCCAGCAAAATTATATGAAAGAAATCTCACTAGAAATGTTTGCAAAAGATATGTATTTGAGCCAGGTATATATTTCAAAAATATTTAAAGAGGAAACAGGACATTCTCCTATTCATTTTTTAATTCAAACCCGCCTGTCCATTGCTAAAAACTTGTTAGAAAACTATCCTATTCCTATCAAAGAAGTTTCTAGAAGGGTTGGTTATGAAGATGCTTATCATTTCAGTAAACTCTTTAAAAAATACTATGGTTATCCACCTTCTGAAGTTAAAAAGTCTCCTCATAAGGCATAAAAAAAACAGGCTCTTTATAAGCCTGTTTTTTCACAATCTATTATGATTAATTTTCTGGATTTGGTGCACCTACTGGACATACAGCTTGACATGTACCACAATCAATACATTGATCTCCATCGATTACATGTTTGCTATCCCCTTCAGAAATACATCCAATTGGGCAATCAGCAGCGCAAGCACCACAGTTAATACAATCATCATTAATTATGTATGCCATTATACTTCCCTCCATTTACATTACATATTTTTACTTCACAATTAATGATACTATCATTAATTTTACCTGTCAAGAAAGTTACCTGTAAGTAACCCTTTTCTTTTTTACTATGCCCTCAACTAACTCTGTAGTGGACTTTCTCATGAAATTTTAATCTTCACCTCACTTTGTCCTCATCAACTTCTATAGACTTTATGCTATACTATATACTATAAATTATTGATAAAGGAGTTATGCTATGCTAAGTGCCCTATTTCATCTTATTTTATTGCCTTTTAAGCTCATATGGACGCTTGTGGGACTTGTATTTTCTTTATTAGGCAACCTTATGACGGCAGGAATCGGATTAATCCTACTCCTAGTAGGTATTATCCTTTGTTTCACTATTATTGCATTACCACTTGGTGTTATTTTTATCATCTTTGGTATCTTACTTTGTCTAAAAGGAATTTTTTAGATGCTAGTTGCTCTTTAATTCATCCCATGCAATAAAGCCCCTCTAAAAGTAATAAACGCTACTTTTAGAGGGGCTTCTTCATAACTATATTTCGTTTCTGCATGGGGCCTTTTCTATTTTTCCACTATCTTCTTCCGCCATGCAATACTCAACTTATTCTTTTTTATCTTTAACTTCATTCAATACATTGATTTTTTCATTAAGATAATTCATACTTTCTTTAACATCTGTTAGTGTATCTAACATTTGTTCTTCTAAATGTTTAATTTCTTTTGCTATAATAGAAATTTCATCTTCACCTTCTAATAACTCATGGGGTACTGAATCCTGAAATTCATTTTCTATGCTATCTTCTAAATAATGAGCAATATGCAACATACGTTTAGCAACAGATGTTGCAATAATATATATAAGTAATATTCCAATAACAATAGCCAGAATAATCCCTATTAGTATATCCCTTTTAAAGTTTATTAAATCAAGTTCTTTTTGTCCTTTATGACTTACGACACCTAAAATCCATCCATTCTCACTAACAAGTCCATAATGTAAATCAGATAACACGTGGGTATAAGGATTCTCTATCTCCAAACAATATTCCTCCCCAAATTGTAGATTCTCCCCAAAAAGGACATCTACGTCGGAATCATTTTCAATCCCACCACTTTCTTTGATTTGCATTTCTTCAACCACACTGTAGAAAACTTGTCCATCTTCATTGGCCAAAAAGTAAATCTTCCCATCACTTAAATTTTTAATATCCTCAAAAACATCTCTTATTTTGTATATACCAACTATAATTGCTTGTACTTGATCTAGTTCATCTCTAATGGATTTCCCAAAGATCATGTACTCTTCATCTTTATAGTTAACAAGTTCTAATTTTCCCTCCAATGTTTCTATTAGCTCCTCATTAGGATCCCATTGGAATGTCAAACCATTTATACTTCTCCCTTGACCATTAACATCTAAAAGCATCATGTCTTGAAAATATGTGTTATACCTTCTTATTAAGTCAACTCGCTCTTCTAATCCCAACTTATCATTTGAGATATTATCTATTCGCGCAATGTTGCCTAAAGTTGTTTCTATACTAGAAACCAGTAACCTAACGTGATTAATGGATGCATTTGTAATAATTTCCGACTTATCTTGTTCCTTAGTATCTATCATATTAGTATAAATACATAGAACCAATACATAATAGAATACGCATACACCCACTAAAATAGCGCCAAAGTCCATAATAAGCCTATACTTAACACTCTTTTTTCTTCTGTTTAATATCTTTAGCATATACATACTCCGTCTTTCTATTGTCTCATCAATATACTATCACAAAGTATGTTCACTTTCCATATTTTACATATTTTTTCACATTGCAGCATAATTATTTATTCTTTATATAAACTCCATTCTCCAAGTAAAATAACCTGTTTGCTCATTTTTTTCATAAAATAAATAGGCTGCAAAGGTCGTTCCTTTTTTACTCTTAAGATTCTTAAATCCTACTTTTCCATTCTTAAGTAAAAGTTCTACCATTGGTCTTGTAACTTCCTTCCCCAGTGCTGCAATATACTTATCCCCTTTCCAAATTGTATACTTACAACCACTTTTCCAGTTACTACACCCAAAGGCACGTTCTGTTTCAATAATGTCATGACCACAAAGTGGACATTTACCTACACTCTCTTTTGAAAAGGTTGGTCTTCCAAAGCCACTTGAATCTTCTTTTATGGTCCCTACTGCTTCAGAGGTAAAATCCTTAATCATATTAAGGAACGTATCCTTTTGGAACTTTCCTCTTTCTATATCAGATAAAGTTTTTTCTAGACGCCCTGTATATTCTAAGTCAAATAGTTCTTTAACGGGGAAATGCTCAACTAGGCTTTTTCCTAACTCTGTACAAGTTAAACTCTTCCCTTTAGCCATAATATAGCCTGTATCTTTCAGCTTCTTAATAGTCTCTGCTCTTGTAGCTGGTGTACCAATACTAAAACCACTTAAAATAGATGCCATCATTTCCTCTGAATCTTCTTCCCCCTTAAAGGCTTTTCCACAAGTCTCCATAATTTTTAACAAGGTCTTTTCTGTATGCAGCTTTGGTGGTTTTCTTGTAACTGCATTAATACTGCTTTTTGCCAAAGCAACTTGTTCGTTTTGTACAACATAAGGAAGTACTGTATCCTTACTATCTGGCTTCTCGATGACTTGCCATCCTTCTACAAGCTGTACTTTTCCTTTTGCAATAAAATCCCCTTTTACTTCTGGCTCTTCTATTTTAACTGTAAGCTTTGTTTCTTCAAATTCTGCTATCGGTAAAAACTGCATTAAAAAACGATTTTTAATGGCCTCATAAACAATATTTTCATCTGCTGTTAGTCCTTTTGGCTTCATATAAGTTGGACAGATGGCACTATGGCTTTCTACCTTAGCATTATCAAAAATACGTTTATGCGTAGCAAATTTTAGCTGATTCTCATAAGGCAAACCAACCTTTAAAGTATCTAATACTTTCTTGGTACGATCCTTTAAACTTTCCTCTAAGGCCATACTTCCTGTTCTTGGGTAAGTAATATATTTCTTTTCATAAAGAGATTGTGCAACCTTTAAGACTTTATCTGAAGTCCATCCCTTATATTTACTAGTAACATACCCTTGTAAATTAGATAAGTTAAATAAGAGTGGTGCATATTCTTTTTTCTGCTCCACTTGCTTCTCTATAACTTTTCCAGACTTCCCTTTAATTAATCCTTGAATTTTTTCTAGTACAGCCTTATCTTCAAACTTCTCATTAGGCTTATCTTCTTCATTCTTTTCATAATAAGTGGTCTCAAAAAACTCCCCTTTTTCTGTCTTAAAATGAGCTAGTAATTTATGATAAGTAGAACTTTGGAATTCAGCGATTTCTTTATCTCTATCATAAACAATCTTTAAGGTAGGCAGTAAGACACGCCCTATATTTAAAAGTCTTTTTTCACCTGTTCCATATTTTACAGTGGCTGCTGAAGTTAAATTAATCCCAATAATCCAATCTGCCCATTGTCTACCCATTCCTGCGTCTTGTAAAGACTGCATCTCTTCATTAGGTTTTAAACGTTCCATTCCTTTTTTAACTTCTTCTGGTGTCCATTCATTTAATAAAATACGATAAATAGGTTTGCCTTGCCTTAAATAAAGAAAAATTTCATCCGCAATGACCTGTCCTTCACGATCATAGTCTGTTGCCGAAATGATGCCATCTACATCTTCTCTCCCTATAAGTGTCTTGATAATTTGTATCTGTTTCTGTGCTCCAGGATCTACAGCTGCTTTATTCTTAGAGTCTGATTTTACCTTATACTTAAATGTCTCTGGAATAAAAGGGAATTTCTCGAGCTCCCATTTCTTCATGCGCTCATCATAATCTTTTGCATCATACAACTGAAGTAAATGCCCAAAAGCCCAGGTAATTAAATATTGCTCTCCTTCAAAATATCCATCTTTTCTGATTTTAATATTAAATGCGTCCGCAATATTTTTGGCTACTGAAGGTTTTTCTGCAATAACGACTTTCTTCATCCACTGTCCCTCCTACTTCCCTTTCATTCTTTTTAGGATCTTCTAGTACCTATACTCATTCATTGATTCTGCTCTTAATACAATACCTATGAATCACGAAATAAAACAGACACAACGCCTTTCATTGTGTCTGTAGCTATTGTCCTATTTTTTTTTATATTATAGCATAAATACCCAAAAAAATATACAGGTAGGTTACGCCAAGTAACACCCCTGTATATTTTATGAATTATGCTTCTGTGTTTTCAGTTTTTACTTCTTCTTGTTCTTCTTCTACTGCTTCTTCATCATTGATAAAATCATTGATTTTAACATATTCAACTTGATCTTCTTCATCATCATAAATGCTATCATCAAAGTGATCAAAGTCCCCATCTAATTCATCAAAGTCTTCGAAATCCTCATCAATATATTCATAATGTTCTTCTAATTCTTTCTCTCTTTTCTTAGCAATCCAAATGATGACACCCACTAATACAGCGATAACACTAACACCTACAGCAATCCATGTGACACGTTTAGCTTCTTCTTTCTTCATTAATCTTCTTACTTCTTCTACTGTAAGAGGTAAATCTCTTAATCTGTCTCTCATCTATACTTCACTCCTTTATATTTATATTCATATATTTGATTATTAACTGGGTTAGGCCACTTTATCCTAATTTTATTGTATCGCATTTACCTTAAAATATACGATGAGTGTCCCTAAATGTTTTAATCATTTACTATGTATTTTATACCATTGTATATCACTTGTTATCTACTATCAACTAAATATTATCAGAGATATGTTCTATTTTACTTGGTATATTCTTTATACTCATGATTATTATAAACTTTAAAAATGTTGAAATTATGTTGCTTCTTATATTTTTTCTGAGCCTATTTACACCAGAATTATTTTTCACTTAGGTAGTTATATAAAATGACCTTTCCTTTATGTGATACTAATACATTTATTTTTTTCTTCTCACATTCTAACTTAATGACATTGGTCTTATTTTGCTCCTCTTTATTCGTAATAAATGTTTTTGATTTTTTAAGATGCTCCCCGTTAATAATCAGCTCTTCATCTCCTTCAAAGCAGATTAATTGACTGATACTTGCATAACATAGGGATCCCATTAAAATAGGCATTGCCAAGTTACTGCTACTACCACCTATAAAACATACCGCATTTGTACTCATAACAAATAAAAATAGTAGTATACCTATTTTCCCTGATACATGCCCAATATTTAGATAGCGATATTGTTTCACCCATTTCCAGTAAATAAAACGCGCTAAAAGTATAACATAAAAAATCACTTCCATAATGCCTGCCATTATAATCAATATATTTACAACCTCTGCCATCTTTTTACTCCTTTATCTTTTATCCTATGATACAACTCCTCTATCTCATTTTATTAACCTAGCCTAATGTTTCTATATTTTTCCTTGATTTGCAAATGCTTTTACTGTATCTACTGATCGCTTGTAAGGACTTGATAACACTGCATCTATTCTTTTGTCCGCTAAAAATTGTGTCACAAAATGCCTATCGGCTAATCCTTTTTGAGTTAGTTCCCTTGCTCGGTCCTCATGATTCTCATAATTTGGTTGTGCATGTCTTACAAAATAAATAGTTGGCATTGTTTTATCCCCCATATCACTTTTCAATAAATACTAATCATTTAGCAAGTAATCTAGCATTTTCTGTGGATGTTCTAAAAACTGTTTGGTTATAATATAATGCTCTGTTTCCTCATAAGGCGTTAGCTTAATATCTTCCTCTGTTAGCTCATATATTTCGGCGTTAGGATAAGCAAGTAATATAGGCGAATGTGTGGCAATAATAAACTGACTATTTCTTTTTTCTAATTGGTGCATCTGTGCAATTAATGCCATTTGTCTAGAGGGTGATAATGCAGCTTCTGGCTCATCTAATAAATAAATGCCATTTCCTCCAAAACGATTTAAAATAAGATTAAAAAAACTCTCACCATGAGATTGCTGATGTAATGACTTTCCACCATAGCTACCTAATAAAGGAAATATTTCATCCAAGCGATCAATTTCAGTTGCTACATTATAGAAACTTTCTGCACGAAGAAAAAAGCCATCCTTTGGATATTTTCTCTTTGAAATTTTGAGCTTGCCTGCTAAATTAGAATGGGTTTGCTTTGTATGAAAGGAAAAATTCTTTGTCCCCCCTTCTGCATTAAAACCATATGCAACAGCAATCGCCTCTAATAAAGTAGATTTACCTGTTCCATTCTCTCCTACAAAAAATGAAATATTCTTATTAAATTTCAATTCGCCTTTAAGCATTAAATTTTTAACTACTGGTAATCGACATACATAGGGCTCAATCTCTAATAAATCCTCAATCCGAATTGCATGAATATATTCTCCCAAATCCTTTCCCACCTTACTACGTATTTAAATAGATTCTAGTTGTCTCACATTCCCTTCCATAATAGCAGGTAAATAAGCTTTTACCTTCGCCGCTTCCCAATTCCACCACTGAATTTCTAGCAATCGCTCAATTGTGTCTGCATCAAATCTTTTCTTAATCAATTTTGCAGGTACGCCACCTACCACACCATAAGGTGGTACATCTTTTGTAACCACTGCTCTTGTCCCTATAATGGCACCATCACCAATCGTTACACCTTGCATAATGATTGCTTCATACCCAATCCATACATCATTTCCTATAACAATATCCCCTTTGTTATCCCAAGCCCTTGTGATTTCTTCTCCTTTTAATCCCCACTCTTCAAAAAAGATTGGAAATGGATAGTTCGATAAAGATTGCTTACTATGATTAGCTGAGGTAAAAATAAACTTAGCCCCACACGCAATAGAACAATACTTACCAATAATGAGTTTATCCTGATTCACTGGATAATGATACAGTACATTATTCTTTTCAAAATCACATGGATTATTAAAGAAATCATTATACATAGTGTACTCCCCAACCTGAATATTCTCCCTTGTAATAACCTGATTTAAATAAACCGTTTGGTTATCACCACTTCTTGGATAAATCTTTTTATGATTCATCTGCCTTCCCCCTATTAACTCTTAATTCTCTTTCATAATCTCTTATTTTAATGAACTAATCCACTTCTTACTTCGCTAACTGCTTCTCCATACAAATAGACTCAGGCATATCAACATATTGTCCATAATTTACTATTCTTTCAAAACCTATACTCTTATATAAATGAATTGCACCTTTTAAGGCCGCTCCTGTTTCTAAAATCAAAGTATCATATCCTTTTTCTTTAGCCTGCTTTTCAAGTGCCTCCATGATTCTTTTAGCAACACCTTGCTTTCTATATGCCTCCTTTACAAAAACGCGCTTAACTTCTGCCACATGGTCATCATACTGTTTAAAGCTCCCAGTTCCTATTACCACCCCATCGTCTATAGCCAGTACAACATCATGAATTTCTTCAAGCGTATTAAATGCCACATATTGCTCTTGCTGTTTTTCTACCCCAACTGCTTCATTTAAATAATCATCCAGTTCTGCACATAACTTAATAAATCTTTCATCTGTTCCATTTGTCATCTCAATTTTCATTATGATTACCTAATCTCCTTTCTTGCCTGTTCTCTAAAAGTTTGATATCCCCTTCTATAATTCAAAAGATAACATTTTCATTTTCTTTCCACTTGGAACCATGGCTTTATGCTTATGTTCTACTCCACCTGATATAAAGACAATATCCCCTTCTTTAAAATGTTCCCTATGATTTTCAAACTCTACATGAAACTCACCTTCAAGAATAACGCCTATATGACCATGGGTACACCATTCTAACTCCTTATACTGATCTGTTAATTCCATCAAGCGTAAAACTTTACCATCTCTTTCAAATTTCTTATAGCGCATACCCTCACATGCATTTACCCATTCAATTGTTTCAAACTCTACTAAATGTTTATCCATCCTAATTCTCCTTAATAAAATTCACTCCTTAAATATATGTAATCTTATGCTTTATCCGCTTATTCTTCGCCATATATGATTTCATTTTATATATCGTTTATAAAAAAATCAATATAATTAATATATTCTAACTTTATATCAAAAAATAAGTTTTAATATAAAAAAAGCCAACAAAGTTTTCCTTGGTTAGCTTCTTAAATTTCCTATATTGATTTTAGAAATACACTACTTTATAACTGATATACATGGCAAAGTGGCCCTGCACCTTTTCCTAGGTCAAAGTCAACGGCTAATGCACCTATTAAATATTGTTTAGCGTTTTTAATGCTCTCATCTAGACCATACCCTGCTGCAAGATTACAAGCAATAGCAGAAGAAAGGGTACATCCTGTACCATGAGTATTTGTACTTTGAATACGTTCTGCTTTATACCAGTATTTTGTTTTATTGACATATAGTAAATCTGTGGCATCATTTACAAGATGACCACCCTTAACAAGCACTGCCCCTTCTAAGTAATCAGCAATTTTTATTGCAGCCTCAATCATTCCCTCTTCATTTTCAATGACTAAACCGCTTAAAATTTCTGCTTCTGGGATATTAGGTGTAATGACTGTTGCTATAGGTAACAGCTTTTTAATAAGGGTTTCTCTTGCATCATCTAATAATAATTTTCCCCCACTTGTTGCTACCATCACTGGGTCAACAACAATATTTTTAGCTTGATATTGTTTTAATTTATCTGCAATCACTTCTATAATCTTACGATTAGAAACCATTCCTATTTTCACTGCATCTGGCACAATATCATTAAAAATACAATCTAGTTGATTTGCAACAAACTCCGGTGTTGCCTCCATAATACCATAAACACCTGTTGTATTTTGTGCTGTAAGTGCTGTAATCACACTCATTGCATACATTTTATGTACGGTAATTGTTTTTATATCCGCCTGTATACCAGCCCCACCACTACAATCTGAACCTGCAATCGTTAGTACTTTTTTAATCATAATGATTCCTGCTTTCTACGTATACTCTATTTATAACTTACCATCTCTTGAGATAACTTCTTAAGCTGCCTACATTGCTCCTTAATGTGTTTACTTCCAAAAATAGCAGATACAAGAGCAACCCCATCTACCCCTGAACCTTTAAGTTCTAAAATATTTCCCTCATGTATGCCACCTATTGCCACAACAGGTATCTTTACAGACTTGCAAATATCTTTTAAAGTCCCATAGCTTACAGCATTGGCATCCAACTTTGTACTTGTAGAAAATACAGCACCTACCCCAAGATAATCTGCCCCATTTTTTTCAGCTAAAATAGCCTGTTCTACTGTTTGTACAGAGACACCTAATATTTTTTCATCTCCAATTTTGGCACGCACATCTTCTGCTGACATATCTTTCTGCCCTACATGTATCCCATCTGCATCAC
This sequence comes from Cellulosilyticum sp., assembly GCA_015058045.1. Taxonomy (GTDB): domain Bacteria; phylum Bacillota; class Clostridia; order Lachnospirales; family Cellulosilyticaceae; genus Cellulosilyticum. The sequence continues at coordinate 34,168 of SVDC01000003.1, forward strand.
AGCGAAGTGCAATCTCCACATTATCATTAATGATTAATGGCACATGATACTTTTCACAGATCACCTTCATTTCAATAGCTTCTAATAAAAATGTTTCCTTAGCTAGCTCTTTTTCTCGAAGCTGAACGCATGTGACACCACCTTCTAGTGCTTCTTCTACTTGCTGAAAAAGTGTCTTTTCCTTCGTCCATGTCCTATCTGTTACGGCATAAAGTAACATTGTTTCCTTATCGCATTTCATACTTTGCCCCCTCTTCTAGGCTTTCTCCTGTAAGATGGAAGATTTCATCTATTATATAATTTCTATAAGTTGCATTCCCATCTTGTTTAGTTAATCTATTAAAAGCCTTTTCACCACAAAGTCCCATTGCACATAGAGACGCAATAGTAGCTTCTAATGGTGTACTAGAATTGGCAGTAATATATGCTCCAGTCATTGCACTTAACATACAACCAGTTCCTGTAATTTGGCTCATCATTGGATTTCCATTGTAAATGACATAAGCTTGTTCTTTGCTCGTTACAATATCTATTGCTCCTGTAATGGCTATAACTGCTCCTGTTTCTTTGGCGAATGCTTTCGCAAATGTAATGGTTTGATCTAGTGTTTGATCTGTTACTGTATCTGCCACATCTGCATCTACCCCTCTAGAGGTTCCACTCCCAAGAGCAAGTTGCTTAATCTCCGAAATGTTCCCTCTAATCACAGTAAATTTAACTTCCTTTAACAATTGACTGGCTACTTCGTTACGGTATTTTGATGCGCCTACACCTACTGGATCCAGTATGACAGGATGCCCTAATTCATTAGCTTTTTTACCTGCTAAAAGCATGGCTGGTACAGTATTTTGATTCAGTGTTCCCATATTGATGTTTAAGCCCCCACAAATAGATGTAATATCTTCTACCTCATTTATATCATCAGACATAATAGGTGAAGCACCGCATGCCAATAAAATATTGGCACAATCATTTACTGTCACGTAGTTTGTAATATTATGTATTAGTGGCCTATTCTTTCTTACATGATTAAGTTGTTCTCTAAGTATTTCTTTCATATAATCCTACTTTCCTGACAGGAGAAAAAGAATTAAAAAAGCGAAGAAACCCAAAATAAGTTTCTTCGCTTACACAGTCGTCGATTACTTCCTACGTTGGCATTACCCAAATCAGGTTAAAGGGTCGAAGTTAGATGACTTCCTCTCAGCCTGCTTCACAAGCTCCCCTGTCATATTTTTTATTTATAATATAATAACCAAAACAATTTGTCAATTATTTCTGAAAACTACTTACTTACCCTTACATCTATATTATCAAAACGTTAACCCCTAATATAAATCATGAAATTTAAACCAATCTCATAATAAACTTTATTCGTACGCTATTCCTTAGCTTCTTTTAATTTACTATATTGCTTTCTTGTCTGATTCAATATAATTAAAAAATAAATATTGATTCCAAAAGTTATAATCGCCAACACAATAACTATTATTGGAACAATCTGTGCAATCTTTTGAATAATTATAACAACATAAGTAGCCAGTGTTAAAATGACATCTACCTTCCAAATACTATATAGGGATTCTGAATCTAAATATCCATGATATTTTTCCTCTATATCAGCTACCCCCTTAATCATATCATAAATCATAGCTAATTCTATCACTGCAAATACTACACTTATGCCAACAGAAAAGAATCCACTAAGTAGATCATTTAAACCAAATACTTCCATCCCATACCTAATCAAGGAATAGGTGATTAGGATCTGTATGTAAGACTTAACCTTTATAAAATAGTCACTCTCTTCTAAAAGTTTTACTGCTCCTCTTAAAATAAAAATATAGCCTATAAAGTCAGGCAGTAGCATGATCTTTAACTCCGCAAAGCTTATATTTAATTGGATAAAACATAATAGAAATCCTAAAAATATATTATTCATCTGATTATTACTCCCCATCCTATAAAAAAGCTTATCTAACTTTTATTTCCTTGTGAATGACAAACCCAAGTTGTCTATAGAGCCCAATGGCTTTTTCATTCCATTTTGCAACATGTAATATAATAGGTAGAGCATTTTGTTTCCTTATATGATGGATACCCCAAAGCAAAAGCTCTTTGCCATACCCTTTACCCTGCTCATCATTTTTCACAATCAAATCATCTATCTCATTACCATAGCAGGAAACTGCACCAATAATGGTATCTTCCTTAATCAAAAGATAAATGTCTTTTGCCTTATCCTTCAGCTACTCAAACTTTGAATAAAATTTAATAACGTATCCCTTCAATCACCCTATTTACAATATATATCGCTAACCATAGGATAAATATAATTACAAATATACTCGAAATGATTTTACTTTTTCTATCCCTAGTTTTTAGCGCAATGATACTAAATATACATAAACCTAAAACTGGAATACCTAATATCATGAATATAAGTAATGCAGCAAAAGCAAAATAAGCAAAGGTAACTCGTGCCTCTTCTAAATTTGCCTCTTCTACTAAAATACTATATCCAAACACAAAAAACACGTTACATAATATAACTAGAAAAACACCTAAAAGCCCTACCCCAATTAATCCATAAAGAATCTTTTTATGTTCTTTCTTTTTCTGCACCTTAGCTTCCTCAACAACTTGTGTAACTATATATTCTTTACTTTGTTCTACTTTATGTTCTTCATCTTCAGTTTCTCTTTTTCCTCTTATAAGTTCCGTTATAGAAATATCCAAGATACTAGCTAAGTTATCAAGTAATGTAATATCCGGAAAACTATTTCCATTTTCCCATCTTGATACAGCTTTATTAGTTACATTTAATTTATTAGCCAATTCTTGTTGTGTATATCCTTTTTTTACTCTTAATTGTTTAATCAAATTTCCGGTTTTCTCTTTATCCATCTTTTCCCCTCCTTATAAAAATCTTATATAACTCAGGCAAAAAATACAATCTATCAGTAAGAGAATCCCCAAATATCGTACCATTTTACACTTAAATAGGCTCTATGTACTTCATTTCATATCCCCATATGAATTTTTTACTATTAACTGCTTCTATTATTCTATGTATCTTTTCTAGTAGACCATTGAAGTTGATTCATTTTGATTCTCCTATGTCTGAGCAAATCTCAGTAAATACCCATCTGGATCTTGAAGTAAAATTTCTTTTTGATAGATTATTTCCCCATTACATTCATATTGACTCTCCATAATATCCCTAAATAATGGTATTTGGTGTTTCTTCATCTGATCTGCTATCTGCTTCACATCTTTGACTTTAATTTGAAAATTGATACCCTTTCCAAAAGGGTATTCTAATTTTCCAGTGCTCCAATATCCATTGATTTCTTCTAGCATTATTTGTGCTTCACCTAAAGATAGAAATACAAACTTATCCTCTGTTCTTTCATACTCAACATTAAATCCTAGTATCTGAGTATAAAACTTCTTTGATACCTCGATACTTGATACTGATAATTCTGGTATTAATCCATTAAATTTCATATTTATCCCCCTTAAGTCTACATTGTGTGTTTTAATTCTGGTAACCTTTTAGTAATAGCCGCTGCTACTGCACCTGCTCCTATATGACAGGCTACACTTAATGGAAGTGGTGCCGCTTCAATGTGAAACTGTGGAAAGGTTTCTTTCAGTTCGTCTACCCATCTAGCCGCCTCTTCTTCATTACAGGTGTATGCTGCTTGAACCCGAACTTCTTCCGGTGTATAGACTTCCATTCGCTTCATAGAATCTTTTAAAGCATTTATAATACACTGCTTTGCTTTTTTGCTCCCTCTCACTTTTGCATAAGCATCCAATTTTTCTCCATGAATCTGTAAAATAGGTCTAATGTTTAAAATAGTTCCTATAGTTGCCACAGCAGGCGTAATTCTTCCACCTTTTTTAAGATACTTTAAATCTTCTACTGAAATATAAATATCTGAATTCAATCGATCACGTTCTAGAATTTGTTTAACCTCTTCACTGGTTTTCCCCATCCTAACTAATGCAATAGCATCTTCTACTGAGGACTTTTGTGGTACAGATATACGTTGATTATCAATCACATATACTTTTCCATCATACTCTTGTGCCATACTCATAGCACTTTCACATGATGAAGAAAGTCCACTAGACATAGGAATATAAATCACTTCATCATAAGATGCTAATAGTTGGTCCCACCTTTGCTTAACCTCTCCTAAGGCTGGCATAGACGTATAAATTTCTGCACCTTCTTCTTGCTCTTTAAAGAATGCCTCCCTTGAAAGATTAATACCTTCTTTATAATGTTTTTCATTGATTGTAAATGGCATAGCAAGAACACTAACTCCCATTTGCCTTCCTTTTTCTTCTGTGATTCCGCTATTAGTATCTGTCATAATAGCTATCTTCTTCATGTCTTGTACTCCTTTATGTCATTTAAATACTTTAAACTAACCTCAATTATATTTTAACATCTTAAAAATATTATGAATTATTTTCACAAAATCTTTATTTATTAATTCTTTACTTAATGATACTTTTTTATTCTTATAAATAAACACTAGAATACTACTGAGTATCCTCTTTTAACAGCAGCTCCTTCCTCCTACTACAAAAACTCCTAACTATAATCGTTAAGAGTTTTTTGTATCACACTAAGTCAGCTATGACTTAATCATTCTTTATTCTTATCATTTTTGAAAGAAATACTAGATTAGATTTTTTTTCCAGAGAACACTCCATCATATTCATTAAAAAGACTTTCTTCGATTTTCCTAAATAAAACGGTTACGTAATCTTCATAGAAACTAAATCCCATAAATAAATTCCCGATAGCCGAATCAATAATCTGAAGCTTAATAAGGAAATAATGATCCATTCTCCAAGCAGCTGATGCTGCATATTTTAAATGATAGTCCGGAAAGTCTCCTATAGCATTATCACCTATAAGAAAATTAATGCTATGTGTTCCCGTATGATTCTCATAAACGAATTGGCCTCTTGTCTCATCTTCAAAATGTAAAGAAATATTTTTTACACCACATGGATTGACATCACAAATATATGTTTTATGATTAATTTCCTTGACTATTGGCGATGTTGTATCTCCAGATAACGCTAATAATCTACGACTATTCATAAAGTTTTCTAAGTCTTTAGGGAGTATTTCCTTGGAAATGCTCTGTACATTGTCCATATCACATCCTGTAGGTATTTTATCGTATACCTCCTGCCAAAAAGCATCATATATAAGCTGTACACCACCTTGGCGTCCTTGGGCATCGGCAGTTGTAATCATATAAATATCTTTTTCAGGGACATATAGCGCTAGCTGTCCACCCATCCCAAACATAACGTATCCACCATGAGTGGTCTGCCACAGCTGATAACCATACCCCTGAATCTCTTCTAACGTAGTCTGCTTTGCTATAGGGTCTGCATGACGAAGCTTTGCAGTTTTTACATACTCCTTAGGCAAGTACTGTTTATCATTTAACTTACCATCATTGACAATGAGCATCATCATAATCAATATATCTCTTGGCGTTGCACACATTCCTGAGCCGCCCATACTAATACCAGTAGGATCTGTAAGACAGTATGCCTCTTTAGAAAAACCTAGTTCATCCAATCCCTTACTTCTTAAATAATCTAGGAAATTCATCCCAGATAATTTCTCCACAAGTGCACCTAGAACATGGGTTGAGGAAGTATCATAAGAAAAATTAGTCCCTGGTACATTTGTAGGCGGTGTTCTGAAAAACGACTCTACCCAATCTGTTATATCCTTTGTCTTATATGTCGTTTTTTCATGACATGTCCTCATCGTTAACATCTGTCTGATGGTAAGCATTGCAGTATAAGGATAAGGCCCTTCTTCTGGCTGTTTTTCAGGAAAGTAGTCTACAATATGATCATCTAAAGAAAGTTTACCCTCTTCTTCTAAAAGCCCAATAGCCATAGATACAAAACTTTTACTTATTGAAAACATTCTATGCAGAGAATCCTGATTATACGGCTCATAATAGGCTTCCATACAAATTTTGTTATGACGCATAATGATGACACTGTGAAGTGGTAATAATTGATTTTCTAACCTTGTAAGAAAATTGATAAGATAACCTGAATCAATCCCCACTTCTTCTGGCACGCAAGTTGTAAAATTCATCGTATTAAACCCCTTTATAACGTATGTAATAAATCTTAACACAATTATATCTTACAATTATGAATAATTCTATTATATTACGTAAAATCCTCTCCGTAAGTTAACTACACAAAATACAAGCAAATGCTCTTATCTATAGCCACCAGAAAGAATAATGCTCTTGTTTTTCAAATCCAAGATTATAATAAAATGGTTGATCAGATATCACATAAGCTTCTTTAGCACCTAATAATCTACAGCGATTCAATGCTTCATATACAATAGCCTTCCCTAATCCTTCCTTTCGATACTCAGGAATAGTACAGACAGGTTCAATATAGGCATAGTCAGTTTCTTCTGCAATCCAGCAATTACAGTGTGCAATGAAATTTCCATTTTTATCTGCAACTACTAAGCAAAGGTCACTTCTAAAATGTGGTCGTTTTACTTCTTCATAAATCAACTGATCTTCAAATTCTTTTTTATCATTACCATGGTCAAATCCCTGCCATAATACCCATTGATACTGATAGACATCGTCTTTTAAGTTAATTTCCTTTATTGTATGCTCTTTTGGAATAGAATATTGTAATATCTCCTCTAGCCTTATTTTTAAAATAGTTTCATCTTGTTTAGCTTTATGAAATCCTTTCTCTAATAATACTTTTTGCAATTCTTTATTGCTATCATTTACAGCAATCCCTAGCCCTGAATCATCTTTTAGATTTTCACAGGCATAATCAATAATTTCCGATAAAATTTCCTGCCACTCCGATAAACATCCGCAAAAGGCTTCTCCAAAATACTGATCATAGATTGCAGCACCTACGATAGTCTGCTCATGCCACCATAGTCCAATGTGGTGCATGAGAGTTTTATCAAAGTCAGTATGATAATACATCCATTCCCATCTAGCCCAGTTCCAATTTATATGCTCCTTATTTTTTTTGTTAAGCTCTATCAGAAAGTTACATACATCTTTATAATTTTCATCTTTATAATTTGTAAATCTGATTTTTCTTTCAGTCATATTTCCTCTTTCCTCCTATGTACATTTCTGTGTAAGTCTGCCTTAATTAAATTTGCATCAACTTATCTCTATTATCATCACGAATTATCTTCCGCCTAAAGTAATCATATCTAAAAAGGAAAAAATACTCATATTAAAGAAATCTACAAACATATGAGAAATAACGCACAACCATAAATTCTTTGTTTTAATATAAATTGTTCCCCACAAGCATCCCATAATCAATAATGATACAATCATAGCTGGCTCTCGTAATGTATGTGAAAATACACCCCACATAAACGGATGACTTAATGTAAACATAATGGTAGTAAATAATACTGCCATTTTAGGCGATGTATCTAACCCCTCAATCATAAGCCTATTAAAATGATTAGAAAAGGAGCAATAATATATCTCGTTCTTTTCATAAAATTCCTCCACATAAAATACTTTAATCATTTCTAACATAAAAACTTAATTTATTTTTAATATCGCTAATTATAAATTATTTTAACATAAATATATCAAAAAACAAAAAATTTCAAAACCTACTATATCTAAGTAAAAAATATTTTAACTTTGTTAGAGCCAATATTTAAAGAATATTTCTTGAACAACTTTTTCTACTCTTTAAATAAAAAACAGCCTAGAACTTATGTCCTAGACTATTCATCTTATTCTATTAAAAGTAGTATGACACTACAGCCTAATACTCCAAGTCTTCTACTACATTTTTTCCAAATCATAAGGTGTAACTTGATATACATAGTAATTAAGCCAATTTGAAAAAATAGCATACATATGAGAGCGCCAACGTACCGTTACGCCTTCTTCCATATGGTCATTTTTATAATAATGTTTTGGCATTTGAATAGATAATCCTTTTCCTAAATCTCTTTTATACTCTTGATCTAGAGTCATTGGATCATATTCTCCATGTCCTGTCATAAAAACTTTCTTGCCATCTTCTGAAATAACTAGACCTACACCTGATTCCTCAGAATGTAATAATAGTTTTAAACTATTACATTTTTCAACATCTTCCCTTTGAATGGTGCTATGTCTAGAATGTGGTATATTCACATAATCATCTAACCCCTGTAAGAGTTTCTCATCTTGTATTTTTGTATGTTCAAATATCCCAAACATCTTTTCTGACAACTGATATTTAGGTATACCATAATGATAATAAAGTCCTGCCTGTGCCCCCCAGCAAATATGAAAAGTAGAAGTCACATGAGTATTACTCCATTCCATTATTTCTTTTAGTTCATTCCAGTAGTTTACTTCTTCAAATTCCATTTGTTCTACTGGCGCACCTGTTATAATTAAACCATCAAAGTTCTGATGTGCTATTTCTTGAAATGTTTTATAAAATGTTTCTAAGTATATACTAGATGTATTTTTGGAGTCATGTGATAAAGGTCTTACAAGGGTAATATCCATCTGTAATGGCGTATTACTTAATAATCTTAAAAGCTGCACTTCTGTTTCTTGTTTAACTGGCATCAAATTTAAAATGGCTATTTTTAACTCTCTAATATCTTGAGTTACAGCCCTCGTTTCATCCATAACAAATATATCTTCTTTTTGTAAAATTTCAATTGCAGGTAATGTATTCGGCACTCTGATTGGCAATTTTACTCGTCTCCCCTCTTGTAACTTTAATCTATCTTCCTGTTAGACTCCTGCTAAATTCCTTCATCTTAGCCATATCGCCCTCTTCCCATAAGGCCCAAAAAATCTCATAAATCTCATTCATATCTTTTTTATCTTTAGTTGCATTTAATGATTGTATTGAAGTAAAAATTTCTGCAATCAAATTAGATTCTTCTTGGAAAGATTCTTGACATTTTAGAACTTCTTCTCTAATCTCTGCCATTTCTTGATCTAATAAAAAGGCTGCTTCAGCTGCTTTATTTAACCTCTCTTGAATATTCTTAGGCATATTCTGTTTATATTTATAGCGCAATGAATGCTCAATAGTTGCCCAAAAATTCATAGCTAGAGTTCTAATTTGAATTTCTGCAAAAATCCATTTTTCTCCATGTCCTGTTTGTACAGGATATTTAATAATCATATGATAACTTCTATAGCCACTGATTTTCATATTTGTAATATAGTCACGCTCTTCGATCACTACCAAATCTTTACGATCTCTAGCTCTTATAATATCAATGACTTTATAAATGTCCTCCACAAATTGGCACATAATACGAATACCAGCAATATCTTCTATCTTTTCTTCGATTTCATCAAGCGGAATGCTTTTCTTTTCAGCCTTCTCTAAAATACTAGATATCTTTTTTACACGCCCCGTTACAAACTCAATTGGAGAATACTCATCTAACGCAATAAATTCTTTTCGAATGCTTTTAAACTTTACTTTGAGTTCCTCTACCGCTTGTGTATACGGTAGGAGCATACGTTTCCAATCCTTTTGTTGCTGCATTTCCACCAGTAACTCACCTCCACTTAAAATCCCCTATACTATTATATATAAATTCAGTTTTTTACTCAACGTAAAACCTATATTCTTCTATATTAAATATTGTTCTCATATTTTCGTAACTCGTCTCATAAATTGTACTAGTTATCATTCTATACACTCCATCTTTGAAACACATCATGAAAGGAGCTTTCTATGAGCAAAAAATCATTAATCGCTGGTACACTTATTTTAACAATTGCTAGTTTTATTACACGTTTATTAGGCTTTGGCTTTCGTATTTATCAATCACAGGTTATGGGAGCAGAAGGTATGGGGCTCTATCAACTTCTTTTCCCCATTTATATGCTTCTTTGGGCTACTTCCTCTGCCGGTATCGCCTTAGCCATTGCTAAAATGATTGCCGCAGAAGTCTCCAAGGGCGAAGAAGGAAATGCCGTACATATTTTGAAAGTTTCTCTACTTATCTCATTACCACTTAGCTTTATACTTTCTATTCTACTCTTTCTCTTTGCTCCTTTTATTGCACGTTACTATATTCATGAGCCTGTAACAGAACTTTCGCTAAGAATCCTCGCTTTTTGTGTTCCCTTCATGTCCACAGCTTGTTGCTTAAGAGGCTATTTCCAAGGTCACCAAGAAATGTCTATTACTGCTTTAGCTCAAATTGTTGAGCAAGTGGCTCGCATGACCGCCATTTATCTCCTTGCCCATATTTTAATCCCTATGGGTACTAAATATGTGTGTGCTCTAGGCGTTATTGGAATGTGTACCGGCGAAGTTTTTTCTTTTATTATGTCTTTTATTGCTTATCAACTAAAAAAGAGAAAAGTGACTTTAGGACCCGTTACCCTAAAACATTCTCAGACCTTTAATCAACTTTTGGCTTTATCGATTCCTATTACTGCCAATCGTTTTTTAACTTCTGGTCTTTCCTCTTTTGAAAACATTTTAATTCCAATTAATCTTGAGAAGTTTGGACTAACTTCTCATGAAGCATTAGCCCTATACGGAAAATTTAGTGGTATGGCCCTGCCTCTTTTACTTTTTCCTTCTATGGTAACTTCCTCCTTAGCAACAGCACTTGTTCCCGCTATCTCTGAAGCAGTAGCTATGAAAAAACAAGCAGTCCTACAAAACACAATTGGACGTGCTATTCAGTTCTCCGCTCTAATCGGTATTGGTGCAACCTCACTTTTTCTTTCTTTCTCTGAGGATATTGCCATGGCTTGTTATCATATTAAAGATGTAGGCTATCTCCTTAAATGGCTTGCTGTTATTTGCCCCTTCATATACTTGCAAAACATCTTAACCGGTACGATGAATGGACTAGGCATGCAAAAGCGTACATTCCAAACCAATATTATTGGCTCTTTATTTTGCATTGGCACCATTCTACTCGTTGTACCTCTTAAAGGAATTATTGGCTTTGTACTTGCTATGCTCTTTCAATCAGGTTTTGTTTGCTGTAGACTTTTAATATATGTGCTTGAATTTGTTGATCTTAAGGTAGATTTAAATCATTGGATTTTAAAACCTTCCATTGCTGCTATCATTTCTGCTTTTATTTCAATTACTTTTAAGCATTATTTATTTAGTCCCTATTTGGGCTTAGTTCTAAGTACTACTTTTTCACTACTCACTTTAGCTGGCACTTACCTTATTTGTTTAATTTTAGTTGGTTCTCTTTCTATTAAAGATATAAAAGCCTATATCGGTACTCGCTAAAGGAGTACCTTTTTTTATGCCTTATGGTCTTCCTTTAAAAATTGCATATGCTCACCGACTTTAGCTTCATATCCTTCTTTCGTTACTTCATAATAAACCGTTCCAACAAGCTCATCAGGTAAATATTGTTGTTTTACATAATGATTTGGATAATCATGGGCATACTTGTAACCTTGGCCATGTTCTAATGCTTTTGCTCCACTATAATGAGAGTCTCGTAAATGATTAGGCACACTTCCAATTTCCCTATGTGCTACGTCTCCTAGTGCTTTATTAATGGCATTATAACTGGCATTACTTTTGGGTGCTGTTGCCACATAAATCGCTGCTTGACTTAAGATAATGCGTCCTTCTGGTATCCCAATACGTTCCACAGCTAGCATAGCATTAGTCGCCACTACTAAAGCCTGTGGATCTGCATTACCAACATCCTCACTAGCACATATTGTAATACGTCTTGCAATAAACTTAGGATCTTCCCCAGCTTCAATCATTCGTGCTAAATAATGCACAGCAGCATCCGGATCACTGCCTCGCATACTTTTTATAAAAGCTGAAATCACATCATAATGATTATCACCTTTCTTATCATATACCAATGCTTTCTTTTGCATACACTCTTCTAAAACAGCTACCGTAAGATAGGTTGTCCCATCTTCTGCTTTTGGTGTAGTCATAACAGCAAGTTCTATAGCATTTAATGCATTTCTTGCATCTCCACAAGTGCGCATTGCTAAATACTCTAGTGCCTCATCATCAATTTGTGCACCATAAACCCCTAATCCTCTTTCTTTATTATGAACAGCTTCCCTTATAATACTTTTTATATCTTCATTGTTTAATGGTTTTAGCTCAAAAACGAGTGAACGTGAAATAAGCGCACGATTCACCTCAAAGTATGGATTTTCCGTAGTGGCTCCAATTAATACTAGGGTGCCATCTTCTGTATAAGGAAGCAAGGCATCTTGTTGCGCTTTATTAAAACGATGAATTTCATCAATAAAAATAATAGTCTTTTTACCCGTCATACCACGTGCTGTCTTTGCCTCTTCTACTGCCTTAACAATATCCGCTTTACCACAAGTTGTGGCATTTAAGGTAATAAAATTGGCTTTAGTTGTATGTGCAATAACCTTTGCAATGGTTGTTTTTCCCGTTCCTGGAGGTCCATAAAATATTAAGGATTGTAACTTATCAGCCTTAATAGCACGATATAATAATTTATCTTCTCCCAAAATATGCTTTTGCCCAACAATCTCACTAAGTTTGGTGGGACGCATACGAGAAGCAAGTGGTGATTCCTGTTGGCTTTTCTTTTCACCTATATATTCAAATAAGTCCATAAAATCTCATTTCCCTTTCTTCCAATTATTTCATCCTTTTTATTATACCACATAACCCTCCTAAAATAATCCATAGCAAAATAGCTTGAGTAAATTCTTACCCAAGCTATTTTAGTGTATATTCACTTAAATCTTATCCCTTTTAACTATATGAAAATCAGGCAATATCTCACTAATGCGATTAAGCATCTTTAAATGTTGTATGATATCTTCCTGATACCTCTCATCTAATTTTCTATTTTCTAAAACCAATGCATTTTTTATGGCATCTTTAATCTCTACTGTTAAATCTTCCATTTGCTCATTCATATAATCTGTACAGTGTTTTATGGTGCTTAGCATCTCTTGTATTTCTAATTTCATCGTTCTTATGGCTCTTGCCAGATCACCAATCTCATCTTTTTGTTCAATTAATGACTTTGGTACTGGTTTCTCTAAGTCTCCACTTGCCATATCCTCCATACAAGATACTAACTCGCTCATTTGATTTGCAAAAGATTTAGCGATACTGTGTACAATTACAATAGCCACTACTATGAGTATCATCATAATCCCTATTAATTTAATATTAAAATGAATAAACGTACTAAACATTATATCACTTCTATCACTTACAAGTGCAAGGGACCATCCCATCCCAGTTGGTGCATAACCTACATAATTTTTGCCTTTAGTTTTTATGCCTTTACATAAACGTGTGCCTTGCTTACCTTCACTCATCGTTTTAAATAAGTCATAAGCTTCATTATATTCCTCTTGATTTGCAATCTGCTCCATATGTACCAAGATATTAGAAGTTTCTCTAGCAGAATGTGCAATGATCGTTCCATTTACATCTAAAAGTACGTACTCATCTGCACATTCTATGTTATTTAAAACACTATCAAAGTCCTGCATAAAGTCAAGACCTATGAGCATTCCTATTAATTCTTCTTCTTGCACTACTGGAATACAAATTGAAAGCATGGGTTCTTCTTCCACTTGTACGACTTCTATAAAAGCTTGTTTTATATCTGAAACCACCTTAAACGCTTGAGAATCTGATATATTTTCTTTACTCGCATTTGTACTATATTTGTTGCCTTCTAAATCTACAAAAGCAATTTCTTCAAAGGCAGCAATATTACTTAGATACTTTAATACGGTAAGTTTTTCTTCTATAGTTGATTTTGAACTATTAATCTCTTGTAATTGTGCAATTTGTTCTAAATCTTGTTTTTTTTGTTCTAAAATCATGTTGACTTGATTAGATGTACTTGATACTGCTTTTTCTAAATACTTCACAGTATCTGATTCCATAATTGATTGACAAAGTTTATTAGCTGCTATTGCAATCACAAGAAAACTAACACCCAAAATAATTCCGAAATAAGATACAAGCTTATTTTTTATACTTGATTTAATGTCCATCCTCTGTCTCCATAGATTTATACTTTTAAGCATTTTCTTGTTATCATATTAACATATTTTTCCTATCAAATAAAAGCCTTATCTCCTCTTTCAAAATCATCTTTTATTTTTAAATTATTCAAATTTAAAATTTCTCACCCCATGTCAACCTATTATTCATACAATATGGTAATAATAATATTTCGCTTTTAAAAAATCAGAATATTGTTGACTCATTTACCACTTTACTTTATAGTAGTACTAAATAACACTACTAAGGATGATTGGATGAATTTTAATAACACACTACACAAATTAGGCTTCACGCCTATTGAGTCCACTGTTTTCATTACACTTTGTAAACATGGAGCACTCTCTGGCTACGAAGTTGCCAAACTAACTGGTATATCACGTTCTAATGTCTATGCAGCTTTGTATAGTCTTCAAGAAAAAGGAAAATGCTATGTATCTGAAAGTGAAACCACCAAATATATTGCGATTTCAAAAAATGAACTTTTACTTTCTGTCCAACGAGAACTGACGCAAACCTTATCAGAAATCGATCAGCTATTTCCTAAGCCTATTGAAACACATGAACCTTATGTTACGATAAGAGGCTACACTAATGTGCTTAATAAAATAAAAAATAGCATCTTACTTTGTAAATCTCATCTTTATCTTCTATGTTCTACCCAATATATTGATTTACTTGAGGAAGAACTATTATCCATATGTTCTAGTAGGCGTATTACCATTATCTGCGATGGTCCTATCTCTTTAAATGATCAAATTACTATTTATAATCGTCAAAAGGATGCACAAGGAATTCATATCATTATTGATACCCAATCTGTCATCACAGGTGACTTAGATTTAGAGCATGCTCAATGTCTTTTCTCTCGTAATGAGTCTTTAGTTCGTCTTATGAGAGAGTCCTTTGTAACAGAATTAGATAGGATTGCACTTAAAAAGCATTAAGGAGGAAATATATGTTTACTTTACACGGTACTTTTACTAAAGAAACCAATTTTTTTAAAGAAAATAATGTCTATGATTTAAAAGAGCAATATGGAAGCCCACTCTATATTTATAATGAAGATTTATTAAGAGCACGTTGCAAAGAAATGAAAAATCTAGTAACCTATAAAAATTTTGTGCCACATTACTCTATTAAAGCCAACACAAATATTCACCTATTAAAAATAGTTCACGAAGAAGGTTTACATGCAGACGTTATGAGTCCTGGTGAAATCTATCTTGCCCTTGAAAGTGGTTTTAAACCAGAAGAACTCTTCTTCATTCCAAATAATGTTGTACCTGAAGATATGCAATATGCTATTGACCACAACATCACAACAAGTGTAGATTCTTTAGACCAACTTAAACTCTATGGTGAGCTTAATCCAGGTGGCAAAGTTGCTATTCGCTTTAATCCAGGAGTAGGTGCAGGACATCATGAAAAAGTTGTAACAGGCGGTAAAAAAACAAAATTTGGTGTTAATCCCGAGTATATTCCGGAAGTAAAACGCATCCTTGAAACTTATAACCTTACTGTAGTTGGTATTAACCAACATATTGGTTCTTTATTTATGGACTCTAAACCCTATATTGATAGTCTTTCTTCCATCTTAAATATTGCAAGACAATTTGACGATTTAGAATTTATTGATCTTGGTGGTGGTTTTGGTATTCCCTATCATAAACAAGATGGCGAGATGCGATTAGATATCAAGGCACTTGGAACAGCTTTAGATCCAGTACTTCAATCTTTTTCTGAGGAATATGGAAAAGAAATTCAGTTCCAAATTGAACCTGGGCGCTATATTCCGTGTGAATCTTGCCTACTACTTGGTCAAATTACCGCTACCAAAACCAATGCAGATCATCAATATCTTGGATGTGATATTGGATTTAATGCACTTCAAAGACCTATTATGTATGATTCCCATCATGATATCGAAATCTATTCAAAAGAGCAAAAAGAAGCTTCTTTAGTTCCACTTACAGTAGTAGGTAATATCTGTGAAAGTGGTGACATCTTAGCTAAAGACCGTATGCTCCCTAAATCTGCCTGCCGTGGGGATTTAATTGCCATGATGGATGCAGGTGCTTATGGCTATAGTATGGCATCTTGCTATAATCAACGTTTCAGGCCGGCTGAAATCTTAATTTGCTCAGATGGAAGCGTCAAACAAATTAGAAAACGTGATACCTTTGAAGATTTAATTCGTAATATGCTTTAATCCATAAAGAATGAGAAAATCATTACTAGATTATCTCATTCTTTTTCTATTACTTATGTAAATTCTTAATCCTATTTCTATTGGAACTATTTTTATGTATTATCTAATTTAATAGGTCTATACTCAACAAATTATTTCTATTTAGTGTAAATAAAGTGAAAAGGCAGGCCCTTGGGGTATGGCCTGCCTTCTCGTTCCGTTCATATTTTATAAACAGGAAAATAGATATATTATGGGGAGATTTTGTAAGCAAAAGTTTTATCTCTTGCTTGATATTTATATTACACCATATTTATTAATAAAATATGAATTACAATTTAACATTTTATGTTGCCTTTATTCTAGTTCCCACTTCTATCTTAAAATAATAAAAAGAGATATAAAATCCATTACTAGGATTTATACCTCTTTTTATTCATAGAAAATTATTTATCTTTTTTTACTTCCCCAATTTCGTTTCCGTTTTCGTCTACTTCAACTTCTACTTCTACGTATTCGTATTCTACACCATTTTCATCTACAAGGTCAGCTTTTTTACCAACTGTTAAGTTTGGTTCTGCTGCACGTGCTACAGTAGATTTTAAAACTGGGATACGAACACTTTTATTTAAACCAAATTCAACGATTAATGTATCACCAATAACATCCATTACTTTACCATACATTCCTGAGTTAAGAAGAACAGAATCTCCTACTTTAATGCTATTTTGCATTTCTTCCACTTGTTTTTGTTGTTTCTTTTGAGGTCTGATTAAGATAAACCACATAAGACCAATGATTACAGCGTAAATAACAATCATACTTACTAAGCCACCACCAGCACCTGCTGTTAATAATACAGTATTCATTTGAATTCCTCCATTTATTTATTGTTTTTATATCCTTCTAGACGCATTTTTTTATAGTTAGCAAATTCGCCTTTATCTAATGCATCTCGAATTTCTGTCATTAAGTTATTAAAGTAGTGAAGGTTATGCATAACGCATAAGCGCATACCTAACATTTCTTTTGCCTTTAATAAGTGTCTAATATAAGCTTTACTATATTTTTGACATGTTGGACAATTACAGTCTTCTGCAATTGGGCTCATATCTTTTTCATGCTTTTGATTGAATAAATTAAGTTTACCTTGGTTTGTATAAACATGTCCATGTCGACCATTACGTGCTGGAAGTACACAGTCAAAGAAATCAATACCACGATCTACTGCTTCTAAGATATTTTCTGGTGTTCCTACCCCCATAAGGTAAGTTGGTTTATTTTGAGGTAAATATGGTACAACCGCTTCTAATACATTGTACATTTCTTCATGAGATTCACCCACAGCAAGTCCACCTACAGCATAACCTGGTAAATCAAATTCTCTAATAATCTTAGCGTGTTCAATACGAAGGTCTGGCATAATACCACCTTGGTTAATCCCAAAGAGCATTTGCTGTTTATTAATGGTATCCTCTAAACTATTTAAACGATCCATTTCTACCATACAACGTTTTAACCATCTTGTTGTACGTTCTACAGATGGAATAATATAATTACGATCTGCTAATGCAGGTGGACATTCATCAAATGCCATTGCAATAGTTGAACCTAAGTTAGATTGTATTTGCATACTTTCTTCTGGTCCCATGAAAATCTTACGACCATCAATGTGCGAAGAAAAATATACCCCTTCTTCTTTAATCTTACGCATGGCTGCAAGAGAAAATACTTGGAAACCGCCTGAATCTGTCAGAATTGGTTTGTTACAATTCATAAATTTATGAAGCCCACCTAATTCCTTAATCAGCTTATCTCCTGGTCGTACATGTAAATGATACGTATTAGAAAGTACCACTTGTGTACTAATGTTTTCTAAATCCTCTGTAGATAAGGCCCCTTTAATAGCCGCTACTGTTGCTACATTCATAAATACCGGTGTTTCAATGACACCATGAGGTGTGTGAAAACGTCCTCTTTTGGCACGCCCTTCTACTTTTAGTAATTCATACATCTGATGTCTCCTATCTAAATTTCATACTAGTTAATAGTGTACCGTAAAATGACTTTATTTTCAATAAGTCTTCCCTTATTTTTATGAGTTTAATCATGGTTTCTATCTACTTGGGTTGATGTTTTCCTTCATTGTATGATAAAATTAAACTTATTTAGATAATTTACAAAGGGGGCATCATAATGTCTGGCTCAATATTTGGTAAAATGTTTCGCATCTCTACCTTTGGGGAATCTCATGGGACTGCCCTTGGTGTGGTAGTAGATGGTTGCCCTTCTAATATACCTATTACATTAGAAGATATTATGAAGAATATGAATAGACGAAAGCCTGGTAATGGGCAGATTGGTACCACCAGAAAAGAAGCTGATGAAGTCGAAATTTTATCTGGTATTTTTGAAGGAAAAACTACCGGTACACCTATCGCCTTACTCATTCGCAATACCAATCAACGTTCTGGTGACTATGGAAAAATCAAAGAGGTATATCGCCCTTCTCATGCAGATTATACCTTTGATCAAAAGTACGGTATTCGTGACTATCGTGGAGGTGGACGTTCTTCTGGTCGTGAAACAGCAGCTAGAGTTGCTGCCGGCTCTATTGCTAAACTCTTTTTAGACCAATTAGGCATTAAAGTAACAGCTTATACCCGCTCTATTGGTTCTGTAAGAGTAAATGATGAGGACTTTAACTTATTTGAAACCTCTCAAAATCCAGTCACTATGCCTAGTAATGAAACAGCACAAAAAGCTCTAGAGCTTATAGCCAAAGCGAGACAAGCTAAAGACTCTATTGGGGGTACTATCGAATGCATGGTAACAGGTCTTAAGCCAGGTATCGGAGAAACGGTTTTTGATAAGTTAGACGCCTCTTTAGCTTATGCTGTTATGGGAATTGGAGGCGTTAAAGCTTTTGAAATTGGTGAAGGGATTCATGCCTCTACTATGTACGGCTCTGAGTATAATGACGGATTTACTATGAAAGATGGTAAAGTGACTAAAACGAGTAATCATTCTGGTGGTATTTTAGGTGGGATGTCTGATGGAAGTGACATTCTCATTAAAGCCCACTTTAAACCTACACCATCTATTGCTAGAACGCAGCAAACTATTACAACTACTCTTGAAGATACAACTATTGAAATTACAGGTCGTCATGACCCTGTAATTGTTCCTCGCGCTGTTGTCGTCGTAGAATCTATGGTTGCCCTGACTCTTGCTGATTTAATTTTATGTGACTTAGGGGCTAATATAGAAAATATAAAAAAACTCTACCATTAATTTACCTCATCCTTTTAGACTAAACAATAGACCAGTAAAATAAAAGAGCTTCCCTTCTATTTTACTGGTCTATTTATCGTTATTCGTTTCCTATAAACGGCATTCCTTTTTCTTAGGCCATACCTCAAGAACCGCTTGAATATTTACTTTATAACACTGTTGTTCTATCCTTTGATAATTACAATGACAAACTTTTAGCTTATAATAACATGCGCTTTTTCTTTCAATATTTTTATATGTCTGTTTAATGTAATCTGTATAACATTTTCTTTGTCCCAACTCATTACAATATAACAAACTATACTCATACTGAACGTCTAAATAATCTTCATTTTTTACAGAGTACCAGCTTAATGCACATTGGGTAGGATGGATTTCATATATACAATGAGCATTAGATAATTTAACTACTTTACACCCTTTGTCTAATCTAATCTCTTCTAATGACTTTCCTATTTCATTTTCTAGCTCTACAGTTTTTACCTCTTCTTTTTCCTGTTCTATATGCTCACAAGATAATTGATTTTTTAAAATACATGGAGGTTTATGATTTAATATTGATTTTTTTACCCCTACTCTACATAAATCACATGGATAACATGATTCACATGGATAACATGGTTCACATGGATAACATGGTTCACATGGATAACACGGCTCACATGGATAACACGGCTCACATGGTGTTGATTTGGATAGAATATTAATAATGCAATCATTACTTTTAGTCTTTAAATTGATGTGCATTTGATTATGATGATACTCACCCGTTACATACGCTGTATTGATTAGGAATGGACAGTCCATAAACTAGTACTCCTTTACTCATTTTACTTAAAAATTAACATTTACACTAAACCGTACCGTAGCTGTAGAATTAACAGGAACTCTTCCTACTAAAATACCACCTGTAGATGGCTCTGGACTTTTGTTAGTAGGACCAACACTTCCAACATAAGTTGAATTTGGTCTATATGTGGTTCTCTCTGGCAATATATCCGTAACAATAACATTCGTTAAATCAACATTACCTGTATTTCTAACGTAAACAGTGTATTCTATAATTTTACTTGTTCCATCATTAACAATAATGGTTGTACTTGCATATTTCTCTACGATTAACTCTGGTTTAATAATTTCTACATTGGCAACATCAGATGGTACATCTGTTTCTCTAACGATTGTTTGACCATTAAAATACGAGTAATCTACTAATGCTTGATTGCTTATTGTATCTGGTGCTGTACTTAAAACTGTTCCATTAAATGTAATAATACCAACTGCTCCAACCCCTAATGTTCCTAAACTAATGCCTGTAGCTAATGTAGGCTGAGGCGTTACTAAAACATTGTTCACCCTAATATTTGAAATAGACATATAACTTAGATCTGCACTCGTATCTCTTACCACTACATTTTCAATAGGCTCCGTTGAAAGATTGGTCACTGCAATACTATATTGTACTGTATCCCCTATGGCTGCATTAGTTGGTGTAACAACTTTATTAAACTGCACATTAATATCCTGAACATCAGTTGTTACTGTTGCTTTTTCTGGTGTTCCATTATATACAACACCATTAACATCTGTATAGGTATAACTTGCCAAATTGGCTGTATTTACTACATTTCCACTTACATCTTGCTTAATAGTAGCTGTAAATGTAAGCGTATATACATTATTAGGTGCACTATCCTTACTTGGAATGGTTCCAATACTATATCCTGTTGATAATGTAGCATAAGGTATAGGATTAGTACTATCATATGTTGTCTTAGAATCGATGATATCTTGAAGTACAACATTATCAATTGGAAGACTTGAGTTATTTCTAATCGTAACAGTATAGGTGAGTTGTTGCCCTTCAATGGCTTGTGAAAGATTTACTGTTTTGGTCAATAACACATCTATGACATCTGTTACGGCAGGGTCACTTGTATCACTAATGTTTCTTACATCATCTGGATTAACTGTATATTGTGCCGTTCCTTTAGCCGTATTTTCAAAAGCGGCCCAAAGAATATTATTAATTGAAGCTCTAAATGTTATCATACTACTTTCTCCTTCATTAATTTGTGAGATTAAAATACCGCTTGCTATAGAGCCTACAGGTGGCTGCCCATCTACCAAAACACTAGATTCATCTACTGTTAAACCCGGCGAAATATTGATATCATAAACATGAATATTGGTAAGTGGTATATCTCCTGTATTAGTCACTGTTATGGCATAGTTAATCAAATCGTTAGCTGTAACCACAGCTGGTGTTGCAGATTTTTCGACAAGTATACCTGGTGTAACGGGCGTAACCGTAACAATATTACTTTGTTCTGTATAGGGAATAGGTTGTAAAAAATACGTGTAGGTTACTGCCCCTCTATCTTGGTAATTTGTAATCCCTGAAGTAGATGTCACTCTTAACCTAAACGTAACAACTATTGGCGTTGTACTAGAAGCTAAGGTTCCAAGCGATACACCTGTTACAATAGACGCACTAGTATCGGCAACTCCATCAATTGTGACACTACCTACAACAAATTCCATCCCTATTGGAATAGAATCTGTAACCACAACGTCTTCTGCTGCTGCCGTTCCCGTATTTATTATATTCAAAGTATAAAGTACCTCATCACCCAATACAGCCTGACTCACCGCACTGCTTTTTACAATTTCTAAATTAGGTTCATTGGTATCAATTACAATCGCAGCTGCATTTAGCAAAACGCTTTCACTTGTGCTGGCTACACGCAAAGTTGCACTTGTTTGTAGCGGATCTAAATGACTTGGTGGAATTTGAATATTAGTAATATCCCAACCTTGTCTTGCTGCACTTGTGCCTATATATGCAGTTCCTGAAGAGTTAAGCAAATGATTTCTATTACTAAATGTTCCAGTTGTTGTATTGAGTAATCCTTCATCATTATTAATTTGAGAAGCAAAAAAATTGCCTGCTAAGTTATTAGGCCCTGATAAAGGCTCTGTCAAATTAGCATTTCCCGTTGTAGCAAAAAAGACTTGGTCTCCTACTAGTGAATAATCCCCCTCAAATGCACTTAATAGTAGTCGTGCCTCAATATCTGGGCTATTTGGCGTCACAAAATCAGTTAGTGTTTCTTCTGCAAAGGAAACATCAGATATTATAGGTACACCACCTACATAGAGCGTTACACTTCTTAGTGGCTCTGTATTTCCTGTTAAATACCGATACACAACAGCTAAAGTCCATCCAGAACCTGCAAACCCATAGGCTTCATTAATATCATTTGCGCTTAATATTGCAGGTACTCTACCCACAGTATAGCTACCACTACCTGCTTGAGCTACGTAATCTGTTACAATAGCTGACCTGGTATAAGCATAAATTCCTAGATCATCTGACATACTATATTGCCCTTTTGTAGCCTCTATAGGTGTTATCTCTATAGGTATTTGCATCAAAGGTGTTTGAAATGTTATTGGATTATCTAGTCGATCTTCAATCGAGTTGTTCCCATATCTATAAGAACCACCCCATATGAGTTCAGCATAAACAACTTCTGTATCATTAGGTAAATTCAAAACAGCTTCTGAATTACTTGGAATATACATTGTATCTAGTGGTAAGTCACATGTTGTTCCATAGGGAAATGTTGTTCCACATCTACTTGTGGTATCAGTCGTAACAAAGGCTCCTCCTATATCAAATGTTCCAGCTACACGTTGGCCCGTTTGAAAAAAGTTATTTATCCTTCTAGATAGTGTTAAAACATTTCCAATAAAAGTGATATTTCCATAAAGCCGATCCGAATACTGCTCTACCAAAGGCATAAAATATGCCACCCTTTTTAGAAATCTACCATATCTTATGCTTCCTTTTGATATTAAGTTCATTCAATCTCCCAATTGTACTTTGTATTTACAATAATTTTATTTTTACCAAACAAAAAAAGATAGATAGTGCATTTAATACACCACCTATCTTTCTTCAACGGTTTATCTTTATTGAATCTTATGAAATCTATTAGATTGCCTTGATGATTAATCGTTTATTTTCCTCTACCACTTTAATACGGAAGTTTTTGCGAATCCCTTCCATACTACGAAGCTGATTAATGAGTCTTAAATTTTGTGTATCTACAATACGCTTAATCATCGGCATAATATCTTCTTTTTCTTTAGCAGATAACTTATTTCTTAAACAGTACGTATTAATGGTTTTTAAAGTTTCTATAACACTGCTTTCATTTAAGCGTGTTAAGTCTACTAAGGCATAAGTATACGCCTTAGTTTTTACTTGATTTGCAAATGTCTGTTTATAAAAACGTATAAAAGTATTTTCCTCACCTTTTGTAGGTGCTGCAAATTTACCTAGATTGTTTCTTAATTCATTTTTTAAATAGACCATGGTATTAACTTTAATATCTTGTCCAAGTGCCTCAATTTGTTTTTCTATCCATTCATAAACCTTTTTTACTTCGGCTTCTTGCATCCCATCTTTTGCAAGTTTACGAATGCTTGCTATATAGTCTAATATGTTTTTCTTTGTAGTAAGTGGTTTGGCTTCAAGTGCCTCAAAAATTTCTTCTGCAGAATAACCTGCATATAATGTTTCGTTTGCCATTTGTACTTCCTTTCTACTTACCTGCTAATTGTTTTTTTATTTGCTGTATATACAATACATTATGGTCAAAGACTCTTGTAAATCCCTGAATAAGTTTTACAATATCTATTTCTACTAAACTTTCTTTATGCGCTGCTTGTCCTATAAGATGTAAACGAATCAGTGCATAATATAAATACATTTCTTCTAAACTTTCTAATGGTGAACTTTGGTTAATAGGAACCAGTCTCTCATAGATATAGTTTACAAAATAATTTTCTAAAATATAAGGGTACGTCTCTAAAAGTGTACTTTGATAAATCGTTTCACCTTTTTTGTACTGATCTTTATCACAAGCTTCCCCTAAACCTTCTAACATAGACATATAACATGCTTCATAGATAGCTGATGGCCATTTCTTCTGACTTCTCATCCCAGTTAAACAAGCCAGTAACTTTTTTGCCATCTCTTCACTTGTATAGTACTCTAATAAAGCTGATTTTTTCGGACTACGTAGGTATTGCTCTTTACACCCTTTATCTTGCATTTCTTTTAAGAAAAGTGAAAGCTTTTTAAAATCTTGACGTGATTGACACGCATGAAACTTCATCATAACCTGTTCAAAAGCTTGCCATTTGTCTTGGATATTATAGCACTTTTCTTGCCATATATCACATAAAACCTCTCTCATTTTCAATAAGTAATCTTCAAAATGCTTTGGCTGTGTAAGTTGTAACTTTAAAGAGGCCCCTACAACTGGCAAACTAGAACACTCTTGCATCTCAAAACTAATAGATTGCTTACTAAGTAAAACCTGACGTGCTGCTTCTGGGCAAGATAATGCAAGAGATAATTCCACTTGCTCCCCTAATGCATTGGTATTGCGTGGATACATCGTACATGTTTCGCTTAAATACTGTTCACCTAAATTTTTATAGATATCACATAAGTTTCCCTTATCTAAGAAAGCGCAACGATTATTTTTTAATTTAATCTTTGCCGCACATTCCGTACTATTTCCTTTCTTTACAACCAATTCTTTATCTAAGCGCTTTTTCATATCAGGATTTTTTACTTTTTTGTATTTTTTATAAGTTGCTTCATCAACGGCAATATACCATCCCGCGCAACAAGTCTCTTCACACTCTCCTGCAATACATTTAAAGTTTGCCATATAACTTGGCACCATCATCCTTTGTTTCATGTTCTATTCCTTCCTATCCAATCTTATATCCACTCATTTTATCTCTAGAAATTTTATTTCTTATTTTTTCTTTACTACCAATGGTTGAACTATACTTATAGACTTTTTTCAATTAAGTCCTTTAAACTTTTTTCAAAAGCTATATCTTGATCTTTACTTCTTTTTTTTGGGCCTTTTATTCGCCCGCCTCTTCTTCTTGCCTCTCTTCCTAAATGTCTTCTAAATAATAGTTGGTCAATATTCCCCTCTGTATAAATAAATCCACTTTGATGAATTGGTTTTGCTTTCTTAGCAAGTGCCACTGCTGCTAAACCATAATCTTGCGTCACCACAATATCATTTACTTTAATATCATTTAGAATTTTAAAATCTACTGCATCACTTCCCATGGAAACATTGATTACCTCAATGCCCTCACGCTCAATAAAATGCGCCATATCACAGAAAATAATAACTTCTATCCCATAGTTTTTTGCAATTTCTATTGTTATATCAATAACTGGACAAGCATCCCCATCGATTAATATCCTCATCTATACACCTACTTTCTCTCTGCTACTCTATATTATCATCAACTACTTACATAATAAACTACATTCTTATTCACCACACTTCTATCCCTTAGTGTTAAAATAATGAATTTGACACAAACTAAGCCCAGTAACTGATTTGATAGGAGGGCCCTTTTGAAATCTAAATCATTCATCTTTCTTTTTTTTATAACTATTTGTATAAGCTATAGCATCATTCTTGTATATCTATATATGACGCCTCACTATACACCTAAAGTTCATCCTATTAATCTCAGTTCTATGTTAGAAAAACAATCTTTTACTTCATTTGATTATGAGCTTTTATTTAAACAAACAGGCCTTACTCAACCTATTATAGATGAACTTCATTCTGATCCAGAATTCAAAACTCAAGTACTTGCTTTCCAGCAAGATTATTTAAAAGAAGTGACCATTAAAAATGTTTATCTGGCACCTACTACCTTTTGCCAATTTGTGATTGATCCATCTACTAAGCAAAACAAAAAAGCTTTTACTCTAGCTCCTTACCACAATGGTTATTTATTATTCACAAATGCTACACAAACTTTAGGTTGGCGTCACGGACATGTGGGACTGGTTGTAGATGAAATTCGTGGCTTAACACTAGAAGCACTCCGTCCTGGAACGGTTAGTTGCCTACAAAATATACACAAGTGGGAATACTACCCCACATTTAAAATGATGCGCCTAAAAAATGTTTCAATGGATGATTTAAATTATATTTCACAATATGCCCTAGCACAATTAAGTGGACTCCCTTATAATATTCTAGGTGCTAAAAATCAAAGTACTTTGCAAGATACCCATTGTTCTTTACTGATTTGGCAAGCCTTTTATCATTTTGGCTATGATTTAGACTCAAATGGTGGTTTTTTTGTGACACCTAAAGATCTTACCTGTAGTCCTCTTTTAGAACTACTACAAACTTATGGATTTAACCCTAACAAGGATTGGTAATATGAAAAGAATACTTTTATTTATAGGTAGCATTTGTCTGCTGCTTATTGGCTTTTTAATATGTTTTAACCCTATTGCTGCCAGCACACCTGTCATGCAAACCCTAAAAGGCACTACCTTAATTGATCGATTAACAGAGGATTCCTTTAAGATAGAGCTATTTTATAGCGATTTGAGCTTATCTCAAATTGAATCATATGAAGTGACTGCTTCTCACATAGAGCCTTGTTCTACACCCTACACAAGTTTTACAGAAGGCTTTATCTCATCTGATAAGCATGCTATCCTTTTGGATGCTGTTAATAAATATCGTCACTTCCAAGGCTTAACGCCTATTACTTATTATCATAATTATATGGAGATAGATAACTATGGATTCCTATCATTAACAGAAGGTCTTGGTACGCTTTATATTATTAATTTATCTACCTATGAAATAACTACCCCTTCTTTTGACTCTGAATATGCCTTAGAAAGTCAATATGTCTATCATATTGTAGAAGGAGCAGACGTTTACTACATTCTAACAGCCCAAGCTAATAGCTATAAAGCTTTTTGGTATGCTCTAAGTAAAGATACTTTTGAGTTAAAAGCTTCTCGTAAGCTTTCTCCTCCAACTAAAGCTCTACAATCTAATCAATATGCTTTAGACCGTAATGGTAGTGCATACTTTATCGGTAGCAATAGTTTACTGGTTATTACACCAGAGGAAACCATTAATATTCCTTTAACCTTTGACCCAGATACAGTTTATTACGCAGATGGACAAATTTATACGTTATCACTGTCTGAACTCTTCCTAAACTATGCCGTTTATAATGAAGATGTAGGCCTTTCTCAATGGGGACAAGTTAACTTACCCAATAAATTTGCATCACTTGTAAGCTGCACGATCAAAAATAATATTTTATATACCGTCACATATGATGAAAATCATCCTTTATACCGTAACTATCTCACACTTTACAGTTTAGAGAATAATAATATTATTTATTGCTTGGCACTTAAATCACATAGTGGTCTACTGGCTCTTCAAAATGCACATTTTCATTAAAATATTTATTATACCTTAATCAAAAAGCGATTAAACTAAATTTCAACTTAGTTTAATCGCTTTTTGATTATATCTTGTTTTTGAATCAGTGTCTCTTGATTGTGTCTTTTGGGGACATTCTCTGTTATCTGTTAATCCATGCATCTTAATTTTAGCCTTGAAGCAAAATAGTTTATATTCCCATCTATGCTACTTCCATAAATCATATACTCTTTTGATTCATTCTGAATTAATAGGACATCTACTTCTGTTCCACAGGTGATTGCTGTATTATAGTTCACCTCTAAACTACTTATTTCGTGTGTCTTTAGCCATTCAATTGGTAATACGTCCACAATCCATCTAATATAATGTGCATTGTTCATATGCTCATTTAAATCCATTTCTGAATAAAAGGCTTTGCGTCTTTCTACTTTTATGACTTGTAAATCATTTAGCTCTTCCTTAGATGGTATCCTTAGTTTTTCTAGACATTCTCCTTCATATGGGAAATCTAAGAAAGCAAGTGTACCTGTTGCTCCTTTAATACGAGCTGGACGTTTTTTTACAGCATCCATCAGAATGTAATCTCCTATAATGTAACCAATCTTTTGATCCTCTTGATTATAGAAATCAAATAATCTTACAGCAAAAAGCTTATCATATCCACCAGGATAAGTCTCCACCTTAACTTCATCTTCCCATCTTGGATAAGTTTCTATGACATACTTCACTCTAGATAAAATCCAATAATATTCTGGTGTATCACTATTTTTATAGTAATTAAATCCAAGCAGAGAGGCATGATTTGCAGCAATCATTTGCATATAACTACATAGTCCATTAATACTTATCTTTCCATTAAAATCAATGCGATCAAACTCTACCTTATAGTTCTCTCTTAATTTTAAAGACATTGTAATTCCCCTTTTCTCTTGAGTTCAGAAAAAATGATTATCAAATCCACTCATTTACTGAATAAACATTGCATCTCCAAAGCTAAAGAAACGATAACCTTCTTTTACTGCTTCATTGTAAGCTGCTAAAGTATGCTCTTTTCCTGCTAAAGCACTCACTAACATAATCAGAGTAGACTCTGGTAAGTGGAAATTTGTAATCAGTGCATCAATACACTTAAACTCATAACCTGGATAAATAAAGATCTTTGTCCATCCACTACGTGCACATACCATGCCATTTTCATCTGCATTAGATTCTAAAGTTCTTGTACTAGTCGTTCCTACTGGGATAATACGTCCTCCAGCTTTTTTCACTTCATTAATAATAGCAGCATTTTCTTCATCAATTTGATAAAACTCAGAGTGCATATCGTGTTCTAGGACATCTTCTACCTTAACCGGTCTAAAAGTACCTAATCCTACATGTAGTGTTACATAAGCAACTTTAACCCCTTTTTCTTTGATCTTTTCTAAAAGCTCTGTTGTAAAATGGAGTCCTGCTGTAGGTGCTGCTGCACTTCCCTCGTGTTTAGAATAAACTGTTTGATAGCGTTCTCTATCTTCTAATTTCTCATGAATATAAGGAGGAAGTGGCATTTCTCCAAGTTGGTCTAATACCTCTTCAAAAATTCCATTGTACTCAAAGCTCACAATACGATTACCATCTTCAATAACTTCTTCTACTTTAGCTTTTAAGATACCATCACCAAAAATAATTTCATCCCCAACTCTTGCTTTTTTACCTGGTTTTACTAACACTTCCCAACGCTTTTCATCTTTACGTGTGAGTAAAAGAAATTCTACTTTCCCACCAGATGGTCTTGCTCCAAAAAGTCTAGCTGGAATAACTCTTGTGTTATTTAAAACAAGGCAGTCCCCTTCTTTTAAATACTCTAGTATATCATAAAAATGTTGATGTTTTGTTTCACCTGTTTCTTTATCCAATACCATTAAACGTGAACTTGTACGGTCCTCAAGTGGTACTTGTGCAATTTGTGCTTCTGGTAAATCAAAATAAAAATCTGCAGTTTTCATTTATTCTTAGTCTCCTGTTAATTTAAGTTCTATCATTTCTTGATTACTCAAGCTCTATATCTATTTAAGCTTTAACAACCTATTTAACTTATTTCTTCATTATAAATCACATTATATTATACCATATTTATGTATTTTGAATAGGCAAAATCTATGCTCCTTTAAATATCAAAAGAAGAGGAGCCATTTACTTTTACCGGCTCCTCTTCTATCCTAATCAATAAAAGATTCTATTATCTTAAATTTTATTCAGTATTGATCTCCTATCCTACAGTGATGCCTTTATAGTAGTGGGTTAGTATATCAATATAACTAAATCCAGCTTTTGCCATGCCTTTAGCACCACTTTGAGACATCCCTACACCATGTCCAAAACCTTTTCCGTTAATGGTAATATTCCCTAAAACTGTTTCAGATGAAGTATTCTGATCAGGTGTTGTAGAGTCTGCTACGGAAATTTCTGCTATACCTGCTGAGGATTGAACAAAGACTGTATCCGTTGTAATAGGGCCCATAGATACACCATTACTAATCACTACTTCATTTAAAGGCAATTCTACCATTCCTGAATCAGATATAACTGCTACAGTATTGGAGTCTCCTGCTTGATTCCCTGCTCCTCCTGACGAAGCACCAACTAGTGTAAAGAGTCTACTCTTTAAAGAGCCTTCATTGCTACGGCTAAAGAATGTTCTAACTTTCTCTAGAGTTAAAGTATGTGTTCCAATCGTTCCTATAATGCGCATCTCATTCACACGACCTGAGTTTGTTCTAGATACAATTTGTACCCCTTGAGCTAAGCCAATATTTACACCCTCATTCGCTAAACAGGTATCTATCTCTGATAAAGTAATGGTACGTGTCCAAGGTGCTTGAGCTGGCTCTGTTTCATAGAGGTCTTGTACACCTACTAAATAGCCAATTGAATTACCCCATACATTGACTGCTGATTCTGTATAGCCACCACTTGTTGAAAAATATAATGCTTCTGCTACTTTGCCATTATATCGAATGGTTTGTCCTGCGGTTGCATTGACAGCTGCTGTGGTTCTACTGTCTTCCTTATTATAACCACCGTATGCTTGTGTTGTTGTTGTATCCACCACATTATAACCAGATTTTATAAAACGGTTATATTGATAAATTGCAATAGAACGTGCTGCTACTGCTTGTGCTTTTAAAGCTTCAGCCGGCCAAGAAGCCGACATTTCACAAGGTACTACCCCACAAAGATATTCCTCAATGCTAATTAAGTTGTAAGGTGTAATACCTGTTGTGCCACCTATTCCAATAGCCCCACGATACTTTTTACTACTTCCTACTGTTGTTAAATTCAATCCTGTAGTGGCATCATAGCCTCTAAAAACAAGATCCCCTGCTGCCTGGTTAAAGATCAATAAATCTTTTCCTGCCCCATCTTTTGCTACATAAGTTGTACTACTACTTGGAATGATTGTTCCTACGCTATTAGTCGTATAAACAGAATAAACTCCTTTTCCAATACAAGCTGGTACACCTTGCACAGACAGCGCTGCATTTTTAGCAGCTTCAAAGTTATCATACTGTATCCCCATATCATAATATGGACTGACAGCCTTAGAAATCGTAAGAGTTGTACTATCTAAAGTGCCTACTTTCTCAAATCCATATTCATCTAAATAGCCCATCTCCATTGATGCATTACTAGATAATGTAATGGATGCTGCATTAGTGTAAATGGATTCTAACCCCACCTTAATCATTGTTGGTTCTGCTCCTAGTGTTACAAAAGACAGACACCAAAAGACTACCATCATGATAGCAGGATAGGTGTATTTTCTCTTTACCCTCACTTATTCTCCTCCTCTAATGGATTATACTTATATATCTCTCTTTTTTATTATACCTATACTATTGCCAAAAATCTACATTTCATGACTATTATTGTAGACCTTTTATCTTATTTTTAGCCTATACCCTTTTATTATCTCATCCTCTTTATTTTTTACTCCTCCAAATGAGTTAAGGATTTATTCTACTCTACTTTACTTGCCAACTATTTTTACAAAAAAATCCTTAACTAACAAGGGCTCCCCCTATTAGTTAAGGACTTTTAAATTTTATTATTCACTTACTTCTTGAGATTTTAAAAACTGAATAAGTGCATCTACAGCTTCTTTTTCATCTTGGCCTTCTGCAACAATCTCAATGAGTTGACCTTTAATTGCCCCTAAAGACATCATACCCATAATACTTTTCGCATTCACCTGTTTTTCATTTACAACTACTGAAATATGACTTTCAAATTTGCTTGCAATCTGAACAAATAATGCAGCTGGTCTTGCTTCAAGCCCATTTTTTAATTCTAATTTTAATTCTTCCTTAACCATTCCTATTTTCCTCCTCTGGTTTCTCTAATATGTTCTGCAATTTCACTAATTTTTTTTAGTCTATGGTTAACACCTGATTTCCCAACAGGTGGCATTAATAATTCACCTAATTCTTTTAGTGAACTACTAGGATACTCTAAACGATACATTGCCACTTGCTGTAAATTTTCAGGCAGTGCTGAAATGCCTATTGTATTTTGTACATATTCAATATCTTGCATTTGCCTTACAGCAGCAGACACCGTTTTCTTTAAATTAGCCGTTTCACAGTTTACAATACGATTGACATTATTTCTTACTTCTTTTACAATGCGTACATTTTCAAGTTCCATTAATGCCACATGAGCACCAATAATATTTAGTAAATCGACAATCTGTGTACCTTCCTTTAGATATAAAATAAAGTACCCTTTTCTATCAACCACCTTAGGATCCATTTCTAATGTAGTCATCATTTCTTGTAAAAAAATCGCATGTCTTCGTGTTGGATTAACAAATTCTAAGTGATAGCCTTTTTCTGGATCACTAACAGAACCTGCTCCCAGAAAAGCCCCTCTTAAATAGGCTCTTTTACAACATGTACTTTGTATAACGGTTAAATCAACGTAGTCTCTTAAAATAAAGTTTCCATTCTCCTGTTTGAGTAACGTTGTTGCAATTAAAATTTTATATGCTTCTTCACTATTTTTTGTAATGAGCATATAAGTTTGTTTTTTATGAAACTTTTTGTTAGTCTTTAGAACTATCTCTGTATTTATATTAAAAGCTTTTTTTATTATTGTAAAGTATTTTCTTGCAATGGCTGCATTTTCTGTATGAAATTGAATAGAGAACTTTCCCTCTTCATACTTTGTTTCACCAGCCATAACAATCATTGCAGCGAGTTCTGCAATCATACAATGCCTTGCACCTAATGGTACACATGTGAGTTCTTTTTTTACATTAAAAGAAAAGGACATTTTTTCACCTCATCTTATGTAATTTTTTTAATCTTTCATTTGGAATATACATTTGGCTAATTTTACTGGATCATGTCTTATAAATTTTTCATCTTCGTAAATCTTTATAAGTGGTGCTTCAATTCTTCTCATACGTTTCCAAACATCATGCCCTTCATTAATTGTCAGTAGTTTTGCCCCTTCTTCTTCATATTCTTTCATTTGTTCTTTGGTAACATTTTCATTATTAATAACAACTGTATCCAAAACATTTCTTCCTAGATAGTGCTCTAAAATTTCAATATGCTCTTCTAATGAGAATCTTGAAGTTTCTCCTGGTTGTGTCATAATATTAGCAATATATATTTTTTGCGCAGTTGCCCTCTTAATATACTCACTAATATCTTTTACGAGTAGATTTGGAATAATACTTGTATATAAACTTCCAGGACCTAAAATAATAAGTTCCGCCTCCATCAATGCCTGAATGACCTTTTCTGTCGGCTGCGGAAATTTAGGGCTTAGTTCAATATGGCAGATATTACTTTGATTTTGTTTACCATACTCTACAATCTCAGTTTCACCTATTACCCTACTTCCATCTTCAAATCTAGCACTTAAATGAACATCTTCTAAGGTAACTGGCAAAACTTCTCCTGTAATGGCTAAAACTTTACTGGTTACATGCACAGCTTCTTCAAAGCTTCCTGTTATTTCAGCTAATGTCGCAATGAGTAGATTACCAAAATTTTGGCCATTTAAACTGCCTTCAGTAAAGCGATATTGTAAAATTTTTTCCATAATCGGTTCTGTATTAGCTAATGCCACAAGACAGTTTCTAATATCACCTGGGGGTACAATTCCCATTTCTTCACGTATTTTCCCTGAACTACCACCATTGTCTGCTACAGTGACAATGGCAGTAATCTGAGATGTGTATTGCTTTATACCTTTGAGCATTGTGGATAATCCTGTACCTCCGCCAATTACAACTACCCTTTTACCCTGAATATCCTTCTTCATAGATTATTTTCCTCTTTTACTATCCTTCTCTATATCTCTATGTTGTTTAATAACAGTATGCCCCTTTTTCTGTAAGAAATCATACAAGGCATTGGCTAAAGTAACCGAACGATGCTTTCCACCTGTGCAACCAATGGCAACAACCAATTGATTCTTACCTTCTTTTTTATAATTTGGAATCAGAAAACTTACCATATCTTGTAGTTTTGCTAAAAATTCCTGTGTCACATCAAACTGCATGACATAATCTCTTACTACTTGATCGTTTCCTGTGCAAGGTCTCATCTCTGGAATATAGTATGGATTTGGTGCAAAACGGACATCAAAAACTAAATCGGCATCAATTGGAATACCATATTTAAACCCAAATGAAACAATAGTAATCATCATACTATCAAAAGCTTTATCCTCACAATAAATCTTATAAAGTACGCCTCTCGTATCCTTAGGTAATAAATATGAGGTATCAATAATATGATGTGCCTTTTCTTTAATTTCCTTTAGGATACCTCTTTCTTTTGAAATACCTTCCTCGACTCTTTCACTGCGTGCAAGCGGATGTAGTCTTCTTGTCTCTTTATAACGCTTAATCAGTTCTGTATCACTACAATCAAAAAATAGAATTTCATAAGTATGCCCATACTCTACAAGCTCTTGCAGGCTATCGAATAAGTCTGCAAATAGCCCGCCACCTCTTGTATCAATACCTAGTACAACTTTGTCTACCTTATTTTCTTGTGCCACAATTAAATCTGCAAAACTTTTAATCAATGTAGGTGGTAAATTATCTACACAATAATAGCCCATATCTTCAAAGAAATTAATGGCACTACTTTTTCCAGCTCCAGACATTCCCGTTACAATAATAAAGTTCATATGCGCACCTCCTTATCTTTAGCACATTTTTATTTCTAGTCTCTAAATCTCTATTTTAAAATCTTTACTTCTGCTTCTAAATCCACTTGGAATTTTTCTTTAACCACTTTTTGCACATGCTTAATAAGATCTTCTACATCTTTGCAAGTTGCATCTCCATCATTAACTACAAAGCCGCAATGTTTTTCTGAAATCATGGCACCACCTACTTTATAGCCCCTTAAATCACTATCCATAATGAGCTTTCCTGCAAAATAACCTACTGGTCTTTTAAATGTACTTCCTGCACTTGGTTTCTCCAGTGGTTGTTTTTCTTTTCTTCTTGTCATGAGCTCTTTCATATAAGCTTTAATCTCTTGCTGATTCCCTTTTTCTAAAGCTATTGTGGCACCCAAGACAATATAGTTTTTCTTTTGAATAATACTTGTTCTATAGCCTAGTTCCAACTGCTCATTGGTAAGATTTAGTATATTGCCTTCCTCATCTAAAACATCACAAGATACAAGAACCTGCTTCATCTCGCCATTATAAGCTCCTGCATTCATCACTACAGCGCCACCTAATGTACCTGGTATACCATGGGCAAACTCTAAGCCTGTTAAACTATTTTCCATAGCTTTTGTTGCAATTTTGGAAAGTAGTGCACCTGCTTGTGCTGCCACTCTATTACCTTCTACTTTTACTTCATCTAAGCGATTATAAATTTGAATAATAACGCCTCTATATCCCTCATCTGCTACTAATAAATTACTACCATTTCCGAGGATATAATAAGGGACCTGATTCTCTTTGCAGAGTTTAACTGCTATGGCCACTTCTTCATAAGAGCCTGGCTTTACTACTACATCTGCCTTACCACCGATTCTAAAGGTAGTATAGTCCTTCATCATCTCATTTTCAAAAACTGTATTTTCAGGGAGCTTTGTCTGTAAAAGCTGTACAAATTGTTTTAAGTCCATCCCATCTACTCCTTTATATTTCATTCATACTCCATCTATTTAAGATTTTTAGTATGCAATCATTCTATATTACATATATGCTTTTATATGAATTGTATTTACTTTTTTATATTTCCATTGTAACACATATTAATAGGACTGGTCATTATAAATTGATGTATTTCCTGTCAACTTTTCCTGTATAATATGGTATAATGGATTATAAAAACTAAATATAATGATTTTAAAAAATTAGTGAAGGGATTAAGGGCGTCAGATGAGAATCAAAAGAACAAGTAGACGAAAAGAAAAATTTAAAAAACGTTTAGTACCCTTAACTATATTGGGTCTCGTAATCTTAGGTATTATCTATCAGCAGATTGCGGTTTATTATAATGCAAGCCACTTAGGACGCATGGGACGTCTTATTGATATAGATGGTGTGAATATGCACCTTTATGAATCAGGAAATAGTGATATACCTATTGTTTTTACTGCCAACATTGGGAGCAATGTACCTTATGTAGATTTATATCCAATTCATAGTGCTTTATCTGAAAATAATGAAGTGATGATCTATGATCGTCCAGGTTATGGTTGGAGTGATTATACCAGCAAATCTAGAGATATTGATCAGATTTGTGAAGAAATACATACGCTTCTTCACGCTGATGATATTCCTGGAGATGAAGATACTTATCTTGAACCTTTTGTTTATGTTGCTCAAGGTATGGGAGCATTAGAAGCTATCCGCTATGCTCAGCTCTATCCAGAAGATGTCGCAGGTATTGTCTTCATTGAAGGCACCTCACCTTCTTTTGCTGCAGACTATAATAATATTATGATTATTGAGTCTTTTATGGTTAATGGACTTCGTAATACAGGCCTTTTACGTCTTATGAGTAATAGCTCCTTCGTTCGTAGAACACTTAATGATAATAATGAGCTTACAGATAATTTACGTGAACTGAATAAAGGAATCGGATTAGAAAAAAATTGGAATCGTAATGTCATTGCAGAAAAACTTAAGTTTCCAGCTAACGGACAAACTATTTTAGATGCTATAAATGCAGGCCAAACATTAGGAGATATTCCTGTTCGTGTGATTACTTCCGAAAGTAATGTTTATAGTAATTGGTCACGTACCCAAAAATCACTTCTTTCACTTTCAACAGATAGTTCACAAACCTTTGTTAAGGATTCAACAACTATTATTAACGAAAGTGATGTACCTACTATTGTATCTACTATTGATGATTTAATTACTCATATTCATGAATTAAGAGATGATTATTAGAATTAATAAAAAAAGAAACGCTATGATTAAAATTCCTGCCCTAAGGGTCAAGATTTCATATCATAGCGTTTTCTTTTTGTCTTGCTCTTGCCTACGATTTTAGTATAACACCCTGTATACATATTATACCAGGAAACTTTTTCTAAAGTGTTGTTACTTTATCAGCCCCTATGATAATATCTGTAATCTCATCCATGTTGGAAATTCTTCCTACAGATAAGGCGTGCTGACCACAAACCTTATATACACAAGTTCCGCAAGCTAATAACTCTACACCACTTCGCTCCAATGCATCTAGTATATCTAAGTAGTATGATTGTCTCGTTAATAGTTTTACTGCTGAATTGTAAAACACAATGACATCAGGTCTATTAGGCTGAGCGAGTACCTTTCTTAAAAATGTACCTAACAAGGTCTGCCCTACGCCTTCATCCCCTCGTCCAAGTGTATCGCTATTAATAATAATAACATGCCTATACACTTTTACTCCCCCTTTATTATCCCTTACCATATGATATGTTATAGGAGGATAAAGTGTGAAATTTGTCAAAAATAAAGAGCCATACAGTGAAACACTCTCACTTAGTATGACTCTTCCTCTTACTTTTTACATTTTTTTACATACATGATAATATCAATAATTCCTTTAGCAATACTTGCACATAAGAAAACAATATTAACAACAAATCCCGCAATGGCTACACCCTTTGATTTACGATTCTTCATGTTAATTGCACCAAATACGGTTCCTACAATTGTTACTGGTAAACCTATAATAGGTACAATCCATCCTAAAGAAGATATAATCCCTAAAATTAATGATGTCCAAGAACCTGCACTACTCTCAGATTTAACACATTGATACACATCACCATCAAAGCCATCATAATCTTCACAGTCCTCAAGATAATCCTCGCATTCTCCCTCTTGAGGTCCAAATGGAACATCTTGATCTAATAAACTCTCTTCTCTTAAGTCTTTATTGCACATTTCATTTTTCACTATGATTGCCCCCAATCATTTTTTCTTTATTATACCCTAAAATGATTGATTAAATAGCCTTTTTTTATTATTTGTTCAAATCTTTCATTAAGATGCTTTTACTTGTGTCCATATTGAACTATATAAACTAATAACATCTGATGGGTCATTAAACATTTCCATTTTTGGATCCTTTAATAGCGCTGGATCTGGATAAGCTACTTCACTATTTTTAATCTCTTCTGGTAACATATCTCTTGCTGCACTAATTGGTGTTGAGTATCCGATATATTCTGCATTTTTAGCTGCAATATCTGGTCTGCATAAGAAGTTCATATATTGATATGCTTGTTCTACATTTTCTGCATTAGTTGGCATAACCATTGCATCTACAAACCAGTTAGAACCCTCTTTTGGTATAGCATAAGCAAGATCTGGATTTTCTTGTAACATGACCATTGCATCACCAGCCCATGCAAGCATTAAAGCGGCTTCACCATTAATCATTTTATTTTTACCTTCATCACCTACATAAGCTAAAACAAGTGGTGCCTGCTTAATAAGTTCCGCTTTAGCTTGTTCTAATTCTGCTTCATTTCTTGTATTCATTGAATAACCTAATTTCTTTAAAGCTACCATAATAGAATCTCTTTCACTATCATACATAAAGATTTGACCCGCATATTTTTGATCCCATAAAATATCCCAGCTCTCTACTGGATCTGTTACCATCGTTTTATTATATACGATTCCCATTGTTCCCCACATATATGGAATAGAATATTCATTATTAGGATCATATGGTAAATTTTTAAATGTTTCATCAATATTTGCTGCATTAGGAATCTTGCTAAAATCTAATTTTTGAAGCATATTATTATTAATCATTTTTTCAACCATATAATCTGATGGGAATAACACATCATAGCTTACATTGCCTGGTTCTACAGTTGCATACATTTCTTCATTATTTGCATACTCTGAGTAAACCACTTTAATCCCTGTCTCTTGTGTAAATAAATCATTTACTTCTGGATCAATATAATCTCCCCAGTTATAAACAACAACTTTTCCGTTCTCTCCTTCAGATGAACATCCTACAAAACTTAAGCTCATTACGCCTGCTGCCGCTAAACAAAGTAATCTTTTTACAGTTTTTTTCATTTTATTTATCACCTTTCCTTAACCTTGATTTCTAACATTACTTATGTAGTATTAGTGTTTCCTTAGTTGAAAAAAACATAATAGAAATACCAATACATTTACACTTTTTAATATCCTGACATGAAACAATGCAATATACCATTACTTCGTAATGATATATTGCATATGATTATTGCATTTTTGCTTCTTTTACTTTTTGATTTGCTTTCAAATTACTTACTATTAAAATAATAATAATCGTTGTAAATAGTATAGTTGAAATCGCATTGATTGTTGGGTTAACCCCTTTTCTTGCCATGGCATAGATTTTAATTGGAAGTGTATCTACACCTGCTCCTTTATTAAAGAAGCTGACTACGAAATCATCAATAGAAAGTGTAAAGGCAATAAACGTTCCTGCAAGTACACCTGGCATAATTTCTGGCAAAATAACTTTCTTAAATGCATACCATGGTGTGGCACCTAAATCTAGAGCCGCCTCATATAAGTTGTAATTCATCTGTTTTAGCTTTGGCATAACAGAGAAAATAACATAAGGTATACTAAAAGTAATATGCGAAATAATCAATGATGGTAATCCAAATGGGATATGAAGCACATTAAAGAGCATCATGAGTGAAATACCAATCACAATATCTGGACTTAACATTGGAATATAAGTCACATTAATGGCTAGACGTTTTTGCCATCCTGTCATTCTATGAATACCCATAGCTGCTAATGTTCCTATTATTGTTGCAATAACTGCTGACACAAATGCTACAATCAGTGTATAAAATAAAGCTTGCTTAATACCTGTATCACTAAAAACTTTGCTGTACCAGTCTAGCGTAAATCCCTTCCAAATAGGAAGTTTGGAATCATTAAATGAAAAGACCATTAGAACGGCTACAGGAGCATACATAATGAGTAAAATTAAAGCTAAATAACTACGCTTAACCCATTTCATTAGAATAATCCTCCTTCTTCATCTAAAGCCCCTTTTCGTGACATCACGCCTAAAGTAATAAGGACAATAATCATTAAAATCATTGAAACAGCCGAACCGAATCCCATATCGCCTGTTCTTGTAAATTGCTCCTCAATAATATTACCAATGAGCATTACTTTTCCACCACCTAAAAGTCTTGTGATTAGGAAAGTGGTTAGTGCTGGCATAAATACCATGATAATCCCAGTAACAATACCTGGCATACTAAGTGGTAATGTTACTTTCTTAAATGTTGTCCATTTATCCGCACCTAAATCATAAGATGCCTCAATTAATTTATGGTCAATTTTTGCTAGTGCATTGTAAATTGGTAAAACCATAAATGGGAAGAAGTTATATACCATCCCAAAAATAACCCCACCATTTCCATATAGGAATTTAACAGACGGCAATCCTATAGCATTTAGCATGTTATTAATGACCCCATTATTTTCGAGTAAGTTTGCCCATGCGTATGTTCTAAGTAAAGAGTTCATCCACATTGGTAAAATAACTAATAATAAAATAATGCTTTTATTCGACATACCTCTTCCTGCCAAAATCATGGCTAATGGATAGGCAAGTGCTAAACAAATAATTGTACTAACTAATGCAAATCCAATTGATCGCATCATAGCTGCAATATAATAATCTTCCATAAACTTTTGGTAGTTAGCAAGCGTAAACTGGCCATCTACAAAAAAGCTAAAGTATACAATCAGTATAAGGGGAACGATGATGAAAATCGCCGCCCATATCAAATACGGATATGCTAAAGATTTTCTGTTCATCTTTTATCTCCTTTTCATAATGTGAATGTCTTCTGGACTAATAACAAGTCCTACTGTTTCTCCCTCGGCCGCCATAGCTGTAGAATGAACTGTCCAAGTAAAATCATCTGATACAATCATCATTTCATAATGTACACCTTTAAAGGTTACAGATTTTACCATACCTTGTAACATACCTTCTTCTACTTTTACGATTTTAATATCCTCTGGTCTTACCACAACATCTACTTCTACATTTTCCCCAAAACCTGCATCTACACAAGGGAAATCTACATTATGGAAGTTTACAAGATAATCTTTTTTCATAAGACCAACTAGGATATTACTTTCACCAATAAAGTCTGCTACGAACGCATTCTTTGGTTCATTATAAATATCTACTGGACTACCAATTTGTTGAATTTTTCCACCGTTCATAACCGCAATCGTATCTGACATTGTTAAAGCTTCTTCTTGATCATGTGTTACAAAGATAAACGTAATTCCTACTTTTTGTTGAATACGTTTAAGTTCTGCCTGCATGCCCTTTCTAAGCTTAAGGTCAAGTGCACCTAGTGGCTCATCTAGTAAAAGTACCTCTGGTTCATTTACTAATGCTCTTGCAATAGCAATACGTTGTTGCTGCCCACCACTAAGTGAATCAATAGAACGTTTTTCAAATCCTTTAAGATTTACAAGTTCAAGCATTTCTTTAACTTTTTCCTGAATTACTTGTTTGTCCATTTTTTTGATATTGAGCCCAAATGCAATATTTTCCTCTACATTCATATGTGGAAATAAAGCATATTTTTGGAACACTGTATTAATCTTTCTTTTGTAGGGTGGTAATCCTACAATATTTTCACCTTCAAAAAATACTTCTCCTTGGCTACACTCTTCGAATCCACCAATGATTCTGAGTAAAGTTGTCTTACCACAACCACTTGGTCCAAGTAAAGTTAAAAACTCATTACGTCTAATGTACATATTAATATCATCTAAAACAACGTTATCGCCATATTGTTTCGTAATATGCTTTAAATCTATGATATAGTCATTTCCCATTTTAAATTCAGTCATTACTTCATTACTCCTTTAAAAACTTGGTGGTGTCGCAACCCAAAGGATTGTTGCTTTTGTCTTACCTGTATTTTGTAAATAATGATCGCTTGTGGGCCTAAAATAGAAGCTATCACCTTTTTTTGCTTTAAATTTCTTATTTCCTAAATGCACGTAAATATTTCCAGCTAAGACATAACCAAACTCCTCACCTTCGTGTGGCGCTTGTACTATAGATTTTCCACCTGGGTCTAAATGTATGAGTATCGGTTCCATATCATTTTTCTGTGCATTAGGAATGAGCCAGCTAATCATATTTCCATGCTCTTTATCTTCTTTTTCAAAAATATCTTGCTTAGAAAAAACGATTTTTTCCTGACTTGTTTCATTAAAGAAATCTTTAAGATTTGTTCCTAAGCATTCTAATATATCAATTAATGTTGCTATAGATGGAGAAGTAAGTCCTCTTTCTACTTGTGAGATAAACCCTTTTGAAAGTTCACAACGATCTGCAAGCTCTTCTTGGGTTAGTCCGTTCTTTTTACGAAGCTGATTGATTTTAGCCCCAATATCCAACTTAATTCCCTCCTTCTTTATCTACTTTTATATTTCTCATATATATATAAACTTTTTGTTTACATTCATTAAACTAATCCTAAAAAATTATACTTAATTTTCCCTTATACGTCAACAATAAAATACCAAATATTTATAGATACCAAATAATTTGTTTAGTATAAGCTTTCTTTTATTGTCTGAAAAAAAGAGAGTTCTATTCACTAGAACTCTCTTTTTTTATAAAATTTATTCTATTCTTCCCTTAATGCTTCAACTGGATCTAGTTTTGCTGCTTTATATGCTGGATATACCCCAAATATAATTCCTACAATACTAGATGTCCCAATAGAGAAAATGATCATACCAGGTGTTAGCGTTGCCTCAATTGTTAAAGCTGAAGCAATGAAGAACCCTCCTAAATACCCTACCAGAAGACCGCTTAAACCACCAAGTACGGTTAGTATAATGGCTTCAACCAAAAATTGTACTAGAATTTGCTGGTCTGTAGCCCCTAGTGCTTTTCTTACACCTATTTCTCTTGTACGCTCTCTAACTGTTACCATCATAATATTCATAATACCTATTCCACCTACCAATAATGAAACAGCTGCAACAACACTGGTAAATAAACTAAGTTTATCCAATATATCATTAATGGTGTCTGTTGCCTCCATTAATGAACTAACCATATAAACATCTTCATCTCCATGTTTCTTATTTAAGATACGTCTAATAGGTTTACTATACTCTGATGCATCATATTCCTCATCAATAAGTACATAAAGACTATATGTCTTGCCCTCACCGTCCATTATATATTGGTCTAAAGTCGTAAATGGTAAATAAACAATGGGCGGAATCATATCAGCCGGTGCAGAAGAAGGGTATTGACTTTTTACTATCCCTACAATTTCAAAACTTTGTCTTTCCCCCCCTATTAAAATTTCTATGCTCTTCCCTAAGGCATATTGAGGATCAGATTCCTTAAACATAATCTTTGAGAAATTATCTTCTACAACCACTACGTGACTTTTTACTTCTTCATCTTGTTCCGTAATCCATCGCCCAAATTTTAGATTCATATCTGAGACTTTTTCAATATCGTAAGGAAAACCATATAACATCAACATTTTATCTTTCTGATTATAATCCTTACCCATCCCCATATAGTTACTATGGTGTTTAAAAACTTCTACTACCTGTGGAATTTCTTCTAGCATCTCTACATCTTCATCTGTTAACAAGGTCTCTTCTTTTTGCACCATAGCCATAACTTGAATAGTTCCCTGTCCAATACCTTCAAATTCACCACTTACATATCCCTTCATGCCTTCTCCAAGGCTTAAAATCATAATAACCGAACCTACTCCTATAAGCATACCAAGCATTGTAAGGAAGGTTCTAAGCTTATTACCTGCAAGTTGTGCCAATGCACTTTTAATAATTTCTCGCATTTTATTCCCTCCTTACTAATCTGCTCTTAATGCTTCTACTGGATCTAACTGAGCTGCTTGATAAGCAGGGTACACGCCAAATACTAATCCAATAACAACAGAAGTAACAGTTGAAAATAGTAGCATACTTAAAGTAAATTGCGCTTGTATATTCATCACACTACCTATTAAAATAGCACCAACATATCCTAGTAACATCCCTAT
The DNA here is from genome assembly GCA_015058045.1 of Cellulosilyticum sp. Taxonomy (GTDB): domain Bacteria; phylum Bacillota; class Clostridia; order Lachnospirales; family Cellulosilyticaceae; genus Cellulosilyticum. The sequence continues at coordinate 78,666 of SVDC01000003.1, forward strand.
TAATCCAGCAATAATGGTGAGCATCAATGCTTCTAGTATGAACTGCTTTAAAATAGCACCATTAGGTGCTCCTAAAGCTTTTCTTACACCTATTTCTCTGGTACGTTCTTTTACTGTCACTAGCATGATATTCATAATGCCTACTCCACCTACTACTAGGGAAATACTAGCTACTGCACTAATAAATAAAGTAATAGTATTTAAAATCATCTCTACCATTTCAAGAATTTGTACATAGGTTTGAATTTCATACCCATCTTTAAGATGATGTCTTTTATTTAAGATTTGACTTATCTGAGTAGTGATGCTCACCTGGTCATATCCCTCTATTATTTTACCTGCAATAATACTAATCTTACCTTCCATTCCTGTAATCTGCTCTAATACGCTATACGGAATAAAAAAGTCACTGGAACCTATGGTTTTTTCTAATTCCTTTTGAGAAAGATTACTCGCCATAGAGGTCTCATAAATTCCTATGATTGTAAAACTATTGGGCTGTTTTTCAATAGTCAAATTAATAGATTCTCCAATGATCTCTTCATAGCTTAAGCTGTGACCAAATAACGCCTGTGCCACACAATCCGCAATTAATACGCAGCGGTTATACGAAGCTTCATCTTGATCTGTTAGATTTCTACCTGCTAAAATTTCTTGCTTAGCGATATTATTTGTAAACTCAGGTTGAGCTCCCTGCACTTCACAAGTAAAACGCTCCCCCTTATGATTATACAAAACAGCATCTGCATCATTTCCTGCTATCACACATTCTATAGCTTCCATATTGCGAATGATTTCTAATTCTTCAGGGGTAATATAATTTTCACTAACTTCTTCTTTTACATTAATTTGAAATACCCCTAGGCCAATTTCACCAAAACTATCGGTAATAGATTTCGTAAAACCAGTTCCTAAAGCTAAAATCATGATAACAGCACCTATTCCAATAAACATTCCTAGCATGGTAAGAATCGTTCGTGCCTTATTTCCAGTAAGCTGTTTAAGAGCTGATTTAAGTGTTTCTCTTATATCCATTCTATGCACCTCGCCTATTCACAATAGGAGCATCCTCAATAATCACACCATCTCTAAAAACAACCTTTCTCTTTGTAAATTCAGCAATATCTGGCTCATGGGTTACCATAACAATAGTAACCCCTTCATTATTTAAGCCTTGGAAAATATTCATAATCTCCACACTTGATTTACTATCTAGATTTCCCGTTGGTTCATCAGCTAATATAATGGCTGGATTGTTTACTAAGGCTCTTGCAATAGCTACCCTCTGTCTTTGTCCACCTGAAATTTCATTAGGTTTATGCTTAATACGATTGCCAAGCCCTACTCTAATCAGCGCATCAATAGCACGTTCACGACGTTCCTTAGGCTTAATGCCTGCATACATCATAGGTAATTCTACGTTTTCTGTAATCGTAAGCTTAGGTAGCAAATTAAAAGATTGAAATACAAACCCAATTTTCTGATTTCTAATCTTAGAAAAATCCTTATCTTTAGCTTCTGAAATATTAATACCATCTAATATGTAAGTTCCACTTGTAGCATGATCTAAGCACCCTAAAATCTGAAGGAAAGTGGATTTACCAGAACCTGATGCCCCCATAATAGAAACAAACTCTTCTTTTTCTACTCTAAAGTCAATATCAAATAAAGCTTGAAGCTCTAATCGTCCATTTCGATAAATTTTATTTACTTTTTGGATATCTATCATTCTACATCACCTATCTTTTCATATGAGACTTTCATGCCATCTGTTATATACTCTTCCACAGTCGCAACAACCATCTCACCTACTTCTACATTACTTACTTCAATATTTAACCCATTACTAAGTCCCTGTACTACCTCTCTTTTCTCCAAAGTACCATCTTCACCTACTACATACACATAGCTAAAATCATCTTCTTCTTCAATGGCTAAAATAGGGACAGTACATACATTTTCTCTTGTATCTGTAATAATTTTTACATCTACAGAAAATCCTGGCTTGATGACTTCACCTGGTTCAGAAACACTAACCTCCACTGGTAATGTAACTGTTTCTCCACTAGTTGTTTTTTCTACATCTGCTACTGCTGAAATCTTACTTACTTTGCCTGGCACTTCAATGGTTTTAGAACCTGTATATTTAATAATAGCATCTAAATCTAAACGTAAATCCGCAGAGTAGTAAGGTGAAATATCACAATTTACTTTAAGCTCGCTTGGGTCTACTATAGACATCAGCTTACTACCTGCACTTACTGTCATGCCCTCTTCTTCAGGTAAGTAAGTAAGAACACCATCAATAGGTGCAACAATCTTAGTCGTTGTTTTTACTAAATCACTTTGGCTGTTTTCAATTTGATTCTCAATAGACTTGATACTACTTTCTTTAGCAGCTATTTGCTGTTTCTTACTAGAATCTGTAACTTTGTTTTGTAATAAATCTAAGCTGTACTGTGCTGTTTGGATTTTAGCATCAATTGTACTTAAGCTTTGTTTACTCAGTGCAATATTACTTTCTTGTTGGCTAATGTTTTGTTTAATTGTATCTATTGCATCCTTTAAATCATCTATTTCCTTCTGAGAAACAGCGCCTACTTGTAGAAGTTCCTCATTAGTTGCTAAATCTTCCTCATTATCTTTTAAATCTTTATTCAGATTATCTAATTTAACCTGGGCATCTTTAATATTTTGTTCAGCTGTTTTTTTACTATCTTTTAGCTCTGCTAATGTGGCCTGAGCATTTAAAATTTCTGTTTGTGAACCTTTACCTACAAGTTGATTTAAAGCTTCTTTTTCTGCCGCTAATTGCTTTTCAAGAGCTTCTAATTCATTTTGAGTTCTTACTTCTGCCTCTTTATCTAGGGTAATAATTAACTCACCCTTCTTTACTGTATCTCCAACTTCCTTATGTAATACTGCAATTTTGTTCGTTGCATCTAAATATACAGTCTTTGTATTAACTGCTTCCAGCTTTCCACTTGAGGAGATTTTTGTTTCAATATTCTGCTGTTCAACATATGTAACAGTAACTCTAGTCCCTTCTTTATCTCCTCCTATATTTTCTTCAGTATCCGGTTTGTTTTTTATAGCAATGCCGACAAAAGCAATCATTACTACAATGACCACAGAAAAAATAATCATTTTCTTGTTTTTCATAAATTTTTCCTCCCAAAAATTTCAGTCTTTGTTTGTATCCTTTTAGCTTTATCGTTCTATTAAGCTTTTAGGACCTATTTTCCTATTCTATTACAATATTACACAAAGCATATGAATTTATTTTAAATTTTATAATATATTAATTTTTATTATATAATTATACTTTTAAAATTTAGGTATATTTTATGGTTTAAATCATACTTTTTATTAAATCAATATTTTATACCAACTTAATGTTTTATATTAAATTACTGAAAGGAGGACTTTATGAAATCTATTACCAAAAGTAATCATTTAGATTATACCCATCTTTATAATACATTACTTTCATCCATTATTTTTTCACTGCTTTATATTGGAATCAATTTCTTTCTCCCTTTAGGAGATTATTTCATTTTATTTCTTTTAGCTATAGGTATATTCTGCTTCATTTTTTACTTTTTTAACCATTCACGCACCACTCTTCTATGTTCACTGGGCAGTACATTAGCTGCACTTATGGTTGGTCTTATATTTTTACTTTGGTAATAAAAAAAGATGCCATCATATGATGACATCTTTTTTGAAGTTAACTATTTTAAGTTAGCTTTAGCTGTTTCTACTAATTGTGTGAAAGCAGCTGGGTTAGAGATTGCTAATTCAGATAACATTTTTCTGTTGATGTTAACGTTAGCATTTTTTAATCCGTTCATGAAACGGCTATATGATAATCCATTTAAACGAGCTGCAGCGTTGATACGTGCAATCCAAAGTGTTCTGAATTCTCTTTTTCTTAATTTACGACCTACGTATGCATAGTTTAATGATTTCATTACAGCTTGTTTAGCTGTTCTGAATTGTTTAGATTTAGCTCCTCTGTAACCTTTAGCTAATTTTAATACTCTATTACGTCTTTTTTTAGTAGACATTCCGCCTTTAACTCTTGCCATTGTCTTAACCTCCTATCGCGATTCTATCTTATAAATATGGTAAAATTCTCTTCATTTGTTTTTCGTTTGTACTATCAACAAGACCTGCTTTTCTTAAGTTACGTTTAGTTTTTGTTGATTTTTTTGTTAAAATGTGTCTTTTGTAAGCTTTGCTTCTTTTTAATTTACCTGTTCCTGTTACTTTGAAACGCTTTGCAGCAGCTCTATTTGTTTTTAATTTTAATTTAGCCATGAGAATTTCCTCCTTTATAAATAATTGTTTTATCAAAAGGTATCCTATTTAGGTACTACCACGATAACCATTGCTCTTCCTTCTAATTTAGGTTTAGCTTCTACAGTACCAACTTCTTCAACCATTGTCATTGCTTGTTCAAGAAGTTCATTACCTCTATGAGTATGCATCATTTCACGCCCACGGAATACAACTGAAATTTTAACCTTGTCTCCTGACTTAAGGAATTTCACTGCATTTCTCATCTTCGTTTCAAAGTCATGTTTTTCGATGCTTGCTGAAAGTCTAACTTCTTTCACACTGATTGTTTTTTGTTTCTTACGTGCTTCTTTTTCTTTCTTAGCCGCATCAAACTTATACTTACCATAATCCATGATCTTACATACTGGTGGTTTTGCTTGTGGGGCAATCTTTACTAAATCAAGGCTTTTCTCTGCAGCCATTTTTTGTGCTTCTTTACCTGATACAATACCGATTTGCTCTCCATCAGCTCCTACAAGTCTCACTTCTTTGTCACGAATTTGTTCATTGATCATTAAATCGTTAATAACGGGCACCTCCTAAATTTTGTTTGCCAAAACTTTTATTTATCACCCTTATATGCGTATGGGTGTAACGCTACTCATATTATGCCACCTAAAGCTTATTCTATATAATAAAATAAGGTGGACAGCCGAAACTATCCACCTCTCTATAACTCATACTAAATATACAGTATTATAAACTAATTAGTATGACCTTACGAACTTACTTGTTGTAAGGTGAGAAGAATAGCTTCTACTTCTTAGACACTTCCTGTGTCTTAAAACCTTTATTAGAATATCATATCACATTACCTTTGTCAACTTTTATTTCGTTTTATTTTTTTTGATTAATATGCTAAAGATTTTCTGTCCCTTTCTCTATAGATATTCTTTATTCTCTCATTCTTTTTCAATACATTGTTTTTCCTATTCCTCTTCTTGGGACCAGGCAAGTGCCGCTCTTACTGCTCTTTTCCACCCTTTTAATAACTGTTCTTTTTCAGTCGCTGACATAGTTGGTACAAATTCTCTCTGAAGTTTCCAATTCATCTTAATTTCCTCTTTATCCTTCCAGTATCCTGTGGCTAGACCTGCAAGATAGGCTGCCCCTAATGAAGTGGTTTCAATACACTTTGGACGATGTACCTTGGTCTGCAAAATATCTGCCTGAAACTGCATTAAGAAATCATTAATACTGGCACCACCATCTGCTTTCAATGCTTTTAGGTGAATATTAGAATCTTCTTCCATGGCCTTTAAAACATCAGCAGTTTGATAGGCAATTGACTCTAAAGTTGCACGAATAAAATGCTCTTTTTTACAAGCTCTCGTAATCCCTACAATGGTACCTTTCGCATCTTGATCCCAATAAGGGGCTCCCATTCCTGTAAAGGCTGGTACAATATAGACACCATCTGTACTTTTTACTGCCTCAGCATACTCACTGGATTGTTTTGCATCCTTAATCATTCTCATGCTATCTCTAAGCCATTGAATAGCTGCACCTGCAACAAAAACACTTCCTTCTAATGCATATTCCACCTGCTCTCCTGTACTAGCAGCTATGGTAGTTAAAAGCTGATGCTTGGACTCAATCGCACTATTACCTGTATTCATTAAAAGGAAGCAACCTGTTCCATATGTATTTTTCACCTCTCCAGGTTCAAAACAACATTGTCCAAATAATGCAGCTTGTTGATCTCCTGCTACTCCTGCAATTGGAATTTCACCACCTAATACAGTATGATCTGTATAGCCATAAATATCACTAGACGGTCTTACTTCTGGTAGCATAGAAACGGGTATATTAAAATAATTTAATAAGTCTTCGTCCCAACACAATCTGTGAATGTCAAATAACATGGTTCTAGAGGCATTAGTATAATCTGTAGCATGCACCTTTCCCTTAGTTAAATTCCAAATAAGCCATGTATCTACTGTTCCAAATAATAATTTTCCCTTTTCCGCATCTTCTCTTGCATGAGGTACATTTTCTAAGATCCATTGAATTTTAGATGCACTAAAATAAGCATCTGGAATAAGACCTGTTTTTTCACGAATACTTTTCTCTAATCCTTCATGTTTAAGCTGCTTAATACGTTCAGCCGTTCTACGACATTGCCAAACAATTCCATTATATACTGGTTGTCCGGTTTCTTTGTTCCACACAATAGTTGTTTCTCTCTGATTGGTAATGCCAATACCATGGATTTGCTCCACCTCAATTCCTGCCATGACCATTGCTTCCATCATAACAGCAAACTGAGAAGACCAAATTTCTAATGGATTATGTTCTACCCATCCGATCTCTGGATAAATCTGTTTCAGCTCTTTTTGTGCCATGGAACAAATTTCACCTGTTTTATCATATATAATACATCTGGAACTCGTTGTTCCTTGATCTAGTGCTAGTATATATTGCTTCATTTACTACCTCCTCATTTTCTCTCTACCTATATACTACACTTTTTATAGTTCCCATCTCAACTCTTTATTAGTACTTTTATGATAACACCTCACTTCTCACTTTAAATCTTAATGATAATAAAAGCTCCATTATTACCAGTTTGTTTTACTGTGTAAATAATGAAGCTTTTAGATGGTATTTTAGTTTTTATCGTGCAACAATTTCTTTAATATTAAATTCTCTTCCACTTATTAATTCAAAGTCTTTCTCTCCACATAATGGACAAATGCCTTCTACAGGAAATAACTGATATTTATTACCACACTTTTTGCATTCACCAATCCCTGCAACAGTCTCAATTACTAATTCTGCTTTTTCAAACATTGTTCCTTCTACTGCACATGGAAAACATTCATACATATACATAGGTACTACATTTGCAAGTTCGCCTATTTCTAGCACAATTTTTTGTACTTCTTCTAAATGATTTTCCTTAACAACATCTTCTAGTGTTTCAACAATCTGATAGCAAATGGATATTTCGTGCATATTGTACCTCTTATTCTATTCGTCATCCTTCTTAAATACACGTGTAATTTTCTTAACGGCGATTTTTGTTTGACGTTTAACCATATTTTTAACAACAATTGGTTTCATCTTATTAAATGTAACCCCTTCACCATTATACTTTCTTTCTAATTTAATAGCGTCAAATTTACACTTTGTTGTACATTGACCGCATCCTACACACATATATTCATCAATATAGGCTGCACCACAACCTAGGCATCGTTTGGTTTCAAGCTTTACTTGTTCTTCCGTAAAAGTACCTCTTAAATCACGGAATGTCTTCTTAGCCTCATCTGCCATACTACCTGTAGGATTTTGTCTTGGTGCTGTATCATAAGTGTCAAAAATAGTGCTTTCTTTATCTAACTCATGATATTCATGTCTGTCTCGGCCTAGTACAAGACTTTGGCCATTTTGCACAAAACGATGTAATGAGATTGCCCCTTGCTTTCCTGCTGCAATTGCATCAATAGCAAATTTAGGCCCAGAGTAACAGTCACCACCTACAAATACATCCTTTTGATCTGATTGATAAGTAAAGGCATCTGCCTTAATCGTCGCATTTTGATTAAACTCGGCATCACTGCCCTCTAACAATGTGCCCCACTCAATAGATTGACCTACTGTTATAATGATTTGATCTGCTGCTACAATCATTGTATCGGCTTCATCATACTTAGGATTAAATCGGTGGTTTTCATCAAATACAGAAAGACATTTTTTAAATTCAACACCAACTGCCTTGCCATTTTCAACAATGATTCGTTTAGGTCCCCAACCATTATTAATCTCAATACCTTCTTCTTTGGCTTCTTCTTGCTCTTCTAGTGAAGCTGGCATTTCTTTTTCTGATTCAAGGCAGTACATATCCACTTTAGTAGCCCCACTTCGAATACCACTTCTTGCTGCATCCACTGCTACATTTCCGCCACCAATAACAACTGTTTTTCCTGAAAGCTTGATTTCATTTCCTAAGTTTAACGCTCTAAGAAGCTCTATACCAGACATCACACCTTCAGCCTCTTCACCCTCAATACCAAGTTTTTTTCCACCTTGTGCACCGATCGCTACATAGAATGCATTGTAACCTTGTTCTCTAAGTTCCGCCAGTGTTACATCTTTTCCTACTTCTACATTGACTTTAAAGTCAACTCCCATTTGACGTAAGACCTCAATTTCAGCCTCAATGACTTCTTTTTCTAATCGGTAAGATGGAATACCTAAAGCAAGCATACCACCTAAAATAGGGCTTTTTTCAAATACTGTTACACTATACCCATCTAAAGAGAGGAAATAGGCACAACTTAGTCCTGCTGGTCCTGAACCTACAATACCAATCTTCTTATGACTGTAGTTATGTCGTTTAGTAGGAATATAACGTTTGGCTGCATCTAACTCTAACTGCGCAATAAACTTTTTAATTTCATCAATAGCAACAGGCTTATCAATATCTCCTCTTGTACATGCTGATTCGCAGCGCCTATTACAAATACGTCCACAAATTGCAGGGAATGGATTTTCCTTCTTGATAAGTTCAAGTGCATCCCTATAGTTACCTTGAGCAGCTAATTTAATATAGCCTTGTACCGCAATATGTGCTGGACAATTCGCTTTACATGGTGCTGTTCCTGAATCTACTACATTTTTTCTATTTGTACGATACTCTTCATTCCAGTTTTCTGGTGCCCAATCATAATCCCTAGGCGTTATCTTGGTTGTAATATCCTTTACATAAGGTTTAGTAGATTTAAGTTTTTGTCCTAATTGAGCTGCATTCATTGGACAATTTTCCACACACTGACCACAAGCTACACATTTATCTTGATCCACTTTTGCTATGTAATTGCTTCTAATCATATCGTTATTTTTAAACATATTTCCTGTTCTTAAAGAAAGGCAACCACATCCACAACAGTTACAAATTGCATGTGATTTACCAGAACCATCTGTATTAGGAATTTCATGCATTAAGCCGTTTTCTTCTGCTTTTCTTAGAATTTCATAAACTTCTTCTTTGGTAACTTGTCTTCCTTTTCCAGAACGAATATAGTACTCGGCTGCATGTCCCATTTGAATACACATATCTTCTTTCAAATGTCCACAGCCTTCACCTAAGGATTCACGTACCGTTCTACAAGAGCAATCCGATACACAGAATATAGTGTTCTCTTCAATATAATGTGAAACCTCTTCGTAGCTTGCTGCATGAGTATCCCCATCAATAGCTCTTTCAATAGGAATAACACGCATCAATCCAACACCTACAGGGAACACGCCACTAGACTTAGGTCCACGAACTAAACCATAGTCATTGAATGCTCTAGCAATTTCCTCTTGTATTTCAGGTATATGGTTACGTTTACTTCCCATAACCATTTCCATTGTACCTGGCACCCATGTATCATACCAATACTTATCCACACCCTCCATGTTATTGACAAAGCAAACACCTTTATCTTGTAATTCATTTAAACATCTTTTACAAATTGCTTCATCAATGCCTGTTATTTCACTAATTTCATGTGCTGATCTTGGTATGCGAAATGCCATCCCCATACCTACTTCAGCCTCTTCATCAGTCATTACACAAGCTAGAATGCGATATTCTGGATCTTCATATGTATAAGCACCTTTAGAACCAAACTTTTTTCTTCCCACTTGATCAGCGAACTTTAATATCTTTTCACTCTCTCTTATTTTCCCCATATTATCTATCCTTCCATTCATTGACTTGTTTGCGGAGCCATATAATCCATTCTTCCATTCCTTCCCCTGTCTTTGCAGAGATCGGAATAACTTTAATATTTGGATTTAGTTTTTTTACACGCTCTTCACATGCTTTTAAGTCAAAATCAAATACACTTAGGGTATCCATTTTATTTACCAAAAGCACGTCACAAATACTGAACATTAATGGATATTTAAGTGGTTTATCATCCCCCTCAGGTACACTTAAAATCATAGCATTTTTTACAGCACCTGTATCAAACTCAGCAGGACAAACTAAATTTCCTACATTCTCTAAAATAGCAAGGTCTATTTCATTTGTACCCAATCCTTCAAGTCCTTGTTTAGTCATATCTGCATCTAGATGACACATTCCACCTGTATGCAGCTGAATCACTTTTACCCCACTTGTAGCAATTTTAGAGGCATCTACATCTGAATCAATATCTGCTTCCATAACGCCAATACGCATCTCATCTTTTAAAGCCTGAATCGTTTGCATTAATGTAGTGGTCTTACCTGAACCAGGTGAAGACATCAAATTCAATAAAAAGACTTTATCTTTTTTTAATCGTTGTCTAAGAATATCTGCTTGTCTATCATTATTTTCAAAAATACTTCTTTTGACTTCCATTACTTTAAATGTCTTCATACAATGCCCTTTCTATTTACATATTAGTTACTTGCCTGTAAACTACATTGCTATTTCTTTGATATCTTGATATTTCTTTAAATCTGTATAAAGCTCACTTGTATACGGGTTACGTTTTGTTTTAAGCACTTTATAAATCATATAGATAAATACAGCAATATTAATCACTAATGCTAAGAAACTTACTATAAATAAGATTGTTGGATTATTCACAGATTGAACTGCAAACTTTCCTTCATCAATAAATGCAGGGAATGTCTGAGCAAACATACACCACAATGCTAAAGTTTGAGCTCTATGCTGTAACCATGCTCCTTTTCCAACTGTAAAGGCACAAACTGTAGGTGCTAAAAGAAGTGCAAAGCCACAATACCATGCATGATCTGGTAAGCAATTGTATGTATAAGCAAAATTCCAAACATCATATGCAAGAATCCAGAACCATAACATATCTGGCCACAGCATATCTTTACCTGAATTTTTCTTGGTTGATTTACTTACGCAAATACCTAACCATCCTGTAATGGTAATAATATTTAAAATACCTGCGATACCATTCATATAATTCCAGCTACCGCCAATTAAGTTTTGTACTTGATTATGTTCAGCAATTCTTGTAAGTGTTCCCCAATATGTACTTCCTACTTCAAAATCACGAGCAACAGCCTCAACAATATTAATCGCTAAAATAAGTGGAGGAAAGCAAAGTGCCCACTTTTTATCTGCTAAACGCCACTCTTTTCCTGTTTTTTTATTTTTGCCATGTACATGACAAATACACCAAAATCCTATACAGCCCGCTGTAGAAGAATAAACTTTTGCTAAATGAAACCAATCCATGTAAGCTGTATCTTTTAAAACTGTTAGCCATAGGATAGTCAGTATAGTAGGGAGCACTACAAACATAGAAAACCCTGCCCACTTCCATTTTCTAGCAACTTCATTTAATAGGAATAAAGCTAAAAATACGCCTATCCATACTATCCATACCATGCCCATTGATGCACCTGCATCATAATTAAATTGAAACATTCTTATCTCTCCCTTCATGTTAAGCTTAATTTGATACGGGTCTTTATTTCAAATTAAACGTATTGATATTAACTTAACATAATTTATATAATGTTTCAATCAATTTGTATATTTTTATTCTTGTGATACTTATTTTTTTATACATTTTTATTATTAATAATTTTTTCAATAATATTTACTTTGTTACATTTTATTAAACTGTATAAAATAATAAGTTATAACTAAATGCTCAAATCATCACTTGCTCCTAGAACATCTTCTTCTAAAACCTGAAGTGCCTTCTCTGATTCCTCAAAGATTGGGCTATGAGCAGAGTTTTCATAAAGATAAAACCTTTTTATAGGTGCTTCTATCTCATTGAAATAGTTCTGTGCCATTTTATAATTTACAGTATAATCGTACATACCAGAGAAAAAGTATGTAGGGACTTCTAATTTTGTGATCATCTTAGATAAATCTATATTCCATATATCTTGTTGTACTTTTGAACGTCCACCTAATAATTTTCCTCTCCATATATTGATTTTTTCTGTCATAGTATAATCTGGTACGGTCATTTCAGGAAAAACAATTCCCGTTATAACTGATTGCATCTTTCTTGTTGTACCAATACCAGCTTCATGCATATAAGCATCTCGAATTCTACTATATTTTGATGTGCCATAGTATGCTTTAAGTTTCTGCATCTTGCTTATATCTCCGCTTTTTGTATAGTACTGTATCATATATTCATAGGCTAATTTCTCTGATTGAGTTTGATTTGTCATCTGTCCCATTCCAATATAAGCTTTATATAACCTAGGCTCCTTTGCTACTGCTTGAATCGCTGTAAAACTTCCTGCTGAATGTGCCATTAAATAAATCTGCTGCTGATTAAATCGTTGACATAAATAAAGACTCACCTCATTAATATCCGCTATCATTTGCTCTGTTGTCATTTCTTCTGCTGATATATTAGAGTCATAAGAAAGTCCTGCACCTCTCTGATCCCACCAAACCACTGTAAAGAGCTCTTCCAAATGAGAGGGATGTGCTTCATTAAAAAAATATTCTGGCATTCCTACACCACCATGTACAAAAAGCAAAACAGGGCGTGTTGTATCTTTAGATTTTATAATCATCCCCATTTTTGTATTATTAATTGTAACAAACTCTTTAGACGCTAAACTCCCCTCTAGTATTTCTCCATTAGCATCTCGATACGGCTCAACCTTCCCTGGACTACACATCCAAAACATAATTATTAATATCCCCAATACACTTCCTAATAAAACACCTACTATCCCCATTATTCGCCCTCCCTTTGTATACTTTCTTCTATAATGAATTTGATTTTTTGCTTGCTCCATATTCCCCTCCATCTAATTTCTATTTGATAAAGTCATGTTAACACACTCTCAAATTTCTCCCAATAGATGTGGTCATAAGCTACAAATAGGAGGTTCTAACTTACAATTCTATTTGTTTTTTATTCTTTTTTTACGTGCCTCTAGGTATTTATTGATATCCTCTGCATCTTTATGGATTCCCACTAGCCTTAATAAATACCCTATTACATAGACAGGCATTGCATAAATAACAATCCACCATTCTTGTCCTTCCTTAAACCATTGAAACTGTCCACCAAATACAAAGAATAAACTTGCTAGCATTAAAAGTTCTATACCTATACAAAGCCAAAAGTGATTTTCTAGTAGTCTATGGATTACACTCTCTATAAAACAAAATAAAAAGGCAAAACACATAATAGATAGCACCACTTTTAAAATGCGTTCTGTTCTAAAAAAATAAGTATCTATAATGAGCATCCATAATACAGCAAGCATACTCATGGCCAAACTTTGTATCATATACTGTCTAATAAACTTCTTCTTTTCTTTCATAAGCCTTCACCTCCCCTTGTAGCCATTGTTTCACTGCTGGTATATAAGTTCTAGCAATAATAATCTTTTCTCCATTAGTCAGTGTGGCTTCTAATCGACTATTAAAAAGGGTACGCACATGGTCTAAGACATTAATATTTATAAGACAACTTTTACTGACTTGCAAAAAACCAAAAGGACCCAATTCCTCTAATAAAATATAAAGTTTTTTACTGGTTTTAAAAACCTGATTTTGTGTATAAATGAATGTTTTTCTCTCCAGACTCTCTATGTAATAAATCTCCTCAATTGCTACGCAGGTATTCTTTCCTTCTAATTCCCCAATAATTTTAATATCCATACTCTTAATCCGCTTGATAAGTTGCTCTACATGCTGATTCATCACAGGATAAGTCACTGTTACCTGTAAAGATTCTTTTGCATTTTCAATAAGTCTCAGTTCCATCCCCATTTCACTTCCTTTGCCTTATTTCCTAAATATGAAATCCTATATCTAATTTTCTTAAGCCCTCCATACTCTCTTTTCCATTTTTAAAAAATAGTTTTCCTAATAAATTATTTTTAATATCTACAGTCTTTTTTTCTTTAAGAATATCTTCTACTATTTCAGAAATGCGCTGCTTACTAGCTTCATTTAAACTAGTACATATTCTTTTAGGAAAAGCGCCATAAGAAACAATATAATTTCCCGGCATCCTCACTCTATACGACCTAATAATATCCCCTCATTCTGCCCCACCAAATTTTTAAGTCGTTGCATTCCTATTCCTCTTAAACCTGCATGGCCAATAACCCCAAAAATATATTGATTTTTATTAAATTTCATTTCTTTAATTTGTTCTTCTACTATAATTGGCATATGTAAGTTATATATAGGAAATACAAATCCTATTTTTTGATAATCTATTAAATTTTCTTCTTTCCATCTTAGAATGGATTTTAATTTTGTATCTTTCATTTTTTCTGCTATACTCTTAGCAATATATAAATTATTACCCGTTCCACTAAAATAAAAAACTATATTCTTCACTTAAACCACCTCAAAGTTTTGAAATTTAACTCGTTGTATTTCAAAACTATTATATATTTAATTTTCTAAAAATTCAATATTTATTACGCTAACCTGCTAGATTTCAAAACTTATCAATTTTTAATATGATATAATTATTTATATGAAGTAGCATAGCCTTGGTTCACGGCGTTCTACAAACATTAATCAATCCATTAATTAATTGGAGGCTTCAATGACAAAATATGAAATACGTACAAATCAAAAAAAAGCAGCTATTATTGAAGCTGCAAAAGAATTGTTTAGTTCAAAAGGTTTTATAAATGTAAGTATTAAAGAAATTGCTGATAAAGCTCACGTTTCACAAGTCTCTATTTATAATTACTTTGGTAGCAAAGAAGCTTTAGTTGGAGAATATATTACACAGTTAATGGAAAATACTTTACAGTCAGCTCATGAAATCTTAGAGAAACCTATGGATTTTAAAACTAAAATCATTAAAGCACTTTCTCTTTGTAATATAGAATTATCACTTACTCTTAATGAATATTTTTCACCTCAAGCTCTAGAAGATCAGACATTTATAAGACTCGTCTACGAATCTATTAATGAAAAAAAATTAGATCTATTTAGAGAGTATATAGAAATGGGTAAGAAAGAAGGCATTATCCCGCCTCTCCTCTCTACCTCTACTATTTTAAGCTATATTGAAGCGCTCACTTCACTTACCACCTCATCTCCTTCATCTTCTATAGAAGAATTACATCACCTTTTTCTCTTCGGTATACTAGGTCAATAAATGTAACCTGATAGTGAAGAACATGAGGTCCTACATTTTAATACTTTATCCACAAAAATACCTCCATCAGTTAGCAATGGAGGTATTTTTATCTATTTCATTTTAGAAATCATTATATTATTTATTTTCTTCCTGTACTTCAATGTGTTGAAGGTAGTTAAATTTAGTTTTGATTTCTTCATCTACACGATTTAAGAAGCTTTCAAGACTGCAAACACCTTCATCACCTTTTTGGCGGCTACGAACAGAAACTGTTTTATTTTCCATTTCATCTGCCCCTACTACTACGATATAAGGTACTCTTTCCATACGTGCTTCACGGATTTTGTATCCGATTTTTTCTGTACGGTAGTCTGCTTCAACTTTCATGATACCGCGATTTTTAAATTCGCGTACAATTTCTGCTGCATAATCTGCATATTTATCAGAAAGTGGAAGAACTTTAACAGCTGTTGGTGCAAGCCATGTTGGGAAAGCACCTGCATATTTTTCAATAAGCATTGCAAGTGTTCTTTCATAGCATCCCATTGATGTACGGTGGATAATAAGTGGATGTTTTTTCTCACCATTTTCATCAATGTATGTCATATTTAATCTTTCACCTAATGCAAAGTCAATTTGTACAGTAATGATTGTATCTTCTTTACCATGAACATTTTTAAATTGGATATCTAATTTTGGTCCATAGAATGCTGCTTCACCAACTGCTTCTTCGTAGTTGATTTGAAGGTGATCTAAGATATTTCTCATGAGACTTTCTGTTCTTTCCCATGCTTCTGGATCATTGATATATTTTTCTGTGTTTTCTGGGTCCCATTTAGAGAAACGGTAGCTAATATCGTTTTCGATACCAAGTGTTGTCATCATATAGTTGATGAGCTCAATAACACCTCTGAATTCATCTTCTAATTGTGCTGGTGTACATACAAGGTGACCTTCAGAAATTGTGAATTGTCTTACACGAATTAGACCGTGCATTTCACCTGATGATTCATTTCTAAATAATGTAGAAGTTTCACCGTAACGAATTGGAAGATCACGGTAGCTGTGTTGTTCTGCATTATATACTGTAAATTGGAATGGACATGTCATTGGACGAAGTGCAAATACTTCTTTATCTACTTCTTCATCACCAAGTACAAACATACCATCTTTGTAGTGATCCCAGTGACCAGACATCTTATAAAGGTCACTCTTAGCCATAAGAGGTGTTTTAGTTAAAACATAACCTCTTCTTTCTTCTTCGTCTTCTACGAAACGTTGAAGTGTTTGAATAATTCTTGCGCCTTTTGGCATAAGAAGTGGAAGCCCTTGACCCACTTTTTCTTCTGTTGTGAAGATTTTAAGCTCACGACCAAGTTTATTGTGATCACGTTTTTTAGCTTCTTCTAAAGCTTCTAAGTGAGCTGCAAGCTCAGCTTTTTTAGGGAATGCTGTTGCGTAAAGACGATTGAGCATTTTATTTTTTTCGCTACCTTTCCAGTAAGCACCTGCTGATTGAAGAATTTTAAATGCTTCAACTGGCTTTGTACTCATAAGGTGTGGCCCTGCACAAAGATCTACGAAATCACCTTGTTTGTAGAAGCTAATTACTTCGCCTTCTGGAAGGTCACGAATTAATTCTACTTTGTAAGGTTCATCTGCTACTTCCATTAATTTAATAGCTTCTTCTCTAGGAAGTTCAAAACGCTCGATTGCTAATTTTTCTTTTACGATTTTTTTCATTTCTGCTTCGATTTTAGCTAAATCATCTTCTGCGAAGTGTTTATCTGTATCGAAATCATAGTAGAAACCATCTTCAATAGCTGGTCCAATCGCAAGTTTTACTTCTGGGTAAAGTCTTTTTACTGCTTGTGCCATAATATGAGCTGCAGTATGTCTAAATGCCCATTTACCTTCTTTATCATTGAAAGTTAAAATTTCAAGGTCGCAATCCTCATTTAACTCTGTTCTGAGGTCAACCATTTCTCCATTTACTTTACCTGCACAAGCTGCTCTTGCAAGTCCAGCACTTAAGCTTTCTGCTACGCCAAGCACTGTAATGCCTTTTTGACATTCTTTAATACTACCATCTTTAAGTGTAATCTTAATCATTGCATCTTCTCCTTCTTCATTATCTAAATCTCAAAGACATAAGCGTTAGGCTCTATATGTCTAAGTATGAGGGACATCTCTTATGTAGTCTTTGCTATTTTTATATTACAATGCGATTTTACAATTTATTGGCCATCATTCTATGACATTGCAATTTTAAAAACACAAAAACTCCCGTCCCTCTTTAAATAAAAAATTATTTAAAAAGGGACGGGAGGTATTCATCTATATTTTCCCGCGGTTCCACCCTTGTTGTTTCATCCATTAAATCCTTACATCGATTTAAAGCTTTAAGAAACCACTTGATTAACTATAACGGGGTTACCGGATTGCTTTACAATCACTCCGAGGTAGTCTTCACTTAAAGTCTTTAAAAATACTCCCAGCCATGGTATCTTCTCTCTGAAAAAGCGTAATTAAGCTACTCGTCTCATCATCGTTTTATATTTATTTGTTAAGATTAGTTTATTTTTAATCACTAACCTTATTGTCATTATTCTAATCAATACTATTGCTTATGTCAACACAGTTTTTCTAAGATTAAACCTTTTAATATAGTATTAGTAGTTTATACTTAAAGTTCCACTAACTCTATAACTGTCTCAGCTGCACTGGTCAAACTCTCTGCAATATTTTTTACATGTTCTGCTTGATGAGATGCTTCCCCATTGGTTGTTTCTACTGTATTTTATATACTCTTATACTTTATGCTAAAACTCCTCAATTTCTCAGGAAGATCCAATTCTTCTAGCACATCTAACATAGGTTCTCCATCCACATCAAAATGAACCCGCCTTGCACCAGAAGATCTTGGACCGTCTACACCTTTTCTGCCATGATAGAAATTCCATACAATTCCATTTTCATCCTGTAAATAAGAATTATGTCCTGTACCATACTCTCCCTCACAAGATCGTGAAGACATAAGTGGATAGTTACTCTTCTGCCAGTTCATTGGATCCATAATGTCGCTTCCCATCTTAGGTTTTAATAATCCTACGGCATAAGTCGCATCAACAGCTGCACCAGAATAAGTCACCATTAATTGCCCGTTATATTCTAGAGCATAAGGTCCTTCTACTACAAAAGTATGATTATTTTCCCATCCATATTCAGGTTTAGCAAGACAAACTGGATCACTTACTAACTTCCATGGTTCATTTTCATCAAGTTGTGCTATATAAAGCCATGCACCTTGATCCACAGGTAAAAACTGTCTCTGAGACCATATGGCATAGACCTGACCTTGATAATAAAATGTAGTCATATCTAGGCTAATGACTTTACCAGCTTCACACAATGGCGATCCATCTTTCTTTACTACTAAATGAGGTTCTGACCAATCTTTCGTACACATCGGATCTCCATTTTCTCTTAATGCCATCACCCTTGACTCTTCCCTAAAGAACTCTCCTTCCGTAGCCGCATGGAAAATATACATTTTTCCACCAATTTCATGAAATTCTGGTGCCCACAAAAGTCCACCTATTCCTTTATAAGTCTTTGAATCTAAAATAAGCGTTTCTTTTGCAGTTACTATATCCTGCAATGTATCTGCACACCTAATATAAAGTGTATGATTATTATCTGCATCATTTGTAGCAATAAAATAATACTTTCCACGCCAATACATGCAACAAGGATCTGCACGATTTTCTGTAAATGGAAACTCAAAATGTTCTTGATGAACGACTCCTTCAATCAATGCTTCATTTGATTTGTCATCTACACTTTTAGTATACCAATCTATTTTTCGCTCTACTTTGACCCCATCACTATATGTTGCAACCGCTTTTATAGCTTTTAGATTTTTTATTGACATCTCATCTACTTCTTGGGTCAGCTCCATTTTCTCACAAACTGGTACTAAAAGCTTATGGCATAAATATTCTCCTACTTGCTCATTAACTTCTATATAATTCCCTATCTGAATCCCCTCTATATGAGCTGTTAACTCCTTTGGAAGAATCTCAGTATGTATAGAGGGCTCTTGCATTTTAATTTGTCTTAAAAGAATATGATCTTTTCTAGGAACTTGTTTTGGTTTTTCTAGAGCTCTATTAATGCATTCTCCCTCTGTAAAAAGAGTCGTCACACCTTCCATCCACTTTCCATCTTTACTTTGCCAACAAATACAATAACCTTTGTTCTTTGCGTCATATTGGCAACGTACTTCTTGAATCATTCCTTCAGCTTGTAATCTAATAAGTCCAATTTCCTCAAAGTGTACTAAATCTTTGCTTTTCCACAGTAGAATACATCCTTCACTTTCAATATCTTCTCCGCCTTCTGCCTCTGTACGTATAGCAGCCAATCCAAATTGTCCATCTTCTGTTAAGAAGAGCCAAGGCTTTTTTAAACTCTTAGCTACTATTGTGCCATCTGCTTTATGAGTTGCTTTAGCATATACCAATCCTTCATTATGATGAAATGGTACAAACCTTCCATCTTCTGTATCATATGCAAGATGAATACTATACGCTAATCGATTTGCATAAATCATATCTTCTTTTGGCATTCTTGTATAACATAAAATCTTCATCATTTATTGCCTCCTATATTCCTTTTTTCTTACATAACACTTGATTGCTTTTATTCTTTAAATTCATATGCTTTTAAATATTTAATCAAGCTGAACGAAAATAGTGCATTTTTTTGAATTTTATGATAAAATAGTTTTAAAAAATACTTTTAAAAAGAACCTAAGGAGTGTGAGAATTTATGGAAGAATCAATCTATCTTAATCCCATACGTCCACAACCTTTTGATGGCGGTATTGGAACCTCTTATGACGGCCTTCATGAATTTGTAGACTACTTACCAGGAACCTCTATCCGTTTTTGGTATACTTCTGATTCCAACTGTTATACAGAGCATTGGCATGATTCTATGGAAATCATTTCTTGTGAACGTGGCTATTATCTGTCAGATATAGAAGGTGTAAATTTCAAGGTTACACCTGGAGATATTTTAATGATTCCTGGTGGTATTATTCATACCCTATCTCCTATGGATGATTGCCATGGATATGTTCATCTCATTGATTTACATTTTATCAAAGAACTTAAGAGTTCAGATAGTATACACCCCATCCTTTCACATCCTATTTTTATTTCTCAAAAAGAGCGCCACTCTTTAAACTTATCCGTCGGCTCTCTGTTAGAACAAATGAGAAATGAATACTTTAGTGACAATAACTTACGTGAATTATTGATTTATTCCCATATGCTTTTACTTCTAGCCCATGTCGTTCAAGAACATTTCACTAGTGCTCGTAATTCCTTGAGGCTTCATACCACTCGGCAGAAAGAGTACATAGATAAGTTTAATGAAGTACTTAAGTATCTTTCTCTACACTACATGGAAGATCTTACACTGGAACAAACAGCTAAACACTTTGGTTTTTCAAAATATCATTTTTCTAGATTATTTAGTAAATATACAACTTATAATTTTTCCGACTACTTAACTTACCAAAGGATTAATACAGCTCAATCTTTACTTATGCAATCCTCTTTATCTATTACAGAAATCGCAGAACAATCTGGTTTCAATAGTTTGTCTACATTTAATAGAGTATTTAAAGAAAAAATTGGCTGCAGTCCCTCAAAGTATCGTAATTTATATACACAAATATAAATTGAAAAGCAATGTATCCTTGATCATTGCTTTTCAATTCTATTTTACTGCATTTAATAAGTATTACTTTCCTTATTTCTTCTCTCCCAATAATCTCCCGCTAATCCTTCTAGTATACTCCCAACTGCCCAAGGCATTAAACAGAACCATGTACTGGACGGCTCACCAGTTGGATAGTTTTCTGTTAATAAACCTTCTGAATAACAAAATCGTTCAGACATCCAACCTCTATGTCCATAATCATATTCTTTTTCATATGTATTATGGCACTGACATCCCCAACCAATGGTATCTAACATACGGGTATAAATATAATTATCTGCTCTTCTTTCTAAATAAAAAAGCATTTCATCTACGATAGAACTTGACATAGGATGAATATGTGGGTTACATGTAGAAGTAACACTTCCTCCGCAACTACTCCATCCTACTTTACTTAGAGGTGCTACCTGTATCGGCACATTATAGATGAATTTAAACGTATACTCGTAATATAAACCATCTCTCATATGATCTAAATATTTTTCATCCTTTGTCAAAAGATATAGATACTTCATAGCTCGAATATAAGCAAGAATTCCCTCTGAATCAATAGCTTTACTTGTGTCTAATGGTGTACCATAACACTCTACCTTCCTTACATATGCTTCATAGTAATGCGCTTCACTTTCTATCAAACCTCTTATGTAGTGTTTTTCTCCTGTAAGATATGAATAATACGCAATAGCTGCAAGACACCATGTTCCACTAAATGAATCATATTCAAGCCCTGCTCCTGTCGTCTCAGACCAAATATATGGATATTCGTGGTCTTGATTCTTGCTACCTTCCATATACTCTATAATAGGTTCTGCATAAGCAAGCCATTCCTCTCTATCACAGTCCATCAGCCTTTTTTCATACTCATATGCTTTCAATAGATAATAGATGCCCTGACCTACAATATATGAAGAATGTCCAGATGTTTCCATTAAATCAAACCACCATCCATGATTACTCCAATGTCCTTCAGTATAAGCTGTATAGGGAAAACCAGATCTTTCATTCATAGAACCACTTATAATCCCATGAATACATTCTAATGCCTGTTTTCTAATCTCTTCATCTCTTATTCGAATAGCAGCTATAAGCTGAGGTACAGCAACAGATAAACCATTTGTCCATGAAAAACTACCTAATTCATTATAGCGATAGCATCCTTCTTGTTCTGTTTCAAAAACTTGAGCAGCATACATCATTTTATCTTCTTCCCAACAGTCCTTTGCTACAGCACCACTCATTAGTTTAACCGTTTCTTCTATAGTATCGCCTACTCGTGGTTTTTGATGATACTTAATATAGATATCTTTTAAAATAGTATGAACTGCTAACTCACTCTCTGCTTTTCCTTCATATACTTCTAGTACAATAGAAATTCTTTCACCAGCCTCTATGGTAAAACTATTCTGCTCAGACATAGATGCTCTTTCCTTAATATGGTGAGAATCTACAAATAACCAAGGTGCATTTTCATAGCCTAATGTATAACACAATTTCTCTTGTACTTGTTCCACTTCCACTAAATAACTACAACCAAAACCTGCATATTGATAAAAACTTCCGACTCTATCAGGTTGCCATTGCTTCTTTTCGCCTTCATCCATTATAAAATAAGAACTTGCTGCAATTCCCCATATGTTTCCTTCATCGAAAATAATCGCTGCAGGGTGAGAAATCCTATCAGCTCGTATCATCCATTCGGGTGATGATGGACAATCCTGTTCCTTCCTAATTCTCGGAAATTGATTTTCTACTCGTTGTGGAACCTCTCCTCTATTTCTTCCATATAAAAATGCTGGAAGGAAGTATCTTGGATTCTCACCTTTTTTCGACAACTCGATTTTAATAACACCTGACCATCTTGTATGGAGTAAATTTTCTAGAGTAATCTTTAACTCTCTTTTCTTGATTGTGCTTATACCTGATAGAGCCTTTTGTTGTTCCCAACAGGTACTTACTAGCAATCCTTCTTCACTAGCTGCTTGATATAGTGTATTTTCTTGATTTAAATTTCTGGCTAGAATTGCTATATTCACCATCTACCGCCCTCCTGCATAATGATTATACATTTTATTCATACTGCATCACACGTTTATAATCGTATCCTCTATCACTTATCCCTCTAATAGGCTGTATTTCTAAATATAGTACACCATTTTCCTCTACTTCTATTGAAAATGATAGCTGCTGATTACTTTTCTCTACCCTCATGGAACGAATAGTTGGTCTAGCTGCTTCACGTAACAGTTTCTTTTGTGCTTCAGATAGAGACTGTGGTTCCCCAAGATTATGCCAAAGCTGTAATGGGTTGCAAGTTTTTTCATCTACTTGTTGGATTATAATACTATACTCTTTTTCATTCGCTGGGAAAGTATATGATAACTCTATTTTCTTTCCTGTTCTTGTAACATTATGATTCCATGCAATAATGCAATATTTTCCATTTAGTTTTTCTACCACGAGCGTGTTGTCATCTCGAAAACGGCATATACCATCTTTTATTTGTTTAAAAAATTGGAATGTCCAAAAAGTTGGCTTTGGAATACCTCCATTAGCAACCATCCCGAACCCACCATGAAATGGTGAAAATGGAACACCCATCTCTTCAAAAATATCTCCAAAAGTCCAATAAGAATAAGAAGCATTGTCATCGCCTAGCCAAGATAATTGATTAGCTAAATAGGCTGCATTCTGATTTGTATCATGAATTGGATTATTAGGAATATAGGATGTATTAAACTCTGTAATATGAATTTCTTTTCCTTTAAATGCGTCAAAACTATCCACAATATTCCTTGTGGTATGTAGGTTTTCTTTTCCGTATTCGCTAGCAGTTAATACTTGATAGCCATAATGACCTTCTCTCTCTGGCATTTCTGTATTATAGTGATGTCTTGTCACAAAATCTACAGGAATATTACGTTCTTTGCAAAACTGTAAAAACTCTCTAATCCATCGTTCATCATCTACACCACAGATTGCAGGTCCACCTATGCGAAAACGCGCATCAACTTGCTTAACTGCATAGAAAGTCCTCTCAAAAAGCTTAAAATACTCGTCCATATCTGCATCTTTCCAGAATACTGATAAATTAGGTTCGTTCCACACTTCAACAGGCCAAGTTGTCACCTGTTCTGCACCATATCGTTCAATAAGATGCTGCAAAGTAGCTTTCACTAAATCACACCAACCATCATATGACTTAGGTTGTGTTACATTGCCCTTCCAGTAAAAAACAGTTTGATTACCTGAAGCCATTTTTTCTGGCATAAACCCTAACTCTAAAAATGGTTTAATACCAAGACTTTGATAACTATCCATCACAAGATCCAAATAGGTAAAATTATATTCTACTTTTGTATTTCCCTCATCATCTTCATATTCTTGGTAAATAGCCATATCATCACTAAATAAACCATGCCCTCTAATATACTGAAATCCTATTTCTTCTTGAACTAATTTGAGCTGATCATAATATTCTTTTTGTAATGCCAACCCCATTCTTCCAGTCCCCACACAATAATCTACTTGATTATTAAAAGACACCTCTTGATCTAATTGTACTTGAATCGTTTTCTTTTCAATCCCTGCCATCTCTTATCTCCCATTTCTTTTTTATTTATTCTATAATCAATCACATCATTTGAATCTATTGAATAAGATAGGAGCTAGTATAGACCAGCTCCTATTTATTTACTGTATCGCTACTTAACTTGCAGCCTTTCTAGCATCTACTACAACTTGCCACTTTTCAGTATCAAATTGAACAAGCTCATCCCAACCAAATCCTTGAATTTGTGTATACATATCATCCCATATTTGATTAAATTCAGCATCATCTTTTGCAAAAATCATTTTCCAAGAGTTATCACATATTAAATCCCCACATTGATTTCTAATTAAAGCAATATCTGTTGTATCATTAACCAGCGGTTTATTAATGCTTGGAACTGGTACTAATTGACCTGTGCTTTCAAAGTATTTAACCTCATTTTCAGCACCATATTTTTCTTGCCATTGTCTAAGCCCTGTTGTTTCATTTGCTTTAATAGTAGAGCTCCAAAAATCTGTTCCATATGGTTCTCCAGTTTCTGGATTTTTATCTACAGATCCAACAATCCATTGATTGATGTTATTGTTACCATCACTCCATTTACCACCACCTAATTCTTCAGGCACCATAATATCTGCTGTAAATCTGTTAAATCCGTCCGCTGTTAAACTATAAGTACCATCATCATTGACCGTATAAATTAGACCTTCTGTTCCAGCATGTTGATAAGTAAGCCCTTCTGGTGTACATAACCAGTCTAAGAATTCCATGATCCTAGCTTTCTTCTCTGGATCAACATTTGAACCAATACCCCATACACGTCCACTACCATAATAAGTATCAGATGCTTGATAAATATTTAAGTCTTCTATTGGAGCTGCAACATAAAAGTCTCCCTGTTCACTTTTTTCTGGTGTATTCCAGAAGCCTCTTTGCCAGTTATACCAGAATAAATAAACACGTTTTTGTTTCATTTTATTGTCGCATACTGTTGTCCAGTCTTGAGTAGCAGAGTCTGGGTCTACTAATCCCATATTTTGTGCTTTATAAAGAAACTGAAGCATCTTATAATAAGCACCTTCTTTATCTGTTAGTGGTCTAATTGAGTTATCTGTTCCTAGCAAAACAGAACCATTAACTTCTTGGCCATACCATTTTGTTAACTGATTAACCGTTTCAATACTGGTACCATCCCAATCTGGCCATAAACTAATTGCATAAGCTTTATCACCATTTGCATTAGTTGGATGTGCTGCTTGCATATCAGAAAGAACTTTTAATAAATCGTCTAGGTTCTTCATTTCTGGACAGCCAAGTTCTGAATAGTAATCCCAAGGTAATCTTGGACAGGTGTAAACTGTATCCGCAATATACGCTGTAGGACCATTAGTATTCATTTCAGTTGGAATTGCATAGATACTTCCTTCAGCAACACCATTTAAATCACCATTAAAAAGATTAATTTGTTCCTCATACTTCATAAGATTTGGGTAGTTTCCTATATCAGCCCCTATATCAGCAATTAAACCTGCATCAATACATTCTTGCATATCTATGTTATCGAGGATAACGACATCTCCTAAGTTTCCTGCCGCACAGCGTGTTTGATAAAGTGATGATGCATCACCAGATACTTGCGGTGCAATAATATTAAGCACAATATTAAACTTATCCTTTAAGATTTTGCCGTACCACCCTGTCTGTAATCCTTGGTAGTTGGCTGCCACATCATATACTTCTAATGTTAACTCTGTATCATGTGACACTTCTCCTGTTGCCGCACTTGTCTCTACACTTTTTTCTGTTGATTTGCCTTCACCAGATGCTCCAGTATCCTTTGTTGCCTCGTTTGAACTGCTACCACAACCTGATAAAGCAGTGGCTAAACTTATAGATAATATCATACCCATTGTTAATAAACTTTTACTTTTCACATATATCCCTCCTAATTAAATACCTTTTTTATAATAAATGAAAGCAATAAGCTTTCATTATCATCCAAATGATGCCATTTCATTGGTAAGTTGTTTATTAACCTTTTACGGCACCAATCATAATACCTTTTACAAAATATCTTTGGAAAATCGGATAAATCAGCAGAATTGGCAGAACAACTATAATAGTAATTGTCATACGAACACTAGTTGCCGTTTGCGTTGTAGCAACTGCTGCTGCTAGTGATGAAGTACTACTGTTATTTGCTAAACTAGATAGTGAACTTGCTTGATTTAGGTATTGATACAACACAAACTGTAAACTATATAATTTCGTATCTGTAACCAATAACAGTGTGTCTTGGAATGCATTCCATTGTGCAACGGCTGAAAAAATAGCTACAGTTGCCATGATGGGTTTAATAATCGGTAACATCACCTTATAAAAGATTTTCATTACCCCAGCACCATCAATCTGTGCTGCTTCCTGTAATTCTTTAGGAATCCCCTCAACGAATGTCTTTGTTAAAATGATATAGAATGGTGATACGATAGCTGGAAGTACATATCCCCAAAAGTTATTCGTTAAGTGTAAATTTTTCATTGTTAAATACCATGGAATAATACCTGCATTAATATACATTGTAGCAACGACCAAACGATACCATAATTTTCTATGCCACATATTTTCTTGTGTAAACATAAAGCCTAAATAAGCTGATGCACCTACTGTACATCCTGCTCCTAAAAGCGTTCTGAATACAGATATTTTAGTTGCCTGGAATAAACCATCAATATTTAATGCACTTATATAATTTTGAAGATGTAATCCTTTAGGCCAAAATATTATAGCGCCTCTGGCACTTAAATCATTGGCACTGATTGTATTGATAAATATGTAATAAAATGGGTATATACACAAGATGGCACATATGGTAAAGATAATGTAACAAATAATCTCAACCATGCTGTCTCCTATGCTTTGTTTCATCTTCTTTTTTCTTATTTTATTTGATTTACTTATCACTTTTACCTCATTCATCTTTTTACCCCCTTTCTATATGAAACTTTCGCCTCTAATAGATTTTGACATCTTATTTGCAAAGAATAAAAGAATAACGCTTACAATACTCTTTAACATACTAAGTGCAACAGATACTGAGTAACTTCCACTGCCCATCGCTAAGTTATAAACATATAAATCTAACACTTGAATTGCCTCTTTATTAAAGGCATTTTGGAATACATAGAATTGCTCCATTCCATTATTAAGAAAGTTTCCAATATTAATCATTAACAGTACAAAGAATGTTGGCATTAAACTAGGAATTGTAATATTCCTGATAATCTGCATTCTCGTTGCTCCATCTACTCTTGCTGCTTCATACATTTCTTCATCAATACTAGAGATTGCTGCAATATACATAATCGCAGCCCATCCTAAATTTTTCCAAGTGAGCCATAGCCATTGTGTAAGCCATACATGATCAGACTGTTGTAAGAATAAAATAGGTTCCGTTATCAGTCCAAGACTCTGTAAAAAAGAGTTCATCATACCCGTACTGTTAAAGATACAATAAGCTATAGAGTATACTAATACCCAACTAATAAAGTTTGGTAATGTGGTTACTGTTTGAATAAATTTTCTAAAACGTACACATTTAATTTCATTTAAAAATACTGCAAATAACATAGGTAACCAAGATGTTCCAAGAGTTAACGCACTCATAGCAAATGTATTCTTCATAACCGTTACAATCTGATTTACCCTGATGGGGTTATCCACGATATATTTAAACCACTTCAGCCCTACAAAATCATCCAATGAAAATGGCTTGGGCGGTCTATAATCAAAAAATGCATAAACCCAACCATATAGTGGATAGTAGGCAAACATACCAACCAATATAAGAAATGGCAAAATATAAAGAAATAATTTAAAGGACTCTATCTTTTTCTTGTTGTCTAATACCTTCATCTTTCCCCTCCGTTATTTTGTATATTTTTTATTGTTATATCGATATTGTAATATGAATTTTAAACAAATTCTTATTAGTTTTTGTATTTTAGTTATTAATTTTTGCTCATTTTTATTTGCTTTTACTTTTAAAAACATTATATTTTACCAATCTAGCACTTCACTATAAGTTTTATCCACTTAATGGAATCTATTTAGAAATACAAAAAAATGTGTCTTAGCTTTACCCTTAAAGGTTTTAGCTAAGACACATTTTTTACTTTCTATTGATTTGTTTCTCTAAATACAATCCCTTTTTCTACATCCATTTCCTCAACAATAGCTAAAGATTCAACGCGTACACCTATTTCTCTTAAAAGATCCCCGCCTCTTTGGAAACCTTTTTCAATGGCAATACCTGCCCCTACTAGAGTAGCACCTGCATCTTCTACAATTTGAGATAATCCTATTAATGCTTTTCCATTTGCTAAAAAATCATCAATAATCAGCACTTTATCTTCTGGATTTAAGAAGTCTTTAGATACCATAATGTCATACACTTTTCCATGTGTAAAAGACTCTACCCGACTTGTATAAACATCTCCTGCAATATTTTTGGTTTTACTTTTCTTAGCAAATACAACAGGTACATTAAAGTAACGTGCTACAATACAAGCAATTGCAATACCTGAAGCTTCGATGGTTAAGATTTTATTAATTTCCTCTCCCTCAAATCTTCTTTTAAATTCTTCTCCCATTTGTTCAAATAACTGAATATCTAATTGATGGTTTAAAAAAGAATCTACCTTTAGTACATTTCCCTCTTTAACAATGCCATCTTTTCTAATCCGTTGTTTAAGTGCTTCCATCTTTATATCCTCTATTCTATTAATTTACTTATTTATGTATTGATTTAAAATCTGCATTTATTAAGTACTACTATACTTTTATCTCCTATTGTTCTTCCATACGTTTAGGTAATACTAAACTTAAAATAATAGAAGTCAAAAAGACAACAGCCACACAGTTTTCTGCAAAAATACTTCTGACAACATCAGGGAAGATTGAAAAAATCTCTGGTACTTGCGTAAAACCAATTCCAATACTTAAAGATAAGGCTACGATAATCATATTTCTTTGGTTATAACCACAATCTGCAATCATTTGAAGTCCACTTACGACAATAGAACCAAACATAATGAGCGTACAGCCCCCTAAAACAGGTTCTGGAAGTGTTGCTAAAATAGCACCTAATGTAGGGAATAATCCCGCTAAAATCATAATAATTGCACCCATTAACAAGGTAAAACGATTCACTACCTTTGTCATTGCTACAAGTCCTACATTTTGACTAAATGATGTAATTGGCATACAACCAAATAAACCTGAAATGCTACTTACAAAACCATCACATGCAATAGAGCCTGCAATCTCTTTCTCTGTGGCTTCACGATTTAAACCTGATTTTGCTAATGCTGATGTATCTCCTATCGTTTCTGTTGCAGAAACTAAAAAGATTAAAAATGTAGAAATAATAGCATTTAAATGAAACTCTGGTTTAAAAGGTAAAAACTGTGGTAGTGCAATGATAGAAGTTTGACTCATCCCTGAAAAATCTACTTTTCCCATAAAAATAGCTACAATATAACCTACCACTAATCCTACTAATACAGAAAGTTGTTTATAGTGTTTAGGCGCTAAAGCATTAAAGCCTAAACAAGTAATAAGTGTGACACTTCCTAAAAGTAAGTTAGAGGCAGAGCCAAAATCCGCGCTACCATTTCCCCCTCCAAAAGAAGTTGCCCCAACATTTAAAAGTGAAAATCCAATAGCTGTAACGACACTTGCTGCCACAATTGGTGTAATAATCTTTCTCCAATACTTAGCAAATAAACCTAAAAGTCCTTCTAATACCCCACCTACAATAACAGCTCCAATAATGGCATTATAGCCGTACTTAGTTCCAATGGTACAAAAGACAGAAACAAATGTAAAACTAATCCCCATCACAATAGGCATTTTTGAACCCACTTTCCATACAGGATAAAGCTGCACGAGGGTTCCTAACCCTGCAATCATCATTGCACATTGAATGAGCATAGCACTTTGTTCACTAGATAGCCCTGACACGCCGGCTACAATAATAATGGGTGTAATATTTGCTACAAACATAGCTAAAACATGTTGAAGCCCAAAAGGAATGGCTGTCATAACAGGTACTCTGCCATCACGTTCATAAACACTAGAATATGCCACTTTTCCTTTCGTGCCTTGGTTGATTTGTTCTTTGATAGTATTCATCATTACTTACGCCTCCATGTTGATTGACATGACCGTATAATGAGTCCCTAAATTGATATGTATATTGTTTCTTCATATCGTAGTCAAGTCATTTAAGGTGACTTGGTAGAAACTGTTGAACCATATTTTCAACGCTATACGATGCACTAAATTTCATTTATGGTAACTATCATAATATGAAATTTTATATTTGTCCACAAAATATTATATTATTTTATTTTTTATTACTATTTTATACTTTATTAAAATAAGGTACTAAAAAGATAACCCTCTTCTTAATACCTCATTTTAAATCTATTCTACTTTACTTCCTTACGTACACTGTTCAATACAGCTAATCCAACCATACAAATGACATTAACTACCAAAATCATAATAGCTGGAATCATACCCATAGCATCTGCTACAATCCCTACAATTTGTGGTGTAATAATGACACCTAGTGCTGCAATTCCTAGTAACAGTGACATACCTAATGTAGAACCTTTAATATACTCTCCGCCCTTTGCTACAGATGTTGGGTAAATTCCTTTTTCTTTCTCCCTATTTTCTTTACTAAAATAGGATTGATAAAACTAGCCAAAAAGTTCCCAATAGCAAAAGCCGATTATAAAGGCATTTTTTCCTTCTATCACTACCACTCTATTGGCATATCTAGCTTAGTCAGTAGCAAAAAAGTATTTCTGTAGGAAACTTTTAGCTGTTTCCTACAGAAATACTTTTTGCCGATGACTGAGCTGGGCTATATGCGCCTCTTTTTTATTGTTGATCTAATAAATAGTTATATTTTGTTTTAATTTCATCTTGTACACGCACAATAAGATTTTCTAACTTCATAGCACCTTCTTCACCTTTGCGGCTACGTACATTGACTGTACCATCTGCTTCTTCCTGCGCACCTACTACTAAAATAAATGGAATACGCATATTTCTTGCTTCTCTAATTTTATAACCAATTTTTTCTGCACGTTCATCGATTTCTACTTTAATACCTGCCTCTTCAATGGCATCATATACTTTTCTTGCATAGTCATGATACTTATCAGAAATAGGAAGAACTTTAACTTGCACAGGTGCAAGCCATGTTGGGAATGCCCCTGCAAAGTGTTCTGTAATGACCCCAATAAAACGCTCTATACTACCAAATACTACACGGTGAATCATAACCGGTCTATGTTTTTCACCATCTGCTCCTACATATTCAAGCTCAAAACGTTCTGGAAGTTGGAAATCTAATTGAATGGTACCACACTGCCATGTTCTTCCTAAGCTATCTTCTAGTTTGAAGTCTAGTTTTGGTCCATAGAATGCACCATCTCCTTCATTGACTTCATAGTCATAACCTAGTTCTTCAATCGCTTCTTTTAATCCATTAGTAGCCATTTCCCAAGCTTCTATTTCTCCCACATGATCTTCTGGCATTGTAGAAAGCTCAATGTTGTATTTAAAACCAAATGTTTTATATACTTCATCAATGAGCCTTACAACCCCTTTGATCTCATCTTTAATTTGTTCTGGTAACATAAAGATATGGGCATCATCTTGAGTAAAGTTACGCACTCTCATTAGTCCATGAAGCGCACCAGAAAGTTCATGACGATGTACAAGCCCTAACTCTCCTACTCTAAGTGGTAAGTCTTTATAAGAGTGCATTTTTGTTTTATAAACAAGCATACCACCTGGACAGTTCATTGGCTTAATAGCGTAATCTTCATCATCAATCACTGTTGTATACATATTATCTCTGTAGTGATCCCAATGACCACTTCTAAGCCAAAGTTGTTTATTAAGGATAATAGGTGTAGATACTTCTACATACCCTGCTTTTTTATGAATTTGTCTCCAATAATCAATTAAAGTATTTTTAAGTTCCATACCTTTTGGTAAGAAAAATGGAAAGCCTGGGCCTTCATCGAGTAATGTAAAGAGTTCAAGATCTTTTCCTAATTTACGATGGTCGCGTTTTTTAGCTTCTTCCAATTTCTCAAGATACTCATTAAGATCAGCTTTCTTTGCAAAAGCTGTAGCATAGAGACGAGAAAGCATTTTATTCTTTTCATTTCCTCTCCAGTAAGCACCTGCTACAGACATAATTTTAAACGCTTCTACTGGTTTTGTTGTCATAAGGTGCGGCCCTGCACAAAGATCTACGAATTCACCTTGTTTATAAAAAGAAATGGTTTCTCCTTCTGGTAAATCAGAAATTAATTCTACTTTATATGGTTCACCAGCAACCTCCATCAATTTAATGGCTTCCTCACGAGGTAATTCAAAGCGCTCAATAGGTAATTTTTCTTTTACAATTTTTTTCATTTCTGCTTCTATTTTTTCAAAGTCTTCATGTGAAAACGGCTTATCTGTATCAAAATCATAATAGAAACCATCTTCTATAGCTGGTCCAATAGCAAGTTTGACATCTGGATAAAGGCGTTTTACAGCTTGTGCTAAAATGTGAGAAGCAGTATGTCTAAACGCCCATTTTCCTTCTTTATCATTAAAAGTTAATATTTCAAGATTGCAATCTTCATTAAGTTTTGTACGAAGATCAACTCTTTCACCATTTACTAAGCCCGCGCAAGCAGCACGTGCAAGTCCACTACTTAAACTTTCTGCTACCTCAATAACTGAACTACCAGATTCAACTTCTTTCACACTACCATCTTTAAGTATAATCTTTATCATATCTTCTAGATCCTTTCATTTTTCATTTTATGTTTTTAGTACTAGCAGGAAATTTGATTTTTTCCATATAAAAACCCCGCTCCCTGCAAACAAACAACTTGCTTACAAGGGGCGAGGTACTTTTCCCGCGGTTCCACCCTTATTGTGATTTAATCTTAATTAAATACACCACTTATTTTAACGATAACGTTGTTAACGGATTGCTTTTCAATCACTCCGAGGTGGTCTTCACTTAACTGCTTTAAAAATGCTCACACCTTTACATTTTCTCTCTGAAAAAGCTAATTTAAGTTACTCTTCTCATCATCATATTATCTTATTGAACATCATTTATTAATCATTCAAAATTACTACATTCCATTTAATATATTTTTTTATCAAATAAAATATATTTTTATTTGTTTTTAATATTAACAAATACAACCTAATACGTCAATTCTTTCTGCCTGATTTCTTTTATTTGGTATATCTCTACCTATTCCTCTTTTTGACAAAATGTACAACCTTCGCAATACGTAATATTCTCATCAAAAATAATTTCTATGGTATTCATAAATTGTTTACTCTTCATATTATGATTTTTATGAACAATAATCTTCTTAGGACTAATGGTAATAAGCACATGTAATAATAAATCTTCTCTTGTAAGGGTACTATCTAAAAGTAAGTCCTTACAATATTTTTTTATATAATGCCCTGTTACATTTTTTTTATTCTTATCATAAATTTGAATTTTCCCTTCTTTTTTATAAACAACATGTATGACTTCTTCCAATGGGACTGCTAATAAGCTTGCTTCTCTCATAATCCTAATAAAATTAACAACATCTTTCTTTGCTACATAATCCTCTACAAACTGTTCTAAAATATCTGTTAATAAAGTTCTATATTTTCCTAACCGGAATTGTAGCCAACCTTCTATATTCAAGCTACTACTTTCTCCAATTTCTTTATATATAGGTAAATAAACAAAATAGTAGGTTACATACGAAATGCCTTCTTGTCTTGATAAATAGTTATTCATCATAAATGCCTGTGTAATTTCATGTCGCTCTTGCTTGGTTAAGTCTTCTCTTGACCTTAGAAATCTATCACATACATTTTGAATGACCTTTTTTTGCATTACATCACTAAGCACATGAGCTACACCTTCATCACACGTCTTTTTCTCTGCCTCTATTTCATATTCCACCTCATACATCTGCTCAGTTTGATAAGAATGAATACGACTCATATCATATCGGCTACTTATTTCATTTTCCTGTAATAGCTCATCCATTTTCTCTACTATTTCGTCTTTTAAGGCCTGGGTATAAAACTTATAGCAGCACATACGCTCTACCTCAAAAGTGAGTCTCTACAATAGTATATCGCCTTAAGCTTGACATCTTGCATATAAATCCAAAAAGGTATTCTTTGAATTTAAACCAAAAACAGAGTAGTACTCTGAACTAAAGTACCACTCTGCTTTCACTACACTATAGCTTACATTAGATATTTTTAATAATATCTTCAAGCTCTTCTTTATTAAATAAATATTTATCATTACAGAATGGGCATACAAGCTCAGCTTGTCCATCTTCTTCTGCAATTTCATGAAGATCTTTTTTACCTACACTAATGAGTGCTCTTTCCATACGATCTTTATTACAATCACAGTGGAATGAAATAGGTGTTTGACCCATGTATTCTACTTCACCTAAAAGTTTTTCAATGACATACTCAATAGATTGACCTTTTTCAAGTTTATCTGTTAAATTACCAAAATCTTTAAGTTTTTCCTCAAGTGCATCAATTGCTTCCTCTTTGGCATCTGGAAGTACTTGGATAATAATACCACCAGCTTGTTTAATGCTATAATCTACATCTACAAGTACACCTAAAATAACAACTGAGTTTGTTTGTTCTGAAACAGCAAAGTAATAAGTTAAATCTTCTGCAATTTCACCTGTAAGCATTGGCACTTGTCCTGAATAAGGTTCTTTCATACCTAAATCCTTTACAACTGTCATATTGGCATTACCTACTGCACCACCAACATCTAATTTACCAAGGTAATTTAAGTGAGATTCAATTTGTGGATGGTATACATATCCTTTTACTTCACATTTACCATTAGATTCTGTGATAATCCCACCAATTGGTCCATCTCCTTTAATGATAATACTTACTCTATCTTGATCTCTTTTGAGCATGCTTCCCATCATGACATTGGCTGTAAGTGCTCTACCAAGTGCAGCAGATGCTACTGGTGTTGTTTGATGTTTTTGGCAAGCTTCATTTACAAGATTTTTAGAATTGGCACCAAAGAATCTAAAGTTACCGCCTTTATCAATTCCTCTTACTAAATAATCTTTCTTCTCTTTACTCATTTTGTTCCTTCCTTTCTACGCTAGCTCTACTCTATTTTTTCTTAACAATATAAGTTACACGCTCTGACTGCTTGTGTGCAGATTGATTAGAATAATTATCATAGACATGTAGACATTCTAGACCAGCTTCATCTAACATCGCCTTAATAACCTCTATACTATAAGCTCTTTGGTAATGATTTTCAATGGTCCTTTCATATTTGCCATTTTCATCCTTAATAAAGAAACTCACTTCATATTCATTAATTTCTTCTTCCTCATCATAGAAGTTTTCCCAAATATAAGCAGCTTCATCAGTTTGATCTGCAAAAATTTGACTTCCAAGCACTTCTTTATATTTATATGCTGTATTCATATCAAAAATAAAAAGTCCCTTATCAGCCAAATACTTATGAACTTGCTTAAAAGTACTTAACACATCCTCTTCTTCTAATAGGTAATTGATACTATCGCAGCAACTACAAATAAGGTCTACTTCACCTTCTAATTCAAAGTCCGCCATATTTTGCATAGAATATAAAATAGAAACGCCTTCATCATAAGCATGGTCTTGTGCAACCATAAGCATTTCTGGTGAATAGTCAATTCCTATAACCTCTTTTTTGTCTTTTGCAAAAAGCATGGTCATTTGGCCTGTCCCACATCCCAATTCACAAACTGATTCTACTTGTATACCTTGGGTACTTACACATTCTTTTATAAACGTATACCATGCCTCATAAGGTGTGTCTTCCATAAAAAGATCGTATACATTGGCAAACTCACTATATGCTTCCATTTTACACCATCCTATTTTTTACTTTTTTATCATTGATATCTGCTTTTATATGTCTACAGAGCTGATATACTATCTAAACTTAACATCTTATTATAACTTATTTTTCATTTTTTTGCTTAGGAATCTTTTTATGTCAAAAGATTTCTTTTTATAAGCTATTTTTATAGTTGTTTTTTTTTTTGCTTATGCTATGATATCATTAATAAATGTTATTCTTTAGCTATATTATACATATATTTTAATAACATTTATCATTATAATAATTTCATTTTTAGGAGAGTGATAATACTTTGGACCCATTATCGGTACAGATTGTTTGTCTAGCATTGCTACTTCTTGCTTCAGGCTTTTTCTCTGCTTCTGAAACAGCTTTAATGACACTTAGTAAACTAGACATACGCTACATGATTGAACAAAATATTAAAGGAGCAGAAAAACTAGATAAGCTTTTAGAGGATCCTAATAAACTTTTAGGTTCTATTCTAGTTGGTAATAACTTAGTAAATATTATGGCTTCTTCTTTAGCTACTATGATTGCTATCAGTTTATCCGGCGGTTCTTCAAGTGGAATAGGCGTTGGTATTGCTACTGGTGTTATGACCTTATTGGTTTTAATCTTTGGTGAAATAACACCTAAATCTTTAGCAACACAAAATGCACAAAAAATTGCATTATTTGTTGCAACACCTATCTCAATTATTGTAAAAGTTTTTAGCCCTGTTGTAACCATTCTTATGTTAATCACAAATACTTTAGTTAAAGTATTGGGTGGTAATCCAGATAAAGGCAAACCTTTTATTACAGCCGATGAACTTAAAACAATTGTTAATGTAAGCCATGAAGAAGGCGTAATTGAAACAGAAGAAAAAGACATGATCAATAATGTATTTGATTTTGGACAGTCTTGTGCTAAAGACATTATGATTCCACGTACAGATATGATTGCTATTGCTCTTGAAGCATCTTATAAAGATATCATTGAACTATACAAAAGAGAACAGTTCTCTAGAATGCCTGTTTATGAAGATTCATTAGACCATATTATTGGTATTTTGCATATAAAAGACTTAATTTTAAATGATATCAATGAAGCTTGCTTCAAAACTTCTGATTACTTAAGAGACGCTTATTTTGTTCATGAATTTAAAAACAATGATGAACTCTTTAAAGAAATGCGTAGCCAAAAAATCGGTATTGCTATTGTTTTAGATGAATATGGCGGTACTGCTGGACTTGTTAGCATGGAAGATTTAATAGAGGAAATCGTTGGAGATATTGATGATGAATATGACCAAGTTGCAGAGGATGTCGTCAAAATTAAAGAAGGTGAATATGTTGTAGATGGTAGTTCACGCATTCCAGATATCAATGGTGAACTTAATCTCAATATCATTTCTGAAGACTTTGATTCTATCGGTGGATTTGTCATAGGTCTATTTGACCGTTTCCCAGATACAGGTGAAGAAATTAACTTTAATGAAGTTACCTTTAAAATTGAAGAAACAGTTAATAATCGTATTAATCGTCTTCGCATCACCATCAATAAAGCGAGTTAATTTATAATTGATATAAACCCTAAAAAATAAGTGGCATAAAACTACACCATAGTTTTATGCCACTTATTTTTTCCTATGTCTCTATTGTATACCTATTTTCAAAATACTAGTATTTCAAAGTATACATTAAAAAGATGCTCTGAGTCCCTCTTATGGCACCCTCGTATAGAGGCTATTTTTCAGCCTCATTCATTTCTTTGAGCTTATTGAGCTCTCTCTTTTTCTTGGTCATTAGACCACCAATTCTACCAGTTTCTTTTGCACTAAGTGTTTTCCAGCCACCTTCTTGAACCTTATCTAAAAGACCTAGTTCTTCTGCAATCTCAAGTTTCATCTTATCTTCTGGAGATAAGGCATCAAATAACTTTGCTTTATCTGTCGTTTGCTCTTTTTTCATAACATATCTCCTCTAACCATAAAATCTATTAAAGTATGCTACATATCAAGGCTTTTTATACAAAACTTCATATAACTTTTCAAATCTAAATCTAATTTCATTAATTTTATTGACTTTTTAGAATTATAGGTTTATATTTGATACAAATAAATATCTCAATGTAGAGGCGCGAGTGCTATCAGTAAACTTTTGGATTTCTACAAGGAAAGTTGAAGAAAGTTAAAAGGAGTAATCGCCGAAGGTAAAACAGCTTGTACTGTTTTTTCCTGGTTGTCTAGTTAAGAGCTATACAACTGTCATCCTTTGTACTACAATAAGGATGGAGCGCTACGTATAATCATATCCTACCTAAGCGATATCAAATAATATGATTGTAGTAGCCAGCCTCTATGTGCTGGTTTTTTTACGTGCCAATTTGAATAAGCTACACTTCTACATTTTTAGAATAAAATGGTTATTAGAAGGATGCCTCTTCAAAATCGCACACTAAAATTCTATTCACTCAAATAAATGGAGGATGATATTATGGCAATTTTCGAAGGAGCAGGCGTTGCAATTGTTACACCATTTTTAGCTAATGGGGGTATTAATTTTGGAAAACTAGAAGAATATATAGATTTTCAAATTGAAAATGGTACAGACGCTATTATTATTTGTGGTACGACTGGCGAAGCCTCTACTATGACAGATGATGAACATCTAGAATGTATTAAAGTCGCTGTAGATCGCACTAATGGTCGTGTACCTGTTATCGCAGGTACAGGAAGTAATGATACAAGACATGGTATTAATTTAACGAAAAAAGCAAAAGCTTTAGGAGTAAATGCTACACTTCAAGTAACACCTTATTATAATAAAGCAACACAAAAAGGATTAATTGAACACTTTACAGCTATTGGACGCGCAGTAGATCTTCCAATGATTCTTTATAGTGTACCTAGCCGTACAGGGGTAACCATCATGCCTCAAACAGTAGCTCATCTTTCAAAATATGATTTTGTTCAAGGTATTAAAGAAGCAACAGGTAACATCTCTAATGTTGCTGAGATTGCTGCACTTTGTGGGGAAGAATTCCCAATTTATTCTGGAAATGATGATCAAATTATTCCAATCTTATCTTTAGGGGGTAAAGGTGTTATTTCTGTTCTATCTAATGTTGCACCAAGACAAACCCATGATATGGTTAAACTTTATTTAGATGGTCATCATGAAGAAGCATTACATATCCAATTAGAATTTTTACCACTTATTAAAGCACTTTTCTGTGAAGTTAATCCAATTCCAGTTAAAGCTGCACTCAATCTAATGGGTATGGAAGCAGGACCATGTAGACTACCACTGACTACACTTGAAGAGCATCATATTCCACTACTTAAACAAGCACTAATAGATACTAAAATTATTGGTTAATTGGCGCTGAAATAGTACAGACACTTCAGAAAGGATGAATGACATGACAAAAATTATCATGCATGGCTGTAATGGTAAAATTGGTAGAGCCATTACTCGCCTTATTAACAATCAAGAAAATGTAGAGATCGTAGCAGGAGTTGATCCTTATTTAGAGGTGCCAAACACTTATCCTGTTTATCCAAATATTAATGAATGTAATATAGTCGCTGATGTCATCATTGACTTCTCTACTGCTCCTGCTGTCAAACCGCTAATTGATTATGCTTTAACCCATCATACACCAGCAGTTATTTGTACAACAGGCTTATCTGAAGAAGAGGTAACTTACTTAAAAGAAGCAAGTAAATCTATTCCAATCTTCTTCTCTGCAAATATGTCTCTTGGCGTTAATTTACTCATTGCACTTGCAAAACGTGCAACTGAAATTTTAGGAACAAGCGGTTTTGATATTGAAATCATTGAAAAACACCACAATCAAAAAATTGATGCACCTAGTGGTACGGCTTTAGCTATTGCAGATGCGATTAATGAAACTTTAGATAACACTTATGCTTATCGCTATGACCGTAGCCAAGTACGTGAAAAAAGACCACAAAAAGAAATTGGTATTCATGCTGTTCGTGGTGGCACAATCGTTGGTGAACATGATATTTTATTTGCTGGAAATGATGAATTTATCACTCTATCACACCAAGCAACTTCTAAAGAAGTGTTTGCTACTGGTGCCATCAAAGCAGCTTTATTCTTAATAAATAAAGGACCTGGTTTATACAATATGGATCATTTATTAGATGCCTAAATCGCATAATAAGACCTTATTTCTTTTGTCCTGTATTCATTTTAGATAGATATAAATATAAAAAGAAGGGATTTCTAAGAAAATCCCTTCTTTTTATATTTATATCTATCCTTTTAATAGATTAATATTCGATACCCCTACGAGCGTCTATTCCTCTATCCATAGGATGTTTAATATTCTCAATGCAACTAATATAATCTGCCCTTTGGGCAATACTTTCTGGTAGACTACGTCCTGTAAGAACAAGCTCTACATCATCTGATTTCTGATCAATGAGGCTACATACATCCTCTTCTGATACAAATCCTAGCTCTAATGAATTTAAAATTTCATCTAGGATGAGTACATCACATTGCCCTGTATCCATTACCTTACTTGCAAATTTAAGTGCATTGCTTGTTTCGCTTTTTAGTTCTTGTTTTTCTTCGTCATTTAATTGCCAAGTAAAACCTCTCTTTTTTTCAAAATGAAAAATTTTAAAGTTGGGCTCTAAATCCTTAATCATTTTGCATTCGCCAGTCATATCATTTTTTAAAAATTGTATCATAATGACTTTATAATCATTACCTAGCGCCCTAATACCAAGTCCAATGGCTGATGTTGTTTTTCCTTTACCTTTGCCATAGTATACTTGGACAAGTCCATTTTCCATCTTATTTCCTCCTCAGCTCTCCATCTTATATCATAAAGTTTTGACCATATTCTTTAAAGTAATTCATGCGTATTTTATAATCTGGCATTAATTCTTCAATGTCTTGCCAAAAATCTTTGCTATGATTAAAATGTTTTAGATGCATAACTTCGTGTAATACAACATATTCAATCATTTCTATAGGGGCACATAAAATCTTCAAATTAAAAGATAAATTTCCTTTCGAAGAACAACTTCCCCATCTAGTTACTTGATTGCGAATGGTAATCTTTTGGAAGTTTACACCTATTATTTGAGCATATTGATTTGCTAAATTTAGAAGCATTTTCTTAGCCTGCTCTCTATAAAACTTTTCTACTAATTTTCTAGTATTAAGCTCATTACCATCTGAAACAATTATAAAGCCTTTATCTGTAAAGTCAACCTTTGATTTCTTAACTGATGATATTATCATTTCTACCGGCCAGTATTTTCCTAAATAAAGCAAGCGTTTTGTCCTATACCAATCTTTTGTTTCGATAAGATTTTTTTTCTTTTCTAATACAGTTAAAATCCAATCTTCATTCTGCTTAACCAGTGATTCAATTTGCTTCCTTGTAACATGATTTGGTACTTTTACAACTACCTTCAGTTCATTACTAATAACAATTGTAGCTGTTTTTCTTTTTTGTTTTAAAACTGTATATTCCATCTGTTTATCAGATTCCTTCTATACTCTATCTTTATTTATTTTTATACTTTATTTCTTCTATTATAACATATCCCTCTAAATATGCTATATCCCATGAACTCCCTCTAAAACTATATATTTCTATAAAAATAAGGGAATATCTTTATCGATATCCCCTAATCATTTTATTGTGCTATGTAATTTTCATCGGTACTCTCTGTTTGTTCTACTTCTTGTTCCTCAAAACTAATAGGCTCACTTCCATCATCCAATACATCCAATTTATTGATAGAAATTTCATAAGCAGTCTTCGTAGCTATTTCACCAGTCTCTAGCTTCTTTTGATAAATTCTACTTTGTATTCTTCCCCATACTTGAATATGATCTCCTACTGTTAAACTTTCAGAAAATCTAGCTGTACGCCCCCATGTAATACAAGGTATATAATCTGATTTATGATATGCTCTATTGACCGCTAAATGTAAATCTGTAATTTCTCTACCAAATGGTGTTGTACGATAAATAGGTTTTTTACATATATACCCATTTAAGTAAATATGATTTTTACTTTTTGATAATTCACCCGGGGATACTTCTTTCATCTCCAAGCAAAACACTGTTAAAATCAGCTTATTTTTTCCTTCTGAGTATTGATTATATGAACGTAGTTGTCCTTGTAGTTCCAATATTTTACCTTGTATATTGTTGTAAGAAGGTAACAGCCTCTCTGATATAGTAATTGGTAAAATATCATAGGAGCTACTTAATCTTGGAATCTGTAAATCAAAACTATAAAAACCTTCTCCATAAACTTTATGACTAAACTTTACATCACTCACTACTTTACCAATTAAAATCACTTCATTGTTTTCTATTTTGTGCTCTATCATCCCTACCCACTCCTTATCCTTACTTGTTCTTCAATTACTTTGTCTGCCCTTAAAATCTTATTCACAATCTTCTCTAAATATGACAACCCTCAATGAATATTTTTATTCACCTTTTTAAGTTTCTTTTCATAGTATATATTAGTCACTAAAGTTGACTTTAAATCCCAAACTACAAAGTGAGGCTACGATTCTTATGGAAACTTCTACCCTTACTACTATTAGAACCCTGAAAAAAGACCTACTTAAGGTTATTGAAATGAATAACTACAACCTACTCTCTCCAGAAGTTATTAAACTAAGTAATGAATTAGATCGTTTGATGTTGCCCTTATTCAAACGACAGTTAGATAACAACTTCCCTTTTTAATAATTGTAAATCTTATCTTATGAATTGATTCGATATAGAAGAGGCCGTAGTATACTCTTATGTACTACAGCCTCTTTTTATGCCTATTTTTTATACATTGCTATGCTGTCTTCCTTCATGATCTAATGTGTAGTTTTCTTTATAAATCAGTTCACTAATAGGAACTATTTCATAGCCTTTTTCCTTAAGTCCTTGAATAATTTCTGGTAGTGCCTTGGCTGTATGTTTTGCCCCATTATGCAGCAAGATAATAGACCCATCACCTAAATGCTTATGCTCTAAGACTTTTTTTACAATAGTTGGTGCGTCATAACCTTTCCAATCTATAGAATCTACATCCCATTGAATGGTATAACACTGACATTCTTCAGCTGCCTCTAAAACCGTATTATTATATTCACCATAAGGTGGTCTATAAAGCATACAATCTGCGCCTGTTATCTTCTTGATTTCTTCATTCGCCCCTAATAAATCCTTCTTAATAGCCTCTTTATTCATTTGATTTACATGAGGATGTTTATTAGAATGATTTGCCACATCATGTCCATCTTCTGCAATGCGTTTTACAAGATCTGGATATTTCCTCATCCAATCTCCTACCATAAAGAATGTAACTCTTACATTATTGGATTTAAGTGTCTCTAAAATCTCATCAGCATCTTCATCTCCCCATGCTGCATCGAAAGTAAGGGCTACCTTTTTCTGCCCCTTAGTATCTACACAGTAAATAGGTAGTTTTTTAGTCTTTGATGTACCACTTACTGGTACTACATTAAAACACCCACTAATATAACCTCTTTTAAAGTAAGTTGCTGCAGATAAACAAGGTGCCAGTAAACTCAGCATTGCTAGAACAAATGCTACAATCTTTTGAATTTTCCTTTTTTGTTTTCCCTTCATATGATTTTCCTCCAATTTCATAACCTACTATTATTTAGTATCCGCAGCTTTTTTCTAATTATTCCCTTCTAACTGCCAGTACCCATTACCTATAGGCTCCAAAATATGAAAGATTGCTTTGTTTTTTTTCTTAGCTTCAAAAATAACATCCGCTTGCTTAATCCCACAGCTTGTTAAAAAACTCGTAAAATTTGCATAATCAGTT
Source organism: Cellulosilyticum sp. (assembly GCA_015058045.1). GTDB lineage: Bacteria > Bacillota > Clostridia > Lachnospirales > Cellulosilyticaceae > Cellulosilyticum. The sequence continues at coordinate 123,289 of SVDC01000003.1, forward strand.
GCAGATATATAATCTGCATGAGGTCTAGAATCACTATGTGGCGTTCCTGTAGATAGATGATATTTATTAGGTGGATAGTTCTTAATCAGTGCCTTAACATCCTTTTCAATACTGGGATGACAACGATCATGATGATAATCGTAGACCCACTTAATATGCTTATTTTGGCAAATCTCTACTACTTCTTCTACATTATAGGTCTTATCATCATTTTCAATAGAAATGAGATTTTGGTCTACATATCTTAAATTTTCTTTAAAACGCTGTAATGCAGATTTTTTATCACCATAACTGCCACCTACATGAATAACTACATTTTCACCTTTTAAGGCCTTAATCCACTCAGTTTGTGCATTAATTTCATTCACTGAACGACTAACTACCTCTTTTTTAGGGCTGGATAATACATTAAATTGGCTAGGGTGAATACTCATTCTAAGATTATATTGCTCTTGTAGCATTCTAATTGTAGTAAAATGATGATACATTTCTTCGTTATTCAATACCTTTTCCTCATAAAGAGCTTTGACATAGGGATGGGTGCAAAATGGTACTAAATCCGAACTGACTCTATAAACATAAATATTGTGTTTTATATTATATTCTACAATTTCTCTTAATAAACGGATATTATGCCAAATCACCTGAGTAATCTTCTCCTCATCTTCCTTTTCCACTGTGGCTAGTCGATAATTTCTAAAAGACTCTTTTAATGATAAATTAAGACAGGCATAACCTGCTCTTACTGCTACTTGCTCCATATTTTGCTCCTTCAACTTATAATTCCTTTTTTTAATATTATGGTTTGGCTCTGCTTTTTCCATGTACTTTTTTCCTAAGTTTAAAACAT
>SVDC01000084.1 GCA_015058045.1 Cellulosilyticum sp.
GATTTAATCTAGAATCTTTAAAAGTAATAAGTGAGATGACCATGGAAGAAATAGAACAATTAGGATAATAGTAAAAAGAGGTTGTCGAAAAATACATCCGCTCAGTCGTCCGAAAAAAGAATTTCTTCCAGAAACACTTTTTTCTCCCTTATGAGCTAGAATATGCCTAATTTTTAATGAGGTATCGCATTTCGCGACACCTCATTTTTTATATATACGAATGAAAGTTTTAGAAGTGTACCTTATGAGCTAAATCCCATAAGATGTTTGACATGATAGCAGTTTTCTTTTGAAGTAAGCATTTCTAAAAGTGTAAAGGCTACATCAAAAGCAGTGGAGGGATTATAAGAAGTAATAATATTACGATCAATGACAATGGGTTCATTGGCAAGAACATTTACCTTAAATTCAGCCAGTTGCTTTTGTCTAGCACCACTACTTAGGTGATAGGTTGTCGCATTTCTGCCCGCAAGGACACCACTTTTTCCAATAGGGAGTGCACCGACACAAACAGAAGCAATTATTTTTCTAGCTTGGTCAAAGGAGCGGATGAGATTTAAAAACGCTTTACTATAAGCATCTTTATAAAAACCAGCATCTTCAAATCCACCAGGGATAGCAAGTGCATCAAAATCATCTACATTAATTTGATCAATAGTGTAGTCACAAATCACAGTAAAGCCAAAGGTACATTTCAGTTTTTTTCGTTTGCCAACAGTTACTAAGTCTGTTGAGCCATCTCCCTCAGCTTTGTTCCAACCGATGACATCTGTGAAAACACTTGCTTCGACAGCTTCAAATCCATCAGCAAGAAGTAGTAAAACTTTTTTCATATATCGTTTCTCCTTTTTATCATTCAGTAGATTTAAAAACTATATCGATCGATATAGCTATTATATGTTTGATTGGACAATAAATAAAATTGAAATAAGTAAATAAAATCATCAAAAATTATGATAATATAAAGTAAATAGAACCAGTAGAAGGTGAGATTAATGGAAATTAGGCATTTACAAACCTTTATAACCATAGTTGAAATGGGGAGTTTTACAAAAGCAGCAGAGCGTTTAGGCTATGCACAACCTACAATTACGGCACACATTCAGATTTTAGAAAATGAGATGGACACAATTTTATTTGACCGTTTAGGTAAAAAAATTATTTTGACGTCTGTTGGAAAGAAGCTAGTGCCTTATGCAAAACAAATGTTAGGAATATATAAAGAGATTCAATCACTTCATACTAAAGAAAATGAGATATCGGGTGATTTAACCATTGGTGTATCAGAGTCCTTAACGATTTATCGTTTAGATCATATTTTAAAGGAATATAAAAGACATTTTCCAAAAGTCAATCTGATTTTAAAGACAGCAAAATGTAGCGAACTAAGAAATAAATTGCATACAGGAGAAGTAGAGCTTACGCTTTCTATTGAACCTGAAATATTGGATTTAGATTTAGTGGTAGAAAAATTAAAAGATGAACGTATGATGATGGTTGGTGCGCCAGATAGTAATCTAGAATTTCTAGCAAAAGAAAACCTCATCTTAAGTGAGTCAGGATGCCTGGCTAGAGATGCTTTTGAAGATTATCTGAAACAGAAAAAAATTAGTTATATCAATCCTATAGAACTTTCAAGTATTGAAGCCATTAAAAAATGTGTTTTAAATGGGCTAGGCATCTCTGTGATGCCTTATTATACTGTGAGTAAAGAGATCAATGAAGGAAAACTTAAGATGATAGAAATGCATCATCCGTTTCCACAATTTAGCACTCAAATGGCATATCATAGGCATAAAAACATATCTCAGGCTATGAAACAATTTATGGAAATGACTTTGAAAGATGCTAGCAGGTGGTAATAGCAAAGTAAATGGTGAATAGGAAGTATTTTTGAGGGAGAAGGATAAGATGATTAGAATCAAAGATATTGCAGATGAATTGGGGCTTAGTACCGCTACTGTATCTAATGTAATTCATGGAAAAACCAAGAAAATTTCTAAGGAAACAGTAAAAAGAGTACAGGCACTTTTAGAGGAGAAAGAGTATATTCCTAATATGGCAGCCATCTTATTGGCACAAAATAGTTCTAAGATTATTTGCTTAGTTATATCTGCTCATGAGAAATATGAAAGACGATTATTGCAAGACCCATTTATTGCGGCTTTAGCAGATGACCTATCTTATGAGATTGAAAGCCATGGTTATTTTATGATGATTAAAAGGTGTAAAGAGATTAGTGAAGTTGTACGTTATGCTTCTATGTGGAATATGGCCGGTTTAGTGCTAACAGGATTTTGCAATCAAGACTACAATGAGCTTAGGCAAAATATTAGAATTCCTTTTGTGGTGATGGACGGTTTTTTTGAACCCCAGAGTAAGTGTGCTAATATTGGAATTGATAATATAGATGGTGGTTTTCAGGTAGGACGGTATTTGATGGAAATGGGGCATAGAAACATTTTATACATAGCAGATAATGATGAAGATATGGATCATGAAAGATATGTGGGTCTAAAGAAGGCAGTGGATGAAATTAATCTCAAGAAGCAAAATAAAGTAAGTAAGCAGGGGAAAGTTCAGTTTCAAAAGGTCTCTATCTTTCATGAAGAAAGAATGAAAGATTATGAAAAGGTCCTTAAGCAAATAGGTCAAATAACAGCTATTTTTTGTGCGTCTGATGCCTATGCCATAGAGCTTATAGGCTATTTAATAGATCATCATATTAAAATTCCAGAAGCAGTTTCCATTGTAGGATTTGATGATATTCCAGAGGCAAACTCTATTAGGCCTAGATTAACAACTGTAAGGCAAGACATAGGGCAAAGAGCTAGGAAAGCACTTGAGTTTTTAGATACATGTGAAGAAGAGGACGAAAAGAACTTCTTACTGCCAGTAAAGCTTATAGAAAGGGAAAGTGTTTGCTACAATCAAAGGGATAAAAATAAAAATTCATGTTGTGAATAATAGCCAAATATTAAGGCTAAATTTTGAATGAGGTTACGCGATTAACCCATTGCAGAAAGTAGGATTTGTAATATGATAAAGAGGAAGAGAAACTTAATATATTAAGAAAAATTATAAAGCATTGCAATGGGGAATTGGGGATATAGAATGAATCAAGAAAAACAAAAATTTTATCATGAACTATGGAAAGTGGCTTTACCCATAACGATTCAAAGTTTATTTCAGTCATCATTAGGCGTAATCGATCAGATGATGGTGGGTAGACTAGGTAGTATTTGTATTGCAGGTACTGGCTTAGGGGGAAAATTTGCTTCGATTTTTTCGGTAACGGTTTCAGCTTTATGTACAGCGGCAGGCATATTAATTGCACAATTTTATGGAAAGAAAGATTATGAGGGGATTAGCAAGAGTTTTAAGGTGAATTTATTTTTTGCAGTTATGCTAGGTAGTATTTTTACCTTAGTATCACTTGCTTTTTCAACTAAAATCTTAAGTTTTTATGCTTTGGAGCATGCCATTATTGACAGTGGCGCCCAGTATTTAAGGGTAGTTGCTATAGGCTTTTTACCTATGACGGTTACTTTAATGATTTCTACGTTATTAAGAAGTATGGGTTTTGCAAGTTTTCCAATGTATGCAAGTGTTGCATCTGTTTTAATAAATACTGTTTTAAACTATGTATTGATTTTTGGAAAATTAGGATGTCCTGCTTTAGGTGTAGTAGGGGCTGCCTTAGCAACTACTTTATCAAGAGTCGTTGAAATGGCTATTATTATAGGTTATTTAGTGAAGCTTATACGTGCAAAAAAGATTCAACTACTAGGTCGTTTAAAAATAGAACAGAATTTCTTGATGAAAACATGGAAGATTGCTTATCCAATATTGGCATGTGAGTTTTTGTGGACTTTAGGGGAAAATATCTATGCCACGATTTATGGTAGGATGGGGACCTTATCTTGTGCAGCCATGGCTCTTACTAATCCTATACAAGGGTTAGCTATTGGTGCCTTGACAGGTATATCAGCAGCAACAGGCATTATGGTAGGAAATGAATTAGGGGCAGGACATGAAGAGGGTGCTTATGAAAAAGCTAAAACTTTTATAAAGATAGGTTTAGGAGGAACCCTTATCTTAAGTATAGTGGTGGCAATATTGACACCTTTTTATGTACGACTTTTTAATGTAGAACAAGAAGTTAGACAAATTGCCATTAGTATTTTATGGGTTTATGCTTTCATTGTACCTGTAAAAGTACTCAATATGATTGCAGAAGGTGGCATATTGCGAAGTGGTGGAAAAACACACTATACATTAATATTAGACACCATTGGAACATGGGGCATAGGTATTCCACTAGGATTATTAGGTGCCTATATCTTAAAATGGCCAATTTATTTTGTGTATTTACTCCTCTCATTAGAAGAAGTATTTAGGCTTATTGCTACATTGGTACTCTTTAAGCAGAGGAAATGGATGAAAAATATTACATAAAAAGAGTAGCATTAATAGGAATGAGATATTAGTGCATATAAGTAAGTCAATCTATGGGCATATTAAGCATAATAGATTGACTTTTTTTAATAATTGAAATATATTAAGAGGAATAGAGAATATATTACATAAAGGAGTTACCAATGATTATACCCGATTATAATGATGAACGTTTATTATTTGGTATGCTTATTAAATCGGCTAACAAATTACAAGTGATAGGAGATCGTTTGTTTGAGGAAATTACCATGAAGCAATGGTTTGTACTGGCTATGCTAGAGGTATTTAGGGAAGAGGATCCCACACTTAATGAATTAGCCACAATGGTAGGAAGTTCTCATCAGAATGTCAAACAATTGGTTTTAAAATTACAGGAAAAAGGATATGTAGATTTCTATGAAGATCCAAAGGACAAAAGAAAAAGACGTATTAAAGCTACAGGGAAGTGGAAAGAAGTAGAAGTAAAATATACTGAAAAAGAAGAAACACATATGAAAGCTATATTTCAGGGGGTAGATCCGAGGGCATTAAATGACGCCGTTCAAGTTATGTTACAAATTACAAAGAATCTAGAGGAGATGAAATCAGATGAGTAAAAAAGTAGCAGTGATTTATCAATCAAAAACAGGTTATACTGAAAAATATGCAAAATGGATTGCAGAAGCGTTAAAAGGGGATTTATTCGAAGGGAAAACAGTAGATGTAAAGGATTTAAAGGAATATCATACGATCATTTATGGTGGTGGGATTTATGCAGGGAAGATTAATGGGATAGACTTTGTTACGAAAAATTATGAAGAGCTTAAAGACAAGCAATTAGTTGCTTTTGCGTGTGGATCAGGTAGAGAGGATAATGCGCGTTTTAAAGAGATGTGTAAAGCTAACTTTAATGAAGCACAACAGGAAAAAATTAAAACTTTCTACTTAAGGGGTGGTTTCGATTTTAGTAAGCTAGGATTTGGTAGTAAAATTTTAATGACTTTATTTAAAATTCCTTTAAAGAAATCAGATACTGAGGAATCTAGAGAAATGCTAGCAGCTTATAAAAAGCCTACAGATTACACAAAAAAAGAAAATACTTCAGCATTAATTCAGTGGGTGCGTAGTTTATAGATGCAGTATCATTTTTATATAAAGCATAAACTGATGATATAAGAAGTAATAGAAAATACTTGCACATAAAGGGTATAAGAATAAACGTATAAAAATAGAACTAGGTATAAAAAAAATTCCTGTGAATATATTTTAATGATTGACAGGACTAGTTTTATACGCTATTATATTAACAATTTGAGACCATATTGTGACATATTAATAATATTTACTTCAATTTTTGTCCTATCATAGATATGATAAGACTATTTTTTTGCATAGGCACTACATAGAAGTTTATGGTTTTGGGTTAATCAAATTTGTGCGGGGTGAAGAAAGTGAAAAAAGAACAAACAGTTCTAGAGCAGGATGCGATTTATAGCGTAAGGGACATGAATAAAGGAAAAGTGATTTTACTGGGTATGCAGCATACCTTTGCCATGTTTGGTGCAACCGTATTAGTACCATTATTAACAGGATTAAGTGTTTCAACAACACTTTTAATGGCAGGGTTAGGTACACTACTTTTCCACTTCATTACTAAAGGAAAAGTACCTGCATTTTTAGGGTCATCTTTTGCATTCCTAGGTGGATATGCGGCAGTTGCCCCACTTATTGATGGTCAACCAAATGTAGAAATGTTACCATATGCCAGCGGGGGTGTATTTGTAGCAGGTCTTGTATATGTTGTTTTAGCAGCACTTATTAAGCTATTTGGTGTTAAGAAAGTTATGCGTTTCTTCCCACCAGTTGTAACAGGTCCTATTATTATTTCGATCGGTTTAATTTTAGCACCATCAGCAATTAATAACTGCCAACAAAACTGGTTACTTGCGTTTATTGCCTTAGCGATTATTATTATTTGTAATATCTGGGGTAAAGGAATGATTAAAATTATTCCTATTATGTTAGGTATCGTGGGTTCTTATGTTGTAGCGATTATCATTGGAGCAGTAGATTTCTCAACGATTTGGTCAGGGGATATCGTTGCACTTCCAGTGAGTTCAAGTGGATTTGCTAAATTCGATATGAGTGCGATTATTACAATTGTACCCATTGCACTTGCAACGATGATGGAACATATTGGAGATATCTCAGCGATCGGTGCGACAACAGGTAAAAATTATATTGCATCACCAGGCCTTCATCGTACTTTAATTGGTGATGGTTTAGCAACAAGCTGCTCTGCTTTATTTGGTGGTCCAGCTAATACAACTTATGGAGAAAATACAGGTGTGTTAGCTTTAACAAAAGTATATGATCCACTTGTTATGGAGATTGCAGCAGTATTTGCAATTATCTTATCGTTCTTCCCAGTAGTAGCTAACTTAATTAGTTCTATACCAGCAGCCATCATTGGTGGGGTATCATTAATTTTATATGGAATGATTTCAGCCATTGGAATTCGTAATGTAGTAGAAAATCGTATTGATTTTACACAAAGCAGAAATCTTATTATTGCAGCAGTGATCTTAGTAAGTGCATTAGGATTAAATGAAATTGGTGGTATTACTTTTGAACTTGCTGGTGCAACCATTACATTATCTGGTTTAGCAGTTGCAGCTATTTCAGGGATTTTATTAAATGCGATTTTACCAGGAAATGATTATGTGTTTGAAGTAGAAGACGAGCACGATGAATTAACTTTTAAAGTATAAATTAAAAAAGAAATAGATAAAGTATGAAAGCCAAAAACACTGAGGAATAAAGAATCTTAGTGTTTTTGGCTTTTTACATAGAGTGAAATAGAAGGATTGAAGTAAAGGAAAGAAGTATTCAAGGAGGAATATCAATTCCTCAATACCCTTTTGGAATTTCTATTGCAATAAAAGTGCCAATAGAAATTATAAAAGGAATATCAGAAGGTCCGACGATTGATTACTTTAAAACCTATCTAAAATTAAATGAGAAACTCGATGAATTGGGGCTTTATTGTGAAGAATATTTAATTTCTAAGGGGTATGATGCTTATGCACAAACAGTAGATAGAACAAAAGAATATGGAGTTTTAAAAACAATTATGCCACATAAAACAATAGCCACATGTGCTGGAATTGGTTGGATAGGAAAAAGTGCATTATTAGTTACTCCAGAGTTTGGCTCTGCAGTTCGCTTGACTTCCGTTCTGACAAATGCACCTTTAAAGGTATCTGAATTAGTATTGGATTCACCTTGTGAAGGATGTAATATATGTAAAGAAGCATGTCCAGCAGGTGCAATTCTAGGCAATATATGGAATAGGGAAAGTGAACGTGAGTATATTTTTGATGCACTAGCATGTAGGAAAACTGCAAGAAGAATTGCTCAGCAAGCGATAAAAAAAGAAATAACCTTATGTGGAAAATGTATAGAGGTTTGTCCGTTTACAAAGAGGTACTTAAGGTCTGAATACTAAGAAGAATGAGCATAATATGGAGTTAATAAACTATAGAAGCATAGAGGTTAATGATAACTAAAAAAGATAGGGGGGTGAAATATGGAATAAATAGAAATGCGTATCACACTAGTAATTTTTAAGGAAACAGAGGCTTAAGAGTATAAGCTTGAATAAGTAAAGTTAATAGAATTATTGCTTTAGCAATATAAATAATTAATATATTCAGAATACATTGACAAATAAGAGTGACAGTTGTAACATGTGATTAGCGTTACAACTGTCACTCTTATTTTAGAGTAAAGATAGGGAAAGGAGTTCGTATGTCAGGTCAAATTACGCCATCAGAATGGAAATTAATGAGGATTATTTGGGAGAGCAAAGAACCTTTAAGTTTAAAAGATATTCTTAATCCGTTGGAAACAGAGGTAGAGTGGTCAACGAGTACTGTACGTACACTTTTGGCTAGATTAGTTAATAAACAAATTGTAGGAGTAGATAAAACCAGTGGTCATTTTAAATATTATGCACTTGTTGAGAAGGAAGCATTTCAAAAACAGGAGACTAAAAGTTTTTTAGATACAGTTTATGAAGGTTCATTAAAGTTACTTATTACAGCTTTTGTAAAGGATAGAAAACTATCTAAGAATGAAAGTAAAAGGTTATTAGAGATGATTGATGAGCTGGAGGATGGTATAAATGATTGAGGCAGAAGCAATTATTTATTGGCTTATTATATCAAATCTTATGATTATTATAACTAGTTTGATTAGATATTTATTTAAGAGGAAGGTAGGTAGTAAATGGATTAATTTATTATGGGTTATAGTAATGATTAGATTACTGTGTCCTATTGTGCCTAGTCGTTCTTTTCACTTAATGGGGGAGCAAAAGCTTAATTTCGTGTTAGCTAGGCTTGTGCAGATGGATGAGCAAGAAAGCGCAGATAAAATAGCAAAGCAATTAGCGCAAATGGAAGATAAGGTAGCTAGGAAGGCTACACAAAGTCCAGAAGAGGATGTGATTAGTAAAAAAGAAACAGAGGCATTATTAGTAGAGGAAGATGCAATTATAACGGAGAAGACTAGACAAGTAAACGCGCAAATAGAAGGGAATAAGTTATATAAGGATCTTCTGCATATAGGATTAGCAGGAAGCTGTATTGTAGGGAGTTACTTTATTTGTACATATTATTACTTAAGACGCCGGCTAAAACAATATCCCATTATAAAACAACAAAAGGTATTAGAATGCCTAGAGCATATCAAGAGTGAATTGGGAATACGTTCTAATCTACAATTAATAGAAGGTACTTCACCTATGCTTGTAGGATTTCTTAAGCCTATTATTATCATACCGACAAGTTACAGTTTAGAAGAATTAAATCTTATTTTAATGCATGAGTGTATGCACTATAAACGTAAAGATCAGATACTCAATATATTACAATTAGTTGCATTAAGTATACATTGGTACAACCCATTAGTATGGCTTATGACAAAATGGGTGCAGGAAGATAGGGAGTGGGCTTGTGATACTGATGTTTTATCAAGAGGGCAAAACAGAAAACAGTATGCAACGCTACTGGTAAGAATATCAGTACAAGACAAAAAAGAGTATTATCTTGCACAAGCTATGAAGAGGAGTAGCAAGCATTTGGAGGGAAGGATTAAAAGTATGTTTGAACAAAACCAAAGGAAAAAGAAAGACGTTATTTTAGTAGGTGTTTTGGCAGCAGGGATATTTATTTATGGATTAACAAATTCAGAAAACATACAAGGGCACGAAAATAGCATAGAACTTACAGAAAACAGTGTAACCATAGCTGAAAATGATGTTTTAGAAATAAATGGTATAAAGATTGAACAAGGAAAAGGAGAAACAATAATGACAGTAGATATCCCGACATTAAAAAGAGGAAAAAATCAGATCATAGGACCATTTCAGTTACAACAGGGGGATACTTGGGAAGTATCTTTAAAATGGGAGGGTGAAGGGCAAATTTATGCCTTATGTCAGCAAGACCCTAATAAGCCTTTTAATGATTGCCAATGTATTCTGCAAATGGATTCGCCTATTACAAAACAACAGTTTACCATTGAGCAATCAGGTGAGTATTACTTTATGATTGGGCACAAGAATGATTTTCTTTCATTTAAGGATGAGAGTGAATTAAAAGATATTAAAGGAGAAATTGTGGTAAAACATAGGAATGAGGCGATGGCATAGGTGAAGATCCGTTATTGTTTGAATTATACCCGATACTTTATGTAAAGAAAAGGAATAACCCAGTACTTATTACAGGTACTGGGCTATTCTTATGCGCTTTATTATAATTATCTCCTATTAAGATGGAATAGACATTAAATAAGTGGTTTTGCATAGAAAGCCTCTTTCCCTATGGTTTTAATAGGTTTCTTTTGATAGATACTACCTATAATACGGTAGATAAATGATGGCAAAATAGATTTAGCATTAAGCTCCCCAATTTCCGGCGGCAGAGGCATATTTTGACTAAGGCTTTTGGCGAAAAGGTCTAAAGAGGTATTGAGCCCTGCATACATTTTACCAAGATCTTCATCCTCAATAAGAGCAGATGGAGAAGTTGTAATACCACCAAGCCAAGAAAAATGCATGGTTTCGGAAAAGAGCTTACAGCTATTAATGGTTGTTTTACCAGCCGCTGTATCAGCAAAGCCAGTTAAAGTAATGGTGAAAAATAGTTTGTTTTGAATAGCAAGTTTTTCTTTATGCTGAGCAGCCAGTTCAAAAAATTGAAGAACTGTACTAGGAACACTATTTTCATAAACTGGAGAAATTAGAATAAGAGTATCTGCTGCAGCAAGTTTTTCTAGAAGTACATCTTCGTGATGTAATTCTGTAAATAAATAGAGCTTAGAAAAATTGAGATTATATGAGGTAAGCTTTTTTTCTAGATTTTTTGAAATGAGATTGGACGTGCTATTTTTAGCTTTAGGGCTACCAATAAGAATTAACAGATTTTGAGACATATATTCACTTCCTTATCTATTAAAAATGAATGCTTTGCAAATCAGCAAGAGTCTGAATGATATGGACATCTCGATGTTTGCTTTGCAAAGCTAATGTACAATTTAAAAAAGTATTTTTGAAAGTATCTATATCTTGAGTAGAAGCCTTATCTGCAAGTCCGATAAATTTAATATCAGGGTATTTATCATATCTTGGGGACATGACATTAGAAGAAAGTTTTTGATAAGGCATATATAGAGGTTGGGTACGGTCTAAAAAAGCTTTAGTTAGGGCATTACAAGTACCAAAAACAATAGGCGTAACGATGATAACTAAGTCACTAGTAAGGTAGTCCCTGAGGAGTTTATTAAGATCATCGTTGATAGCGCATACACCAGGATTCTTTGTTTGGCAAGAATCACAACTAACACAAGGATTTAAGGATAAGTCATTTAAAGTGCTTAATACATAAGCATTATCTTTTTCTTTAATCCTATCATATAGTTTTAGATTAATTTGTTGGCCGAATGTATGTGTCATTGTACATCCGTTTATTAATAAGACTTTCATATGAGTGGCCTCCTTAAAATGAATGAAAAAGTATCAAAATGTATTTTTAGGAATAGGGTTAATTAATAAGCAGTGCTTTTAACATATGGGCACATTCATCAATGTAATCATCAGGATCAATCAGTGGATGGTCTTGGTAAAGGAGCTCATGGCTGAGAGTATCAAGAGTATTGAGCATAAGCAGTACTTTTTCATTTTTATTTTCTAGTAAAACACCATGTTTTTTTAGATAGGTAGCAAAGGCAGTTAAAGTTTCTTGCTTTTCATAGGAAGTTGTGAGACTACTAATAGAATTATTGGCATAACTAAGTGCTATGACTTCCTGGTGAAAACCTTTGGAATGCTGATGTGCTTCAAGAAAGATATGAATAAACTGCTTCATGAGATCCAATAAATCCATATCTTCAGGTAGGTTAGATAGTTGGCTATGGATGAATTGTGCCATTTTTTCATTATATACTTTTAACACATCCATAAAGATATCTTGCTTATCTACAAAGTAATCATATAAGCAACCAGTAGATAATCCTGCTTCTTTAGCAATCTGAGCAGTATTAATATTGTGATAACCGTTTTCGTTAAAAAGCTTATAAGCAGCTTCTATAATTTTGTTTTTCTTTTCAATCGAGCGTTTTTGTTTTGGAACGCGAATTTCTCTTTTCATATTCATCACCTGATTTCATTTTATACTTAAAAAAATAAAAGTCAATAAAATACGAAATAAATTTCACGTTTTTCTGTCTTATTTATTTAGTGGGAATAATATGTAATTAAATTAGAACAAGATGTACTACTTATGGTAGATACAAAGGATCAGTATGTACCTCTTGAAATGCTATACAAGAAAATGGCAGCTTTAACAACTGCCAAATCTATTACAGCAACAATATTTGCAGAAGCATAACATGCACAAGAGCGTTGTCAAACAAGTTATATAGAGATGGCATTAGATACTATGATGAGTTAGATAGCTCATGTGAGTAAAACAAGTAATGAGTTAAATTTAAGAGATGAATAAAAAATAAATAAAATTTAAAAAATAAAATAATAAGATATACTAGAAGTAGAAATAATAGTTTTAAATCAACTAAGTAGGGGGGAGAAAATGCAGTATAAAGGTGAGAAGGAGCAAAATAAGAAAGAAATAGTTTTATTAATTATATATGCACTTGGACTTAGTTTATTAGCAGATATAGTCATCTTACGAGTGCTACCTAAGGTTATAGCCAATATATCAAGTTATTTTGGCTATGAATTACAGTCTTCTGATTTATTAACAAAATATTGTATGGGTATTGGGGTTAGATTAGTTGGTATATTAATTTTCCTATATCTTATTAAAAAGCTAGAGATTTATAAATGGTTTACATTTAACGTTAAAGGGCGATATATTGCCATCAGTTGGTTGTTTTTTGTATATATTATTGCCAATATAGAAATAGGTGATTTTAATGAGGTGAGAGGCGTTACTGTTTTATGTATGATGATTGAAGCAATGGCCATAGGTTTCTTTGAAGAGATGGTCTTTCGTGGTACCATACTTCCTTTATTTCTTAGGCAATGGGGTAAGAATAAACGTGGGATAGTTTTTGCAGTCATTCTAAGTAGTGGGATTTTCGGTATTTTTCATTTAACGAACTTATTTACAGCAGCATTACCTATTGCGGTATTTTCCCAAGTGATTTATGCATCAATCATAGGAATTGCTTTTTCAGCCTTATTACTTAGGACAAATAAGAATTTACTTTGGTGTTGTCTTTTACATGGTTTTTATGATATGGCAAGTGGATTTGGAGATTTTTCAAAAGTAATAGAGGTAGGTCAATCTGTATCACAAAAAGTAGTTTCTATTACACCATACTTAATCAATATAGGTTTATTTATACCACTACTGATTTATGGTCTGTTTCTATTAAGAAAAGTTGAAATAGGCATAGTAAATAAAATAGAAGAGCGTGTGTAGAAGATTAAGATAAGAATCATAATATATCCATAAAAACCTAATAGAAGATGATTTGGATAAAAAATAGTGTTTCTGTTATATGAGAGGAAGAATAAGTGGAGATTTATATTAAAGAAGTATAAGAAGAAAGCTAGAGGGATAAAGAAAAGTGGCATATAAAATGAGAGAATAGATGAGGCATATAGAGATGAGAACTGCAATAGATATAACTGGTTTAACAGGAGAAATTGTCGTTAGAGGAGATGAATCCTATGAAGTGGCACGCAC
>SVDC01000085.1:0-2558 GCA_015058045.1 Cellulosilyticum sp.
CCCCCCTGAAAGTAAACCCATTTTACTTTTCATTCTGTCTTCTAATCCAAGGTCTAGTTGCGCTAGATGCTCTCTAAATAGCTCTTTTTCTTTTTTGCTCATACCAATGCTTAGTGCTTTATTATTGCTTCGCATGTAACATAGTGCTAGGTTTTCCTCAATAGTCATAGAAGGTGCTGTTCCTTTAAGGGGAGCTTGAAAAAGTCTGCCAATATGCTTAGCACGCTTGTGCTCTTTCATGAAAGTAATATCCTGCCCATCTAATAAAATCTGTCCTTCATCTGATAAAAAGTAACCTCCAATTAAATTGAATAAAGTAGATTTCCCTGTACCATTAGAACCGATGATGGTTACAAAATCGCCTTTCTCTAAGTGTAAGTTAACATCATCCACTGCTACTTTTTGATTCACTGTCCCAAGGTTAAAGGTTTTCTTTAAGTTCTTAATCTTAAGCATCTATACTCCCCCCTTTTTGTCTTTGATATTGATTAATCTTTTGACCAACCATAGACTTAATGACTGGATATGAAATCGCAATAGCTACAATAATGGCAGATACTAACTTCATACTTGTTGCCGAAATATTGACTGCTAATGCAGCAGAAATAATTAACCTGTAAATAATAGAACCAATAACTGCTGCTACAATATTGGCTTTGATACCTCTTTGTTTAACCACAATATCAACTAAAACTTCACCTATGATTAAAGAAGCAATCCCAATAACTACCATCCCCGTTCCCATACTCACATCTGCAAAGGATTGTTTCTGTGCAATAAGTGTACCAGATACTGCTACTAAAGCATTAGCTAATGTCAAACCTATGATTTTCATTGCATCCACATTGATTGAAGAGGAACGTACCATATCTTCGTTATCTCCTGTAGCCCTTATAGATAACCCAAGTTTTGTATATAAAAACAGTCCAAGTGCTATTATACAAATGATCACAACACTAAGGACTCCTATCATCATGCCTGACATATTTCCACCTAGAATTTCTTTTACCATAGTAAAAATAGTTGTTTCTCCTAATAAAGAAATATTGGGTTTATCATCCATAATCATAATATTAATGGAGTATAATGCCGTCATTGTTAGAATTCCTGAAAGAATAGGATTAACCTTAAACTTTGTTTGTAAAGTTGCTGTTACTCCCCCTGCTAACATTCCTACAATAGCTGCTACTACAAGTGCTAATATAGGATGACCACCCAACGGCTGCTGCGGCTCCTAAAGTAAAACTTCCATCTACAGTTAAATCTGGTATATCTAATATACGATAGGATATAAATAGTCCTAAAGTAAGTAAGGCATAGAATAACCCCAGTTCTGTAGCTGATAAAATAATAGATACGCTCATTTTCTCTTCTCCTGCCTGGTTACCAGCTTGTTTCTATTTCCTGTTCCTCTTTATGCTATATTCTGTCATTCCTTTTTCTAATGTCTAATCATTTTATTATCCGCTTGTTAATACTCTAATTTCTTAATATACTCTGATGTATATATTTTATAGCACTAAAGATGGATTAACGTTAAGTATAAGTTTAATCCATCTTTATTTTTTTATCAATTGCCTATATTCAGTTTTTATTTTGTATCTGTAAATAAACTCGTTTGATCTTATCCTCATATATTATCTATTTTCTTATCTACTGCTTATGGATAATCTATCTAACCCGTCTATTGTTTTGCTCATTTGTTGATCTATGATTTGTCTCTTGATCTACTCTACAATTATTGCACCTTCTACATCAAATGGTGCATTGATAGCTGTAGCAGTGGTTTTATTAATCACTTTATAAAACTGATCAAGTGTTTCAACTGGCACATCTGAAACAGCTGCGCCTTCCAATAGCTCTACCACCATATCCGCTGTTTTTACACCTAAATCTTCATATTTAATACCAACTGTTGCATAACCACCATCTGAAACCATAGAATCGGCACCAACATAAACTGGAATACCTGCATTTTTGCCTATCTCCGATTATTATGGTATACTGTTTCAGTATTTTAACTTATTAACCGTAGATAGATGGCTACGAAGGTTTTAAACTTAGTTTTGAAACTAAAAATGAAAAAGACACTCTATCCGGGAAGAAGTAGTGTCTGCATTCTAAATATATTATCTTCATAATCCAATGGCCCTAAAATAAAACAAACGTCTCACTTTAGGAATGCTCAGTAGCTACCAGCTACTGAGCATTCCTTTTTACATAGTTATATTATAACAAGATTTTCTTAAAAATAAACCTTAAATTAAATGAAATCTCTCTTCACTCTAATGAGCTCTCTGAAACTGACTAAATAAAATTTTATATTTTTTGATTACTTAAACTATTTATACCATTAAGCAAAACTTATAATGATTATTAGTCATACTTTGTGACTCATAAAATTTATGACTATTTTTTCGCTAAGCTTTGTGCTATAACATTAAATTAGTAATTATGCTCTTTTGCACAAACCAACACTCTTTTCCTAACTTCTAAATTTACAGATTTGTTACCATTTAAAACCCTCGAAACAGTAGCTTGTGAAATACCCATCATCA
>SVDC01000085.1:2658-13599 GCA_015058045.1 Cellulosilyticum sp.
TTTCCTAACTTCTAAATTTACAGATTTGTTACCATTTAAAACCCTCGAAACAGTAGCTTGTGAAATACCCATCATCAAAATAATGAACATACAATATCGCAAAATAAGCTAGGCCTTCAAAAGAATAAGGAAATACCATCTATTTATTTGCTCAATAATCGATCAATTTCTTGTCGTTCTGGCATAACACGCAGTGCACCTTTCTTTGTGGTAATTAATGATGCTGCTGCATTTGCAAAACTTAACATATCACTTAGTTCATCATTTGAAAAATTATAAGTATTTTTCTCTAAAATATAATTTAAAACACATCCCATAAAAGTATCCCCAGCACCTGTAGTATCGACTACTTTATTTTGTATAAATGGAGGTGAAATTACTTTACATTTATCTGTATATGCAATACTCCCCCTTTTTCCTAGCGTTACTAAGATAAGAGGTATTTTATATATACTCTTTATATTCTGAATGCATGCATCTAAATCAGTATTTTGACAGAAGAAGGTTATTTCATCATCTGCTATTTTCAACACATCACATACTTTCATCCCATAAGCCATTACTGATCTTGCATTATCTAAATTATTCCATAAAGCAGGGCGAAAATTTGGATCAAAAGAAACAAGCATTTTTTTCTCTTTTGCAAGAGCTATCGCACATTCTGTAGCTTCCTTTGCAGGCATATCAGTCATCGATAATGAACCAAAATGAAATATTTTTGCTCTATCAAACATCTTAGATTTAATATCATTTTTCATGAGCATCATATCTGCCCCAGGGTTTCTGTAAAATGAAAACGTGCGATCTCCATCCTCCTTGGTATGAACAAATGCCAAAGTTGTAGGGACTTCATTTATTTTTACTAATCCTTCAGTACTTATACCCAGCTCTTCAAGCGAATCATACAACACATTTCCAAAGGCATCATTTCCCACCTTTCCAATAAATGCTGTTGCTTTTCCCAATTTACTTAAAATAGCTAAAACATTACATGGTGCTCCACCAGGATTAGCTTCATACAAATCATTCTCTTGTTGTGATTTTCCATTCATTGTAAAGTCGATTAATAGTTCTCCTAATGCAATTACATCATATCTTTTCATCCTTTAAGTGCTCCTTCATTATTAATAATAATTTTTCAATCACATGATAATCTTGCAATTAAGGTTGATTGACTTGCTCTATAGGAATTAACCCGCCTTCCTATATGGCAAATCTTTAAATAAGCACATATTTTTTATCTGCATTTAACTAAACTTATTAGGTAAGATACAGTGGTCTTGATGAAAATAGTCCTCAAAAAAGATATCTCCTATCCTCTATTAGCCAAAAATACACTAGGCATTCGTAACACCCTATCTGTTGCTATCGCAGCTGCACCGTATAAAGTAGGATCAACTTTAAGTTGGGATAACTTAATCTGAACCTTATCATACAATTCAGGAATTGTGCGTTGTTTTACCACTTCCTTAATTGTAGGTAAAAGTAAATCTCCCCCCTGTGCTACACTGTCACCAATAACAATAATATCTGGATTATATGCATTGATTAATGTAACACATCCATAACCAATATATTCTGCAATTTCACAAACTATCTTTAGTGATTCTTTGTTTCCATTACGTGCAGCCTCAAAAACAGCATTGCAAACATCTGCCCTATTATGGTAGTCTTTCACAAAACATTCTGGTGCTCTTTGTTGTGCCATCTTTAACACTGTTGGAGCAGAACAATACATCTCTAGACAACCATAATTACCACATTCACAACGTGGTCCATGGACATCTATACTAATATGACCAACTTCACTGGCAGTACCCTGCATTCCAAGCAATAAATTACCATTCTCAACAACACCAGCCCCTACGCCTTCACCATCTAGGAAATATACTAATGTATGTAGCGGTCTGTCATGATTTCCAAACCACCACTCCGCTAATGCTCCAGCATTTGCATCTTGTTCAATAAAAAGTGGCTTACTAAACTCATTTTTAAATTCTTTAATAAAGTTTATATTGTGCCAAATAGGCATTCTAGTTACCATTGCAATATGCCCCTCATTGCGTATATAAGGTCCTGGCAAAGCGAGTCCAATAGCCACTATATCTTTATAAGTTTTCAACAGATTGTGTATCTGCTGCTTCATGGTAGATAACACATCTTTCTCGTCTTGTTCGATACTATATTCTGTTTCTTGTTCAAAATATAACTTTCCCGAGATATCGAACACTCCTACTGAAAACATATGTCTAGCAAACTTTACCCCAATAACTTGATTTCTTTCTGCATTTAACTTCAACCCTATTGAACGACGGTTCCCATTGCCTTTTATACTTCCTACCTCTGATACTATGCCCATTTCTATCAGCACTGCTACTATCTTTGTAATAGAGGCCTGAGTAAGCCCCATCTCCTTAGCGATATCTGCTCTTGAGCAAACTTCACGTTGTTGCAATATCTTAACAATAGCAGAGCGATTCATTTCAGTTAAATCACTATTATTATTACCTATTGTATTTTTGTTCATATCATAATCCATTCTTTCTCAATTTTCAAAACGCTTATTATTCTTCTCATCTATCACTATTCTATACACTAAGAAAGTTCTCTGACTCCAACTTCAAATTCTTTGCTACCGTGCGGTTTCCCTTCACTTCATAGTTCACTTTTGTAATGGAATTTACAAGTTGTTCTAAGTTTGATGTTACATTATTCACTCCACTTGCACTTTCATCAACAGCATTATTAATTTCACTTATAGCTCCTGATATTTCTGTCATATTCATAAGAATTTCCCCAAAGTCTTCTGCACACCTATTCATAGACAAATCAATATTAACGGCATCATCCCTATACTGTTTTCCACTTTGAGCAAAGACTTTATAATCTTTTAAGACGGAATTATTAACATAATGCATAATATATTTTGATTCTTTAATCAACTCATTTACCACTTGAAAAACTTCCTCATTGATACATTGAATATTATTTGCAATCTCCTTACTAGAATCTGCTAGCTTCCTAATTTCATTGGCTACAACAGCAAATCCTCTTCCCGCATCCCCTGTCCTAGCAGCCTCAATAGATGCATTCAAAGCCAGTAAATTTGTTTGCTCTGAAATATTCAATATATCCTCTGTTAGCTTTGTTATCTTCTTAATGCTTTTGCTATTCTCAACAGCAATTTCTAGATTTATTGTACTATCACTAATAATTTTACTTGTACTTTTCTCATTATCCCTTGCAACTTTCTCTAGATTAACTGCTCTTTCCCTCATAGCTTTTGTATGTACTGCAACTTCTTGGATACTTCCAGTCATCCCCTTTACTTTTTCTTCAACTTGTACTGTGTTTAATACAACTGCATTTGATTTTTGGGCTACTTCCTCTATTGTTCCTACAAGTTCTTGCATGGTTGATGAAATGTCATTTGCACTATCATTTGAGTCTGAAACAATTTCTGCAACATTATCAACAACGCACTCTAAACCATTTATATTCACAATTATTTTGGACATTATTCTCTGTAGTGTTTCAATAAATGTATTTATTCCTTTCGACAATTCCCCAATTTCATCCTCACGGATAACAGCCAGTCTTCTAGTCAAATCTCCTTGACCCTTATTAATAGAATTAATGACCTCATTTAATTGCTTTTTTTGTTTCTTTAGTGGTTCTATTATCAATTTAAAAATAATTACCACTGTTACAATTAAAACAATTATCACAACAATTATCATAATTAGCATACATTTCATGTTGGTACTATATGCTTTATATTGTTGATCTATTAAGCTATCGATTCTCTCTGTATTTTCTTCGGATAATTTGTTTATATTATTTGTAATTATATCAGACTTTAATTCTAAATTCCAGCTTATCATATCTATAGAAGAGGATACACCTTTCCCAGTCACATCAATAATCCCATTGATAACACTTTCATAATCATCAATTCCCTTGACAATATCCTTATATATCATCTGAGAACTTTTACTGAAAACAACTATATAATCTTCTAATGCCTTACTACTATCTTTCATAATAGAAAATGATTTTTCTAGCTTAACTAAGCAAGTTTTTTGGGCGTCCATATCGGTTGAGGCACAGTAAATTAATACTTGTTTTTGAATAGCTTCTAATTCTCTACAAATATTATTTGTTAAAGTAAGTGTCAATATTCCATCTTCCATAATCACTTCACTATTCTTTTGATTAAGCCTTAAAGAAACATATGTAGAAGTAATCCCTACAAGTGATGCTATTCCTAGTATAAGTATGGGAACTATGATAACTTGTAATACACTCTTACCTTTGCTTTGCTTTTTACTATACGTATTTCTTTTCTCCATATTTCACCCCATGTACTTTTCATTTCAAAAAATTTTTTTGAATAATACGAACCTCGAAGGCAACAACTCTTGTATTGATTATTACGTATACCAGATATTCTATTACTAAAAAAAGAAAGAGGAATATTTCCTCTCTCATCTTATACAAAGTACACGTATTAAATTAAGAATTTAGATAATAACTATTTCAAAAGTGCAAGGCGAGCAGGGTCATTCGCAAATGCTTCTTTTGCATTTTCCTTAGTAATAACTACTGGAGGAAGCTCATAGATAGGAACATCAATTACCCCATTATTTGTTGAAACATCTGTTTGTGGCATACCATCACCACGTTGGAGAGATTTAATAATTTCAACAGTTTTTCCTACAAGTGCATCAGTAGGTTTTGCAACAGTTGAATATTGTTTTCCTGACCATACCCACTCAACAGACTCATTTTCAGCATCAAGACCTGAAACAACTGGTATCTTCTGTCCAGCATTTTCACATGATGTAATTATTGCACGAGCAATGCCATCGTTTGGTGAAAGAACTCCATGAATTTCCTTATCAGAATAGAAACCTGAAAGCAGAGAATCCATACGAGACTGTGCTTTTGAATTATCCCAGTCTACTGTTGCACACTGAGTGAATTCTTTTTGACCAGATACAACTGTAAGCGTTCCATCATCAATTTTTGGTTGTAGTACTGACATAGCACCCTTAAAGAAATTTGGTGCGTTAGGATCAGCAGGGCCACCACCAAATAACTCAATATTGTAAGGACCCGCACCCTTTTCTTTAGCTAAACCATCAAGTAAAGCTTGAGCCTGCAATTCACCAGTCTTTACACTACCAAACTGTACTACACCATCAACACCAGTAGTATTTTCAAGAAGACGGTCATAACCAATTACGTAAATGCCTGCATCTTTTGCCTGTTCAAGAACTGTGCCAAGTTGTGAACCATCAACAGGTCCAACAACTATAACCTTTGCTCCATTTTCAATCATAGACTCAATTTGTTGTTGCTGCTGTGGAACCTTTTGATCAGCTGCTTGAATAATCGGTTTATATCCGGCAGTTTCTAACTGTTCCTTGAACATTGTCTCAGCTTCTTTCCAGTTCTGAGTACCAAGCCATGGTAGTGAAATACCAATTGTTGTGCCTTCTTCAAACCCCACTGTCGTCTCACTTGATTGAGCTTCCCCTGAAGGTGTTTCTTTACTTTCTTTATTTTCTGTGCTAGCCGGTGCAGTTGTAATTTTGTTAGCCTCCGCGTCATTACTCGCTCCACATCCTGTTAATGTTGCAATGCTCATAGCAGTAGTAAGAACTAGAGATAAGATTTTTGCCTTTTTCATTTTAAATCCTCCTTAAATTTTATTTTTAACATATAAGTCTCAGCTGCAATGCCTTATTGTTCATTGCTAGCAGACTCAACCCCTTTAGATGCTGTTTGCTTTTCCCCAAACAGCCTTCCAGTAATGGAACTACGTCCTTTACTTTTGTTATACACATCAAAGGCAACCGCAGCTAGTAATACGAACCCTTTAATTACTTGAGTACGGTCTGCACCAACACCCATAAGCATAAGCCCATTATTAAGAACGGCCATTACCATGCCACCAATCATAGTAGCAAAAATTGTTCCAACACCTCCTGAAACAGCAGCCCCTCCTATAAATACAGATGCAATTGCGTCCATTTCCCATGAAGTACCATCAGCTGGTCCGGCTGCAGTAGAGCGCCCTACAAACAAAATCCCTGCTACAGCTGCAAGAAGTGACATATTAACCATGGTAAGGAAATAAGTTCTCTTTACATTAACTCCTGATAAAGCAGCAGCACTCTTATTGCCTCCAACCGCATATACATGACGTCCAAATTTTGTGCGTTCTGTAATTATGTAATAAATAATAACTAAAATTAATAAAATCAGTCCTGGTACTGGAAATGAAGTTCCTTCACGTCCGGATCCGAAAAGCCATGTGAAATATCCAATCAAAGCACCTACTAGGATAATTCGTACTGTAACTGCCCAAATTGGATCTTTTCCCTCAACAGTATCACTTGAATGTATGTATTTGCGTAATTGTATAACAGTAAAAGTAATAAACCCAACTATACCTAATAGTAGTGTTGAATTATTCAACCCTGTAAATGACCGACCCAAATCAGGTAGATATCCAGCTCCAAACCATTTTAATTCAGAAGGGACTGCCACTGATATAGATTGTGATATCCAAATCACACCCCCTCGGAAAATCATCATGCCACCTAATGTAGTAATAAATCCAGGAATACCTAGTTTAGACAAGAAAAATCCATGCCATGCACCTGCTAGCAAACCAATTGCAAGTGCTACAAGTACTGCAGCCCACCATGGTAGGTTAAAGTCACGTGCCACTATTGCCATAACCATCCCTGCAAATCCAGCTACAGACCCAACAGACAAATCAATCTGTCCAATGACAATTACCATTAACATTCCAAGTGCAAGTACTAGTACATATGCATTTCCCGATAAAAGATTTTGGAAGTTGGAAGAAGTAAGCATTCTCCCTCCTGAGATAACATTAAAAATAATGATGAGTAATGCTAAAGCAAGTACCATTGTGTACTGGCGAAGGTCACCACCCAATACCTTCTTTATGTATTTCATAATGTATTTCCACCTTTCTTATTTATATTAATTTGAAGAAGTAATTGTCATCTTCCTCATTAAGGATTCCTGGTCAGCCTCATCTCTATCCAATTCACCCGTAATACTTCCCTCAAATATGGTATATATTCTATCTGCCATACCTAGTAATTCTGGTAGCTCAGAAGAAATAAGTATAATTGCTTTTCCTTCATCAGCAAGCATATGAATAAGACGATAAATCTCATATTTTGCACCAACATCAATTCCTCGTGTTGGTTCATCGAGAATCAAAACATCTGGCTCTGTAAACATCCATTTTGCTAAGACAACCTTTTGTTGATTTCCTCCTGATAATGTATTAACACCTACGTCTATACTCGCAGCTTTAATTTTAAGTGATTCACTAAATTTTTTAGCAGAAACTACCTCTTTATTCGGTTTAAGTAAACCTCGGGTCTTAATTGCATCAAGATTAGCTGAAACAATCGTTTTTCGAATAGAGTCAAGCAAATTAAGTCCTAAATTCTTTCGGTCTTCAGGTACATATGCTATACCGTGTTTAATAGCCGACTCCACAGAAGTAAGATGAACTTCTTTTCCCTTAATTTTGATTGTCCCGCCTCTGTATATGCCATAATTCCGACCAAAAATAGAGCGCGCAAGTTCTGTTCTTCCTGCTCCCATAAGGCCTGCAAATCCGACAACTTCCCCAGCTCTAACATTAAAGCTTGAATTTTTACACAACATGCGCCCCTCTACTCGAGAATCTTCAACACACCAATCAGATACCTCCAAAATAATATCTCCTGGATGCGACTCATGTACAGGATAACGGTTTTCAATTGATCGTCCTACCATAGAACGAATAATTTTGTCCTCATCAACATGCCCTGCCTCAACTTCATAGTGATCAACTGTATGTCCATCACGAATAACTGTAACTGCATCTGATATTGCTGCAATCTCATTGAGTTTATGTGAAATCATAATACATGTAATATCCTTTGCTTTTAATTCTCGCATGAGATTGAGCAAATTTTCTGAATCGGACTCATTGAGTGCCGATGTTGGCTCGTCAAGTATTAAAAGCTTTACATCTTTAGATAGTGCCTTAGCTATTTCTACCAATTGTTGTTGGCCCACACCCAAATGTTTGATGGGCAAGTCGGGATTTATTGATAACCCAACTCGCTCAAGCATCTCACTTGTTCGTCGCTTTGCAGTGTCCCAGTCAATAAAACCATGCTTTATTATTTCATTCCCCATAAAAATATTTTCAGTAATTGATAGTTCTGGAATCATTGTTAATTCTTGATGAATAATAGCTATACCAGCCTTCTCTGATTCCTTGATATTTTTAAATCTCATTTCCTTTCCCATGTATACAATACGTCCTTCATAAGTCCCAAAAGGATATACACCAGACAAAACCTTCATTAATGTTGATTTACCTGCTCCATTCTCACCACAAATGGCGTGAATAGAACCCTTACGTACATCTAGTGTAACATTATCCAATGCACGCACTCCTGGAAATATCTTTGTAATACTTTGCATCTGAAGAATGAAAGGATTCTGCTCCATAATTTTAAACCCACCTTCCTATACTCATACATTTTTAAGCAACCATACATTAACTATATGTATTTCAATGAACCTTTTACCATAGGGCACAGTAAACTTGATAAAAACTCCACTCCATTCAAGGCATCATCTATTCTATTTATAGAACGCCTTATCATCCCTACGTTTTTTTAACAACTTATATCATCTTATTTCTTAACTGTATTAATTAATTAACTTAGTTAATATATAAATATGTTTATATATTAATTCTTTTTTTGAATATTGTCAATATTCATTTTAAGTTATTTTTCTGTATTTTTAATCTTTTAAACCTTTAGTTTTAGTGATTATTTACACCCATCATGTAGAACACCTACAATCATATTAGTAAATATTTATAATACATATCTTTGTATTCTATCTACTATAAATAAGCTTCTTGCATAGTTGAAGTTGAAAAATGGAAATAGAAAAGGCATATTACTGATTAATTAGCGTGCTGCCCCCTAAAAGCTATATATATTATCTGAAAATTTAGTATTTTAAAGTGTGCATTTATTCTTTGCTTTAAACAATAAAATATCCTTATCTGATGTACAATCAAATAAGGATACTTTGTACTATATATTATATTTTTACCAACTACATCTATTTATGATACGGTTCATTATTATTAATTCTAAATCCTCTATAAATCTGTTCTAATAACATCACTCTAAATAGTTGATGTGGAAATGTCATTTTTGAAAAACAAAGCTTATAATTGGCTCTTTTTCTTACGGCATCTGATAAGCCTAGTGAACCACCAATCACAAATACTATATGACTATTTCCCCTAACCCCACAGTCTGCCATAAAGCTTGCTAATTCTTCTGATGAAAGCATCTTCCCATTTAAATCTAGTGCCACCACATATGCACTATCACTAATTTTAGCTAGGATTTTCTCCCCTTCTTTTTCTTTGATTTGTAGTTCTTCTTTTTCTGAGGCATTATCAGGTGTTTTTTCATCCGCTAACTCAGTAATACTTAATTTACAGTATCTACTTAGTCTTTTGCTATATTCATCAATGGCTTGTACTAAATATTTCTATTTTAATTTTCCTACACAAATAATTTCTATTTTCATATCTTACTCCTATGTCGACCTTCTATATCTATTAAACTTTAAGTCCATTTAATCTTAAGTTTTTATTCTGTACTTATTGTAACACATAAACCAAAATCCTATCTCTTTATATCTTGCATTTATATGTGACCTTTATTTCTTCTACAAATCGCAATCAATGTCTCAATCTCATGTTTATTTTTATGTATCTCTAAAAAATGAATAGTTGAATAAGCCCTTAAACAATATATCACAAGCATTTTATTGAATATTTCATCACCTATTATTGAATCTAATATTTGTCCATGATACTATAAAATTACTACTATCAATACTATAAGGAGGTATAAAATTGATAAATATCCTGGTTTTGAAATATATTTGCTACGATAAATATAGCCATTTACGTTTAAAGAAAATCGGTATGCAACCTATTAATGAACTTTATCAATTTATCTCCAATCATAAAACACACTTTATTCTCCTTAAATCCAATGGATTTTTATTTTAATAATTACTACATAAAGGAGAAAAGTACTATGAATACTTTTATTAGCCATGTTGCAGTCTATGCTATAGACCTAGAAAGATCAAAAGACTACTATGTAAAATACTTTAATGCTATAAGTAATGATAAATATACAAACACTAAAGGTTTTTCAAGCTATTTTATTACTTTTAGCTCTGGCGCACGTTTAGAAATTATGTCACACACTAATCTATCCATTAGATCTGTAAAAGATATGATGAATGGCTGGTCTCATATTGCCTTTTCAGTCGGTTCTAAAGAAAATGTTTTAAAGCTTACTGAACAAATCATCTCTGATGGTTATGAACTACTTAGTCCACCTCGTGAAACAGGAGATGGTTATTTTGAAAGTTGTGTGGCTGATCCTGATGGAAATAGAGTTGAAATAACTATATAAATAACTTTCTCATTTCTTAAGATACATAGGCTACTAGACATGCTCTAGTAGCCTCTATATTTTTATTACATATTCTTTTATATTGCTTTAAATATAAAACGGTTCAATCTCTAGATTTCAGATTCCATTCTCTCTAACACAAGTCTAGCTCTTCTAAAATGCCTCTAATATACATATTCTCACTTTCTAAAGCATAAAAGGTATACTTTTCTTCTTTGATTGATTTAAGTATCTGGTCACTTACCAGTTCCTGAATACACCTATAAGCTAAAAGGTCTATCACATCAGGTAGCTGCTCTTTAATCTGTTTATAATCTTTCTTCTCTCTAGATGACATCATCCTCAATATACGTCGCTTCCAGTC
>SVDC01000004.1:0-14321 GCA_015058045.1 Cellulosilyticum sp.
TATATTGTAATATAATGTCTAGGTAACAATATAATTTAATAACACTTATCAAGAGTGGTGGAGGGAATGGCCCAGTGAAACCCGGCAACCTGTAGAGACAAGGTGCTAAATCCAACAGCTTTATGCTGAAAGATGAGGAAGACTATGCAGATGAGCCAAGCCTAATACACTTGGCTTTTTTTGTTGAAAAAAGTGATTATTAAATGAATAGGAATCAAATAGAGGGGGACAAAGAGATGAATGAAAAGAAAATATTATCTATCCAAACGATTGTAGCCATTGGGATTGGTGCAGCAGTCTTTATTATTTTAGGACGATTTGCAGCGATTCCAACAGGTATTCCTAATACGGAGATTCAAACAGCGTATGCATTCTTAGCATTAATGGCTATTATTTATGGTCCAGTTGCAGGTTTAAGCATAGGCTTAATTGGACATTTATTAAAAGATATTATTTGTTATGGTTCACCATGGTTAAGCTGGATTATTGCTTCAGCCTTTGTGGGAGGGCTTATTGGCTTGGCTTGGAAGAAAGTAAATGTAGGTTCAGGTGTTTGTGGTCGTAAGGAGCTGATTACTTTTAATCTTTATCAAGTGATTGCCAATGTAATTGCTTGGGGAGTTGTGGCACCCGCATTAGACGTACTCATTTATGCAGAGCCAGCGAATAAAGTGATTGTTCAAGGTATTGTAGCAGGGATTTCTAATATGGTAACTGTAGGTGTGATTGGAAGTATCTTGCTTGTAGCTTATGCAAAGACAAAAACACAAAAAGGTAGCTTAAAACAAGAGGCCTAAAAGGTAAGATTAAAATTAAAAATAGAAGTTAAGATAAGCTGTTGTGCTAAGTCAAGGTACAGCAGCTTTCCTATATGTAGTCAAAGGACTGAAGGGCATTTTAAATGCTTACAGTAGGAGTTTATATATCAGATGCTTTTAAAGTGAGCAGTTAACATTTAAAAGGACAAGAGAAAGGGCTATATATGAAAAAAACAGTTATTGAATTTAAGGATTTTAGCTTTCAGTATCATGCGCAAGCAGATCCGACCTTACACCATATTGATTTAACCATTTATGAAGGGGAGAAGGTACTCATCATTGGACCGTCAGGCTCAGGAAAAAGTACGCTTTCACACTGTATTAATGGAATGGTACCTTTTTATTATAAGGGAGAGATGACAGGGAGTCTTAAAGTTTTAGGTAAAGAGACTAAAGAAATGAGCATTTTTGAGCTGGCGGATAAAGTAGGGACAGTTCTTCAAGATCCTGATGGTCAGTTTATTGGACTCACTGTAGCAGAAGATATTGCTTTTAAATTAGAAAATGACTGTGTAAGTCAGTTAGAGATGAAAAAGAGAGTTGAAGAAGCTTCTAAGCTTGTAGGTATTAAATCACATCTTAATAAAACGCCTCAATATTTATCAGGTGGGCAGAAGCAAAGAGCAACTCTAGCAGGTGTGTTAGTCAATGATGTGGAGATTGTACTTTTTGATGAGCCCCTTGCTAGTTTAGATCCGGCTACAGGGAGTCGAGCTATTGAATTGATAGATGCGCTAAAAGAAGAAACACAAAAGACAGTGATTATTATAGAGCATCGTTTAGAGGAAGTATTACATAGAAATGTAGACCGTATTATTTTGGTAAGTGAAGGACGTATTATAGCAGATACTACACCAGCTCAATTACTTTCTAGTTCACTTTTAATGGAAAATGGCATTCGAGAACCACTTTACTTAACCGCACTAAAGTATGCAGGATGTCATATAGAAGAAAACAGTCAGCCACAACAAATGAATACACTTTTAATGAATCAGTGCAAGGCGCAAATGAGGAAGTGGGTAGGTGAAATTCAGTTAGAAGAGAAGCAGATTTCCAAAGAAACCATTTTAGCTTTTGAAGATGTAAGTTTTGGTTATGACAAGAAGGATAAGATTTTAAAGAACCTAAGCTTTAAGGTACAAAAAGGGGAGATGCTAAGTATCGTTGGGCAAAATGGAGCAGGTAAATCTACCCTTTCCAAACTTATCTGTGGTTTTTATAAACCAGATAGTGGGCGTATTTTATTTCAAGGAAAAGATATGCTAGGAGATACCATTAAGGAAAGAGCTATGAAAATTGGGATGGTCATGCAAAATCCTAATCAAATGATTTCTAAGCCTATGATTTTTGATGAGGTTGCTTTTGGGCTTAGAATACGTGGTGTCAATGAGGAAGAGGTGACGAAAAGAGTTCATGAGACATTAGAAGTATGTGGCTTATATCCTTTTAGAAAATGGCCTATTTCGGCTTTAAGTTATGGACAGAAAAAGCGTGTCACCATTGCATCTATTCTGGTATTAAGGCCAGAGGTTATGATTTTGGATGAACCTACAGCAGGGCAAGACTTTAAGCATTATACAGAAATGATGGAGTTTTTAAGAAAGTTAAATGAGCAAGGGATGACCATAATAATGATTACCCATGACATGCATCTGATGTTAGAGTATACAGATCGTGCCATTGTTTTAGCAAATGGGGAAAAGATTGCGGATGCCACAGGTGCTGAGGTACTAACGAGTCCAGAGATTATTGAGGTAGCGCAGCTTAGAGAAACTTCTCTCTATAGGTTAGCTGTAGAAATGGAATTGCCAAACCCTAAAAGTTTTGTACAACGTTTTATTCAATTTGATAGAAGGGAGAGAGCAAAATGCAGCAAACTTTCTTAGGTTATATAGAAGAGGATTCACTAATCCATCGTTTAACAGGTGCGACGAAACTGATTTGTTTAGTGTTATGTACTTTAACGGTGATGCTAAGTTATGATACACGTATTCTAGCTGGGATGTTCATTTTTAGTTTTATTGTTTTTAAACTCTCTAAAATTCGTTTTCAAGAGATAGCCTTTGTATTTTATTTTATAGTAGTCTTTTTGGTTTTAAATAATATAGCAATCTTTTTATTCTCACCCTTACAAGGTGTAGAAATCTACGGTTCGCGTACAGAACTCTTTAGATTGACTAATCGCTATGTAGTTACAAAGGAGCAGCTTTTTTATCATCTAAATGTAAGCCTTAAATATTTTGCGGTGATTCCTATTGCTATTTTATTTATGGTAGCAACCAATCCAAGTGAGTTTGCCGCTTCTTTAAATAAAATTGGAATCAGCTATAAGGTAGCATATGCAGTGGCAATTGCCCTTAGATATATTCCAGATATTCAAAGGGATTACCATAATATTGCGTTTGCACAACAAGCAAGAGGTGTGGATTTATCTAAGAAGGAGAAGCTAGCTAGAAGAATGAAGAATATCAGTAGTATTTTAATGCCACTAATTTTTACAAGCTTAGAGCGTATCGAGACGATTAGCTGTGCCATGGAACTAAGAGCTTTTGGAGAAAAGAAAAAGCGTACATGGTATAGTGAGAGAGCCTTTCAAAAACAAGATTATATAGCGATAGTAATAACAGCAGTATTCTTCCTTGTTTCATTATGGGTAACTTATCAAAATGGTAGCAGATTCTATAATCCTTTTTAAGGGAGAACCAAGCAGGTATACTATATTAGGATTTACAATAAAATTTAAATTTTTATAGAAGTATACATAATTGTATAGTTATTATATTTTGAATGATGTATAATAAAAATATATTAATACAGATAATGCAGGCATAAGGGGGACTTAATATGATTATCAAAAATATTTTAATTCCATATCAAGATTTAACAAAAGTATCGATTCACGATACAGCTGGCAAAACACTTGAAATGATTGATTCAGAACAGCTACTTTCTTTACCTGTTGTGGATGGCAATCAGTTCATTGGGATTATTTCTAAGCGTTACATATTAGAGGAATTTTATAATAGTAATGAAGAGAAAGAAACCTTTCTGAAGCGCCCTGTAGTTGAATTTATGAAAACAAAAGTACCTTGTTTATCGTCTGATGACTTAGTAGAAGAGGCACTAAAATTACTATGCGAGCATAATGTACAGTTTATTCCTATTGTGAATGAAAAGAATGAGTTTGCAGGTATTGTATCTCATAAAGCTGTTTTTAGAACATTTAGAAATGCGTTAGGTATTGGGCATACAAGATTAGTTATTACAACTTATGATTTAAAAGGAAGACTAGCGAAGCTTTCAGAAATTATTGCCAAAGAGAATGGCAATATTATGAGTATTGTGCAGGTAGACCCTGAAGTTATGGGACTAAAAGAATTGATTTTGCGTGTAGAAATTACAAATGCTCAAAAGCTAGTTAAGGTACTCAATGAAAATGGCTTTACAGTAAGAAAAGTTAATTAGTAAAAGTGTTTTAATAAATAGTAAGAAGGTCTTAGGTATTTATAGTACCTGAGGCTTTTTTATTACTGACAAACTTAGTTTTTATTGTAGTGCATATGAAGGATGCTTCATCTACATAGACTTAAAAATTTTATGACAGTAAAAGATTTAGTATGAATTACATGACATAATGAATAAAAATAAGTTATAATAAAAAGTAAGCCATTTTTTATAGAAACTATAAAATGTTTAAATAGATGTTGTGGAGGATAAGTAGGATGAAACGTTTTTATGAAAAACAAGAAGTAAAAGGCTATCAGTCTATTGTAGATCATGAGGCAGGTTTAGAAGTTATTGGTTTTGATAAAATTTATCTTAATCCAGGAGAAAGCATAGATTTAGAATCAGGCGAATATGAGTTAGGTCTTGTGATTTTAGCAGGCACTGGAGATATCATTGCGGGTGAGTTTAAAGCACTTGATAAAGGAAAAAGAAATGATGTTTTCTCAGGAAAACCAACAACAATCTATATGCCAAAAGAAACAAGTTACACAGTGACAGCAAAAGGTTATATTCCTTTAGAAATTGGTGTATGTAAAGTAAAAGCAGATAAAAAGTATGAACCATTTGTAGTGGAGCCGGAAGAGGTGGTAACACAACATAGAGGTCAGCTGAATTGGCAAAGGGACGTAAATGATATTATTACAACTAAATACGAAGGAAAAGTAGACAAAATTGTTTTAGGTGAAACTTATGGTTGTCCGGGACAATGGTCAAGCTATCCATCACATAAACATGATACAGATAATTTACCATATGAAGTGAATATGGAAGAGATTTATCACTTTAAGGTAAACCCAGCACAAGGATTTGGGATTCAGGTGATGTATAATGATGATTTTTCTTTGAATGAAAGTTATATGGTGAGAAATGATGATACCATTGCGATTAAAGAAGGTTATCATCCAGTAGCAGCAGCACCAGGATATTCTATTTATTATTTATGGGTAATGGCAGGTAAGAGTGGCAGAAAATTAACACCTTATGATGATCCAAAACATGCTTGGGTAAAAGCGGTTGAAAATATGGTAAAGACACAATAATAGATAGAACATTAGAATTGAAGAAACAATAGAAATAGCTTTAGCGATAAAAAGTGATATAGCTTATATGGAGGTAGATAGATGAAAAAAATAATAATCCCTAAGGTTTTAGAAGGGGCGCAAGAATGTGTGACAATGAGTCAAATTGAAGCTTATTTTGAAGATGGTGGGAAAGCACCATCTATTAAGGAACAATTAGTTGCCAAAGCTTATGAGATTACAGAAGCGACAAAGATTTTATTTGAATCAGAGGAACTAGTTGTATTATATAGTGAGGATGCAACAGGTATTTATTTAAGTTGTTTTAATAGATTAAATGAAGAGATGGTTATTGATATCCCACTTTCTGTAATGAATATAAAGGATGAATATAGAGCTTATTGTGTTCTAACATCTAAGGAAATTGGTATTTTAAATGAAACTTTGATGTTACAAATTCCAGAGGGTGGCACATTGCTTGTAAAGCTTATTAAGGCTTAAAAATTGAAATAAAGAGAGAAAGAATGTCTAAAATAATGAGTAGGCATTCTTTTTTTATATAAGAAATTATGAAGTGTCCTATTCTAGAACGAAGAAATGGTCTAATATCCCTAGGACTTTAGTGGACTCATCTTGTTCCAAATGGATATCGTATAGTGAAAAGAAGAGGTAGTTTTTGGTAGTTGTAGATTCATTAATAAAAGTAGGCCCTATAACTTGAGCGAAAACTTCAGTAATACCAGAAGTATGAGTGATACTTGGAATATACTCTTTTTTGAGCCATATAGTATAATCCTCGCGAGTAGGGTTTGTTTCAAGACAAATAAAGGCAAAGGCGATGATGAGAAGGGTTAAAATCAGTGAAGTAAATGATTTTTTCATAACAAGACCTCCTTATAGGCTTTATAGAAGTATATCCGTAATATATAGAAAAATATTCCAAGCTTATGATACAATATAAGATTCCTTAATAAAGAATACCTTATAGAAGAGAATATAATATGGTATTATTTTTATATTAATATACTACAATTTAATAAAATATAGTAATATATTAATGTATTAAAAATTTGATAAGGTTAAAAGCACTGTGTTTTATAAATTACTAAGAAATAAAGTTCAATTTAATGATTTTTAGAGGTTTTAAAAGATGCTCTGATGCTTAAAAATAGTAGAACTACTAAAAATAATAAAACCTAGATGGAAATGGAATTATATATTTAAAATTGAAAAAATTTCTAATTAGTGCTATAATGAGACCTATCAGTAGACATGTAAAGAGGGACAATATAAGGGGTGAACGCTAATGGCATTTAGCAGTGAAGTAAAAGAAGTGCCAACTTCTAACGTAGGAGGTTATGGTCTAGAACTTATTTAAGAAAGGGAATATACATGCAAGCATTTCATTCAAATTGGACAAAACCTTTTTTTAGTAAACATGTAGGTGCATATTACATAGAAGATTTTGAACTGTTAACAACTATATTATCTGCTTTGACTTGGCAAGAGTTTAATGGAGATATTCAGATGATTACAGATGAAATTGGGGCAGCATATTATCATAAATTAGGCATAGAAAAAATATGGAATCTTGGGATTGATGATTCTTTAGAAAGTAAAATGAAGGGGAAGATTGACCCTTCTACTTTTTGGGCAGCAGGTAAACTTTATGCATTAGAGAAACAGAATGCACCATGTGTTATGCTGGATACAGATTTTATTATATGGAAGCCTATTGAAGAAGAACTAAAAAAACATGAGTTAACGGTTATCCATCGAGAAAGTTTACAAGAAGACGTTTATCCTAATAAAGAGAAATTGATGGTGCGTCCTTCTTATCAATATCCAGTGAACTGGGACTGGTCATTAGAGGCTTGTAATACTGCTTTTACATTTTTTAACAATGAAGCATTTAAAGCGTATTATGTGGATGAATCCATTCGCTTTATGGAAGGTGTAGTAGGAGAGGATCCTCTAATTTATATGGTTTTTGCAGAACAAAGATTACTGGCTATGTGTGCAGAGGAAAAAGAGATTGATATTTATGCATTTTCTAATACAGAAGATTTATTTCATTCCAATCAGGAAATGTTTACTCATATATGGGGATATAAACGCTATATACGTAGTAATCCATTGGTGAGGGAAAACTTTTGCAAACGATGTATTGCACGTATTCAGAATGATTACCCTATGTATTATCCGTTACTCTATCGTATTGAAAGTTTAATACCATATTTAAAATAAAGAAGATTAAAGAATGTACACTTTAATCTTTTTTTATGCTCAAATTTAAGGTTATAAAGTAAAAGATAAGGCATATATTAGAGATAAATGAGTAATAGGGGGAATATTTATGGCAAAACAAAAAAGGGGAAAGGTATTAAAGTTGGAAAAGAATTGGAGGGGAACTTGTCCACTTTGTAATAGAACGAGAGTAAAGCTTGCTTGGCCAGAAAATAGCAGTAAAAATGCTAGAAAGGTGTGTAAAGCGTGTTATGCTCGGGGAAGAAGACCATAAATTTCCACTGAGCATATGATTTCTGTAAAAAATATGCTATACTATTAGTGAAAATCTTATAAGTTGTAATAAAATGGGACAACTTATACTAGATAGATTTTTAGATATCATATGAATTAGGAGGACGAGAAATGTCAACACCACATAATACAGCAAAACCAGGAGATATCGCAGAAACAGTCTTATTACCAGGAGATCCACTAAGAGCTAAGTTTATTGCAGAAAACTTCTTAGAAAATCCTGTACAATACAATACAGTAAGAAATATGTTTGGTTATACAGGAACATATAAAGGGAAAAAAATCTCTGTACAAGGTTCAGGGATGGGAATGCCTTCAATCGGTATTTATGCACATGAATTAATTCATGTATATGGATGTAAAAACCTTATCAGAATTGGTTCAGCTGGAAGTATGAGTGCAGATTTACCACTTCGCCATATTGTATTTGGTTTAGGAGCTTGTACAAACTCTAACTACGCAATTCAGTTTAACTTACCAGGAACTTTTGCACCAACAGCAAGCTATGAACTTCTTGAAAAAGCTGTAAGTGTTGCAAAACAAAACAATGCACCTTATAAAGTAGGAAATATCCTTTCTTCTGATATCTTCTATAATGCAGATGAAACAACTACAGAAAGATGGGCAAAAATGGGCGTATTAGCTGTAGAAATGGAATCAGCAGCACTTTATATGGAAGCAGCAGCAGCTGGTGTAAATGCACTTTGTATGGTTACAATCTCTGATAACCTTATTACTGGAGAAGAAACAACAGCTGAAGAAAGACAAAACACATTCACACAAATGATGGAAATTGCTCTTGAATTAGCATAATACAAAATAAAAAGACGTTAACTTTAACGTCTTTTTATTTTGTAATAATAAATTTATTTTTACCATTACGTTTACAAGTATATAAGTTAGCATCTGCATATTTTATAGCAGTATCTAATGAAACTGTTTCATCTGTTCTAATATAGCAACCTAAACTAACTGTAACAGAAGCAAAAAATCCATCTCCAGAAATGATGGTTTCTTCAATTGTAGAACGAATTTCCTCTAAGCGACAACGAAGTAAATTGGCATCTATAAA
This sequence comes from Cellulosilyticum sp., assembly GCA_015058045.1. GTDB lineage: Bacteria > Bacillota > Clostridia > Lachnospirales > Cellulosilyticaceae > Cellulosilyticum. The sequence continues at coordinate 8,958 of SVDC01000004.1, forward strand.
CTGATAAAAGAAGATAATAATTTCTTCACCACCATAGCGTGCCACGATATCTTGGGATCTTGTATTATTTTTAATAATAGAAGAAACTGTTTTTAAAACTTCATCGCCATAAGGATGCCCATATGTATCATTTACTCTTTTAAAATTATCAATATCAATCATGACAATAGAGTATTTTAAAGTATCAATATTAGTAAGTGCGTTAAGTGTATCAAAGAAATATTTTTTATTGAAAATATTCGTTAATCCATCTTTAGAAGCACTCTCCTTAATTTGGTTGTAGAGCAGATTATTCTCTATAGCAACACCTATATGATTAGCTAAAGAGGATAAAAAGGTAGCGTGTAGTTTAGTAAAATAAGCTTTTACTTGATGCTGAATGATGACAAATCCTAAGGGTGCATTATTAATTTGAATTGGTACACCCAGACAAGAGTAAATAGCCTTATCTTCATCGCTTGTTTCATAAATCGGTATTTCACTATTTAAAACAAAGGAAGCCTCGTGATGTTTATAAATTAATGCTTTTTCTAATGAAATAGATTCAGCAGAAAACTGGCGTGGTGTAACAGGAACATACTCATCGTTGGATTTGATATAAATAGTGGAATATCTAGCACCAAATACCCCGATAAGCATATCATTAATCAAAGGAAATAGATTTTGGCTTTTGATATATTGATTAATATACTGGCTAATTTCTAATAAATTAGTAAATAAATTAAGTTTTTCTTCTAGCTCTGTAATTTCATTAGAGAGAGTTGAAATTGTTTCTTCTGTAAAACGCTGATAGTTTTCAAAAGTTTTTGCATCAATAGATTTTGGATAGTCAGCGTTAGATGGAGCTAAATTATTATTAGATGAGGGATTAATCATGTGCATAACTCCTTTTACATTTAATTAAGTGTTTTTTAGTGTTTTTAAGTATTTTTAGGTATTTTTAAGTACATTCTAGTGGTTTTATGTGCTCTTTGGTGTTTTCAGCTGTTTTTGAATTATTTTTGCATAACGTTTTGAGAGTCGATTCTTACACATCTTTTTATATGTGTGAGATAAATTAAAGTAGTTTTGCAAATTAGTAGGAAATTTCTGAGCGATGTTTTCATAGGTATGGATGGCATCGGCAAGTCTCCTAGCAATATAATAACATTCACCTAAGTGAAGTTGATAGTTAAGATTGTCAGGATTTAATGTAGCAGCTTTTTGAAAATAACAAATTGCGGTATCATAATCACCAAGCTCCATAGAAATAAGTCCTATGTTATTATAACTTTCAGGATTATTTGGTTCGAATTCTAGACTCTGTAAATAATATTTTTTTGCTGTATGTAAATGACCTAGTATATGATGCGAATAGGCTTGTAATTTACTAATCTTAGGTGTTACAGGATGTAACTTTAAGTAAAGGTCACAATAAGACAAGCACAAAGTATAATCGTCTTGAATCAATGCCTTTTGTGCTTGTCTAAAAAAACATTTGTCTTTTTGAACAAGAATAGCATGATAATAGTCTGCTAGGCAAGATGGTATCTGATGACATGCAAGTAAACTAGCTAGGCTATTTAAATCATATGAATTCAGGTGCACCAAATAATCGATGCTACGACACAGAATATATAATGAACTATGCTTATATAAGTATTCTAGTTGTGATACAATAAAATTACTACAGTTTTCTGGTGTATCTAGATTATAAAGAAAACGTATTTTCTGATAGATATAAAAAGGAGAACTATTGCTAAAGATAATAGCTGCGTCAATAGATTGTAAAGTATAATATAGCTGCCCTTCCTTAAAATGGTTTAAGGATTTCTTAAAGAAATAATGAGGCGAGCGAATATCAGGAGTAGTCATGTATAATAATTCCATAATTGGCCTCCTTTGTCGGTTGTACTTAACATATATTGTAATTCAAATAAAAATTATTTACAATATATAAAAAACATATAAGAAATAGTAGAGGTAAATATAGTGGAATTTCAATCACAAGTTTTAGCTTTTTTAGAAGGCAGTAGAAATGAGGCGCTGACGTTATTTTTTACAAGTGTGACTATTTTGGCTGAAAAGACTTTTATTGTAGTGCTTTTATCTATCCTATATTGGTGCATTGATAAAGTAAGAAGTAAGCGTTTAGCATGGTTTGTATTATTTGGTGCTGTAGGAAATGGTATTGTTAAAAATATTGTACGTATGCCAAGACCCTATGAAATGGGTGTTGTTAAACCACTTCGAGTAGAAACAGCGACAAGTTATTCTTTTCCAAGTGGTCACACACAAACAGCCACAAGTTTTTGGGCAGGAAGTATGGTGATTTTAAAGACAAAATCGAGTATGATATTAGGAACCATCATCATTATATTAACAGCTCTTTCAAGACTTTATTTAGGCGTACATTGGCCAATGGATGTTTTGGGTGCTATTGGTTTTGGATTAATTTGTATCTATTTTGCAAATCAATTACTTGGTGAATCTGGAATGCTTAATAAATGGCATGTATTGGGGAGTAGTATTTTATGTTTAATGGTCCTTGTATTTAAAGGTGACGAAGATTTCTGTAATGCAGTAGCAGCATTATGGGGATTTTGTATAGGTGGCTATGTCGAGCAAAAATATATTCAATTTGAGATGACGCATAGCCTAAAGATAAATATCTATAGAGTATTAATAGGGATTGTAGGTATATTAGTAATCTATCTAGGAATAGGAAAACTATTACCAGATATGATTTTTATAGGGATGATAAAAAATGCTTTAGTTTTATTTTGGATTATAGCAGCAGCGCCTTATTTATTTAAAAAAATCATTAAAGCATCATAGATTATAGTATAATCACATTTTAGTTGGATATGATATCGCAACTAGTAGAAGTACTCCGCTTATAATAGGTAGTCGGAAAGGAGATGACCTATTGCAAGTGGAGTATTTTTATTGTTGGCTGTGAGATTAAGCATAGGATGTCCTACTTACACATATATTGATAAAGTAGGAGGGGGTCGTATGAAGAAGAAAGAGATACAACAAACAATAATCATCGTTATACTCATGATCGCTTTAGGAGGAATAGGTGGTATGACTTTAAAAAGTGTGTATGAGTATTATGGTGGTCCTGATTATAAAGTGGATTGTTATATTCGATATCTCAATCAGCGAGAATATGGAAAAATCTATGCCTTATTATCTAAAGCATCTATTCAGAATCTAGGTGGAAAAGATGAGATAGAAGATTATTATAAAAAAATTTATGAAAGAGAGAATAAATTAGTTTCTGTAGATAAAATAGATTGCTACTATAAAAGTTATAAACTGAAATATCAGTATGCCAAAGGGGTAATAAAGGACGACCTTACTGTTGTTAAAGAAAAAGGTGGGTGGAAGATTCAGTTTCCTTTTATAACTTATGAAGTTGAGGTCTTTGCACCACTTGGCTCTAAAGTTTATTTAGACAGTAAACCTATGATTTTTAATCAGCAAACAGGGAAGTATGAACTAGATCATATTTTGCCAGGTACATATTTATTAAAGGTTAAGTTTCAAAAAGCAGAGTGTAAGGACTATTATAAAGCACTTTATATTCCTAAGGAAAAAAGTTATGAAGTGCCTTATGAAACAGCCCATGTAAAGATTAACTGTGCACCAAACTTAAAGGTATCGTTGGATGAATTTAATAAAGTTGCTAAAGGAAACAAAGTTGAATTTAATGATATTTTATTAGCAGATTATAAAATAAAGGTAGAGGATGGAAAAGGGATTTTTGAGCCACAAGAAAGGAAAATTAATGTAGGAAAGGGAGAAAATATCTTTACTTTTACAGATTTTGAGTTAACCAGTAAAGGAAAGAAACAGCTTAGTCAATTTATTGAAGCATTTTATAATACTTATATTGATGCCATTAGTAGTCATAGCAGTAAGTCGTTAAATACGTATTTTGCAGGAACAAGTAAACAAGCCTTATTAGAGGCATTTAGTCAGTGGTATATAGATAAAAAAGATATAAGTCAGGTGAATTTACATCTTCAAGTAGGAGACAGTAGGATAGATGAAAGAGGGCAAATCCATACACTTATTAGGGAGACAGCAGAACTTTATAATAAAGAATATGATGAGATTCTTGCGGAAGAAGTTGTACGGACCTATAAAGTAATCCTAGATGTTGAAACAACGATTAATATTTTGGAAGTTGATTGGAAGGTTACAGAACGTAAGATTTTACAGAGTTTAGTGGCAATGCAAGATGCGGAAGGAAAATGGGTACAGTATTAAGAAAGTAGTTAGTATAACTATTGAAATTTTCATAAAATTTGGTAATATAAAATGTATGCGGACATACAGACAAGTTTTATGAGGAGGCGGAACGTGTTATTTGAATCGGAAGTGGGAGATAAATCATCATTAAGGGAACGGGTATTTAAAAGTATTAGAGAAGCTATTTTAAAAGGCGAGTATAAAGCAGGAGATGTACTTCGAGAAACTATTATTGCAAAAGAGCTTAATGTAAGCCGGACACCTGTAAGAGAGGCTATTAGGCAACTAGAGTTAGAGGGACTTGTTTATTCTATTCCTAATAAAGAGACAGTTGTATCAGGTGTCTCAGAAGAGGATGTACATGATATATTTTTAATTAGAAGTCGGTTAGAAGGGGTGGCAGCAAAGAAAGCAGCAGAGTGTATTACCCAAGAGGAAATTAAAGAAATTGAAGAAGTGCTAGAGCTTACAAGATTTTATGCACAAAAAGGAGATGTAACGCGTATTGGGGAACTAGATCATAGATTTCATGATTTAATTTATATTGCAGCAAAAAGTAAAATTATGAAGCAGGTATTGTCGGATTTTCATACTTATGTGCAGAAAACAAGGATAGCATCTATAGGTGTACCAGGGCGTATTGAAGGGCTATTAAAGGAACATACTGCTATATTTGAAGCCATTAAAGCACAGAATGGAAAAGAAGCAGAAAAGTTAATGAATCAACATATTAGGAAAGTAAGTAAAAATATGCACATAACAGACGAATAAAGGTATAGTATGAATTATGAGCAAGAAAAAAGACGAAATATGTAGTAAATACACAAAAATAACTTAAGTATTACAAAAATATGGAAACGAGTTATGCAAAAATATGACGGTAAATTGAAAAAATATAAGATTATTGTGTTAAATGGATAAAAAAATAATTGTCAAGAAATAATACACAAAAAAGATATGAAAATTAACAAAAGGTTGGGCAACTTTTTGCGGGGACTACAAGTATAATAATGTTTGTAACTTCCCCCAGATGTTACAGCAAATACTTAGTTATTTGCTACCCCTAGAATAAAATACCTTCTCTCAAGGAGAAAGACCCGTCGTCTTTCTCCGATTTTTTTT
>SVDC01000004.1:14421-110698 GCA_015058045.1 Cellulosilyticum sp.
CTTAGTTATTTGCTACCCCTAGAATAAAATACCTTCTCTCAAGGAGAAAGACCCGTCGTCTTTCTCCGATTTTTTTTGGAAAAATTAGGACCGATACTAATTCAGTCACTGTTATCTTTTTAATACTTTTAGGTATTCTTTTAGTAGTAAGATGGATTAATAAAATGTATATGGAGGAAGAAAATGAAAATATGGAAAAAAGCTATATGTATGATAGTAGGTTTATTTTTATCTATTTGTACAGTAGGCTGTGTGAAGCAAAAAGTAGAATCAGAATGGGCGATGGAAGGTGAGCCTGTATTTCATTCGGATCTTGTGTTTCATATATTGAATTATATTAATTTTGAGGGCTCACCTGCCAATATGTATTCAAAGGAATATATAGATGAGTTTGAAAATTTTAGGTCAAAGCAATCAAATAATGATTATAAACTCATTGAAGAAGCACAGAAGTTATCGGTACCATATATGAAGTATTTTAATGAGGTGAGCAATGTAGCTTTTATTGGTTTTTATGCTTCAAGTTATGAAGAGTTAAAAGATCAATTAAATAGTATGTCAATTTCTAAAGAAGCAAAAGAAGAGTTCATTAAGCCATTTATTCAGTGTATGGATGCTGAATTATCTATTTATACGGAGTATTGGGATAGGATCATGGCTGACCAGAAGAACAGTATGGATGCGTTTATCAGCTATTCAAATAAAACATTGTGTGCGCTTGAAAAAGTGTTTAAATATGCAAATAAGAAACCGCATTATTATTTCTGCGTTAGTTTAGGTCAGGGAAAAGGGCGAGGCATTTGGAATAATCGGTTTGTGAGTGCAGCTGGCTGCATACCTAAAAGCAAAAGCGAACAGCAGCATGCTTTCTTCCAAGCCTTTCATGAAATGACACATCAGATTACAGATCGTAAGTTATTTACTCATATTAGCATGGAAGATGGAACACATTTACTATCAGAAAAAGTAGTTATGAAGACGGATTATTACTTAATCCAAAGATTAGATGAAGATTTACTAGAGGATTATATTCGATGGATAGCTTGGCTTGCGGGAATAAGTGAGATAAGTGAACAAGATTTTCTCGATTATTATAAATTACCTGATAAAGAAGAAAAAGAGGTACAAAAAATAATAGATGAGATATCTAATATATCATAGCTATTAAATACCCCCCTACTAATTAAATTACAATGTAGACTGATACTCAAAGCCACGAGTCCCAAAATCCTTAATAAAAACGCCTATAATGCGGATTTTTTGAAGGTGTAGGATGTGGTTAATGAGAGAAACCTAGAGTTTTCAGTACATAGAGCCGATTGATGGTGACTTAAAAAGTTATCAAAAAGGCTCTTTTTTAATATGCTTTTCCATTGTTTTACTAATGTGTATAGCAAATGTTTAAGATATAATTTAGCTACAGACATTAGTTAGGGGACTGGCCTAAAGGGGGAAATGCGTTGAAAAAAAATAATAAGCAATTTGCTTGGTATATAGGGATTGTATTACTGTTTATGGCAGTAATTGCAGGAACATATATATATAGAAGTCAATATACCCATAAAGTAAGTTATATTACATTTAATCAAATGTTAAATAGTCATCAAATAGAAGAAGTGAAACTAAGTGAAGGTGAAAATATCACTTTTAAAATAAAGGGCGAAAAAAGTACTTATATAACAGACAATCCTAGAAGAGCAGATTTCAAGGAAACTTTGCTGCTTAATGATGTAAAGGTAGATGAATCTACAACTACTCATTCTGGAGTACAATATATGTTGACCTCTATTATGATGATCAGTGTAGGCGTATTTATTTTTACATTAGTAAGGAAAGGTGGTTCTAGAAATGGTAATATGGGACTTAAAAATATAAAAGTTGAAGCGAAAGATTTGACTGTAGGTTTTGATCAGATTGCAGGAAATATAGAAGCTAAAGAACAAGTACAAGATATTATTGATTTTATTAAACGACCAGAGAAGTATAGTAAATTAGGAGCCAATATGCCTAGAGGTATTATGCTTTATGGACCACCTGGAACAGGAAAGACATTAATGGCTAAGGCAATTGCAAAAGAAGCAGATGTGCCATTTTTCTCAGTAAGTGGTTCGGACTTTATACAATTATATGTAGGGGTAGGAGCAAGTCGTGTAAGGGAACTTTTTAAGGAAGCTAATAAATATGAAAAAGCTGTTATTTTTATTGATGAGATTGATGCCATTGGTAAGAAAAGAAGTCAAGGTGCCTTCCAAGGTAGTGATGAAAAGGATCAGACCTTAAATGCACTTTTAACAGAAATGTCAGGGTTTAAAGAAAATGCAGGGATTGTAGTAATCGCAGCAACCAATCGTTTAGATATATTAGATGATGCACTTCTTAGACCAGGACGTTTTGATAGGCATATTGAAATTGGTTATCCAGATGTTAATGCAAGAGAAGCGATTATTAAGCTTTATTTTAAGAATAGGCCAATAGCAGATGAAGTAAGTAGTAGTGAGCTTGCAAAACAAACGGTATTCTTTACAGGGGCAATGTTAGAAAATCTTATTAATGAAGCAGCAATTGAAGCCGCTAATAAAGGTTCAGAATATATTACAAATACACATCTTGAAACAGCTTTTTATACCGTTATTGCAGGTAGAGAGAAGAAGGATAGAAGTAGCATTAGTGAAAATGACCGAAGTATTACGGCTTATCATGAAGCGGGTCACGCACTGATTACTAAACTATTAGCCCCAGATAATAGTGTGACTAAAGTGACCATTATTCCTAGTACAAAAGGTGCTGGTGGATTTAGTATGAATGTACCTAAAGATAAATTCTATTTAAATAAAATGGAACTTATTGCACGAATTAAGATTAGTTTAGCTGGACGAGCAGCTGAAGAAATTAAATTTGGTAAGGATTATATTACAACAGGCGCTTCAAATGATATTGAGAAAGCCAGCCAAGATTTAAAAGCTTTTATGCTTAGATATGGTATGGACGAAGAAATTGGTTTAATTAATATCAATGTCTTAACAGGAAAGGATACTTTTGAAGCAGATGAGTGGATTAAACAGAGTAAAGTGTATATGAAACAATTTTATGAAGAAACAAAGGCTGTTTTAGAAGGACATGCTGACTTACTTGTTAAAATTGCAGAAGCCCTATTAGAAAAAGAAACATTAAATGAAAAAGAATTAGCTAGTCTCTTTGAATGAGACTAGCTTTTTTATTGTTATCATTTAGCTTGTATGACGTTTTTCTAATAGGGTAATAATATCATTTTTCCAATATAGTCGTACGCGGTTAATTGTTTTAATGGGGGTGATTTTACCTTTGCTAACAAGTTCATCTAGGTATTGTCTAGAGCAGTCCAATATTGATGTTGCTTCAGCGGTTGTAATGATTTCGTTACAAATAAAATGAATTAGTTGATTTTTGTCATTAAATGTGTATTTCATGATAAAGCCCCCTTTAGCCAGATAAATTTACGATAAGCTTTTAAATTTACTATCGTCAAATATATTTACTATTGTAAAGTAAAAAGGTAAAATTATCAACAGTAATATATTTTAAAAAACTAAAAAGCCAACAAGCTTTTCACTTTCTTCATATGAGTGATTTATAATATAATAAAAGCAAGTGATATTAAGGTGGAAAGGATGACAATCATGAATATACTAGTTATTGAAGATGAAGAGCGTGTAGCAGATATTATGACAAAATACCTTGAGAAAGAAGGATATAAGGTATTTACCTGTTATAATGGGAAAATGGGATTAGACTGTTTTTACAACAATAAAATAGATATTGTATTATTAGATTTAATGTTACCAGATATTCAAGGAGAAGAGATTTGTAAGGAAATGAGACAGATTTCAAATGTGTATATCTTTATGATTACTGCTAAGGGGACATTAGACCATAAGATAGAAGGATTTGATATTGGAGCAGATGAGTATCTTGTGAAGCCAGTTAGTCCAAGAGAAATTGTAGCGAGAGTAAAAGCTTTAGAAAGTAGAAAACAAAGAGAAGATAATAAAGATGTGCTTATCTTTGATAAGGGACGTTTTAAAATTTATCTTGAAGAACGTATGGTACAAATTAATAATAATGAGATTTCCTTAACACCAAATGAGTTTGATTTATTATACCAATTAGCTTTAACACCAGGGAGAGTTTTTACAAGGGATCAATTGATTGAAGCAGTTATGGGAATTGACTTTGATGGTTTTGATAGAACTATTGATGTACACATTAAGAATTTAAGAAAGAAAATAGAGGAAGATACAAAGAATCCACGTTATATCAAAACAGTTACAGGTGTAGGATATAAATTTGAAGGAGATCATCAGTAATGATATCGATTAGAAAGCAGCTTTTTACAATTTTCCTTACGATAGGTTTAGTAATGGTATTTTGTACTTCTATGATTGTTAATATTGTTATTAATAAAAACTTCCAGATGTATGTTCACAATAACATTAAAGAAGCAGGAGATGCCTATTTAAAGATAGTACAAGAGGCTTATAATGAAGGAACTTTGGATGAGGAGGTTGTAAGGGCTCCTATTATGGAGAATCCCATAGGGAATTTTGCTATTTCTATATTAGATACAAATAAAAAGTTTTTATGGGGAACCACTAGAGAACAGTTTTTTGCAGAATTACAGCATGATGAAAAAATGGAGCAAAAAATTAATTATGCCATGTATCAAGAGGTAGATAGGGCTTATTATACAAAAAATAAAGAAATTGCTGGTTATGTACGTATAGGTTATTATCCATCAGAATTGCTTTCTCAAAATGATAAGGAATTTCAAAGTAATATCAAGATTAGTCTTATTTGGTGTTCTAGTATGATTTTAATGTGGTTTATTTTTGCAGGACTTTATATTTCTAGATTATTTACGTATCATATTTATGGTATTAGCAAAACGTCGATTGCGCTGGCAGATGGAAAGTTAAATGCTAGATATCTGTTTAAAAGTAAAATTAAAGAAATTGAGACCTTGCGTCATAGCATGAATTATCTAGGAGAGAAATTAGAAAGACAGGATACCATTCGTAAAAAGTTAATTTCTGATGTGTCTCATGAAATTCGTACACCACTTCAGATTCTACAAAGTAATTTGGAGGCGATGATTGATGGCATTTATCCAATAGATGAAGAGCAAATGAACATCTTATATAAAGAGGTTGTACGCTTTGGTAAACTTCTCAATAATTTAGACCTATTAAAGAATGTGGAAGAAAGCGAAACCAGTATGAACTATCGTGTCATTAGTTTAAATGAAAGTATAGCAGAAGTTTTCGACGCATTTAAGATTGTAGCAAAAGAGAAGAAAATTAATTATCACATTAAAAATTTAGAGACAGATCGGGTCATGGTATTTGCGGATAAGGATGCCTTAAAACAGTTATGGATGAATATTTTCTCTAATGCTTTTAAGTTTACAAGGGAAAAGGGTGAGATTAAAATTACTACCAGTTTGAATCATAAGGAATGTACTATTACAGTTGAAGATTCAGGTATTGGTATTGCGGAAGAAGATTTACCTTTTGTATTTGAAAGAATGTATAGAGGAGATAAAAGTAGGGAGCAATACGAAGGTAGTGGTATAGGGCTTACAATGGTTAAAAATATTGTAGAAAAACATAAAGGCAAAATTAATATTGAAAGTAAGGAAGGGGAATACACAAAAGTGATTGTGAATTTACCTGTGCATACCCTGATGATAGAACCTAACAATATTAGTAGTAAGATGAAGTCTTATATAAAAATCGGCAATAAAAATGTAAAGGAATAAATAGAAATAAAATAGTAAGAGCACCATATAATAAGGCGATATCTTTTTATATGGTGCTCTTACTTCACTATGGATAGTTGGTAAAGTTTTTAAAATCTTAAGCCTTTTAAAACTATATACTAAGTTTAAGATGAGGTTTAAGATATTTAAAAATGAAATAAAGAATAATGGTCTGTAGCGGAATAGCTAAGACATTTTTTAAGATTCTTGCAGGTAAAATAGCAAAGAAGGCTTTGCCAAATAAAATACTTGTCCAAAGCGTATTAAGAAGCAGACTGCAAATTAAAGACTCTAGTGAAATTGCTAGTAAGAGACGAAGCAATGTAGGCTTTTTCTGATACAGTATAGCACCATATATAAAGCCAGCAACTATACTGGATAAGGTATAACCGATAAAGTAAGTGCCTTGTGGGAATAAAAAGAATCCAATAAGGTCTGTTAGACCACCAGCCAGGGCACCTAACCATGGACCAAATAAGAAACCTGTAATACATGTAGCAATAAAGCCAAAGGTTAATTTAACAATACCAAAGGAAATACCAGTAATACGACTTAAAATAACTTTTAAAGCTAGTAATAAGGCATAAAGTGTTCTGTGTTTTAATGTTAATTTATTTTTCATATGAGCGACTCCTATCTTATAAACCTTAAGTTTTGTAAGCAAGATTTGACTTAAGGGTAGAGACGCTGCTTTTGGCAGCGGAATGCGACATAAGCACCGCAAGCAGTAGAAAGAATCTGCTTTTCGTCTAGTGGCAACTTCCCGTCCAACTAGCACTTAACGCACTTATATCTACTCTGCCAACTAATCGATAGTGATAGTATTATTATAACAAAGTAGAGAGTATGGACAATCATTTAAGAAGTTGTTTTTTTAGAATAAAAAATTAGAATAAAGTTTACAATTATTAATACGAAGTAAAAGATTTATTTATAAAATAGAAATAAAAAGCAGATGCAAGGTATAGATTTATGATAGGATAAAGATAAATAAAAGATACATTACAAAGGAGAACAGCATGTTAAATAAAAAAGACCCATATATGTTACTAAGTATTGTAAATATGAAATTAAGAGATGAGGCACCTAGCCTAGAGGAATTGTGTAAGACTTATAACAAAGACCAAGCAGAGCTTGTGAGCCAGCTTGGAGCAGTTGGTTACGTTTATGACCAGTCACTCAATCAATTTATTACGCAGTAAAGGAGCTTAATATGTCATTCGAAAAAAAATTAAATCAATATGCTAAACTTGTGGTAGAAGTAGGGGTAAATGTACAGCCTCAGCAAATTGTTGTGATTCGTACACCAGTTGAAGGGGCTTATTTTGCCAGAGAACTTACTAAGCAAGCTTATGAAGTAGGGGCAAAGCGTGTATATGTAGAATTTAGTGATGAACAAATAGGTAAGATGACTTATGAATATGCTTCGGAGGAAACCTTAAGCCAGTTTCCAGATTGGGAAACCCAAAAATATGAAGACTATGTGAAACAAAATGCAGCCTTTATTAGCATTAGTGCTTCCAATCCGGATTTGTTAAAAGATATTCCAGTAAGTAAGATTGCAGCAGCGCAAAAAGCATCAGGTTTAGGACTTATGACTTTTAGAAAAGCAGTAAGTAATTCGGAAGTTTGTTGGTGTGTCGTATCCATTCCGACGGATAGTTGGAGCAAAAAAGTATTTCCAGAATGTGAAAGTGTAGAAGAAGCTAAAGAGAAGCTTTGGGAGAAAATCTTTGTAGCAACACGTATGGATGAAAAAAATCCAGTAGAAGCATGGAAAACACATACTGATTATTTGGCAGATAAGTGTAAATTCCTTAATGATAAGAAGATTAAAACCTTACATTATACAGCACCAGGAACAGACCTCTATGTAGAATTACCAGAGGGACACAAATGGGAAGGTGGCGGAGAGTACAGTCGTAAAGGCACTTACTTTGTAGCTAACATGCCTACAGAAGAAGTCTTTACTATGCCACATAAATATGGGGTTAATGGGACTTTAAAAGCCACTAAACCGTTAGTATATGGTGGAAATTTAATTGATGATTTTTCTTTTGAGTTTAAAGAGGGGAAAATTGTAAGTTTTAAAGCAGCAAAAGGTGAAGAGATGCTTGCAAAATTAATTGAGACCGATAAGGGAACATCTTATTTAGGTGAAGTTGCTATTGTACCACATAGTTCACCTGTTTCTAAGACAAATACACTATTTTATAATACACTTTTTGATGAAAATGCCTCTTGCCATTTTGCAATAGGGAGCTGTTATCCAACGAATATTGAAGGTGGGGCATATATGACTGATGAAGAGCTTGAAGCACATGGCGGAAATCTTTCCATGGCACATGAGGATTTTATGGTTGGTGGAAATAAGCTTTGTATTAAAGCTACAACAATAGATGGTGAAACATTTGATGTACTAAAAGATGGAGAATGGGCATTTTAGGACTAGAAGGGTAAGGCATAAAGAAAATGATAAGAAGAATAAAGAAGGTACTTTTAGGCGATTCCAGATGGAAAGCTGAAAATGGATGGGAGGAAATGAAGATGGGATTTTTTAAAAAGCAGTTTTTAGATGTGATCCAATGGTTAGATGATAGTAGTAATACACTAGTTTATATGTTTCCTATGGAAGACCAAGAGATTCAAAATGGTGCACAGCTTACAGTAAGACAGGGGCAAGTTGCTATTTTTGTAGATAAAGGGCAGATTGCAGATGTTTTTGGACCAGGGATGTATAAGCTAGAAACAGAAAATTTACCATTACTTTCAAATTTAGAAAGTTGGTCTTATGGTTTTAAATCACCGTTTAAATCAGATGTTTATTTCTTAAATATGAAGGAGTTCTTAGATAATAAATGGGGTACTGCTAATCCAATTTGGATTCCAGATAGCCAGTTTGGTCAAGTACAAGTAAGAGCACATGGAAACTATGCTTTTAAAATTGAAAACCCAGTTGTTTTCTTAAATAATATAGTAGGAACTAAAACGAAATATCGCTTAGAGGATATTACGGCACAATTAAGAGGTTTTATTGTTTCGGAGTTTTCTGATATTATTGGAAGCTTACATTTATCTGTGACACAAATTGCATCCAACTATAATGAAATTGGAGAAGCGCTTAAAGAAACACTAGCTAAACCTTTTGGTGATTTAGGATTAAGTATTACACATTTCACTATTGGAAATATTGGTTTACCAGAGGAGATTGAAAAAAACCTTAAAGAATTAACCAGTATGAATATTTTAGGTAGTGTTCAAAATGATAAGCTTAGTAAAGTGCAGATTTTAAAACAGCTTGAAGTCATGAGTAAGTCGGCTGAAAATAGTGGTATTAATAGTATGATGCAAAGTGGAATGGGAATGGGTATGGGCATGCAAATGGCGGGTATGTTTGCAAATGGCATGCAACAAATGAACCAGACTGCAGCAGAAAGTATGTCTCAAGGGGCAAATCAGTCAATAACTTCAGGTGAATGTGTAAACTGTCCAACTTGCCATGCGAGTATTAAAAAGGGTTCTAAATTTTGCTCAGAATGTGGTACTAAAATAGAAGCTATTCCTACAAAAAATAAATTCTGTCCACAATGTGGCATGGCTGCAGAGCCTGGAATGAAGTTCTGCGCAGAGTGTGGGAGTAAATTAGATAGATAGAAAATATTGAATAGAATATCTAGAGAGAATAAAATGCACAAATAGTACGCATCAGAGAAAACAGAAAGAGGTTAATAAATGAAAATTGGGATTTTGGATGCCTTAACAGTAGGGAAAGATATAGATTTATCCCCACTTAGTCAGTGCGGGGAATTAGTGATTTATGACTTAACCAGTCCAGATGAGGTGGCAGAGCGTGTCAAAGATTTAGATGTGATTATTACCAATAAGGTGATTTTAGGAGAAGATAATTTAAAAGGTTGTACGAATCTTAAAATGATTGCATTATTGGCAACAGGTTACAATAATATTGACATAGAATATGCAAGAAAAAAACAAATTGCAGTAGCTAATGTGGCAGGCTACTCTACAGAGAGTGTAGCGCAACATACTTTTGCTATGTTGCTTCATTTGATAGAGCATTTAGGTCAGTATGATGATTATGTGAAAAGTAAGGAGTATGCAGATAGTGAAACCTTTACTTATATTGCATGGCCTTATCAAGAACTTAGTGGAAAAACTTTGGGGATTATTGGTTTAGGGGCAATAGGGAAAGCAGTTGCAAGAATTGCTAAGGCCTTTGGAATGCAGGTAATCTATTATTCTACTTCTGGGACCAATAATAGTGCTAGTGAATATAGACGTGTTAGTTTGGAAGAACTTTTGAAAGAAAGTGATGTCGTATCTATTCATGCACCTTATAACGAACAAACTCATGAGCTGATAGGGTATGAGCAAATGAGACAAATGAAGCCTAGTGCTTATTTACTCAATCTTGGTAGAGGTAAAATTGTAGTAGAAGAAGATTTAGCTAGGGCTTTAAATGAAGAACGAATAGCAGGTGCAGGGCTGGATGTATTGGAGAAAGAGCCTATTGATCATCATAATCCACTCTTTAAAGTAAAGGATAAAAATAAATTGCTCATTACACCTCATATAGCATGGGCAAGCGTGGAAGCTAGAAAAACACTGATACAAGAAGTTATTATGAATATAGAAGCGTTTAAAAAGCAAGAGCATAGAAATAGAATTGTATAAGGAAAGACGAGGAGCTTAAGTAAAAATAAGCTCCCCGTCTTTTGTTGTTTTATAGAAAAAATATGTGTGCCATTAAAAGAAAGGTGAGCATAAGAATATTAAGATTACGAAGATAAAATTTTCTTAATGTTATGTAAATATGTTTGCTAGTAAAAAACAATTGAATATAGAAAGAAAAATGAAGGAAGAAAGATTACAAACATCAAAAAATAAGGGTTTAAGGTATTAAAACATGGGTAAAATAATAAAATTCAAAACTAAACTTGCAAAAGATAGAAAAATGTTGTATTATGTTGATTAATCAATCGAGTTAGAAAACAGACACAATAGAGCAGGAGGGTGAAGTAATTGATTAAGTATAGTTTAAAACGTATTGTATCAATGGTTATTACACTATTTTTAGTTGCGACTATTACATTTGTATTAATGCACTCTATCCCAGGAGGTCCATTTACAAGCGAACGTAATTTGACACCTGAAATTGAACAAGCATTAAAAGAAAAATATAACCTTGATGCACCATTATATGAACAATATTTTGATTATATGCAAGACCTTGCACAAGGGGATCTTGGTGTATCTTATAAGAAGAAAGGTGTAACAGTTAATGATATTATTGCGCAAACCTTTCCAGCATCAGCACAAATTGGTGCTTTAGCAGTTGTTTTTATTTTGTTAATTGGGATACCTTTAGGTATTTTATCTGCACTTAAGCAGAACTCAGCAATTGATTATGTAATTATGATTATCGCAACAATTGGTGTAACAATTCCAAGTTTTGTTGTAGGAACATTTATAATTTACATATTTGCAGGAAAGCTTGCATGGATTCCAGCGGGTGGACTTGAAAGCTGGAAAGGGTATATTGGTCCAGTAATTGCACTGGCTGGTTTCTCTGTGGCTTATGTTACAAGATTGACACGTTCTAGTATGCTTGAAGTATTAAGACAAGATTATGTTAGAACAGCAAGAGCCAATGGGCTTAGTAAATGGAGTGTTATTGGAAAACATGCTTTAAAAAATGCTTTAATTCCAGTTGTTACTTATGTTGGTCCAATGATAGCAAGTATTTTAACAGGTTCATTTGTTGTAGAGAAAATCTTTGCAATACCAGGAATGGGAAAATATTTCGTTGAAAGTGTTACAAATCGTGATTATACCGTTCTAATGGGGATTACCATTTTCTATGCTGCTATTTATATCATTATGGTTTTTATTGTAGATATTGCATATGGACTCATCGACCCAAGAATAAAATTTAGAGACTAGGAGGAACGATAATGAGTAAAGCATCTGAATGGGAATTAGTAAGTCAAGAAGAAAGACAAAGTCAAATTATTGCAAGACCAAGCCATACTTATTGGCAAGATGCATGGCGTATGCTTCGTAAAAATGTACTTGCAATGTTAGGGTTATTTACGATTATTGTGATTGCATGTTGTGCAATCTTTTTACCAATGATTTCAAATACAAGTTATTCAGATCAGCAAGCAGGGTTTGGAAATATTCCACCTCGCATTGAACTCACTGCATTAGGTGATGATACTTATGTTTATGTACATAATGAATATAAACTTATTCAAGTAAGTGGAAAAGGTGAAGTGCTGAATGCATCTGAGCCTATCGCATCAGATTTAACACGTGCTACAAAAACTTATGAGATAGATGGTAAAGAAGTTGTTTTAGATTATTCTTATGCAAAACGTGCTAAGAAAAATGGGGGCGTAAAATACAAGATATTTGTAGATGGAAAAGAAGTAGATACAACGCCAGTTAAAACAGTTTGGAATAAAACGAATATCCTTGGAACAGATAGCTTAGGAAGAGATATTTGGATTCGTATTTTATATGGAGCAAGAATTTCACTTCTTGTAGGTTTAGTTGCTTCAATAGTTAACCTAATTATTGGGGTTGTATATGGTGGGATTTCAGGATTTGAAGGTGGAAAAGTAGATAACATTATGATGCGTATTGTAGATATCATCAACTCTATTCCATCACTCCTTATTGTCATCTTATTAATGGTTGTTATTAAGCCAGGACTACAGACCATCATTCTTACCATTGGACTCATTTACTGGGTAGGAATGGCAAGACTTGTACGTGGACAAGTACTGAGTTTAAAAGAACAAGAGTTTGTTCTTGCTGCAAGAACAATAGGGGTTTCAAAATTTAAAATCATTATGAAACATCTTATTCCAAATGCGATGGGACCTATTATTGTATCTCTTACAATGAGTATTCCAAGTGCAATTTTTACAGAGTCTTTCTTAAGCTTTATTGGTCTTGGGGTATCTGCGCCAATGGCATCATGGGGAACACTTGCAAATGACGCATTAGGCGGTATTCGTTCTTATCCATACCAACTTATTGCACCTTCAGTTGCAATTGCTATTACCATGTTTGCATTTAACTTCTTAGGCGATGGGCTAAGAGATGCTTTAGACCCAAGATTACGTAAGTAGAAAGGACGACTAAGTTATGAGTAGAGAAAAAATATTAGAAGTAAAAGGTCTACAAACATCATTTTATACTCATCTAGGTGAAGTTCAATCTGTTAGAAATGTAGATTTTGATTTATATAAAGGAGAAGTACTTGGTGTAGTAGGAGAATCAGGCAGTGGGAAATCTGTTACTTGCTCTTCTGTTATGAGACTTCTTCAACATCCAGGAAAAATTAAAGCAGGGGAAGTTCTCTTTAAAGGAGAAGACCTTGTAAAGAAAACAGAAAAAGAAATGCGTGAGATTCAAGGAAATGAAATATCTATGATTTTCCAAGATCCAATGAGTGCATTAAATCCAGTATATACCATTGGAAATCAAATGATAGAAGTGATTCGCAAACATAAAAAAGTAAGTAAAAAAGAAGCAGAAGAAATTGCTATTAAAATGCTTACTTTAGTGGGTATTCCATCTCCAGAAGAACGTATGAAAAACTATCCACATGAATTTAGTGGTGGTATGAGGCAAAGAGCAGTTATTGCTATGGCACTTTCTTGTGATCCAGAGCTTGTTATTGCAGATGAGCCAACAACTGCATTAGACGTAACTATTCAAGCTCAGATTCTGGAGTTAATGAAAGACTTACAAGAGCGTCTACATTCGTCTATTATTTTCATTACACACGACTTAGGTGTTATTGCACAACTTTGTACAAGAGTTATCGTTATGTATGGTGGAATGGTTATGGAGGAAGCTACAGTAGATGAATTATTCTATGATGCTAAAAATCCATACACAATGGGGCTTTTAAACTCTGTACCAAATCCAAAGGCAGATACAAAAGAAAGACTTGAGCCAATTCCAGGTATGCCACCAGATTTATTAAATCCGCCAAAAGGATGTCCTTTCTGTAATCGTTGTAAATATGCAGTGAAAAAATGTTTAAATGAAGTACCTCCAATGTATGAAGTATCTAAAACACATAAATCAAGATGTCATTTACTTCACCCAGAGGCGCCTCAAATGGAAGGATTCGTAAAGGAGGCTAGAATGTAATGAAAGACACAAGAGAAAATCTTATCGAAGTACAAGGATTAAAACAATACTTTACGAAAACAAGTGGACTTTTAGGAAGAAATGTGCAGTACATAAAAGCAGTAGACAATGTCTCTTTTTATATTAAAAAAGGGGAAACATTAGGACTTGTAGGAGAGTCTGGTTGTGGTAAATCTACAACAGGGCGCTCATTAATTAAGCTTTATGAGCCAACTGCAGGAAAGATTTTATTTAATGGGGAAGATATTACAAATTACAACTCCAAGCAAATGCTTCCTTTTAGAAAACGTATGCAAATGGTATTCCAAGATCCATATGCTTCATTAGATAGTCGTATGACTATTAATGAAATTATTGGTGAAGCTATAGTGACACATGGGATTGCTACTGGTAAAGAAAAGGATGAGCGTATCTTTGAACTTTTAGATAAAGTAGGGTTAATGAGAGACCATGCAAGCCGTTATCCACATGAATTTAGTGGTGGACAAAGACAACGTGTAGGGATTGCGCGTGCATTAGCAGTTAATCCAGAGTTTATTATTTGTGATGAACCTATTTCAGCACTAGATGTATCTATTCAAGCACAGGTTATCAATATGCTTGAAGACTTACAAAATGATATGGGTCTTACTTATTTATTCATCGCCCATGATTTATCTATGGTAAAGCATATTTCAAATCGTATTGGAGTTATGTATTTAGGAAACTTAGTAGAAATTGGTGGTAGTGATGAAGTTAATAATCATCCTGCGCATCCTTATACTGAAGCGTTACTTTCAGCTGTACCACTTCCAGACCCAAGATTAGCAAGAGAAAGAAAACGTATTGTACTTCAGGGGGATGTACCAAGTCCACTTAATCCACCTTCAGGTTGTCCATTTAGAACAAGATGTTCTAAGTGTATGAAGGTATGTAGTGAAGTGAAACCAGAGCTTAAAGAAATTACACCAGGACATCAAGTGGCTTGTCACTTATATTAGAAGGCATTAAGTGAAATATGCTTTTTGCATAGATGAAAAGGTGTTTGTGAATTGAGTTAAGATAAATAGAGGATGAGTAAATCCTCTTTTTATATAAAATTTAAAGGAGGAAATAAGACATGAAAAAGAAACTGATCTTAGCACTTGCAACAGTGATGGCATGTGTAAGTTTTGCAGGTTGTGGTTCATCAACAGCTTCTTCAGCTGAAGGAACTTCTACAGAAGTTGTATCAGATGGTGAATATACACTTGCGGCTGAACAAACATTAAAAGTTAACTTAGGAGCAGATCCACTTACATTAGATCCACAGCTTAACTCAGCTGCAGATGGTAGCCATGTTATTAATAATGCATATGAAGGGTTATTAAGAGAAAAAGATGGTGAAATGGTGCCTGCTATTGCTGAAAGTTATACTGTATCAGAAGATGGTTTAGTTTATACTTTCCAATTAAGAGAGGCAAAATGGTCTGATGGACAAGCTGTAACAGCAGGAGATTTTGAATTTGCATGGAAACGTGGAGCAGATCCTAAAACTGCTTCTGAATATATGTATATTTTTGAATCAGCTAATATTTTAAATGCAAAAGAAATTGGTACAGGGGAAAAATCAATTGATGAACTTGGTGTTAAAGCAATTGATGATAAAACTTTAGAAGTTACTTTATCTGTACCAACAGATTTCTTTACTCAATTATGTGCATACCCATCAATGATGCCAGTTAGAGCAGATATGGTAGACAATGAAGGTGGTTGGGCAAAAGATCCAGCTAAAGCAATTAGTAATGGACCATTTGTACTTTCTGAATATAAAATGGGTGATCAACTTATTTATGTGAAAAATGAAAACTACTGGAATGCAGAAAATATCACATTAGATAAAATTGTTTATTACATGATTGTAGATGAATCTACATCTCATACAAAATATACAGCTGGGGAATTAGATATTAATGAATTTATTCCATTAGATGAAATGCCAAAACTTATTGCAGAAGATCCTACATTCTACATTTTACCTAAAATTGGTACATACTACTATGCATTTAATATGAATACACCAGAACTTCAAGATGCACGTGTACGTAAAGCATTAGCATTAGCTGTTGATAAAGAGCAAATTGTAAATGAAGTAGCAAGAGCTGGAGAAATTGCTGCGACAGGATTTATGCCAAACAATGTATTAGATCATGAAGGAAACTACTTTGCTGAACAATCAGGAGATTATGGTTTAAGTACAAAAGCTAATGTAGAAGAAGCTAAAGCACTTCTTGCAGAAGCTGGTTATCCAGATGGACAAGGCTTACCAGAAATCGAAATTCTTTATAATACAAGTGAAAAACACAAACAAATTGCAGAAGCAATTCAAGAAATGCTTAAACAAAACTTAGGTGTAACTGTAAAACTGACTAATCAAGAGTGGGCAGTATTCCAAGAAACAACAAATAATAATCAATTTAATCATATGGCACGCCGTGGATGGATTGGTGATTATAACGATCCACAAACTATGCTTGAAATCTTTGAGTCAACTAATGGACAAAATATTGGTCGTTACTCAAATGCAGAGTTTGATAATGCTATGGCTTTAGCAAGACAAACAACAGGTGCAGAACGTATGGAACACTTACATGAAGCACATGATATCTTAATGGAAGATATGCCAATGCTTCCAATTTTCTATTATTCATATCCAATCATGGTTCAAGATACAGTAGTAGACTGGGCAATGACATCAACAAGTAAAATGTGGTTTGGTGATGTAAAAATGGTTGTTGTAGAAGAATAAAAAAATAACCGAGCTATCTTAGATAGCTCGGTTATTTTTTTATTCAATTATTTTGACCCTTTGTAGCTTTCGAATACTTTTTGAACGATTGTTCCACCAATTTTTCCAGCTTCTCTTGATGTGAGGTCTCCGTTGTAACCTTGTTTTAAAGGTACGCCAACTTCTCTTGCTACCTCATATTTCATTTGTTCGAAAGTTGATTTGTTTGCCATAATAATTGCCCCCTATTTGGTGTTTTAAAGTTTAGTAACCACGAAATATTCTAAGGCCTTTGTGTAAGAAGGATTTACCTCATAAGTGAGGTGGAATGTTTTGTGATTACTATGTTATTAATATGTGTAATATAAAATTTTTTATTCTGGTATTTTTTTCATCTTTTAAGTATTAAACCTTTTTGGTAGTATAACCCATGGATATTTTTTTATAACTAAAAATATAAATATTTAATCTAAAAAGAATATAGCAATAATAAAAAGCTGCTCTTAAAATGTAAGATCATTTAAGAGCAGCTTTTAGAATGCTTAATTCATATTAACTATTAAGCTTGACCAATAGAACCGAATAATTCCATTTTTTCTTTAACAGTAGCCTTAATTGCTTCGAAACCTGGAGCTAATAATTTACGAGGGTCGAAACCTTTACCTTGTAAATCTTTACCTTCTTCTACATATTTACGTGTAGCAGCAGCAAAAGATAATTGGCATTCTGTATTAACATTGATTTTAGCAACGCCTAAAGAAATTGCTTTTTTAATCATTTCTTCTGGAATACCAGTACCACCGTGAAGTACAAGTGGAGTAGTTCCTGTTACTCTATTAATATCTTCAAGAGCATCAAAAGCTAAACCTTTCCAGTTAGCTGGATATTGACCATGAATATTACCAATACCTGCAGCAAGCATTGTTACACCAAGATCAGCGATTGTTTTACATTCGTTAGCATCTGCAATTTCACCAGCGCCAACTACACCGTCTTCTTCACCACCGATTGAACCAACTTCTGCTTCTAAAGAAAGTCCTTTTTCAGATGTAATTTTAACAAGTTCTGTAGTTTTTGCAATGTTTTCTTCGATTGGGTAATGAGAACCATCGAACATAACTGATGAAAAACCAGCTTCGATACATTTTAAAGCACCTTCATATGAACCGTGGTCTAAGTGAAGTGCTACTGGAACAGTAATTTTTAATTCTTCAATCATACCATTAACCATACCTACGATGGTCTTATATCCACCCATATATTTGCCAGCACCTTCAGATACCCCTAAGATAACTGGTGAGTTGTTTTCCTGAGCAGTAAGAAGAACAGCCTTTGTCCATTCAAGGTTATTGATATTGAATTGACCAACAGCATATTTTCCTTCTCTGGCTTTGTTTAACATATCTTTAGCTGAAACTAACATATTAAAACCTCCATTTACATTTGTATTGTAGAAAATAATACTTGAGATATTATTTCTCTAACTATTCTATATTATAGCTTTATTTTGTCAAAAAATAAACAGAAAATCAATAATCAAAACATTAAAAAGTTAAAAAAATAAGCTGTAGTTAAAAATAACACTATAATATATAAAAAATGTAAAAAATAATAAGTGCTTTATAGCAAATATGACCTATAAGAAAGTAAATAAGAAAGAAAAAAGTTAATATTTTCACAACGATATGTGATGAGAAATATTTACCACCAAAAAATATAATTTTTTTAGGAAAAACAATTGTGTTTTCTTAATCGTGTTTGGTAAAATAAATGATTGGTATAAGAATATTAATGAAAAGAGGATTATTTATGAAAAGCGATTTATACATAGAAAGTACAGAAACTACTTTATCTATGCCTATAGAGCAGCAGAAGCAGTCTTTTCTATTTAATAAAATTTCAAGTATGGTGCTTATTTTAAAGAAACAAGTAGTTCTTACTATAGCCACTATTGCTATGCTTGTGACCTGCTTATTTGTACCTGTGGATGCAGCTTATTTAGACTATTTTAACTGGCGTACACTAGCAACTTTATTTTGTACTTTAGCAGTTGTTGCTGCTTTTTCTCATATCCATGTTTTTGAAATTCTTAGTAAAAATATTGTACTTAAGCTGCATAATCTTAGAAATGCAACATTAGGGCTAGTACTTATTACTTTTGTAGGCTCTATGCTACTTGCTAATGATATGGCACTATTAACTTTTTTACCACTTGGTTTTTATGTTTTAAATAGTACAGATAACAAGCAAGCTATGGCTTTTACTTTTATTATGCAAAACGTTGCAGCTAATCTAGGGGGCATGGTGACACCATTTGGAAATCCCCAGAACTTGTATCTATATGCATACTATAATATAGAGACTTTAGAGTTTATAAAAATCATGCTGCCAACATTTATAGCAGCTACTATTTTAATTTTACTCATTTGCTGTTTTGTAAAACCTATCCCATTAGAACTTAAAAAAGATAATGAGTATAAGTTAGATATAAAGAGAACGGTTATTTATTCTATTTTGTTTATTTGTAGTTTATTAATTGTTTTTCGTGTGATTCCTTATTTACTTGGAACCATAGTCATTACAGTAATTTTATATATGATGGACCGAGAAGCCATTAAAGAAGTAAACTATCCGCTGCTTGCAACATTTTGTGTATTCTTTGTTTTTAGTGGGAATATGGCAAGGATACCTATGGTAAATGCCTTTTTCTCAGAGGTACTTCCAATTAATACATTATTATTTGGAATTTTATCTTGTCAGGTGATTAGTAATGTACCGAGTGCAGTATTATTATCACACTTTACAAGTGATTATCAGAGTTTACTGGCAGCAGTCAATATTGGTGGATGTGGGACATTAATTGCTTCTTTAGCTAGTTTAATTACATTTACAGAGTTTAAAAAGCATAATCCAGGTCAAGTGAAAAGTTATATTATAAAATTCTCAGTCATTAATTTTAGTTTTGTAATCATTCTTTATATTGTGCAACTTATTGCGTCTTAAAGAATTAAATACCTTCTGCGGCAGAGTATTCGCGCAGAAGGTATTTTTTTATGAGATCTAGTTGGGATTAAAGTTATATATAACCTTTGTTAGTTTAAAGTAAATGAATCCTCTATTAATAATAGTTTAGTAATGTGTCAGATTATGTTAAAATATACCTATAAAATATATATTATATTAAATTAATTATATAAGATTAGGGAGACAAGAAATGAAAATCGTATTTATAAATGTACCTTGGATGAAATATTATGCAGGAGAAGGAGATGAAGAAGTTCTGGTTCCAGCATGTGGCTATAATTTTCAACATGTAAATGGTTATTATTATGGCTATGGAGAAGGTATGGATACATTTCCTATTGAAAAGTTCGAAGGTGTGAGTTCATCTGATGAAGCAGTTCATGATGTGACAGTCATATGGACAGCGCATAATAGAAAGGGTGAAAACAAAGTTATTGGTTGGTATAAAAAAGCAACTATTTATAAAGAAATGAAAGAAAGCCTTTCATTAGATAGTGAACGTACAATTTTTAAATATAGTATTAAGGCACCAGCAAAAGAAGCTTTATTATTACCAGTGGAATTAAGATTATTAGATGCAAGGCCAATGGAAGAAGGTGTTTATTTTGAATCAGACGAAAGCGTGATTCGAGATATTGCTATGTACATACATAATTATCAAGACGACAAAATGAACTTTGTATTTCAGGAAAAGGACTTAGAAGGTAAGTCTGTTTTAAACTTCCCAGAATTTGAAATGTATTTTGCAAAGGCAGATGAATTTTTAGGAAAAGATTTATATGGTAGAGCTGTTAGATGTTTTAATAAAGCTATCGAAGTAGAACCTGAGCTAGCCATTGGTTATGAATGTAAAGGGAGTATCTTTTTAAGTTTAAAAATGTATGATGAGGCATTAAAAATCTATCAAAAGGTTTTAGAATTAGAACCAGATAATGAAGGGGCAACTTACTGCATGGGACTCATTAATGGGCTTTTAGGGAACTATGAAGAAAGTTTAGAGTACTATAATACATATTTACAGATGAGAAAGAACGACCATAATGCGTTAGCAGAGCGTGGTATTGTACATTACTATTTAAATCATATGGAACAAGCAAAGAGGGATATTCAAAAAGCATATAAAAAGGAACAAGATAACGAGTCCTTAAAAGTGTTAATAGACTATATCGGATAGTCTATAGATTATATATATTAGATGATTTCACAGATTTTTATAGAATAAATTATGTGAAAACACCAATAATTATTAGATGAATTTACTAATAAATTATGGTATAATAAGAATATAAGAAACAAATTGTTTAATAATAAAAAGTAAGTATAAAATGCAAGCATCATTTTCAATAAAAAATCCTAAAAAACTAGAATAAGCATTAGTCAATTAGAATAAATTAAATATTAGAAAGATATTAATGAATTGATAATGAAAGAGAAATAAGAGTAGGTGGTATTATATTAGGGAAATAGGAGGTTGGAAGCATGAGTACAAGTTTATTATTAACAATTATTGGTGGCATTCTTACTATGATCATTATTAAATCTATGATTGGGTATAAAGCAAATCACCAAGAACAAGAAATTTCTAAAAAAATGCAAAAGCCTTATGTATTAGAATGTAAAGTTTTAGAAAAGGATATTCCAAGCTCCAAGATAAGAAGGCATTCTCATGTTGAAATAAAACCTGAAAAGAAACAAACTAGTAAAGTTATTGATTTACAAGAACGAAGAAGAGAAAAATGTTTAGTTTTAGAAAAGAAAACACAAGGTTATTCTAAAATAAGACTTTAAATGAATTGTTAAGTAAAAAGCAGTAGCACTTGGCTACTGCTTCTTTAATGCTCTTATTTATTCGTTTACATGATCAAGACCTGTATCAAGAAGTGCAGTGATATGTGAATCAGATAGTGTATAATAAACAACTTTTCCCTGTTTACGTGCTTTAACAAGATTATAAGCTTTTAAAACGCGTAATTGATGAGAAATAGCAGAATGTGTCATTCCAAGACAAGCGGCTAAATCACACACACACATTTCCGAACATTTTAAAGCATGTAGAATTCTAATGCGTGTGGCATCCCCAAAAATTTTAAATAACTCTGCAAGTTTACTACTAATATCTTGAGGGAGCATCTGGTTTGAAACGGTCTGTACAATATCTTCATGAATAATGGTACAAGAACAGTTCTCTTCTTTTAATGACATATAAGCACCTCTTCTTTATGGAAAATATCCATAAATGTATCGTTTTAAATAAGCGTACAGATTTTTTTAGGGGATGTCAAGTTATCGCAATAGGATTTTTAGGCTTTAATGGTCAGAAAAGTATGGAAAATATGGGTTTTAAATCTGAATATATATTGCACCTAGTAAACCAAGGATGTAGTATAAAACTATAGAGGTCGAAAAAGGGGTAGGAGGTTAGTAAAATGCTAAATTTTGATGAAGAACTTGCAAAATTTGAGATGGCATTAGAAGTCAATCAAATAGAAGACCAAATTGCAACAGAGGATATAAGAGATATTATGGACCTTATTAAAGAGGGAATGGAAGATAAGTTATTAAGACTTAAGAATAAAAATGATTATTCAGATAAGGAGTTATAGTATATGGGTTATCAATGTCCTTATTGTGGGAATAGCATTAAATATGGTTTATATTGTAATGTTTGTTTAAAGAGAATTGATTGGATAGAAGACATAGGAAATAGAAGTATGTTTTATTATAATAAAGGGCTAGAAGCTGCTAGAAGTAGAAAGTTATCTATAGCAACAATTTATTTACAGAAGGCCATCATGCTTTATAAATATAATATAGAGGCTAGAAATCTATTAGGACTTATTTATTTTGAAGTAGGTCAGATAGGGGAGGCCTTAAAGGAATGGATTATTAGTTGTTCTTTAAAAAAGGAAGATAATAAGGCTATTTATTATATGGAAAAAGTACAGAAGCAAGCAAAGACTATAGAAAATAGAAAGGAAGCTATTATACTTTATAATAGAGGACTTGGTTATTTAAGACAAAAGAATATGGATATGGCTATTATTCGGCTGAAGAAAGCAGTCAGCATTAATCCTCATTTTGTTGAGGCAAGAACTCTTTTAGCACTGGCTTATATAGAGCAGAAGCAATATTACAAGGCTAATGAGCAAGTTAAAAAGGCACTAGATGTTGATAAAAGTCATAAAATGGCATTACTTTATTTTAAATATTTAAGTGCTGAAGATACAAATGATGTTCAGCCTTATGAATTAGAGTATAAAAATCAAAGAGAAACAAGCTTTAAGAAAATAGTAGATCGAGGCGCAAATCTTAGAAGAAATGTTGTGTATTTCCTTTTAGGTAGTGTATCAGTAGCTGTTATAGGGGTTGCTTTAGTTATGCCAAGTCAAATGAGTGCTTATGAATCGGAGATTAAGCAGCTTAAACTATCAGAGGAAACTTTATCTGAAAAGTTACAGACAGTATCCGAAGGGTATCAAGTGGAATTAACAGAATTAAAAAATAGTAAGGGTCAGTTGGAGGAAGAAGTTAAGCGCTATAAAGCCTCCGTAGAAAGGCTAACACAGAAAGAAAAGTTAAATCTAGCTAGTAAATTAAGGGAACAGGGAGATCATATAAAGGCGGCAGAAACACTATATAGTATTGCAAGTAGCAGTTTAGAAGAAGAAGATGTACTCATTTTAAATGAACTTAAAGAACGTATTTATCCTAGAGCAATCGATTCTTTGTATAATGAAGGCGTTGATTTACATAATAGAGCACAATATATGGATGCAATTATGTCATTTGAAACTGTATTACTTTATGAACCTGAAGAATGGATAGGAAGTAAAACATTGTATTATTTGGCAGAAAGTTATAAGGAAAGTGGGGAGATAGATTTAGCAAAGAAATACTATGAGAAGGTAAAAATAGAATATCCAGAAACAAGTGCAGCGTATCAGGCTAATAGCCGATTAGAAAGGTTGAATGAAGAATAAAGTAGAAGAAAAACATGAAAATCCTATAAATTGAAAAATAAAAAAATATTGACAATTACTGGAAGTCGGTCTATTCTTATTTTATATTATTTTTAAAATAAGGAGGAGAAAGGGCGTTGAATATGGAATTTTACATGCTAGATTCTACGTTAGTAGTAGCACTAATGGGGGAAATTGATCATCATACATGTGTGGCAATAAGACAGGCAGTAGATAGGAATTATCAAAAGAAGAGAGCTAAAAACTTATTATTTGATTTTGAGAAAGTAACCTTTATGGATAGTTCTGGAATAGGGATGTTAATGGGAAGATATAGATTAGTTGCTATTGGTGGAGGTAGAACAGGATTATACAATGTACCAAAAGATATAGAAAGAATACTTAAGATGAGTAATGTATGTAAGCTTATGAAAGCTTATTCTAATAAGCAGGAGGCATTACAAGAATTAGCTTAAATAGGTGCGAGGGGGGTTAAAGGTGCCAAAGAAAAATGAAATGCAGATACAATTCTATAGCCAATCTATAAATGAGGCCTTTGCCAGAGTAGCTATTAGTGCATTTATTTCTCAGTTAGATCCGACTGTAGAAGTACTGTATGATATTAAGATGGCAGTATCTGAAGCAGTTACAAATGCTATTATTCATGGTTATGAAAATATGGGTAAAGGCTTAGTAGTGATAAAATGTAGTTATGAAGGTAAAGAGATAGAGATTACGGTAATAGATGAAGGAAAAGGCATAGCGAGTGTAGAAGAAGCGATGAAACCATTATATACCACTTCGATTGAAGAAGAACGTGCAGGGCTAGGGTTTACAGTTATGCAAGAAATGATGGACGAAGTAGAGGTATGTTCACATCCAGGAAAAGGTACAACAGTAAAAATGAAAAAATCTCTTGAGTAATGAATATAAGTATGTACTTAAGAGAGAAGGTGGGATAATATGGATCATACCTTAGAATTAATTCTTCGTGCCCAACAAGGAGACGAAAAAGCTAAAAATCAATTAGTCAATGAAAATATGGGACTTGTATGGAGTTTAGTGAGAAGATTTGTAGGACGTGGTTATGAACTGGAGGACTTATTTCAAATTGGAAGTATTGGTTTATTAAAAAGTATTGATAAATTTGATTTAAGTTTTAATGTTAAATTTTCTACTTATGCTGTACCTATGATTGTAGGAGAAATTAAGCGCTTCTTAAGAGACGATGGCATGCTAAAAGTAAGCAGGACTTTAAAAGAAACAGCTTACAAGGCTAGAATCGTTAAGGAGGAACTGGTAAAGGAATTTAATAGGGAACCTACAATTAGTGAAATTGCAGCAGGATTAGATATGGAAGTAGAAGAAGTAGCCTATGCTTTAGAATCCAGTGCAGAGGTAGAATCGCTTAATGCAGTGATTTATCGTGGTGATGGTAAACCTATTACATTAAGTGAAAAAATAGATGAATCACCAGCCGTTCAAAACGGATTGATTGATAAAATGATGCTTACAGAGCTTATAGAACGATTACTGCCTATAGAAAGAGAACTGATTACTATGCGATACTTTGAAGACCGTACTCAAACGGAAATTGCTGAGGCACTTCATATTTCTCAGGTTCAGGTATCACGTATAGAAAAACGTATTTTAAAGAAAATGAAATTAATGTTAGATTAAAAAAGTAGAGCGGAAGCTCTATTTTTTTTGTCCAATAATAAATGTTTAAGTAAAGCCTTGGGAATGTTCGGGAAAATGGACGAGATAAAAATAAATAATCAGGGAATAACTGTTAAAAACTATAGCTTTTAACTTAAAGAAAGTGATATAGAATAAAATATCGAATTATAATGAAATTATTATGAATAATGTTCGGAAATTGTATTGACGCAAAATTTTAATTATGATACTCTTTTATTAATTAATTCAGGTAATTCTTTTGAAAGGGGAACCGCAATGAGTGTTTTCAGAGTATATGTAGAGAAAAAAGATGGATTTAATGTAGAAGCTAAACGTATGGAAAGTGAATTAAAAGATTTCTTACATATAAAGTCTGTCAATAGTGTAAGAATACTGAACAGATATGATATTGAACATATTTCTAAGGAAGCTTATAAAAATGCTTTAAGTACTATTTTTTCTGAGCCTCAATCTGATGTATTAGTAGAAGGGGATGTGCAATTTAATGATGAATTTGTATTTGCAGTAAGTTATTTAAAGGGGCAATATGACCAACGTGCAGATTCATGTGAACAATGTTTAAGAATTTTAGATAGTACAGTTAAACCAACTGTTCAAACAGCAAAAGTTTATCTCATTAGTGGAAAACTTACTGAGGCAGAAAAAGAGAAAATTAAATCAAGCGTCATTAACCTAGTAGAAGCTGAAGAAGTTTCTCTTGAAAAACAAGAAACTTTAGAAATGATTTATCCAGTACCAGAGGATGTTAAAGTCTTAGAAGGTTTCACAGAATTTAATAAAGAAGCACTAGAAGACTTTAGAAAAGCACAAGGTCTTGCTATGAGTCTTGAAGACCTTGTTTATTTCCAAGATTATTTTAAAGGAATCAATCGCAATCCAAGTTTTACAGAGTTAAAAGTAGTGGATACATATTGGTCTGATCACTGTCGCCATACAACTTTTATGACAGAACTTACTTCCATTGAAGTAGAAGAAGGGGAATTTGCAGCGCCAATTAAAGCAGCCCTTGATGAATACTATGCAATGCGCGAAGAAGTACATACTAAAAAAGCTAAAAAAGTAACTTTAATGGATATGGCAACTATTATTGTGAAATACCTTAAAAAACAAGGTGAGCTTAAAGAATTATTTGAAACAGCAGAGATTAACGCTTGTACGATTAAAGAAAATATTAAAGTAGGAGATAAGGAAGAAGAGTATCTTGTACTCTTTAAAAATGAAACACATAACCATCCTACAGAGATTGAACCATTTGGTGGAGCAGCAACTTGTCTTGGTGGTGCCATTCGTGACCCACTTTCAGGGCGTAGCTATGTATATCAAGCAATGCGTGTAACAGGAGCAGCAGATCCAAATGAAGCCTTAGAAAATACTATGCCAGGTAAATTACCACAACGTGTGATTACAAAAACAGCAGCAAATGGTTATAGTTCTTATGGTAATCAAATTGGTCTTGCCACAGGTGAAGTAAAAGAATATTACCATGAGGGCTATAAGGCGAAACGTTTAGAAGTAGGTGCTGTAGTAGGTGCAGTAAAGCGTGCCAATGTAAAACATGAAGAACCTGTTCCTGGTGATGTGATTATTTTACTAGGTGGAGCAACAGGACGTGATGGTTGTGGCGGAGCAACAGGTTCATCTAAGGAACATACAGAAGAATCTCTTCACACATGCGGTTCGGAAGTACAAAAAGGAAATCCAGTAGTAGAAAGAAAGCTTCAAAGATTATTTAGAAACGCCGCGTTCTCTAAATGTATTAAACGTTGTAATGATTTTGGCGCAGGTGGCGTATGTGTTGCTATTGGTGAAATTGCAGAAGGGCTTCGCATTAATTTAGACCTTGTACCAGTAAAATATATGGGGCTTGATGGAACTGAACTTGCTATTTCGGAATCTCAAGAACGTATGGCAATTGCTATTGATCGTAATGATTTAGATAAAGTTATTAAGCTGGCTCATGAAGAAAACTTAGAAGCTGTCTGTGTTGCAGAAGTAACAGAAAACAAACAACTCATTATGACATGGAGAGGAAAAGAAATTGTTCATATTGATAGAAGCTTCTTAGATAGTGCAGGTGTTACACAACAAAGAGAAGCTAAAGTAGCAGCACCTAAAGTAAAAGTTGAAGTTAAAGAACTTTCAAAAGAAAATATTTTAAATACATTAAAAGACCTTAATGTTGGTATTCAAAAAGGTTTAGGGATGCAGTTTGATAGTACCATTGGTGCTGGTTCAGTACTAATGCCATATGGTGGTAAAAATCAATTAACTAAAGAAAATGGTATGGTCGCTAAAATACCAGTTCTAGAAGGTGAAACAACAGCAGCAACTTACATGACACATGGTTTTGATCCTTATTTATCAGAAGACTCACCATTCCATGGTGCTGTTTATGCAGTTGTAGAAAGTTTAGCTAAGATTGTAGCATTAGGAGCGGATTATCGTAAAACTTACCTTTCTTTCCAAGAATACTTTGAAAGATTGACTGGTAAGGAAAGTTGGGGTAAACCAGTTGCAGCACTTTTAGGTGCTTTAAAAGCTCAAAAAGAATTAGGCATTGCAGCAATTGGTGGTAAAGATAGTATGTCAGGGACTTTCGAAAATATTAGTGTTCCACCAACACTTATTTCCTTTACTTGCAATGTAGGAGATGCAAAAGAGTGTGTAAGTGGTAGCTTGAAAGAAATTGGCAGTAAACTGGTTAGAGTTTATATTCCAATGGATAAAGAGTTTATGCCAGACTTTACACAAATGCACAAAGCATATGGTGCTATTTATGAATTAGTAAAAGAAGGCAAAGTATTAAGTAGTTATGCTATTGGTAAAGGTGGATTAGTTGTAGCCCTTGCTCAGATGGCAATTGGTAACGAAATTGGAGCTAAAGTAACCGTAGATACAGATGTATTTAGTGCACAATATGGAAGTCTTGTATTAGAAATACCAAGTGATGTAGTAAGTACATTAGATGGAAGTATTTTTGAAGTCATTGGTGAAACTGTACGCCAAAAAGTATTAAGTATTAATAGCATTGAAGTAGAACTTAATGAAGTAATTACAAGTATTCTTGAACCTACTAAATCTGTATTTATTCAAAAAGTAGATGCAGCTCTGCCAGCACAAGATGCAACCTTTACTGGAGAAAGAAAAATCTATGTAGCGAAAAATAAGATTGCACAGCCAGAAGTACTCATTCCAGTATTCCCGGGAACAAACTGTGAAAAAGATACTAGACGTGCCTTTGAAAGAGCAGGTGCTAAAGTTAATGAAGTTCTCTTCTTAAATCGTACCAATGCAGATATTGAGGAATCTATTGAAAGA
The DNA here is from genome assembly GCA_015058045.1 of Cellulosilyticum sp. Classification (GTDB taxonomy): domain Bacteria; phylum Bacillota; class Clostridia; order Lachnospirales; family Cellulosilyticaceae; genus Cellulosilyticum. The sequence continues at coordinate 43,154 of SVDC01000004.1, forward strand.
CTATATAAAGGCATTAAAAATTCACAAATTATTGCTTTTCCAGGGGGGTTCTCAGCTGGTGATGAGCCAGATGGAAGTGGTAAATTTATTGCTTCAACCTTTAGAAATGCTAAATTAAAAGAAGCGATTCATGAGCATCTTTATAATAAAGACGGTTTAATGATTGGTATTTGTAATGGATTCCAGGTACTTGTGAAATTAGGTCTTCTTCCATATGGTGAGATTCGTGATATGGATGCAAATTGTCCAACACTTACCTATAACACAATTGGTAAACATATTTCTGTTATGGCAAAAACAAAGATTACAAGTGTAGCTTCTCCATGGTTAAATGGCGTAAGTGTTGGAGAACTTTATGAAATTCCACTTTCACATGGTGAAGGAAGATTTGTAGCACCAACAGCTGTACTTCAAGAGTTAATTGCTAAAGGTCAGGTATTTAGCCAATATGTAGATGAAACAGGCTTTGCAAGCCAAGATGGTAATGTCAATGTAAATGGCAGTATGGAAAATATTGAGGGAATCGTATCACTTGATGGTCGTATCATCGGTAAAATGGGTCATAGCGAACGTATTGGTGAATATGTTCATAAAAATATTCCTGGTCTTAAAGATCAAAAGCTCTTTGAATCTGGAGTGAACTATTTTAAATAAAGGTAATAAGGGAAGTATTTGGTGAGAGGGCCGCTCAGGCGTATGTAAAAAATAGAAGTAGATGTGTGGAGGGTGCTTATGAAAGTAGCATTTGTTATGGGAAGTGATTCGGATCTTCCTGTAGTAGAAAAAGGGATTAAAACGGTTCAAGATTTTGGTGTAGAAGTGGTGGTACGTGTGATTTCGGCTCATCGTACACCAACTGCTGCTGAGGAATTTGCTAGGACAGCTGAAGAAAATGGTATTGGTGTGATTGTAGCGGCAGCAGGTAAGGCAGCACATCTTGGTGGTGTACTTGCAGCTTATACAACAATTCCGGTTATTGGTTTACCAATTAAATCAAGTACTTTAGATGGTTTAGATTCACTATTATCTATTGTACAAATGCCACCAGGAATTCCAGTAGCAACTGTTGCCATTGATGGGGCAGAAAATGCAGGGATTTTAGCGGTGCAGATGTTAGCACTTGGTAATGAAGAACTTAAAGAAAAACTTAAACTACATAAGAAAACAATGGCTGAAAAAGTAGCAGCTAAAGATGCAGCGGTTATGGCACGTTTTAACTAGGTTTAATTTATATAGAAGCTTAAAATATCTATTTTATATGAAGTAAAGATAAAAAAATATAAATTAAGGATAGCAGGGCTATCTAAATGGAGGGCATTTAAAATGGAAAAAAGAGAGCAATTATATGAAGGAAAAGCAAAAAAAGTATTCACAACAGAAGATCCAAAATACTATATCGTAAGTTATAAAGATGATGCAACAGCATTTAATGGTGAGAAAAAAGGAACAATCGTAGGAAAAGGTGTTGTTAACAATCGCATGAGTAATATTATGTGCCGTATGCTTGCTGAGCATGGTATTGAAACACACTATGTAGAAGAACTTAATGATAGAGAAACAGTTGTTAAAGCAGTTGAAATTGTACCACTTGAAGTAATCGTAAGAAACGTAGCTGCGGGTTCATTTTCAAAACGCTTTGGAGTAGAAGAAGGAACAGTACTTCAAAATCCTACAATTGAATTTTGCCTAAAAGATGATGCTCTTGGAGATCCAATGATTAATGACTACCAAATCTTAGCACTTGGTGTAGCAACAAGAGAAGAATTAGATGTAATGACAGAAATGACATTTAAAATTAATGAATTATTAAAGGATCACTTTGCTAAAATTGGTGTTAGATTAATTGACTTTAAAATTGAGCTTGGCCGCTGTGATGGCAAAATTATTTTAGCAGATGAAATTTCACCAGATACATGCCGTTTCTGGGATGCAGAAACAAATAAAAAATTAGATAAAGATCGTTTCAGAAGAGACCTTGGTGGTGTAGAAGAAGTATATCAAGAAATGCTCGAAAGAGTAACAAAATAGGAGAGTGCCATATGAAATTTTTACAAGAAGATTCATTACATGAAGAATGTGGCGTTATTGGTGTTTATAGAGCCGAAAAAAATGCAGCAAGACATGCATACTATGGTTTATTTGCCCTTCAACATAGAGGGCAAGAAAGTGCAGGTATTGCTGTTAACCTAGATGGTGATATTGAAATTGTTAAAGGTATGGGTCTTGTAGCAGATGTATTTAATGAACAATCTTTAAATGAACTTCAAGGAAATATTGCTATTGGCCACGTAAGATATTCTACAGCAGGAGATAAGGATGTACGAAATGCACAACCTCTTGTTGCTAAGTATAAAAAAGGTGATATTGGGCTTGCACATAATGGAAACCTTGTAAATGCAGAAAATATCCGTGAAATTTTAGAAGATAGTGGTGTTATTTTCCACTCTACAACAGATTCAGAGTCTATCTTAAATCTGATTGCAAGATATAGTGGTAAAGGTATTGAAAATGGTATTAAAAATACCATGAGCTTATTAAAAGGTGCTTATGCCCTTGTTATTACCACTGGTGATAGCTTAATTGGTATTCGTGATCCACATGGTCTTAGACCACTTTGTATTGGGAAAATTAGTGATGGATATATTCTAGCTTCTGAAAGTTGTGCATTAGATGTTGTAGATGCTGAATTTATAAGAGATGTAGAGCCTGGTGAAATTGTTATCATCGATGGGGAAGGACTTAGAAGTGTGAAATCCACTAATATGTGCCAAAAACACCTTTGTGTTTTTGAACATATTTACTTTGCAAGACCAGATAGCGTTTTAGATGGTGACAATGTATATGACTTTAGAGTAAACACAGGTAGACTGCTTGCAAGACAAAGAAAGATTGAAGCTGATATGGTAATGCCTGTACCAGATTCAGGTATACCAGCTGCCATAGGTTATGCTAAAGAATCAGGTATTCCATATGGTGAAGGCCTTGTTAAGAACCGTTATATTGGTCGTACATTCATTCAACCTACTCAAGAAATGAGAGAAAATGCAGTGCGTATTAAACTTTCTCCACTTAGAAAGAATCTTGAGGGCAAACGCGTTATTATGATTGATGACTCCATTGTTAGAGGAACAACTTCTAAGCGAATTGTAGAGCAAATTAGAAAAGCAGGGGCTAAAGAGGTTCATGTATGTATTACTTCACCACCTGTACAATATAGCTGTTATTTTGGTATTGATACACCTTACCGTAAGTATTTAATTGGTGCACAAAAAACAGTGGATGAAATTTGTGAATACTTAGGAGCAGATTCGCTTACATACTTAGGCTTAGAAGAATTAAAAGAAGCATGTGGTTATAAAGATCAATTCTGCTGTGCTTGTTTTGATGGAAAATATCCAATGGAAGTACCAATTAATGATGCAGATGAAATAGACTCATAGATGAAAAGATTCATAGCATAAATCTTAAAAAAGGAGGGGATTGTCTCAAAAGTGTTTAATCTAAAGTACTACAGGTTATTAATGAGTCTATAGATTTTAAACGTATGAGGCAGTCCATTTTCCTATTTATATATAATGCAGTTTACCGTAGTAGATATTGCTTAAAGAGAAATAGAAACTTATACATTAAATGAATATAAAAATGGAGGAAGAAGAGATGGCAAAGATTACATATAAAGATGCAGGTGTAGATGTACACCGTGGTTATGAAGCAGTAGCACAGATGAAAAAACATGTACAATCTACATTTACACAAGGTGTACTAACGGATATCGGAAGCTTTGGAGGCGCTTTTTCATTAGCTGCGTTTAAAGATATGGAAGAACCTGTACTTGTTTCAGGAACAGATGGTGTAGGAACCAAACTTAAACTTGCTTTTGATATGAATAAACACGATACAATCGGTATTGATGCTGTAGCAATGTGTGTCAATGATATCATTTGTGGTGGTGCGGAGCCTCTCTTTTTCTTAGACTATATTGCAACAGGTCATATTGCACCAGAGCATATTGCAGATATTGTAAAAGGTATTAGTGATGGATGTCGTGAAAGTTTATGTGCTCTTGTAGGTGGTGAAACAGCAGAGATGCCAGGTTTTTATCCAGATGGTGAATATGATGTGGCAGGATTTGCTGTAGGTGTAGTGGATCGTAAGAAAATGATTGATGGAAGTACAATTAAAGAAGGCGATGTAATTATTGGTCTTCCTTCAACTGGTGTACATAGTAATGGTTTCTCTCTTGTAAGAAAATTAGTAGAAGTTTCAGGTGTGAAATTAGATCAATATGATGAAAAATTAGGTGAAACTTACGGAGAAGCACTTCTAAAACCAACTAAGCTTTACGTGAAAGCTATAAAAGCAGCAAAAGAAGCAGCACCTTTAAAAGGAATTGCACATATCACAGGTGGTGGTTTTATTGAAAATATCCCTAGAACTCTTCCACAAGGTGTTAGTGCAAAAATGAATCTTAATGCTATTGAGAAACCAGCTATTTACGGTTTTTTAGAAGAGGTATCTGGTTTAGCTGTAGAAGAACTTTACAATACATTTAACATGGGTATTGGAATGATTATTGTTGTAGCACCAGAAGATGCAACAAAAGTGGTAGAAGCACTTCATACAGTAGGTGAAAAAGCGAGCGTAGTAGGTGAAATTGTTAAGGGCGATAAAGGAGTTATCTTATGTCAGGATTAAGAATGGCAGTTCTTGTTTCAGGAGGGGGCACCAATTTACAAAGTGTCATTGATGCTGTAGAAGCAGGTACATTAACAAGCCAGATTGTTTGTGTCATTTCTAATAAAGAAACAGCTTATGGACTAGAACGTGCTAGAAAACATCAGATTCCAGCTCATTTTATTAATCCAAAAGAAGAAGGCTATGATGATAAGCTTTTTGCTTTATTACAAGGGGAAAAAGTAGATTTAATCGTATTAGCAGGGTATTTAAAGATTCTTTCACCAAGCTTAATTCAGGCGTATAAAAAGAAAATCATTAATATCCATCCTTCTTTATTACCTAAGTTTGGTGGCAAAGGTTTTTATGGTATTCATGTACATGAAGCCGTTTTAGCAGCAGGTGAAAAGGAAAGTGGTGCAACCGTTCATTTTGTAGATGAAGGTGTAGATACGGGTGAAATTATTATTCAAAGAAAAGTAAGTGTAGAGGCAGAGGATACAGCAGAAAGCTTACAATTTAGAATTCTAGAACAATTAGAGCATAAGATTTTAGTGGAAGCCATTAAAAAGTTAGAGGGGAGCAATTAGACCATGAAAATTTTAGTAATTGGAAATGGTGGACGCGAATCTGCAATCGCACATACCATTAGACGTTTTCATAAAGATGCAACCATCTATGTTGCACCTGGTAATGGTGGTACAGATTTAGATTATATTAATGTACCAATAAAAGTAGAAGCATTAAAAGAGCTTGCAGACTTTGCAGAGCAAGAACAAGTGGATTTAACAGTGGTAGGTCCAGAAGTTCCTCTTGTTATGGGAATTGTAGATGTTTTCAATGAAAGAGGACTTAAAATCTTTGGACCAAATAAAGAATGTGCACAATTTGAAGGTAGTAAATATTTTACAAAACAATTCTTAATGAGAAATGAGATTCCTACAGCACAATATGCAAGTTTTAATCGTAATGAAGTAGAAGCATGTGTAAAAGCATCTAAACATTTTTCATTACCAGTTGTCGTAAAGGCAGATGGGCTTGCAGCAGGAAAAGGTGTTTTAATTTGTGAAACTTATGAAGCAGCTGAGGAAGGGATTCGTGAAATCTTCAGTGGTAAATTCGGAGATGCAGGAGAGTTAATTGTTCTAGAAGAATTTTTAACAGGTACAGAAGCTTCGTTATTATGTTTCGTAGATGGTGAGACCATTGTGCCAATGGAAACTGCTAGAGATTATAAACGTGCTTTAGATAACGATGAAGGGTTAAATACGGGTGGAATGGGTGGTTTTTCGCCAAATCCTATTATTAATCCATCTGTTAAACAAAATATTGATACTAGAATTCTTAAACCTATTATAGAAGGATTTAAGAAAGAAAAGCTTAACTTTAAGGGCGTACTCTTTATTGGTCTTATGATCGATGGAAAAGATCCTAAGGTATTAGAGTTTAATGTACGTTTTGGAGATCCAGAAACACAAAGTGTACTTCCTAGACTCAAAACAGATTTAGTGGAAATTATGGGTGCGTGTATTGAAGGACGTTTAGCAGACACATCCATTGAATGGGATGAAAGACAAAGTGTGACATTAGTTCTAGCAAGTAAAGGTTATCCAGAGTCTTCTCATAAAGGTGATGTGATTAATGGATTAGATACCTTAGAAGAAGAAACCATTCTTTGTCATGCAGGAACGAAACGCGTGGAAGATAGTATTCAAACAGATGGTGGACGTGTTCTTGCTATTACAAGACTTGCCTCTTCTTTAGAAGAAGCAAGAGCAGAGATTTATAAAGAAGTACAAAAGATTCAATTTGATGGTATGCAATTTAGAACAGATATTGCAAAATAACAATATAAGGAATAAAAAGGATAGGTAAATCATAACCTATCCTTTTTTGATTTAACTATTAATATTGTTTAACTTTAATTAAGAGGCGGGCAGTAAAAGAAATAAGTAATACCTGAGATAAATAAATAATCCCCATGGAAGGTTAGCTTACATGGGGATTATTTTAGGGTGTAGACTTAGATGCTTTAAACATATGTTATGCAGAGTATTCTTTAGAAATGAGAGAAACGATTTTATTTAGTAAATGATCTAGTGCTTGAAGTTCATCAGGATTAACTGAATGAGAAATAAGAGATTCAAGGCGTGCATATAAGTTAGAATCTCCGTTAATCATTTCCTTGCCTTTTTGGGTAATAGATAAGTAAAAAATGCGTTTATCCTCTTCACACTGAATTTTTTCAATTAATTCATGATGGATTAATCTTTTGATTAAGGCAGATACAGCAGGCTTAGTTAAATTTAGTGCATGGGCAACATCTCCGAAATTTGGATGTTCCATATTCGATATAGCAGTGAGATAATAGTAGTCACTAATATTAAAATCCGTTTCATGGATAAGGAGTGTATTGATTTTTTTTGTAGATTCATGCCAAAGGTAGTTGGTTAAGGTTTCTAAATTTTCGGCTATCATGTTATCGCCCCTTATAATTAGAGTATTATAATTTAAGATTATAGAATATTCTTACTATAACCTCAATTGAGTTAATTGTCTAACTAAAAAGCAAAAATAAACACTTAATCTTTACAATTTCAGTACAAATAAGTGATGTTTATTTACAAAATTAGCCATAAACTCTATAATGAAAAGGCTACATATAGCATATAGAATATAGAATCTAAGCGTTGAGGAGGGAAAGGAATGAGGAAAATAGGTGCGTTGTTTCTCATTTGTCTTTTAAGTTTTATGGCTTTACCTGTTGGGGCACAAACTTATGAGAACAATATGAGAGCTGTTTGGATTTCTACTGTATACAATTTAGACTATCCAAGCACAAAAAATAATATAACGGCACAACAAAATGAGTTTATTCAGAAATTAGATGCCATAAAAGCGGCAGGTCTTAATACCGTTATTGTACAAGTAAGACCAAAGGCGGATGCCCTTTATGCTTCTAGTATTAATCCTTGGTCAGATGTTTTAACAGGTGTACAAGGGAAAAACCCAGGATATGATCCACTTGCATTTATGATAAAAGCAGCACATGAAAGAGGTCTGGAGTTTCATGCTTGGCTTAATCCTTATCGAGTGACAACTTCAGGAACAGACTTAAATACTTTATGTGCCACACATCCAGCAAGACTCAATCCATCATGGACTTTTAGTTATAATAATGCCTTATATTATAATCCAGAAGTAGAAGGCGTAAAGCAACATATTGTAGATACAGTAAAAGAAATTGTGACAAACTATGAGGTAGATGGTATTCATTTTGATGATTACTTCTATCCATCTAATTATCCACTTCCAACAGGGGAAAGTAAAGATGGGGCAGTGGCTAATGCAAGACGCGCAGCCATTAATGATATGGTAAAACGAGTTAGTCAAACGATTAAATCTGCTAATACCTTTTATAATAAGTCTGTTCAATTTGGTATTAGCCCTCCAGGTATTTGGAAGAATAGCTCTTCTGATATTACAGGTTCTAATACGAATGGGCGTGAAGCTTATTATGCACTTTTTGCAGATACAAGAACATGGATCCAAAATGGCTGGGTAGATTATATTGTGCCACAGATTTACTGGAAAATTGGACATGCTAAAGCAGACTATGAAACCCTAGTTAAATGGTGGTCTAATGAAGTTGTAGGAACAGATGTAAAACTCTATATAGGACAAGGTATTTATACTGATGAGGTAGCTGTTCAAATTGATGAACAACTAGCAGTTAATCAAAAATATCCTATGGTAAAGGGAAGCATTTACTTTAGTTTAAGAGATTTACTAAGTAGTAGACAAGGCTGCTTAACCAAGATTACTCATTTCTATAATCAGCTAGGTGGTGGAAGTATGCCACCTTCAAATAATAATGGCAATCAAAATACAACACCTCCAAGTACCAATAGTGGCAGTTCTTCTACAACAACTAATTTGGAAGCTAATATTGGGAAGATAGGCTCAGTTACAGCAAGTAGTTTAAATATTCGTGCAGGCGCAAGAGCAGATCGTGATATAGTAGCGAAAGTCTCACTAGGGACTAAAGTAACTATTTTAGATGTTTTAAATGGTTGGTATAAGGTGAAACTAGCTAATGGGACAGTAGGTTGGGCAAGTAGTGAATATATTACTGCTAGCAGTACAACTACATCAGGAAGTAATACCAATACAAATAGTAATACGACTGTATCTTATCCAGCAAATGGAACCGTTACAGCAACGACCTTAAATATTAGAGCAGGAGCACGTACAGATCGTGCAGTTGTAGCAACTGTAACAAAAGGAACAAAAGTAACTGTTTTAGATAAATTAAATGACTGGTATAAGGTGAAGTTATCTAATGGTACTGTAGGTTGGGCAAGTAGCGCATATGTCTCTTTAGGAGGCAGCGCTACAACCAATAAGTTTCCAAGAACTGCAACCGTTACAGCTACTTCACTAAATATTAGAGCTGGGGCAAGAGTAGATCGCCCGCTAGTGACAACAGTTAAAAAAGGTACAAAGGTGACTTTATTAGATAGCTTAGGTGATTGGTATAAAGTTAAATTATCTAATGGAAAAGTAGGTTGGGCAGTCAAAACTTATATTGCCTAGGAAATAAGTTATAATGCTATATGACATTTTCAATAAGAGCATGATAATAATATAAAAGGTGTTCTAAATATAAAATAGAGGAAAGCAGAAATGCTTTCCTCTATTTTGTTTTAGAATGAATCAGTATATAATAAATAGGAGTATAACTATAGATATTAATGTAAATATAAATAGGGAAAAGATGAAGGAGGAACTTATGCAATACATGAAGATTGGACAGTCAGACATAGAAGTTTCAAAAATAGCATTAGGAACATGGGCAATTGGTGGTGGCTCATGGTGGGGAGATAATGATGATTTAGAATCCATTCGTACCATTCATGCAGCATTAGATTTGGGGATTAATTTAGTGGATACAGCACCTGTTTATGGCATGGGACATAGTGAAGAAGTAGTGGGTAAGGCTATTGCAAATCGTAGAAATAAGGTAATATTATCAACTAAATGTGGCTTAATGTTTGACAGAAGAGAAGGAAGCTATTATTTTTCAAGAGATGGCAAAGAGGTCTATAAAAACCTTTCTAAAGGGGCTATTATGGACTCTGTAGAACAAAGCCTTAGACGCTTACATACAGATTATATTGATATTTTATATACACATTGGCAATCAGTAGAGCCCTATATTGTACCTGTGGAAGAAACGATGGATGCCCTAATGACTCTCAAAAAACAAGGAAAGATTCGTGCGATAGGTGGTTCTAATATGTCACCTTGGCATATTGAAGAGTATCTAAAGTATGGTCAGTTAGACATTATTCAAGAAAAATATAGTTTGATTGATAAAAGAATAGAGCAAGAAATTTTACCATGCAGTAATAAGCATAAGATTACTTTCCAAGCCTATTCACCATTAGAGCAAGGGTTATTAACAGGCAAAATTCGAAAAGATTTTGTACCTGAGCCAGGAAGTTCTCGTGAAGGTAAGAAATGGTATAAACCAGAAAACTTATCTACTATTGTAGATGGTGTGGATTCATGGAAAAATTTATGTGAGAAATATAACTGTAGCTATGGGAATTTAGCCATGGCATGGATAGGAATGCAAAGTTCATTTGTTAATGTTTTATGTGGGGCAAGAAAAGTAGAACAAATAGAAGAAAATGCTAAAGCAGGCGATATCATTCTAGAACCTCAAGATATTGAGCAAATGAGACAATCTATTATTTTACCAAGTAGCTTAAAGTAAGTGGAACGAGAGGCTAAAATTTAGCTAAAATAGTGATTGACATTGAATCGCAGGAAGAAAAGGACAATAAGAAGATGATGTAAATATAGAAGGGAATGGAGAAAATGGGTAAAGTATTAGTGGTTATAGATATGCAGAATGATTTTATTTCAGGAAGTTTAGGAACAAAAGAGGCAGAAGCTATTGTGCCTTTAGTAGTAGAAAAAATTGAAAGCTATAAACAAGCAGGTTGTAAGGTGATTTATACAAGAGATACCCATCAGGATGACTACTTACAAACAAGTGAAGGTAAAAAGTTACCCGTTACCCACTGTATTAAAGGAACTTGGGGATGGCAACTTGCTGATCCTATTGCAAAGACGGTTGTGAGTTCAGCACAACTTTATGATAAAGGAACTTTTGGTTCCCTAGCATTAGGAGAGAAAATCAGAGAGTTAGGGGAAGAAGATACAAGTTTAGAAGTAGAACTGGTTGGTTTATGCACAGATATTTGTGTGATTTCTAATGCACTTTTACTTAAAGCCTATGCACCAGAGGTAAGTATCACTGTAGATTCAAGTTGCTGTGCAGGGGTAACTCCAGAGAGCCATATTAAGGCTTTAGAAGCGATGAAGATATGCCAAATTCAGATAGCAGAGTAAATAAAAGCTGGAAAATTGTTGATAGAAATGACGAAAGAATATACTTTATGAGGATTTCATGGTAGACTTCATAGTGGAAACATTTGGTTTAAGGAGGCAGACATGTTTGGTTTTATAAAAGTAGCAGCAGCAGTACCTGATGTGAAAGTGGCAGACTGCATTTATAATAAAGAACAAATCATTTTAAAGATTGAAGAAGCAGCACAAAAAGGTGTGCAGGTTCTTTGTTTTCCAGAGCTTTCTATAACAGCTTATAGTTGTGGTGATTTATTTTTCCAAAGTAGTTTATTAGAAGGAGCCAAACAGGCACTTAATGATATTTTAAAAGTAACAGTGGATAAAGATATGCTGATTGCAGTAGGTATGCCACTTGTTATAGATGATGAGTTGTATAATTGCGGTATTATGATACGCCAAGGAAAGATTTTAGGGGTAGTACCTAAACAATTTATTCCAAATTATAATGAGTTCTATGAAAAACGTTGGTTTGCATTAGGCAGTAAATTAGAAGTTTGTGAAACTGAATTATTAGGTGAAATTGTACCAGTAGGAGCACGTTTACTATTTGAAATGGGTGAAGTAAAAGTTGGTATGGAGCTTTGTGAAGATGTATGGACACCAATTCCACCAAGCTCAATGCTTGCCTTAGCAGGTGCTAATGTGATTTTAAATCTTTCAGCAAGTAATGAAATTATTGCAAAGAGAGAGTATCGCAGAGGACTTATTACCCAGCAATCAGCAAGTCTTATGTGTGCTTATGTTTACGCATCAGCAGGAGCAGAAGAGTCAACCACTGACTTAGTATTTAGTGGTCATAGTATCATTGCTGAAAACGGGGCTATTAAAGCAGAAAATCAAAAATTAATAGATAGCAATTATCTCATTACTTACGATATTGATATTGAACGTTTACAAAAAGAACGTTTAAAATGTAAAAGCTTTAGTGATAACCGTAAAGTTTATGGAAAATCAGTGATTAAAATTACTGGTATACCATTAAAGTGGCAAGGACCACATACAATGCACATTGCAAGAAAGCCTTTTGTGCCTCATGCTTTAGACACAAGAGATAGACGCTGTGAAGATATTTTTACCCTTCAAGTTGCGGGGTTAAAAAAACGTTTAACACATACGCACAGTAAGTGTGCTGTTATTGGAATATCGGGTGGACTAGATTCTACATTAGCTCTTTTAGTTACAGTTCAAGCTTTTGATGATTTAGGATGGGATAGAAAAGGAATTATTGGGGTAACGATGCCAGGGTTTGGTACAACAGACCGTACTTATGAAAATGCAGTGGAGCTGATTAAAGAGCTAGGTGTTACTTTTAGAGAAGTTCCTATTGCAGATGCTTGTAGACAACATTTTAAGGATATTGGACATGATGAAAACGTTCATGATGTTACATATGAAAATACACAGGCTAGAGAACGTACAAAAATTTTAATGAATATTGCCAATCAAGGTGGTGGCATGGTGATTGGAACAGGAGATTTAAGTGAACTTGCTTTAGGATGGTGTACATATAATGGGGATCACATGAGTATGTATGCCGTTAATACAAGTATTCCAAAAACATTAGTAAGAAGCTTAGTTTATACCAGTTCTAAAAAACAAAGTAAGCAAGTAGAGGCTATTTTACTAGATATTTTAGATACACCGGTAAGTCCAGAACTCCTCCCAGTAGGTAAAAATGGAGAAATGCTACAAAAAACAGAAGATACAGTTGGACCTTATGAACTACATGATTTCTTCTTATATTACATGCTTCGTTTTGGATTTAGTCCAAGTAAGATTTATTTCTTAGCAAAACTTGCCTTTGCCCAAAAAGAAGAAGATGGAGATGAGCTTTACAGCCATGAAACCATTTTAAAATGGCTTAGAACATTTTATAGACGATTCTTTATGCAACAATTTAAAAGAAGTTGTCTTCCGGATGGACCAAAGATTGGTAGTGTTTGCCTATCTCCAAGAGGAGACTGGCGCATGCCAAGTGATGCAAGTAGTACATTATGGCTGAGTGAAGTAGAAGGTTTAGAAGCTTAAAATAAGATTATATTGAATAGATTAATGTGGATAGATAGAGGATGAATTACTGAGTAAAATGATTCATCCTCTATCTTTTTTGTTAGGAATAAAACGGTATTCAATAAAAAATTAATGATAAACATCAAAAGTTTAATGAATCACCCTTAGTTTATAGAAGAGCATTAAATAAAGTGTAGATAGCTTGAAATATTAGTATGAAACAGGAAAAAGACAGGCTATTAGAAAGAATGTGTAAAAGTGGAAAAAATGACAGATAGGGGGTGGAACTTTAAAAAAAGAGAGATTAGAAAATAAAAAAATATAAAAAAATTATGATACATAAAAAGCGTATATTTTAATTAATTTTAATTTAAAAATAGTTATATCTTGATAAAAAGTTTAATATATATAAACAAAATGGTTAGGGAAAATAAGAAGTATGGTTGAAATTTTAAAAAAACTATTGTAGAATGTTGAACGAAATCAAGTGATTTATGTTTATGAAAGCTATGCTAAACAAGGGATACAGTGGCTTTAAATGGAAAATCATTAATACTAAACAAATACTTTAATATTACATACACTTATTTTGAGAGTTTATTAATTTGTAAAGGGGTTTAAACGATGAATACTAAGGTACAAGAAAGAATGCCCATTTATGAAGCATTACAAAGATATAAAGAAATGAGAATTGTGCCATTTGATGTGCCAGGACATAAGCAAGGGAGAGGCAATAAAGAGTTGACGCAGTTTCTAGGAGAGGCATGTATGTCAATAGATGTGAATTCTATGAAACCACTGGATAACCTTTGCCATCCTGTATCAGTGATTAAAGAGGCAGAAGAACTTGCAGCGAATGCTTTTGGTGCAAAGCATGCCTTTTTTATGATTGGAGGTACGACATCTGCAGTGCAAGCCATGGTGATGACAGCTTGTAAGCGTGGAGAAAAAATTATCATGCCACGTAATGTACATCGTAGTGCCATTAATGCCATGGTTGTGTGTGGTGCAGTTCCAGTATATGTGAACCCTGGAGTTAATAAGGCATTAGGTATTCCACTGGGAATGTCTTATGAAGCAGTAAAACAAGCCATTTTAGAAAATCCAGATGCCAAAGCAGTTTTAGTAAATAATCCAACTTATTATGGGATTTGCTCGCCATTAGAGAAAATTACAAAGTTGGCCCATGAACATGGCATGCTTGTTTTAGTAGATGAAGCCCATGGAACCCATTTTTATTTTCATGAGAACTTACCTGCTTCTGCCATGAGTGTGGGAGCAGATATGGCAGCAGTGAGCATGCATAAAACAGGAGGTTCTTTGACACAAAGTTCTTTCTTGCTCATTAACAACGAGGTAAGTGAAGGTTATGTTAGACAAATCATCAATCTGACTCAGACCACAAGTGGCTCTTATTTGCTTATGTCTTCTCTAGATATTTCACGTAAAAATCTAGCCTTGCATGGTAGGGAGATTTTTACTAGGGTAATGGATTTAGCCCAATATGCAAGAGAAGAAGTAAATAAGATTGGTGGCTATTATGCTTATGGTAAAGAATTAATAGATGGCGATACAGTTTATGACTTTGATGTCACAAAACTCTCCATTCATACAAGAGATATAGGACTTGCAGGAATCGAAGTGTATGATTTACTAAGAGATGATTATGACATTCAAATTGAATTTGGGGATATAGGTAATGTCCTTGCCATTATTTCGGTAGGTGATAAGAATTTGGCAATTGAGCGTTTAATCTCTGCTTTATCTGAAATTAAGCGTTTACATTCAAAGGACCAGACAGGTATGTTGGACCATGAGTATATTGATCCTTTAGTAGAGATGACACCACAAGATGCCTTTTATGCAGAAAAAGTATCTGTACCAATGGCAGAAAGTGTAGGAGAGATTTGTAGCGAATTTGTTATGTGCTATCCACCAGGCATTCCAATTTTAGCGCCAGGTGAAAAAATTACTCAGGAGATTTTAGATTATATTGCTTATGCCAAGAAAAAAGGATGTTTCTTAACAGGAACGGAAGATATTCGTATAGAGCGTATCAATATTGTGAAACAGTAAAGAGAGGTGATGAAGATGGAATTATGGTATACAGAAGAGCATACAAAAAATGTACGTTTTAGTATTAAAGTAGATCAGCACCTTTATTCTATGCAAAGTGAGTTTCAGCGTATTGATATTATGGAATCTTATGAGTTTGGTCGGTTTTTAACATTAGATGGCAGTATGATGTTAACGGAAAAAGATGAATTTATTTATCATGAGATGATGGTACATATTCCGATGGCAACTCATCCTAGAATACAAAAAGTATTAGTGATTGGCGGAGGAGATGGTGGTGCAGTAAGAGAATTATGCCGGTATCCTCATATTACAGAAATTGATTTAGTGGAAATTGATGAAATGGTAGTAGAAGCCTGTAAACAGTATTTGCAGAAGACAGCTTGTGCATTAGATGATTCAAGGGTACACATCTACTATGAGGATGGGCTGAAATTTATTCGTCGCATGAAAAATCATTATGACTTAATCATTGTAGATTCCACAGATCCATTTGGACCAGGTGAAGGGCTTTTTACGAGAGAGTTTTATGGCAATTGCTATAAGGCATTAACAGAGCAAGGGATACTAGTCAATCAACATGCAAGTCCATATTATAGTACTTATGCGCAATCCTTACAAAAGGCTCATGAGAGAATAAAAGGATGTTTCCCTATTACCAAGTTATATAGCGCTCAAATTCCAACTTATCCAGCTGGAAATTGGGTATTTGGTTTTGCATCTAAGTTATTTGATCCTATTAAAGACTTAGATACAGGAGCATGGGAGGACTTAGGTATTGAAACACAATATTATAATACAGACATTCATAAGGGATGCTTTGCACTTCCAAATTATATAAAGCAGCTACTAGTGAAGTAATGAGAACTTAATCTAAAACAGATTATAGATATAAATTTAAATCAATAGTATATAGGAGGAGAATAGATATGGGAAGAGCATTAATAATTGGAGCAGGTGGTGTAGCAAGTGTTGTTGTACATAAATGTTGCCAAAATGCAGAGGTATTTGAAGAAATTTGTATTGCAAGTAGAACGAAATCAAAATGTGACGCCCTTAAGGAAAAGTTAGATGGAGGCAAAACAAAAATTACGACAGCCAAGGTAGATGCAGATAATGTAGAAGAACTTATTGCATTAATCAATGACTATAAACCAGATATCGTTATGAATATTGCACTGCCATACCAAGATTTAACGATTATGGAGGCTTGTCTTGCAACTAAAACACATTACTTAGATACAGCAAACTATGAGCCACCAGAAACGGCTAAGTTTGAATATAGCTGGCAATGGGCTTATCGTAAAAGATTTGAAGAAGCAGGTATTACAGCCATATTAGGTTGTGGCTTTGATCCAGGTGTAACAGGGGTATTCTCAGCTTATGCCCAAAAACATTATTTTGATGAAATTCACTACATTGATATTTTAGATGCGAATGCTGGTGATCATGGTTATCCATTTGCAACTAACTTTAATCCAGAGATTAATATTCGTGAAGTGACTGCTAAAGGAAGTTATATTGAAAATGGGGATTGGGTAGAAACAGAGCCAATGGAAATTAAACGCATCTATAACTTCCCTGAAATCGGTGAGAAAGATATGTATTTATTACATCATGAAGAATTAGAATCTCTTGCACTTAATATTAATGGGATTAAACGTATTCGTTTCTTTATGACTTTCTCTGAAAAATACTTAACACATCTTAATGTATTACAAAATGTAGGGATGACTTCTATTGAGCCTATTATGTATGAAGGCAAAGAAATTATTCCGCTTCAATTCTTAAAAGCTGTGCTTCCAGATCCAGCATCTCTTGGACCAAGAACAAAAGGAAAAACAAATATTGGTTGTATTTATCAAGGTATTAAAGATGGAAAACAAGTAAATTACTATGTATACAATGTATGTGATCATGAGGCATGTTATAAAGAAGTAGGCTCACAAGCAATTTCTTATACGACAGGTGTACCAGCTATGATTGGTGCCATGTTACTACTTAAAGGAGAATGGAAAAAGCCAGGTGTTTACAATGTAGAAGAGTTTAATCCAGATCCATTTATGGAAGCACTTAATAAGTGGGGCTTACCATGGAAAGAATCTTTCTCTCCAGAATTAGTAGATTAGGAGTTAAAGGGATGAAATTTGAGACGGATTTAGATTTTAGAAATCTTTCTACACCATGTTATGTAGTAGATGAACGTTTACTCATTAAAAACTTAGAGATATTAAAATCAATAGAAGAACGTACGGAGGCTAAAGTGCTTTTAGCCACGAAGGCGTTTTCTATGTATAAAACCTTTCCACTTATTGGAAGATACTTGAGTGGGGTAACATCTAGTTCTCTTCATGAAGCAAGACTAGGCTATGAAGAAATGGGAAAAGAGGTTCATATTTATGCAGCTGCTTATAGAGAAGACGACTTTGAGGAGATTATGAATTATTCCAATCATATTATATTTAACTCTTTTAAGCAGTGGAGAAAATTTAAAGAGCGTATTAGGCAGTATCCTAAGAAAATCAGTTGTGGACTTCGCATCAATCCAGGTTATGCAGAGGTAGCAACAGAGCTTTATAATCCGTGTGCTCCTCATTCACGTATGGGCATTACGATAGAAGATTTTGAAGCTGACTCATTAGAAGGGATAGAAGGTTTACATTTTCATGCTATGTGTGAGCAAAACTCAGATACATTAGAGCGTATCTTAGAAGTAGTAGAAGAAAAGTTTGGTCCTTATATGCACCAAATGAAATGGATTAACTTTGGTGGTGGCCATCATATTACAAGAGAAGATTATGATTTGGAAAAACTCATTACATGTATCCAGCATATACAAAATACTTATAACGTACAGGTTTATCTAGAGCCAGGCGAGGCAGTTGCTTTAAATACAGGGTATTTAGTGACAACAGTCCTAGAAACTATGAAAAATGGCATAGATATTGCCATATTAGATACCTCGGCTACTTGTCATATGCCTGATGTACTGGAAATGCCTTATAGGCCACAGATTATTGGAGCAGGAGAGCCAGGTGAAAAAGCTTATACCTATCGTTTAGGCAGTGCTACTTGCTTGTCAGGTGATGTGATTGGAGATTATTCTTTTGATGTACCTCTAGAGGAAGGACAGCGATTAGTTTTTTGTGATATGGCTATTTACTCTATGGTAAAAAATAATACCTTTAATGGTATTAACTTACCAGATATTGTGTTGTATAAGGAAGATACAGGTTTTGAAATTGTAAAATCGTTCGGGTATGAAGACTTTAAAAGAAGGCTTTAAAAGAAAAGAGGTCAATTGATTGGTGGCCCCAATTTTAAAAGATGAAGTACATCAGATAAAAGATAGATAAATGAGCATGTTTAAAACAGGACAAGAATATACTGTTTAATAAATAGCGGTATTTTTGAAGAATGAAGGTGAGCACATGCTTATTTATCTTTTAATAGCGGTTATAGGGGTCCAGCTTATTAGAAGTGTACCCAAGCAGTCTTTAAGTTTTGAGGATATCTTGACTTATCTTATGCCTTATTGGAAAAAAGGGAATACCCAAGATCGTATTTTAGAAGTCCTTCAACTATTTATTATAGGGTGTATTGGGATACTAGAGGCTTTTAGGACACAAGGGAATACTCAAAAACTTTGTGTGTTTTTATTAACTTTTATAACTTTAGTATGGCTTGTTAAGCTATTACTTTGTATTATAGAATGGTTCCAGGAATATATAAAAACGATGTCTATCAATATTCTTTTTGCTCTAGTAGTACCGATTATAGTGAGCGCTAATTTAAAACAATTAGATGATCAAATAGAAATAAGCTTATGTCTTTGTGCACTGTTTATGAGTTTAATGATTGTTTATATGGAGCTGATTAGTATTGTAATAGGGAAGGGAACCTATAAAAGGACAGCCAAGTATTTAAGTATCAGTAGTGCATCTAAATTAAAAAGTATTTTAACTTGGTTTTTTATTATATTGGTAAATCTCTATACACTTGTGCTTTTTATACAGTTTTACATAGAAACAAGTAGTTATCATTTTATAGAAACAAAGGCACTGAATAAGGCGTCAGCTATAGATCTTTTTTATTATTTAATTGTGACTTTTACAACAGTAGGATTTGGAGATATTAGTCCTCATACTTTACTGGCAAAGATGGTAACTGCACTTATAGCCCTATCAGGAATGATTTTTACAGGAATTTTTGTAGGGTGTATTTTAAATTTAACAGAGTAAAGAACTATAATAAAAGGCCGTTTAAATTAGATATTAAAAAATGAGTTAGGATATTCTTGCATATAAAAAGAATCGCTTCCATAAAGGATGCGATTCTTTTTATATGCAAGGATTAAACAATAGATGAATAGACTTAGTGGTCATAAGAAGAAATAGAGGTTGAAACATAATTGGTATCTACTGTAATAACCGTATAGTAAGTGTCATCTATTTTTTTGATTTCCTTATCAATCAGTCCTGCTAAGAGGGTAGGTTTCATCTTAAGATGAACAGGAACAAGCACATCAAAAATAATATTGGTATGAGTTTTACCTACAACAAGACGAAAATCATGAATAGAAAGTTCAGAGTCAATTTTAGATACAATAGATTGTACTTGTTCTTTCAGGGCATTGCTTTTTTCATCATTTGTAAGAATAGGATCAAGATGAATAACTAGGTTAATCCCAAGCTCCTTAGCAAAGTCTTTTTCAATAATATCGATTAAATCGTGACATTCTAGTAAATGGGCATCAGCAGGTACTTCCGCATGAACAGAAGCAAAATATTGATTAGGACCATAACTATGCAGAACTAAATCATGATAGCCACTAATAGTAGGATAGCTCATCAGTTTCTGTTGAACATTTTGAATTAATTCAGGAGAAGGTGCTTCTCCTAGCAGGGGATTAATAGTTTCTTTTACTAGATTAAAGCCAGAATAGAAAATAAAAATCCCAACGAAAATTCCCATATAGCCATCTAAATTAATTCCTGTAAAAAAGGCAATCAGGAGTGCAATCAGCACGGCACTTGTAGCAATAACATCATTTAGGCTATCTGTAGCTGTAGCAATCATGGTTGTGGAATTAATGCGTTTTCCTAGGTTTCGATTAAATAGGAAAAGCCATATTTTAGTTAAAATAGAAAGCACTAATACAATGACCATAGACCAGCTAAAACTTAATGGCTCTGGATTTAAGATTTTATTAAAGGAAGAACGAATGAGCTCTAAACCAAGTAATAAGATGATAAACGAAACAATAAGACCAGATAAATATTCAATACGTGCATGACCATAAGGATGATCTTCATCAGCAGGTTTACTAGAGAGCTTAAAACCAATTAAGGTAACAATAGAAGAGCCTGCATCAGATAAGTTATTAATCCCATCAGCTAATATGGCAATACTACTACTCATAAGTCCGATAGCAATTTTACTAGTACAAAGAAAGACATTTGCAATAATACCTACTATTCCACCTAATAAGCCATAAGCTTCGCGTACTTTAAAGTCCTTTACGTTGTCATAATCCTTTATAAAACGCTTGATTAAAAAAACTGTCATATAATCCCCCTATTTGGAATCTAAGTGAAAAATATGGTTGATAACCATTTCACGAATATCATCTTGAACTGGTAAGCCAGCTGCTTTAGCATGACCACCACCACCAAATAAAGCAGCAATTTCAGCAAGATTAACATCTTCTTTAATGGTACGACAAGAAACGCCTCCACCGACATTAATCATAGCAATAAAATCATATTCAGGATGAAGGAGAGCCAACTGATTACCAAGTTCGCTTTGAAAACGATTGGCAAAGACAATTCCAGCTTTATAGCCTGCAATTTCTTTTTCAACTAATTCTTCATTACGAGATTCAATATAGCCATCAATTTCATTTTGCCTAATCTCTAAAAGTAGCTTTTGTGTATCATCAAAGTAAAAGTCATTAGAATCTTCTTCTAAGCGTGTCATCCAGTAGTCTAAGAAACGTTCTTTTCCAAGAATAAAGAATAGGTCATTAAGTTGTTTGGCTTCTAAGTCATCAAAAGCTTGCCAGTCCCAAGTGTCATAGCGGCGCACTTTTTCTACAAAGCTTTTGACAAGGGGTGAATCAAGACGTTCTTTAAAAGGTACATCTAAGCCTTTAAGCGCTTCATAAAAAAGGGAAGTACCACTACATTTTACACCTTCTGCATCTTCAATCGTGATATGTGCCCAAGGGTATTGATTCAGTTCAATGGCACTAATATGATGATCGATTAAGGTGATATGCTCTTTTGTTTGATTCGTTGTTTCATTAATGAGCGCAGCGATTTCATCTTTCACTGAGATATCGGTTATATAACAATGTTCAAATTCTGTAGTGTGTGATTCCTCTATATATAATTTGAGTTTATCATTAATGTCTTCATAGCGGCAGCTTTCAAAGTCTACTGATTCTCGTCCAAATGCAAGTTTAGCTAATAAAACGCAAGCTAATCCGTCTAAATCATTATGTGTAAAAAGTTTAATCATAAATATGCTCCTTAAGTAATTTCCATAGCAGTTTAAGCTATTAGTATTTTATTATTATAAATCGTGTAATTCTTTTTGAATAGGTATATAATAGAAAAGTAAGCTTAGGCAAACTCAGATAAAGTTAAGAAACATGTAGGGAGGAAAGAAAAATGAATATAGATCGAAATGCATCATGTTGGTGCGGGAGCGGTAAAAAATATAAAAAATGTCATTTAGATTTTGATGAAAAAATAAAAGCCTATGAATTAAAAGGTTATGAAGTACCACCAAGAGAAATTATTAAAACGCCAGCAGATGTAGAAGGCATGAAAAAAGCAGCTGTTGTGAATAATGGCGTTTTAGATTTAGTAGGTGAAAAGATTTGTGCGGGAATGAGTACAGAAGAAATTAATACACTTGTTCATGAATATACTATAGCACATGGAGGGATTCCAGCACCATTAAACTATGAAGGCTATCCAAAAAGTGTTTGTGTATCCATTAATAATGTAGTATGTCATGGGATTCCATCTGAAGAAATCATCATTAAAGAGGGTGATATCGTCAATGTGGATGTCACAACAATTGTAGATGGTTATTATGCAGATGCTTCTAGAATGTTTATGATTGGCAAGGTTAGTGAAGAAGCAGAGCGTTTAGTACGTGTAGCTAAAGAATGTATGGAAATTGGTATTGCAGCAGCCAAACCATGGGGGTTTATTGGTGATATTGGTGCAGCAGTTTATGAACATGCAGCAAAAAATGGTTATTCAATTGTAATAGACTTAGGTGGGCATGGTATTGGAAAGCAGTTTCATGAAGAACCTTTTGTACCACATGTGGGAGAAGAAGGAGAAGGTATGCTTTTAGTACCAGGTATGACGATAACAGTAGAGCCAATGGTTAATGCAGGCGACTATGAAGTTTATTTTGACGAAGAAGATGGTTGGACAGTTTATACAGAAGATGGGTCTTTATCTGCACAATGGGAAAAGACTATTTTAATTACAGAAACTGGCGTGGAAGTGATTGCACACTAATAAATCTTAAAAAGAGGTGTCTTAGTAAAAGCTAAGCACCTCTTTTTAATTTAAAGGAGGAAAAGTAGTTGAGCCCTAGCAATACGATAAGGCCAAAGAATATATCATAAAACTAAGCAAAAGAATAGCAATAATAGTAGAGGGATACAATACAATTAATAGACTGATTTTGAGGTGGCAATATGCAGTGCTTTTACATCACACAAGAAGAAAAAATGATGCAGATTTCTATTCATCAAATAAAGGAAGTTAATAGGCCTTACTGTGTCATTTTATCTAAGGAAGAGTGGAAGCGGGTTTATCAAACATTTAATGTATCAGAAATGATAAAAGAAGCTTGCTTAAATATAGGGGAATCTAATACAGTAGAGTTCTATGGTCAGTATGATTTAGGAATATTACAGCGAATGAAATGGGAACAGGGCAGTTATAGAGCAGATAGTGTTCGTTTTTTAAGTTATAAAAAGGCATTATTTATTATTGTAGATGAGTTATATGTTTGGTTAAATACTCTAATGACAACATTAATAAACGAAAAAGAAATACACTATACTCTAGGGTATCTGTTTTATAGGCTGATTGATTGTGTGATTGCGGAGGATAAAAAGTATTTAGAACAAATGGAAAAAAGGACAGAGCAGTTAGAAGAAGAGGTGCTGAATGAAGTAGTACAACATTTTATTCAGGACATTATAGGGATTAGGAAGCAGATTACTATTTTTAAGCGGCACTATGATCCTTTAGCAGATATTATAGAAGATTTCATTAGTAATGAAAATGAAATGTGTACACAAGAGGATATACGCTATTTTAAAATCTTAAAAAATCGTATTAATCGATTAAATCATCTAATTGATACCGTAGATGATTATGCCACTCATGTAAGAGAAGCTTATGATGCCCAAATTGATATTAGATTAAATCGAATTATGAAATATTTTACCTTAATGACAAGCCTTTTCTTCCCACTCACCCTAATTGTGGGATGGTATGGGATGAACTTTACCAGCATGCCTGAAGTTTCATGGAAGTATGGTTATCTCTATGTCATAATACTTAGTATACTCAGTAGTATTTTATGTTTGTATTTCTTTAAGAAAAAGAAGTGGCTTTAAAAGGATTTACTTTTAAGGATAAAAGTAGTTATACTAATAGAAAAGGATAACTAGGTAAAGATACAACAGACTTTAAATATAGAAAGTCTTTGCAAACTAAAGAAATACTGGGAGGAAAATATGAATATTATTGAGGGAATTTATGAGCGAAAAAGTATTAGAA
The DNA here is from genome assembly GCA_015058045.1 of Cellulosilyticum sp. Taxonomy (GTDB): domain Bacteria; phylum Bacillota; class Clostridia; order Lachnospirales; family Cellulosilyticaceae; genus Cellulosilyticum. The sequence goes on from SVDC01000004.1 coordinate 67,177, forward strand.
AGTATACCGAAGCACCGGTTCAGAAAGAAGATTTAATGACCTGTTTAAAAGCAGCATGCCAGGCGCCTTCACCGAAGCATCAGCAAAATTGGCATTTTGTAGTGATTCAAAATAGAGAGATGATTAGTCAAATTGCAAATCTGGTAAAAGCACGCCATGAAAGCATTGCAGCTTATGCAGAAGATGAAAAAACGAAAGAAAAGTTTATGAAACTTATGCGTTATTATACGTTATTTGAAGGGGCACCAGTATTAGTCGTTGTTTATGCAAAACCTTATTTTATGATTGAAGAAAAAATATTAAAACAAGAGGAAAATATGCAAGAGGTTATTGAGGCTATAAAATCTACACAATCGGCTGCACAGGCTATTGGAGCAGCAGTAGAAAACTTTTTATTAACAGCTACCCATTTAGGTTATGGGACTTGTTACATGACAGGCCCGGCACATGCTAAAAAGGAGATTGAGGCATTAATAGGAACAGTTTCAGAATCATATGAAATGATGTCTATGATTGCTATGGGGGTACCGGTAGAAAGTGTATCTGATAAACCTGAGCGTATGCCATTAGAAGAAGTTGTAACTTTTATAGATTAAAAGGCTAATTCAAAATAGGACTATCGAACAGTTATTTGCAACTATTTGATAGTCCTGTTTTTATCCTTACTTAAACTTATAATAATAAGGCTCTGTATTTTGATCGATGGCTTTAAAAGTATAGCCTTCACTGACATAGTAATCAATGATTTCATCTAGTGCAGCGCAAGTATTTTTATTATTAGAATTGCAGTGAGCTAAAATAATACGACGGGTACTTCGATCCATACATTTTTTTGCATTTTGGAGAAAATTTTCAGGAGATAAGTTACCCTTAATCCCATCCTGTAAATCCACATTCCAATCAAAAATTAAATAGCCTTTTTCACAGAGTTTTGTATAAAAGTTTTTATTGAGTCTCCCTGCACTACCTCCAGGAAAGCGAATGGCTTTAATGTCTAAAGTTGTGCCAAGTACTTCATTAATAGTAGTATTGGTTTTTTCCATTTCACCAATAAAACTTTCTGGATTTTTATAAATGATTTTAAAGTTATGGCTATAAGTATGAAGACCTAGTCCATGCCCTTCCTCATAAATACGTTTGAGGATAGCCTCTCGGCCTTTAATTTCTTTTCCAACAAGAAAAAAAGTGGCCTTTATGTTTTTAGCTTTTAGGACATCTAAAATTTCTTCAGTGATCTTTGGAGTAGGTCCATCATCAAAAGTGAGATAAACAAATTTCTCATCATTTTGTGAAGGTATAGAAGATGCCCTTAATGGATTTGAAAAAGATGAAAAAAATATAAATAACAATAAAAACAAGTAATAGTTCAATTTACAATAGTACTTCATAACACTCCCTCTTTACATAAGTAATCTTATAGATAAAGTTAGTATGGACAAATTCTTAATAAAATATAGAAAAATTTTTATGTGTATAAAAGAAATATCAAAAATACTCAAGGAAACGGAAATAAAAGGATAGTTTTAGAGATTTTATTGTATTATTAGTTTTTAAAGGATATAATAATAAAAAGATAGTAAAAGGGGGAGGAGAAAGATGACACTAAAATACTGTTCAAGCTGTGGGAGACCATTGGTAAAAATTACAACAAAAACAGCAGTTTATAAAGCTGTTTGCTTGGATTGTGAAATGACTTATAAATTAATCGAGGAAGCTAAAGGTAAAGAAGTAATTAAACTAGCCACAAGCTCACCATCTCAAATGACGGAAGCGGCGATGAATAAAAAGTAAGTTTGGTGTAAAGCTATTCTCAATCCCTTACGCAAAGTAGGAATTGAGGTTTTTTAAATTTCAGGAAATAGAAATAAGATTTGGGGGAGTATATTAGACTAGAAAGAGGAGACTAACATGAAGTATGACTACATACCAGAGGTAACAGGAAGTTTAAGAAAGAATAATGTGAAAGTACCAGAAGCTATTAGAAAATGCAGTGGGATTCGCATATTTGGTAAGCGTATTAAATCATTTATATTTACTACTGATGTAGCCATTATAAAAAATACAGATGCAGATGCAGTAATGGCAGTTTATCCATTTACCCCCCAACCTACTATTACACAAGCAATATTATCTGTTTCAGATATTCCAGTTGTTTGTGGTGTAGGTGGCGGATTAACGCACGGAACGCGTTCAGCCAATATTGCATTGCATGCAGAGTTTCAAGGTGCAATAGGTGTTATTTTAAATTCACCAGCACCACATGAAACGATTAGATATGTTAAAGAACATATTGATATTCCCGTTATTGCTACAGTGGTAACGACTCGTACGGATATTAAGGGTAAGATAGAAGCAGGTGCAGATATTATTAATGTCAGCGGCGGAAAAGCAACAGTGGAAATTATAAAAGAGATTCGAAAAGAATATCCTAACATTCCAATTATTGCAACAGGTGGGACAACCAACGAAAGTATTGAGCAAACTATAGCAGCAGGTGCAAATTGTATTACCTATACACCACCAAGTATTTCTTCAATTTTTAAGGAAAAAATGAGTGTATATCGTGAAGGAGAGCTTGGAGAGGAATAAAAGAGAAAGCCGTAGGGTCGTGAAACCTACGGCTTTTTAATACATTGGTTCTAATTTAAAAAAGGTATAAATTATCTTGAGTAATACTCAATAATAAGTTGCTCATTAATTTCAATAGGTAACTCGTCACGAAGCGGCTCTCTTGTAAGAGTTCCTACTAAATTTTCTCGATCTACACTAATATAAGGTAAATCAAATGCGGGTTCTTGCATGTTACTTGCGAATATTTGAAGGTCTCTAGATTTTTCTTTAAGAGAAATCTGATCTCCAATTCGAACGGTATAAGATGGAATATCCACCTTTTTGCCATTTACTAAGAAATGACCGTGGTTAACCATTTGTCTTGCTTGACGTATAGAGCGGGCAAAACCCATTCTATAAACCATATTATCTAATCTTTTTTCAAGAGCAGATAAGAAGACTGGCCCAGGATTACTACCTGTACGAAGTGCTTTATGAATATACTTAGCAAATTGCTTTTCAAGTACTCCATAATATGCTCTCAGTCTTTGTTTTTCAAGTAGTTGCACACCATAGTTTGATAAATTCTTTTTAGCTCTACTTGTTTCTAGATTTGCTCTGTCCATTGCTTTAGGATGGCCTATAACATTTAAGCCAAGGCGTCGGCACATCTTAAAGCGAGGTCCATTCATTTTTGCCATATTGCCCTCCTGTTCTGAATAATAAGCTTATTATGCAATAAAGTATAACAGTCAAACTGAAATAATGAAAGTCATTTTCAATAAAAAAGTCAAAAACGGTAAATTGCATAAAAATAATAAGAGAATATGTGGGAAATGTACATAATAAACAAAAAGAACATATATAAAGAGGGATAGCAGACTAAAAGGTCTACTATCCCTCTTTATATATGTACAAGAGAGCGTATCGTAGTAGGCTCTCATTATGTCCCCTACTATATAAATTCAATGAGATAAAGCATGTTATGTTAGATATAAAGTAGGTTTATTTTACTTTATCAGGGGAGCAGGTTATTTTATACTAACGATATTTTTGAATCACGGCAGCTAAAGTAGTACCCATTTGAAGTTGGCCATATTCATTGTTAGGATGAATACTATAAATTGCATCAACTACTTGCGTTATTGTGCCATCAACCAGTTCATTTTTTTGAATATAATTAAATCCATTGGTTGTATCTAATGTTAAGGTCATAGGCGCAATATAGATTTGTCTTGCTAAAGCTTCATCTGTATCAAATGCTTCTAGCAATTTAGAAGTAATATACTTAATACGTAAATCATATTCAGTATAAAATTCCTTGGACTCAACACTGGTTACAAAGTATGTGTTGGGTGCTACAGGAGGGGTGCAAAGAATAATTTTAATGGTTGGATCATAGGTGTGAATGGAGTCAATCATTTGATTGAGTCTATCAATAAAATAATCTATATTGTCCAGTTCTTTATTAAAGCCAAATTCATTGGCACCTAATAAAATACTAACATGAGTAGGCGTACCCTCTGCAAAAGCTTCCTTATAACGTGCAATATATTTGGAAAAGTTAAATTCATAGGATGTAGGCTGCACATTCATAGGTTGCCATACAGTACCATTCCATTCGACCCATTGGGAATCATATGGACGACTTGGATCAACCATAACATCACCTATTTCAGGATATTTATAGTACCCATTTTTATCATAGAGAAATTCTCCTTCATCTTTCCACCCTCTAGCAATTTTTTGAAAACCTTTATATATGGCGTTATTAGGTAGAGTGTAGCAAATGGCTTTCCAATCACGGGTATTCCCTTTGTAATGAGCACCGGATACAGAGGAAGGAAACATAAATGGACTATCTAGTTGCTCAGAATTAATAAAGCTAAAGTATTTTTCTAAAGTCCATCCGCCTCGTCCTTCACGTGCAGGAACGTTGTCATCTGGATAATATCGGGTGCCTAATGTAGTTACATTAGGTAGGCTATTTACGACTTGGGAAAGATAAACACCAGCTCTTGTTAGACTATCACCAATAGCAAGTAGTCTAACAGGATTTGTATTACTCGTATCTACAAGTTCAACAGTTGTACTCTGGCTGGTGACACCATAATTGGTACGTGCAGTCAAAGTAAGCTCAAAAGGTTGAGAGGACATAGGGGTTGAGTCTGATAAGGTTTGAAAAAGCCAACGCCCCATTAAACTTTGTCCATATGGGCTAGATGAACTCACATTGGAATTAGGGGAGAGTGTGAGTAAGGCATTCTTATAGAAGATATTGAGGCGCTCACTAGCAGCAGTTGTTCCTTTTAAAATATATAAGTTTCTTGGAAGTAATAGTTTGTCACTTGTTATATATTTTGTGTAATCTATTACTTCTTCGCTCTCAACCTCACTTATTTCAGCAATTTCATCTGGAATATCAGTAAGAGATAAGCTGGTGGCCATTAAAGGCTGACTATAGACTGCTGTTAAGGTTAAAAAAAGGCTTATTCTGCGTAAATATTTATTAAAGTTCATGTCATTTACACCTCCATATTTAGTTTAGCTTTAATTGGGAAATATTACAACGCCTATAATTAATAATTTAGTAACAAATAGTTAACAAAAATGATGTATAATAGTAAAAAATATATTTATTAGTTAATAAATTAAAGTAGGTGGAAATATGGCATCCATAATGGAGCATTTAAAAAAGCAAATAGAAGAAAATAAGAAGGGCGTTCAGTTAGCTATTGGTGGAATTGTTATTACTTTAGGTGTAGGGAGTGTAATCTGGATGGGAACAAGGGAGAATGCCTATTCAGTTATTGTAAATGGAGAAGTTGTAGCAGTTGTCAAAACAAAAGAGGAAGTTAAAAAAGCGTATGAACAAGTGGTAACTTCATTAAAGGAAGAACTAGGTGTAGATATAGCTGTTAATGAGAAGATTGAGTTAGAAGCTATACATAGTAAGCAAAGTGAACTGAGTCAATATGAAGCATTAGTAGAAGGACTAGATCAGGCTATTAGTTATCAAGTAGAAGCTTATGAGATTCTAGTAGATGGAGAGAGTTATGCTATTGTTTCAACATCAGATGAAGCAAATCATGTTTTAGAGGATATTGCTAAAAGTTATTTACCAACTGTAGATCAGCTTACATTATGTCAAGCTGAGGTGAAGACAGGAGAATCAACTGATCAAGAGATTAAATTATTAGAAGAACAAGGTGAAGGATCGGTTGAAGTTGTACAGATAGAAGAAGCATTACCACAAGAGGAAGTTTCTAACGTAGTCCATGTAGATTCTTTTGAAGTACAACCAGAAGAAGCCTCAGTAGAAGCAGGCCAAAAGATTAGACGAAGTGTAGAAAGCTTTGATTTTAATGAGGAAGTCATTGTACGTAATGTTTATGTGAATCAAGATACCATATTAGATGAAGCGCAGGCGGAGGAAGAACTTTTACAAGCTAAACATGAGATTGTAGACTATGCATTAGTTGAAGGGGATAATGTATGGGATTTAGCTATGCAGTATGATACAACGCCTGAAAGAATTATGGAGCTAAATCCAGATATAGAAGATCAAACAACTATGCAAATTGGTCAGGTAATAAAGCTAGAGAAAGCAAGTCCTATTTTATCTATTACAACAGTAGAAGAAGCAACATTTAAGCAACTGATACCGGCAGAAATTCAATACGTTGAATTTTCACATCTCTATGCAGGGGAAACACAAGTTTACCAAGAAGGTAGTGATGGACTAAAGGAAATCACAGTAGCAGTTACGAAAGTAAATGGTGAAGAGGTAAGTCGTGAAGCAATCTCCGAAAAGGTTTTATCAGAGCCAGTCATTAAAGTTATTGGCTATGGTGTTAAAGAAAAGCCGGCAGAAGATGTTGTAGTTAAAAGTAATGGTTCAAGTAATTTAATTCATCCCCTTAAAGGGGCAGGTTATATTTCATCTACTTATGGGTCACGATGGGGAGGTTTCCATAAGGGGATAGATTTTGCAGCATCATCAGGCACACCAATTTATGCATCAGCTGGCGGAAAAGTTATTTATTCAGGCTACAATTCAGGTGGCTATGGGAATTTGGTTATTATAGAGCATAGTGATGGCTATCAAACTTATTATGCACACTGCAGTAGACTTTATGTTAATGTTGGAGATAGTGTATCCCAAGGAGAACGTATAGCTGGGGTAGGAACAACAGGAGATTCAACAGGAAATCACCTGCATTTCGAAGTGAGAAGGAATGGAACACCTGTTAATCCATCTAATTATTTATAGTAAGCATAAAAAAATAACGCTTTTACTAATAATAGCGTTATTTTTTTATCTCTATTTTAAGGGGACAATGAAAAGTTTCTCTTAAACTACACCATTTATCCACAAAGCACACAATATAGGCTTCTTTGGTATGCGGAGGAATAGGCGTTAAAGGCCACATATGATGTTTAATGATATCCTGCTCTATAGCAGTTAGGTTAAAAAATTTATTAGCATTGTTTAGTGCTGTAGTAGGATGTGTAAAACCATGTAAACGATGTTTAGAGGAGGAATCATGCCAATCATAAAGAAAAAAGTCATGAAGTAAGCTTCCACGAATTAAGCTAGCTTCATCTACTTTAAGATGAAAATATTGGGCAATAAAGTAACTATAGTAAGCTACGGCAAGGCAATGTTCTAGGCAAGAAGTATGTCCATGTTGAATAAATTGGTCCATTTGTTTTATCTCTGAAATGGTTAAGAGCTTATTGATTGATTGATAAAAAGTAGTTTGAGTAGATTTTATAGATTTCAAGTAGGTTCACCTCAATATATATAATGATATTATGCAGAAATACTTTGTAAGGGTTTCCATAATTTGTTATAATGAATAAGACACTAAATTAAACAATAAAAAATACCAGCCAAGGAGCGACATCATGAAGAAGAGAATAGCTAAAGTGCTGCTTGTAGTGTATTTAATATGTCAGAGTATAGGTATAGTACAGGCAGAAACGTTAATGATGGATGGAAAAAAGATAGAATATCATGCTTCACCTATTTCCCTCTATGTTAACAAAAAATTAGTACAAACCACTATAATGGACCCTATTCAATTAAATAATAGGGTATTGGTTCCAGCAAGAGAAGTTTTTGAGTCTATGGGCGCAAAAGTAACGTGGGATCACACATTGAAAAAAGTCACAGTGGAATATAAAAATAAAAATATTATTTTAATAGTAAATCAAACTACTGCAACAATCAATGGCGAAAGCGTCACTATGGATGTGCCAGGGAAAATTATCAATGATAAAATCATGATTCCAGTCCGTTTTGTAAGTGAAGGGATAGGTATGACAGTGCAGTGGGATTCAGCTAATAGAGCTGTATGGATTGAAGAGCCTGTAAGTAATAATACTGGAGAAACTCAAGAAGTGCCACAAATTAGTCAAATTACAACAAATGAAACAAATGGTAAATTTGTCGTAACAGTAACTGCAAGTTCAGCAATGAGTGAAGTTAAAGTATCTAGAATGACCGGCAAGGTTATTATTGATATTCCAAGTAGTAGATGTTTACTAAGCAAAAGTATATCACCAGTGGTGAATACATATGTGAAAAGTATTAGAACAAGTCAATTTACTGAGGATACAACACGTATTGTATTAGATTTAAAAGATCAAGTTGAATTAGAAACAGCAGAAACACAATTTTCAAGTAATCGTCAATCACTGAATATTACACTTACCAAAAAAGAAACTGTAGATAATAATACAGGAAGCGATAATACAGGAAGCGATAATACAGGAAGCGATAATACAGGAAATGATAATACAGGTGGAACAAATAACAATACCGGTTCTACTGATAGCAATCAAGGCACAACAACAAAAGCTGAATTATATGTAGCAGGAGCAAATCCAATCCTTAATTTTACAGGCGTAGCAACAAATAAAATTAAGGTAACGGATGACTATCGTAATAAAACATTAATCTTTGATTTAGGGGCAGATTATAGTAAAATATTACCAAGTAATGAACTTAAACCAAATGATAGTTATGTATCATCAATTAGTGTCAAAACAAGTGGAACAACTAAAGTAACAGTTGTAACTAAGAAAATTTATACGTATGAACTCTCACAAAGTGGCAGCAATACTGTTACAAAACTGATGAGACCAAGAGAAAAATATAGTAAGATTGTAGTCATTGATATTGGTCACGGAGGATCAGATAGTGGTGCAGTTGGCAATGGATTAAAAGAAAAAGATATTAACTTTAATCAAGGTATGGCATTATATGAACGTTTCCAAAAGGATTCTAACTTTAAGGTTTATTTAACAAGAGATACAGATGTTTATCCAACACTTCAATTTAGAAGTCAGTTAGCCAACGAAATTGATGCGGATTTATTTGTAAGTATTCATAATAATTCAGCTGCATCAACGGTTAGAGGAGCAGAAACACTATATTATCCAAGTAGTACAGATCTTAGAGGTGAAAAGATTGCAGCACTAGTACAAAAGAGTATCGTGGCATGCGGATTAAATAATAGAGGAATTAAACCACGTTCAGACTTATACGTATTAAATACAACCAATATGCCAGCTATTTTACTTGAAACTGGATTTATTTCTAATGCGGCAGAAGCACATCTAATTAATAGTTCAAGTTTTATTGCAAAATGGTCAGAAGGTGTATATGGGGCAATTGTAGAAGGATTTAAGTACTTACAAAGATAAAATAAAGTAAACGAAAAAGAAAGGTAGAGGATGACTTTACCTTTCTTTTTGTTTATAATCATAAGATGTTTATAAAGTATTTATGAATAAAATATACAATAGAAAAAACTATCAATAGAAGTGTAGTAAACATAGGAAGAGTGAGGAAGTAACAATGAGTATTGAATTTTTAATAGGACCGCTTGTAGGTGCAGTTATTGGAGGCATTACGAATAGTATTGCGATAAAAATGCTATTTAGACCGTTAAATCCAATAAAAATTGGAAGCTATACAGTACCTTTTACACCAGGTGTTATTCCTAAAGAGAAGGAACGTATTGCTAAAAAAGTAGGACAGGTAGTAAGTGAGGAATTACTGAATGAAGACGTTTTAAAAGAGTGGTTATTGAAAGAAGAAGTTTATCAAAGGATAGAAGAAGCTGTAGACCATTATTTACAAGAATATGCAGCTCATGAAGAAACATTACAAGAAGTACTTTCACAGGCAGTTGGTAAAGAACGTGCTATGTATTATGTTTGTGAGATAGAAGAGCAGCTTACAGAAAAACTTTATAGTAAAGTAGTTAGCATGGCACTTGGCAAAATGATTATTAAGCAAATTCTAGAAGCGTATAAAGCAGGAAGTTTTGGGAATCTTTTAGGGCCAATGAGCTTTTTTGTAAATGATAGTTTAGTAGAAAATCTGGCACAAAAATTAGAGCCTGTGATTTCAAAGTTTATTGAGGATGAGGGTGAAGATTTTATCCGTAAGGCAATTGAAGAAGAAAGTACAAAACTATTAGATACAAGTATGAAAGACATTGTAGAAAAGCTCAGTAGCTATGATGAACTTATTAAGAAAATGATTTTTAAAGCATATAAAAGAATTGTAACGCATTATTTATCTCATATTTTAGAAACACTAAATGTTGCAAAAATAATAGAGGAACGTATTTTATCATTAAATATGATAGAAATAGAGAGAATTATTTTTTCTATTATGCGTAAAGAACTAAATGCCATTGTATGGTTTGGCGTACTACTGGGGGCAATTATGGGATGTGTAACAAGCCTATTTTAGTTTGATAAGAAGTGAAAGTATTAATGCTATAAATTTGGAGGAGTTGAACAAATTTAAAATTAGTGGTAATATGCTAAAAAGAGGATTATATGGTTTTATCACTTAACGAAAGGAGTGAAATGATGAAACATATACAAAAATGGCAGTCACTTGCTGTAATAGGCACTATTTTTACAATGTCTCTTGTAGGTTGTAATGAGGCTCAGGTTGAAGACAATAAAGAAGTTATAGTAACACCACCAACAGTCACGGTCACAGAAGAAAGCATATATAACAATGCATATGAGAGTTATGATAATATAACAGACTTTGGAGTAGTGATTAATGAGCCAACCGAAGAAGAACTGAATCAGTTAGGTACAGTGGAAGAATATGAATATGATAAAAATGCTACTGAAAGCATACTTATTATTCCAAAATATAATGGGACAAAAATAACAGTTAACACAGTGGAATATACAGGAGAAAGATATATTACAAAGGACGTTTTATATAGTGTGGAGTCTACTCCAGAAGGATATGGGCTATTAATAAAAGCTAATAGACCAGAAGGAATGGCACAAATTGGCGTTTATGTAACTTATAAAGAAAAATATGTAGAGCATATTATAGAAGCTGATAATGGAAAAGATGGAGAGAGTAGTAAAGAATTTTTAAAGATTGATCCTGAAAACACTAATAAAATAGAAAAAGATATCATTAAACCAGAAGCCAATGCAAGTACATATCTAGAGGGATTAACACGTTACAATGCGTATGAAGTAGATATGGATCAGGATGGAAAGATGGAAACAATCGAGGTTTATTGCCAAAGTGGAATGGATGAGAATGGACGCTATCTTTTAGATGATGGTCAAGATTGGGCACTAATTCTTCGAAAAGGGGATGAAATCTATCCATTATTTGAAAAGAGTTTTATTCAATTAGGCGGATTAGAGTATATGGTTTATGAAGACTGTGACAATTATAATCGTAAGCATATTATTATATATTATAATACTGGTGCAGCGATTATGTATTATGATTGTACCTATGATGAGGAAAGTGGATATATTCGTAGAGACAATTTATATGAGGCAAGCAATATTAGCAAATTGAATGAGTGGAGTTATAAAAACTGTGAATAAAAGCTTAGCTTTTAAACACAGTTTTTTTTTTCTTTCATATGATATAAAGTAGCAACAATTGGTATTTGGAGGAAGAATATGCACAAATTACGTATTGCTATACTACATCTTCAAGTTAAATTAGGTCAAACATGTTACAATAGGCAGCTCCTTTTAAGCGCTATTGCTATAGCAGCTGGGTATGGAGCAGAACTTGTTGTGACAGGTGAATTGATTGAAAGTGGGGAAGATTTCTGGAGAACCATCTACTTAAATTCTATACCAGGAGAGAACTATCCTTTTTTAGAAACTTTAAAAGAAACAGCTCGTAAGTATCAGATTAATATCCTTTTCGGAAGGGCTTATCGTCAGAGTGATACAGGTAGAATTTTTAGCATTTATACACATATTAATGAGGAAGGTGAAGTGCAAGCAATCTATAAAAAACAAGTAGCAGAGACCACAGAAGAGGGAAATGTTTTAACTCAGGGGACAGAGCTTGTGGTAACCAATATTGATGGATTAGATGTAGGTCTTATTCTGGGATATAATGAAGACGTACAAAGTATTATAGATCGCTATGAAGAGGAACGTGTAGATTTAATTATAGGTGGCATTACACCATTCAGACATCCTTGTAATTCATTGACATTTGATACAAGTGAAATAGAGGTACCCTTAATTTTAAGTAACTATAACATCCTAAGAGGAAGAGGAATAGTTCAAGGAGAAAGTTTAGCTTTAAGTGAAAATCAAATGCTAAGATTTTGTCCAATCTGCTCAGAAGTCATTATTTTAGATTATTTTTGTGATTGTGAGTATTTTGAAGTTGTTAATCGTGTCAATGTGAATCAAGTACTTGAATGTCGTTAATAAGATCAGTGATTTATATCCCCCCAAATGTTAATGAATATTTGATTAACATTTGGAGGCGTTTTTTTGAAGGCTATTTTATAAACTGAAAGCTAGTGTAGATTCTGAACAAATGAAAAATATGGAAGATTAATTAATCATACGTTTGGTTGACAATGCTTATGTAAACCTTTATCATGAAGAGGTTAGCTTTAAGAGAAACGTAATTGAGAAAGGAACGGTGAATTGTGGTGATCGTAATTGGCGGTATGATTGGACTAGGAAAAACAAGTATGGCGAAACTATTAGGAGACCATTTTAAAACAGAAGTATTTTATGAAAGTGTAGATGATAATCCAATTTTACCTCTTTTTTATACCTCGAGTGAGGAAGAGATTGAAAAGTATAGATATCCTTTTCTTTTACAATTACATTTTTTAGATACACGTTTTAGAAGTATTAAAAATGCATTATATGATGCTAATAATGTACTAGATAGAAGTATCTATGAAGATTGGTATTTTGCCAAGGTAAATAATGATTTAGGAAGAATATCTGATTTAGAATTTCAAATGTATGACCGATTACTGAGCAATATGCTTGAAGAGTTAGAGGGGATGCCTAAGAAGGCTCCAGACTTAATGGTTTATTTAAAAGGATCATTTGAGACAGTGGTAAATCGTATTGCGAAGCGTGGTAGAAGTTATGAATTGGATGAAGGGCTAAAAGCATATTACTATAAGCTCTGGGAAGGTTATGATGAGTGGGTGATGAACCATTATAAAGCTAGTGATGTCATTATTGTAGATATGGACAAGTATGATATTGTACATTGTGAGGCAGATGCAAGAGCCATTATTGCACAGGTAGAAGAAAAATTATCAAACCGTTAAAGAATGATATGAACCGGGAAAAAGGGTAATGTGTAAAAGTACTTAGTTTTTAAAGTAAGTACACCCAATGTCCTTAATAATCAAATGAATTAGAAAAGATTAAGCCTTCTTATCGTATCGGTAAGGAGGCTTAATCCATGTAAAGAGGGTTAATATTTGGGATATTATTTAGCAAAGCAGCTTATAGAGAAACATTATATATTAGGAGAAGGATATTGATTTGTACATACAGCGGTTACCAAACAATAATTAGATTGCTTTTTAGATTAGACTACATTTAAACATAGAAGATCAATAGATAAATGGTTGAGATAATAATGGATAAAAGCATTAAAGGAAAACCGTACTTAAAGAAGTAGCCAAAGGAAATTTTATGACCATTACGACTTCCTATATTGGCTAGTACGATATTAGCAGAAGCCCCAATAAGGGTACCATTACCACCTAAACAAGCACCTAATGATACAGCCCACCATAATGGCGCAATATTAATTCCCTGTTGTCCCATGGCGAGAATAAGTGGGATAAGTGTTGCAACAAATGGAATATTGTCTAAGAAACTTGAAACAATAGCAGATAACCATAATATTAGGACAATCATAATAACTTCATTTCCAGCAGTTGCATTCATTAAATAAGTAGCAAGGTCTTCAATAATACCTACTTTTTCCAGACCACCTACAATGACAAATAAGGCAGCAAAGAAGCCAATAGTAAGCCATTCCACAGAATGAAAGATTTCTTCAGGGTCTTGACCACCAATGATTAAGATAATAGTTGCACCAGTAAGTGCAACTACGCTAGATGAAATACCAATTTTATCATGAAAAATAAATCCAAGTAAGATTAAAAGGATAACAGCTAAGCTTTTATAAAGCAGAGGATAGTTTGTAATAGATTCTTTTGGCTTAAGAGCCATAATTGCATCTTTCTTACTAGGGTCTACTGCTAATTTTTTGCGAAATAAAAAATATAAAATGGTTACTGTAGCAGCTAAAATAACCACTACGGCAGGAAAAAGATTTATGATAAAATCAGTAAAACCAAGTCCAGCAGCACTACCAATCATAATGTTAGGTGGGTCACCAATAAGAGTAGAAGTACCACCAATATTAGAGGATAAGATTTCTGTAATTAAAAAAGGGACAGGGTTAATCTCCAATATCTGTGTAATAACTAGGGTCATAGGGCCAATAAGTAATACAGTTGTTACATTATCTAAAATAGCAGATAGTACGGCTGTAATAATAGCAAAGCCAATTAGGATTTTACCTGTACTACCTTTAGCAAGTTTGGCAGTATAGATGGCTACAAATTCAAACAACCCACATTTCTTTACAGTAGAAACAACCAGCATCATCCCAATGAGCACACCGATTGTATTAAAGTCAATATAGCTGGGAATCGCATCTGAATCAATAATCCCAAAGAAGACCATAGCCATAGCACCAGCCATTGCCGCTAAGGTACGATTAACCTTTTCCGTAATAATACAAAGTAAAACAATAACAAAAATAATAATGGCAATCCATGTTGAACTATTCATGTTGTTACTCCTTGATGTAAATTATATGACATTGTAGTTAGCATAAATCATTTGAGAGTCTTTTATGCACATCTATCAAATAGTCTTTTTATAAAAAGTATGTTAAACTAAAATAGAGAATGACAGCTTAAGAAGGGACTTAGAATGAAACAATTAAAAAAAATAATGGCAGTTACGGTATTTATAACAATGAGTTTTGTTGCTGTAGGATGTGGAGGAAATGAGACACAATCTACCAGTTTAAATCATACAGATAATCAAATTATTGCCATAGTAAATGGACAGCCTATTAGACAAAGTGATTATGAGACACTTTATAACGAGTATTATAAATATTTTGGGGAAACAGAAGAAGCAGATACATATCTACAAGAACAAAAGGTATTACTAATAGATGAACTTATTAATACAGCAGTATTAATGCAAAAAGCAGAAAAGTTAGGGATTACCTGTACAGATGAAGAGGCAACAGAAGCACTAGAGAATATTAAGTCACAATATGATGAAGAAGCTTTTAAGGAAATGCTAGAGTATTCCAATATTACAGAAAAACAGTATTTGGACAAAATTAAAAAGCAATTAATTATACTTGAATTACAAGAGGGAATGATAGTAGATGAGATTGAAGTAACAGATCAGGAAGTAGAAGCATATTACAATGAAAATCAAGAAGAATATACTGTAGGAGCTGGAGCCGATATAAGTCATATTCTTGTACAAGTCAAAGACGAAAGTGATGAACAAGAAAAGGCTCAGGTAGCAGCACAAGTAAAAGAAATTGAAAGTCAACTAGCTCAAGGTATAAGCTTTGAAGAAATTTTTAAAACATATTCTGATGAAGTTACAGACAGTAGCCTAAGCATCGCAGAAGAACTAGGATTTATTGAATTTGATTCGCCATATATAGATAAAGATTTTTTAGCTGGAGTTAAGGCACTAAAAGAGGGAGAGGTATCTAATGCGGTCAAAAGCAGTTTTGGATATCATTTTATTAAGGTAGAGAAAATGATACAAGAGCATGTAATACCACTAGCTGATATAAGAAGTGAGATTATTAATATCCTAGAAGAAGAAAAGCAATATGAAATGTATAGACAACAATTAGAAAAATGGGTAACAGAATCAGAAATTGAAAGATATGAGGATAGAATCCAATAGAGAGTAGGTTGAGTAAATGGAGAAAAATAGAATTAAAGAGTTAATCACCTTAAGTCAAACAAGATTTTTAAATTTTTACCATGCAATTTACGAGAATAAATATGGGCAGCAAAAGGATTGGTTTATAGCATCTAGAAAAACAGAAGAAGTGATGAGAAAACAATGCTTAGAAGGGAAAGATGATGTAGTAGATGCAGTTCTAATACTAGCAATCCATGAAGAGGATGAAAAACTTGTTCTTATTAGGCAATATCGAGTACCATTAAATGATTATGTGTATGAATTGCCAGCAGGGCTTATTGATACAGGTGAAGATTATAAAGTATCTGTAGCAAGAGAATTAAAGGAAGAAACAGGTTTAGAACTGGTAGAAGTAGATGAAAAGAGAAGTATTGCAAAGACCTATTTATCAGCTGGGATGACAGATGAATCTGTGGCCCTTGTATACTGTAAGTGTAAAGGTAAGCTTTCTACAGACTATATGGAAGCAGATGAAGATATAGAACCTATGCTGATTTCTAAAGAAGAGGCTAAAAAGATTCTGGCAAGTAATCATAAAATAGATATTAAAGCTTATATGGCATTACAGAATTATTGTAATGAAGTATAACTAAAAGTACCTGTTAAGAGAAATCAGGTAGATTAATCTGTTAACAGGTACTTTTTATGAGTTAAGCACGAGAATGTACAAGATGAGTTCTATGAAATCTAAGTGTTAAAATAAAATCTGTTATGAAGATTGGTAGGATAATGGGGAAAAAGTAATACCAAAGTCCATAAACAGTATTATAAAGTATAACAATATATGGGTGTAATCCATAAATTAAAGCAAGAGAAAGGATAACCCAATAAAGTGAAAATCTGAGGCATATATATCCAGAAACTTGATACTTACAGTGACTATAATCCCAATATTTTAGATTTAAATTATGATAAAGAATAAAAGCAGTAAAATACTCAACGAGTGTAGGAATGATGAAGGCACCTATTAAAAAAAGCCAAAAAGGTACAAACGCTTTTAAAGAGATGAGTAAGATAGCGGCTATACCATACATAGGCTTAAGAGGAAGAAATAAAAAGTTTTCTTTAATAAAATGACCCCTAGTACATAAATTAAAGACACCTTCGATAATCCAACCTAAAAAACTATAAACGATAAAATAAAAAAATAAAGTACGTATAAATTCCATAAGCATCACCAAAATTACAATTTAATTCTAGTATGAGATGAAAGCTACAAAATTACTCAAGAAATATGTGGAAAAAATGAGCAAAATCTATGCTTTAAGGGAATAATGGTGCTATAATAGGTTACAGAGTAGAAAAAAGAGTAGGTGAAAAAATGACAGAAAAAAATTTTCTACCCATCAGTAGAGAAGATATGGAAAAAAGAGGCTGGGAGCAATGTGATTTTATCATTGTAACAGCAGATGCATATGTAGATCATCATAGCTTTGGAACAGCTATTATTTCTAGAGTATTAGAACATGCTGGTTATAAAGTAGGGATTATTCCTCAACCAAATTGGAAAGATACAGTAGATTTTATGAAATTAGGGAGACCAAGACTAGCGTTTCTTGTAAACGGTGGAAATATGGACCCTATGGTAAATCACTATACAGTAAGTAAACGTTTAAGAGAAAAAGATATGTATTCTCCAGGTGGCAAAATGGGACTTCGCCCAGACCGTGCTACTATTGTTTACTGTAATAAGATTAGAGAAGCTTATAAAGATATAGATATTGTAATTGGTGGTATTGAAGCTAGCTTACGTCGTTTTGCACATTACGATTATTGGAGTGATAAAGTACGTAAATCTATTTTAGTAGATAGTGGTGCAGATTTACTGATTTATGGGATGAGTGAGAAACAAATTGTAAAAGTAGCAGAGGCTTTAAATGATGGGTTAGCAGCTAAATACATTCGTTATTTAGATGGTACTTGCTATGTAGCAGATTCCCTTGAAGAAGTCTACGAATATAAATTATTACCTTCCTATAAAGAGGTTTGTGAAGATAAAGAAAAATATGCCTTAGCTTCACAAATACAAGAATTAGAACAAGACCATGTTCATGGAGCAACTCTGGTACAAGAACATAATGGAAAATACTTTGTTCAAAATAGACCAGAAAGACCACTAGAGCGAGAAGAATTAGATGAAGTATATGGCTTACCTTATATGAAAGCTTATCATCCAATTTATGAAAAAGATGGTGGGATTCCAGCTATTGAAGAGGTTAAATTTAGTTTAGTAAGCTCTAGAGGATGCTTTGGAAATTGTTCATTCTGTGCGATTACTATGCACCAAGGCCGTATTGTAACAAGTAGAAGTCAAGAATCTATTGTACAAGAAGCAGAAGAGATTACACATTTACCGGATTTCAAAGGCTATATTCATGATGTAGGTGGTCCAACAGCTAACTTTAGAGGGCCGGCTTGTAAAAAACAATTAGACCATGGTGCATGTAAACATAAACAATGTTTGACACCTAATCCATGTAAAGCTATGCATGTGGATCACAAGGAGTATTTACAACTTTTACGTAAAGTGAGAAGTATTCCAGGTGTTAAGAAGGCCTTTGTTCGTTCAGGAATTCGTTATGATTATGTAATGGCAGATAAAAATAACGATGAATTCTTTAAGGAATTAATAGAACATCATGTAAGTGGACAACTTAAAGTTGCACCAGAGCATATTTCTAAAGATGTACTAGCATATATGGGTAAACCATCAGGAAAGACTTTTGATGAGTTCTGTGATAAATTCTATAAGATTAATGAGCAGTTAGGTAAGAAGCAGTATATTATTCCTTATCTTATGTCAAGCCATCCAGGAAGTACTTTAAAAGATGCTATTCAACTTGCAGAGTATTTAAGAGATATTCATTATCAACCAGAACAAGTACAAGATTTCTATCCAACACCAGGTACATTATCTACAACAATGTTCTATACAGGACTTGATCCACGTACAATGAAACCAGTTTACGTACCTAAAACAAAACGTGAAAAAGCAATGCAACGTGCATTATTACAATATCGTAATCCTAAGAAATATGATATTGTGTATGAAGCTTTAGTTGAGGGTGGAAGAGAGGACTTAATTGGTTATGGACCAAAATGTCTTATTAAACCAAGAGAAGCAAAATATCTGGGTTATACTAAAAAAGGTTCTGGTAAATCACAAGGCAAAGCTGTAAATAGTGTAGCTAAAAACAATAAGCCTAAGAGAAAAGAGCAGAATTACAAAGGACAGCAAACAAGAGGTAAATCATCTTCATTAACAAGTGGAAAGAATTCAAACTATACAGCTTCAAAAGGTAACAAAAAAAGCAGTAAGAGAAAATAATAAATAGTAAAATGGCACATGACTTTTTATAAAGGTTATGTGCCATTTGATTTGGTGTAAATTCTTAGCATGGTTGAATGTATAGATTAGAACAAAATAAAAAAGCCTCCTATGTGAAGTGAGGCTTTTTTATTTTGGGTGTAAATTTACACCTAGAATCTTAATGATTAGCTCATACTAATCATTAAGATATAAAATTAACGTTTTGCTTGGTCGAAAGGTTCACCAGCTGCTTTTGGCGCTTGAGTTGATTTAGAGAATACAATAAGCGCAAGAAGTGTTATAACATATGGGAACACTTTAAGGATAACAGGTGGAATGGTTGCTAAGCTTGGAATAACCTGTGATACATTGGCAATAGTTGTTGCAAAGCCAAAGAAGAAGGTTGAAGCAAGGATACCTAATGGTTTCCATTGACCAAAGATTAAAGCAGCTAAAGCTAAGAATCCGATACCTGCTACACTACCATTAAATTCACCAGCGATTGTTACAAGGTAAATGGCACCACCAAGACCTGCTAAGGCACCAGATGTAAGAACACCTACATAACGCATTTTACCTACATTAATCCCGGCAGCAGATGCAGCATGAGGATGTTCCCCACAGGCACGAAGACGAAGACCAAATGCTGTTTTATAGAGTACATAAGTGAGGATTGCTAAAATTAAAAGAACAATCCATGTTGTTGCATAACTATTAGTGAAGAAAAGAGGTCCAATGACTGGAATTTTTGAAAGACCAGTTAAATTCTTTTTTGCTAAACCAACAGTAAGTACAATATTACCACTACCTGTAATATTTCTTGCTAAGAATACTGTAATAGCAGTAGCCATTAAGTTAATGGCTGTACCACTAATTGTTTGATTGGCTTGTAAGTTAATACTTGCAAAAGCATGGAGAAGTGAAAAGAGTGCTCCAGCAATAGCTGCAACAAGAAGACCTACATAGATGGTCCATACACTTGTACCATATTGATTTTGAAGGAAATAAATTGTAAGGGCTCCAGCAAAAGAACCAATAATCATAAGTCCTTCAAGTCCGATATTAACAATACCACTACGTTCACAATATAAAGCCCCTAAAGCGACAATCAGGAGAGGAACGGTATAGGCGATTGCATAAGGAAAAATTTGTAATATAATTTCCCACATAATTATTCTTCTCCTTTCTTTTCTTCTTCAGTAGGTGGCATAAAGCCAAGACTTTCATTTTTATTATCTGTATTTTGAACATCTTCACCAATGAGTGGTTCATCTGTATAAGGTGTTACTTTTTCCTGAGCTTTTTTAGAAGCTATCTTATCAAGTACACGTTCTACTAAGATACTTGTAGCAGCAAAGTAGATAATTGTTGCAATAATTGTATCTGCAATTTCAGGTGGAATATCTGTCATTACACTCATATAACCACGACCAGCATAAAGCAGACCAAAGAATAAAGCAGCAAGTAATGAACCAATAGGTGTTGTTGCACCAAGAAGCGCAACGGCAATACCATCAAAACCTTGAGATGGCATAACACCAATTTGAATATTTGTTGCTACACCAAGATACTGAGAAAGACCAGCAAGTCCGGCAAGACCACCAGCAATCATCATTGAGTAAACAACACTTCTATTAACAGAAATACCTGCATAAGCTGCAGCATGTTTATTAAAACCAACAGCCTTTAATTCATAACCAAAAGTTGTTCTATTAAGAATAAATGCAATCAAAATAACTGCAATGATAGCAACAATAATACCTAAGTTAATATAAGATCCTCCAAATAAATCGGATAACCAAGTTGAACGAAGAGTAAGGTTATCAGCAAGTGGAAGGGATTCTGTTGCTTTACTTCCATTAGGGAAATAATCTTGAACCACATAATAGATAATCCAGTAACCAATCCAGTTCATCATGATACATGATACAACTTCATGTACATTAAAGAGTGATTTTAAAATCCCAGGAACAGCTGCCCAAATAGCGCCTCCAAGGAAAGCTACTACGATAAGAACGATTAATAAAATTGGTCTTGGTAAGCTTACAGTTTGTCCAACAATTGTTGCACAAAGACCCCCAAAGAGCATTTGACCTGGTGTCCCAATATTGAATAAACCAGTTCTAAATGCAAAGGTCAATGAAAGACCTGTTAAAATAAGTGGAGTAGCTGTAGCAATAGTGTTTCCTATACGTTCAAGACTTTTTGTTCCACCTTGAATGAGATAAAGGAAGCCTTCAAAGGCATTATGTCCAGTGGCGAACATTAAAATAGCACCAGCAAGTAGCCCTAGTATTGTGGCGATGATGGATACAAGACCCTTTCTATTCATGCTGCTTTCCTCCTTCAACACCTGCCATCATAAGGCCGATTTCATTTTCATTTGTTTCATGAGCATCTACAACGCCAATGAGTTGTCCGTTATTCACAACAGCAATTCTATCAGATACATTCATAACTTCATCTAGTTCTAAAGAAACAAGTAAAACTGCGTAACCTTTATCACGGTGTTCCACAAGCCTTCTATGAATATATTCAATAGAACCTACATCTAAACCACGAGTAGGTTGTACAGCAATAAGTAACTTAGGTTCACGTTCCATTTCACGACCAATAACCCCTTTTTGTTGGTTACCACCAGAAAGTGAACGTGCCATAGATGCACCACCTTCACCAGAACGTACATCGAATGCTTGAATAATTTTATCTGCATACTCACGAATTGCTTTACGATTTAAAATACCGTTTTTAGAAAATGGTTTTTTGTAGTACACTTGTAAAACCATATTATCTTCCATTGTATAATCTAGAACAAGGCCATGTTTATGACGGTCTTCTGGAATATGACCAATACCAGCTAATGTACGTTTACGGATTGAGAGATTAGTAATATCCTCAGAGTCAATAGAAATTTGACCTTTTTCAATTTTACGAAGGCCCGTAATAGCTTCAACAAGTTCTGTTTGACCATTACCTTCTACCCCTGCGATACCTACAATTTCACCAGCACGTACAGTAAGAGAGAAATCTTTAAGTCCTAATACCTTTTTGTTATTAAGTACAGAAAGCTCTTTAACATCTAAGATAGCTTTACCAGGGTTACTTGGTGTTTTATCTACTTTGAATGAAACAGGACGACCTACCATCATACGTGCCATATCTGCTTCTGAAGTATCTTTAACATCAACTGTACCGATATATTTACCACGACGAATAACTGTACAACGGTTAGCAATGGCTTTAATTTCTTTAAGCTTATGAGTAATAAGAATAATAGATTTACCTTGCTTAACGAGATTTCTCATAATCTCAATTAAATCGTGAATTTCTTGAGGCGTAAGTACTGCTGTTGGTTCATCGAAGATTAAAATATCTGCATTACGATAAAGCATCTTTAAAATTTCAACTCTTTGTTGCATTCCTACAGAGATATCCTCAATTTTTGCATAAGGATCCACATTTAATCCATAGCGTTTTGAAAGTTCATCAACACGAGCAGCAGCTGATTTTAAATCAATAGATAAGCCTTTTTTAGGTTCTATTCCTAAAACAATATTTTCTGTTGTTGTGAAATTATGAACGAGTTTAAAGTGTTGGTGTACCATTCCAATACCTAGGTCATTGGCAACATTAGGGTTAGAGATTTTTACCTCTTTGCCATTTACTTTAATTGTTCCGCGGTCTGGTTGATACATTCCAAAAAGCATACCCATAAGTGTCGATTTACCCGCTCCATTTTCACCAAGGAGGGCATGTACTTCTCCACGTTGTAATTGAAGTGTTACATTATCGTTGGCCACAATACCTGGAAATTCTTTTCTAATACCTAACATTTCTACTACATAATCCATATTTTCGCCTCCTTTACTATATTATGTAACGATTTATTTTTATTATAAGGGATTATAAAAAAAAGACGGGTTGCCGTCTTCTATTACCCTCACAAACTACATTCCGTTACATAAAAAATGTAGTTTGCAAAATGATAATGAGTAACCTCGTTTAAAGTGAATCATTATTTTATTAATAAAATAATGATTCACTTTAGTGAAAAATATTTACGTTCAATATCATTACAAAGTAATGTATTCATCTATATGCCCTAATATTTACATAAATGGATACATCCTATATATAATAGTCAATTTTAGGATAAAATACAATCCTTGGCCAATATATTTGTTAATTAAAAAAAATGAAAAAATAAATAATACAATACGAAAGGTAAAGAATGTGTATAAAGCTTATATGTTATACTAGAATAATTTTTTAGCGGTATAAAAAGAAGTAAAAAATATTAAAAAAATATTACATAACAATTAAAAATGTTTCTGTTTCATTTTAAAGTCCTTTTTTTTGCTATAATAAGTACAAATAGAGTTTATAGTGAAAAAATCAGGAGGATTATAATGAAATATAAATTTTGTAAGTGTTTTTTAGCATTGGGTATTTTGAGTATGTCACATCCGATAGTATATGCAGAGAATATGAATCTTATTTACGATGGAGCCAACCATTTTTATGATCATGATCCTATACATTTATATATAGATGGACAAGAAATTGTAACGCAGGTTATGCCACCTATACAGTTAAATAGTAATATTTTGGTGCCGGCTAAAGAGGTTTTTAGTACAGTAGGAGCAGAGGTTGAGTGGCGTTCGTCTGAAAAAAGCGTTTATATACATAATGAAGAAACATTAATTGTTTTGAAGATTAATAGTAATGAGGCATGGGTAAATGGAGAAACAAAACCACTTAATATGCCAGCTAAGCTGATTAACGATAAGGTCATGATTCCTTTAAGGTTTATAAGTGAAGCACTAGGCTACCAGGTTGCGTGGTCTTCAAGTGATTCATCTGTATATATTGAGACGCCCCAAGAAATCATACCTCCAACTACTGGATTAGAAGAAGATTTTAATGATGAATCAAGCGTCTTACCAAACGATTATAATGATATGGGAGATATAGATGAGAGTAATGGGGCACTAGATGAGTTAGAGATACAAGATAATCTACAAGATAGTATTTATTACTTAGGAAGTGAATATATAGAGTGTTTAAGTTCCAGTAATACATTGGTTATAACAGGTCTACAAGGGTTACAATTAAGTGGTATGACTTATGAAGAAAACATTCATACAAGGCAAGTGAGCGTGAA
Source organism: Cellulosilyticum sp. (assembly GCA_015058045.1). Lineage (GTDB taxonomy): Bacteria > Bacillota > Clostridia > Lachnospirales > Cellulosilyticaceae > Cellulosilyticum. The sequence goes on from SVDC01000004.1 coordinate 91,551, forward strand.
CTTAAATGGAGACTATAGTCAGTATTTACCAGATGGAACAATGATGTTTCCTGAAGGGAATATTACACAAATAGATATATCCAATCAGATGGGAAGTACACAACTTGTAGTAACAACTGCCACCATTATGCATTTAAATATGAGTGAGCAAAATGGTGAGATGCTATTACAATTTGTTAGACCAAGGGAGCAGTATAATAAAATTGTTGTAATTGATGCAGGTCATGGCGCTCATGATCCGGGAACAAGTTATGAAGGCATTCAAGAAAAAAATTTAAATTTAGCATTATCACAAGAATTAAATAGTTTATTAGAAGCAGATTCATCCATCAAAGTATATGCAACACGAGAAGACGATACTTTTCTAGAGCTAATGGAACGTGTGGAATTTTCAAATCAAATTGAGCCAGATTTATTTATTAGTATACATATTAATTCTGCACCAAATATACCATCAGCATCAGGAACAGAAACCTATTATACTATATCATCTGATACACGGAATAAAACTTTTGCTACGATGGTACAAGAAGGCCTTGTTAATGAATTTGGGACTAAAAATAGAGGGGTAAAAAGCAATACGTTTGTTGTAACTAGGTATACAGATGCCCCAGCTATTTTAATTGAAATTGGATTTTTAACGAATGAATCAGATCGAAAGATGATGACAAGTAGTGATTTTGCAAGCCGTTACGCAAAGGTAGTTTATCAATGTATTTTAGATTACTATGCAGCAGGCTTTCATAATCAATAAAAGAGAAAGTAACCTATAAAATAAGTGCATTAAAAAACAGTTTGTCATATGACAAACTGTTTTTTGGTTATTTATTAGAAAAAAATAAAATTAATGATAGAAAAATATACAAATATACAGAATAATAAAAAATATTATGTATTTGCTTGAAAATGGACATTGTGTATGATATAGTGTGTAAGAAATAAACAAATGTTCACCAGAAACAAACAAGGAGAATATCATGAAAGAAAAGCATCCTTTTTACGTGATTAATGGAAATGTCCTTCCGGAGGTATTTCTAAAAGTGGTTGAGGTTAAAAATTTGCTAGAAAAAAATAAGATGCTTACAGTACAAGAGGCAACTGAGCGAGTGGGCATTAGTAGAAGCTCGTTTTATAAATATAAAGATTCTATTTTTCCTTTTTATGAAAAAGGGCAAGGTAAGGCAATTACAGTATTAATGCACTTACAAGATGAAGCAGGGCGTTTATCGGATGTACTTAATTATATTGCGGCAGCGGGGGGAAATGTTCTGACGATTAATCAAATGATTCCTATGAATGGTACTGCCATTATTAATCTATGTATACAGACATCTCATATGAAGATGGGAGTAGATAAGCTCATTGAGGAGCTTACAGAATTAGAGGGAGTAAATGAAATTCAAATTTTAGCAAGGGAGTAAGAAGCGTAGGAAAATAGAGTAGAGGTGGAGGAGATAGAATGAAAGTCGCATTATTAGGCTATGGTACAGTAGGAAGTGGCGTTGTTGAAGTTATCCGTTCTAATAGTGAAAGTATTGAAAAAAGAGCAGGTAAACCTATTGAGATTAAATATGTGTTAGATTTAAGAGATTTTCCAGATAATCCAATAAATGAACTCATTGTACATGATATCAATGTCATTTTAGAGGATGATGAAGTAGAAATCGTAGCGGAGGCAATGGGAGGGATAAATCCTGCATATTCTTTTGCCAAGTCTATTCTTGAAAAGGGAAAAAGCTATGTTACTTCTAATAAAGAGCTTGTTGCACTTCATGGTGCTGAGTTATTAGAAATCGCAAGAAGAAATAAGGTTAATTTCTTATTTGAAGCAAGTGTAGGTGGTGGTATTCCTATTATTAGACCACTTAATCAAAGTATTACTGCTGATGAAATCTATGAAATTACTGGCATCTTGAATGGTACGACTAACTATATACTTACTAAAATGAAAAATGAGAAAAGAACTTTCGAAGATGTCTTAAAAGAAGCACAGGCACTGGGTTATGCTGAAAAGAATCCAGCAGCTGACGTAGAAGGGCATGATGCTTGTCGTAAAATTGCAATTCTAGCCTCTTTAGCATTTGGCGAACATGTTAATTTTGAAGATATTCCTACAGAAGGAATTACTAAGATTACACAAGAAGACATGATTTATGCCGAAAAAATGGACTGTGAAATTAAACTCTTAGGAACGTGTCAAAAACAAGATGATAATGTGTTTGCAAGGGTATCACCAATGATGATTAAAAAAACACATCCATTAGCTATGGTAAATGATGTATTTAATGCGATTTTTGTAAAAGGTAACATGGTTGGGGATTTAATGTTCTATGGTAGAGGAGCTGGAAAATTACCAACAGCAAGTGCAGTTGTAGCAGATATAGTAGATGCTGCAAAACATGCAGGAACCAATATTATGACTATCTGGAATAGAGAAAAAATAGAGCTTAAAGCAAAAGAAGATGTTAGAATAGCATATTTTGTAAGGATCGAAAGAGTAGATGAGGGAATTGAGGCAAGAATTAATGAGGTATTTGGTGAGGTAGAAGAAGTTGAGGCACTTGCCGGAGAATATGCCTTCATAACAAATGTAATGAAAGAAAAACATTTTGCTGAAAAAATAGAGGCATTAGGTGATGTAAAGGTTATTAGTAAAATTCGTGTTCAAGAATAATTCATAGTAAAGCCCTATAGCGACAATCGGTATTTTCCTAAAAAAGGCTATACATTAATGGATCAATTTAAAAAGAAGTAAGTTTAAAGTAGTAATATATTTTAAAACAGGTCACTATAAATTGACATAGATTAAAAGTATATTTTGAGGAGGAAGCATCGTGTTAATCGTACAAAAATTTGGCGGAAGCTCTGTAGCCAATGCAGAAAGAGTTTTTAATGTAGCAAAAAGAATTGCTGATACCTATAAACAGGGTAATGAAGTAGTTGTTGTGCTCTCAGCACAGGGTGATACGACAGATGATTTAATTGCAAAAGCTAAAGAAATTAGTCCCAATCCTAATAAGCGTGAGCTAGATATGCTCCTATCTACAGGAGAACAACAATCTGTTGCACTGATGTGTATGGCACTTGGGGAATTAGGATATCCATGCGTTTCCTTAAATGCACATCAAGTTGGAATGACTACAACTTCTATTTACGGTAATGCAAGATTTAAGAAAATTAAGCCAGATCGTTTAAGAAGAGAATTAGATCTTAAGCATATTGTTATTGTAACAGGATTCCAAGGGATTAACCGCTTTGATGATATTACAACACTTGGTAGAGGAGGCTCTGATACTACAGCAGTTGCTATTGCTGCGGCACTTCATGCAGATCGTTGTGAAATTTATACAGATGTAGATGGGGTTTATACAGCCGATCCAAGAGTTGTTAAGAATGCAAGAAAATTAAATGAAATCACATACAATGAAATGCTAGAATTAGCTTCTTTAGGAGCAAAAGTGCTTCACAATCGCTCTGTAGAGATGGCAAAAAAATATAATGTAGAATTAGTTGTTCGTTCTAGTTTAACTAAAGCAGAAGGTACAGTTGTTAAGGAGGCATGTAAAATGGAAAGAATGTTAGTAAGTGGTGTAGCTGGAGATGACGAAATCGCACGTATTTCATTAATTGGAATTAAGGATACGCCAGGTAAAGCCTTTGATATTTTTGCAACACTTGCAAAAAAAGGAATTAATGTAGATATTATTTTACAATCTATTGGTAGAGATAAAACAAAAGATATCTCATTTACTGTTCCAGAAACAGCTTTGGCAGAAGCTCAAGCTGTCATTGAAGCCAATGCAGAGCGTTGGGGTGTAGAAAAAGTTGATTATAATGAAAATCTTGCAAAAGTATCTGTAGTAGGTGCGGGTATGACATCTAATGCAGGCGTAGCTGCTAAGATGTTTGAGGCAATGTTTGATTCAAATATTAATATACATATGATTTCTACTTCAGAGATTAAAATTTCGATTTTAATTGATAAAAAGGATATGAATAAAGCAATGAATGCAATTCACGATATTTTTAACTTAGCAGATTAATAGATGAAGAGGGCTGTTGCAGCAAGTGTAACAGCTCTTTTTAGATTGATATAGAACAAGAAATAGCAAAAATAGCAGAATCAGAGGAGGACAACGATGATTAAAGTAAAAGTACCAGCAACAACTGCAAATATGGGACCTGGTTTTGATAGTATTGGTATGGCACTAACGATGTATAATATTGTTTATGCTGAGCAAATTGAGAAAGGCTTAGAGATTATTATTCAGGATGGAAATTCTAATATTCCTACTAATGAAGATAACTTAATTTACAAAACAATTTGCTATTTTTATGATAACATTGGAGAACCTGTACCTGGTATACGTCTCGTACAGCAAGACTCTATTCCACATACGAGAGGATTGGGAAGTAGTGCCGCATGTATTGTAGCAGGACTTCATATAGCTAATGCTATGAGTCAGAGCTTTTTCTCTAAAGAAGAGCTTGTTCAAATGGCAGCACAGATAGAAGGACATCCTGATAATACAACACCAGCTTTACTTGGGGGAATGACTATTGGTGCTATGAATGAAAATGATATGAAGTATGTGAAAATTCGTGTATCAGATACATTGAATTTCTCAGTTATGATTCCTAATTTTACATTATCTACTGAGCTGGCTAGAGAAGCACTCCCAAAAGAAGTAAGTCTTCAAGATGCAGTATTTAATACTTCTAGAGCAGCGCTGTTAGCGGCATCTATGATAAATGGCGATATGGATAATCTAGAAATGGCAACACAGGATCGATTACATCAGCCTTATCGTTCTAAATTGATTCCTAACATGGAAGAAATTTTAGAGAAAGCAAGATGTTATGGGGCCAAAGGAACCTTTCTAAGTGGCGCTGGACCGACACTACTGGCCATTGTTAAGAATGTTGTAGACTTTCGACGAGAGATGGTGACTTACTTGGATACTTTAGAACAAAAATGGCAGGTTCAAATGCTTCAAGCAGATAATGAAGGAGCTAAGGTTTGGGTTAATGAAGAATTAAGATATTGATTATATAAGAGAATTTTTAAAAGTAGCCATTAAAATGGATTTCCTATTAATGCTACTTTTTTTATTTCAACCAAATAAAATAATCTAATAATTTGAAAAAATTAGAAAAAGATGATAAGGTATAAAGGAAGGTAATTTTAGCAGGAATTAGGTAAAAAATAAACTATAAGGACCTAGAGAAGAGGAAAATGAGTGAGAAAAATTACAGAATTTTGCTTAGTATTATGTGGAATTATCATCTATCTCATGTCCATTTCAACATTACATATTGCATTAACAGATGTAGCGTTTATCATACATTTATCATGTGAAATATTACGCGTTGTATTAAGTGTTGGTGGCTTTATGCTTGCATATCATAATATGCATTTATCGACCAATAATAAGGCTAATTATATGGCCATTTCCTCAATAATATTAAGTGTGTTACTAATAGTAGGAATGAAGTGGTATGGTATGACTGCGAATACAATGACAGATATAGAGTTCGACTTTTATAGAATAGTTGTAGAGTGGGTGCAAATTAGTATGTTGATCATAGTTATTCGATATATTAATGAGCAGAGTAAAATGAGATTTTGGATTATTAAAGAAATAGTATGTGGTGTTGCAGTAGGAATAGGGATAGTTAGAAGATTCTTAAATGTTAAGGCTATATATTATGAATATAATATAGGGCTGATATTAAAGATCACTACTTTAGTAGGAATTATTATTTTATTCTTTATTAGCTATAAGACTATTCAACAAATGGAGCTGCTATATAGGAAAATCTTTTTGCGACTCTTTGTAATTAAAATAGGGGTCGTTATACTAGAGGTAGTGAACATATATATACCTGGTTTAGAACTATTAATGGTACAATGTGTGTTACAAGTGGTATTCATGTTGTGGGTTGTGGCCTATATTGAGGAAGTAACGACAGAGAGTACATGGGTTCAAATTGAGCAAGGGGTTATAAAGAGAAGAAAAGAGTTGCAAAAAAGACAAAAAGAGCAAAAGATATTTGTGTTTGCAGCTCGTGAGATTAAACGTTTGATAGAACAAGGTGTTGGTAAGGTGGATTGCTTAGAAAATCAAATAACAAACGAGTATAGTAATAAGAATAAAAAGTATTTAGACAAAATGAGAAATAATGCAAGAAGATTGCTTGCATTAAGTCAAAGTATTTTAGAAGTTAACCAATATGAGGTGGGTAAAAAAGGCGTTGTTTTTCAAAGAATAGATATTAATGAGCTTATTAGTAGGATTTTAGAGTCATTAGAGATCTATGTCAAACAGCATGATTTAGAATTAGAATATGAAGTACCACATGAGCCTATTTGGGCAGAAGTAGATTCTAGTGCTATTGAGCGGATTGTACTAAATTTAGTTTCAAATGCTGTTAAGTATAATAGGAAAAATGGAAAAATAAAAGTGAGTTTAGAAGAGAAGGACTCACAAGTTAATTTGTGTGTGCAAGATTCAGGAATAGGTATACCAAGTAAATATTTAGAGAAAGTATTTGAGAAGTTTGAGAGAGGAGAAGCAAAAAGAATACAGGGAAAAGAAGGAAGTGGCTTAGGGCTATCTATTGTAAAGAACCTTATAAATCAACATGATGGGGAAATTAAAGTATTTAGTGGAGTAGGACAGGGAACTAAGATTAATATTAGCTTGCCAATAGTACAAGAGAGAAAGTAATTATTAAGAGAGCATATAAGGAGAGAGTGCTTTGGGGAATCAATTGAAATACATCATTTATAGGTGCTTAGGGATTTTAGGTGTTTTTATTGCTTTTCTGTTGGTCATTTTAAAAAGAGATACTTTATTTCTTAATTTTGTGGTAACATTTATTACATTTGGTATAAGTGTTGCAACAAAACTATTAGTGAATAATTATACAACGTATAGGAGAAAAAAGGTTATTCATTTGTTGACGTTAAATCATATTACTAGATTACTCATTTTGCTTTTTTCTTTATATTTTATGAATACCTATCATTATGAAGGGGCACAGATGGCTGGTGTTATAAGATTGATTCTACAAGTAAGCGTATTAGATGGAATAAATATATATATTATATTGAAAATTCCTAGTTTCTGTAGAAAAGATAAAATAGAGACTTATAGTATAGTAGGGATGATGGCATTAGGTCTTTTTATATGTAGATTTATTGAAATAAAATATGTAAGTATAGTTTCTATGACTATTTATATAATATGTTTAACGGTTATCAGTATAACTTATATAAATTGGAATAAATGGATGGGTACATTTTTAAATCATCAGCCACCTTACTGCAAAATGTATGCATTTATTACTATTATAGAGTTCTTAGTACTAATATGTTCAATAGGTCAGTGGAGAAAATATTTTTTAGTGATTATAACTTGTAATTTAGTACAAGCTGTTTATTTATTATTGTATACCTATAATAGTTGTGTTTTTGAACCATGGAAGTGTAAGATAGAAGAAATACATAATGCAGATAACCTAATTGAAGGGGAAAATGAAACTTGTGATATGATTGTGAACTTATCGCATGAGTTAAAGACTCCGGTAAATGTCATTAACAGTGCATTAGAACTTTTAGCTTTAGATTATCAAGAAGAACCAAAAGCAATGCACGAAATACTTTCAATAAAAAAGGATTGCAATCAAGTTATGGGTATCATTCAAAATATGATAGATATACAGAAGATCAAAGGTGATTATATTGAATTTAAATATCACAATTATAATCTTGTTGCAGTGATAGAAAATGTAATAGATGCCTTTAAAGCAGAAATCGAGCAAAGTAATTTTTTATTTAATCCACTAGAGGAAGAAATTTATCAACAAATAGATATTGATATCTTACAACAATGCTTTATGCTACTATTTGATTTGATTATGAAAAATAATATGAGTAGTCAACTTTATATAGAGATAGGTATAGTTGAGGAATGCGGAGAGACCTATATGATGATGCAACATGATCAAATTAATAGATTAGAGGAACTTGATCGCCAAAAAGATAAAGAGATTCAAAAAGAAGAGGAAGTATTAGAGCGATTAACAGCAACACTTATTGAACTTATTCTTAAGGCACATAAGATTGAATGGGTATATGGAGTAAGGGAAGATAAAAAAAATATAAAGATGACATTTCCAAGATGTTTTTCATCAGGAGTAGAAGAAGTTAGTTTAGAAAATATTAATTACCTTAGAGGCCAAATTAGGGCAAGAGGAATCTTAGCAGATGCTATAAATTAATTGTAATTTATGGTAGTATAATATAAAGACAAACTAAGGGTAAGGAGAAGCTTCATGGATATTATACAGATATTGCAAGATGAATTAAAAATCAAAAAATCTCAAGTTGAAAATACTATGAAATTAATAGATGAAGGTAATACTATTCCTTTTATTGCACGTTATCGTAAGGAATTAACAGGTGGGTTAAATGATGAGATTTTGAGACAATTTGGGGAGCGTTATACGTATCTACTAAATTTAGAAGCACGTAAGGAACAAGTTATAAAAAGTATTGAGGAGCAGGGCAAACTTACTAAGGAGCTTGCTAAGGCGATTGAAGAAGCTATGACAGCTACTGAGGTAGAAGATCTATATCTACCTTATCGTCCAAAGAAACGTACAAGAGCTACTATTGCAAAAGAAAAAGGCTTAGAACCACTAGCTAATGTTATTATGGCTCAGAAAGAAATGGATGTTGAAAAGCTTGCAGAGGAATATATCAGTGAAGATAAAGGGGTAGCTGATGTGAAAAGTGCTTTATTGGGTGCACAGGATATTTTAGCAGAGGCCATTTCTGATGAAGCAGATTATAGAGGCTATATTCGTAAGTTAACTTATCAAAAAGGACTTATTGTAACAAAAGCAAAGGATGAAAAAGCAGAAACAGTTTTTGATATGTACTATGACTATAGTGAAAAAGTAAGTGCCATTCCAGGGCATCGTATTTTAGCCATTAATCGTGGAGAAAATGAAAAAGCGCTTAGTGTTAAAGTAGAAGCACCAGTAGAAGAAATTTTAGCTTATCTCGAAAGAAAGGTGATTAAAAAAGAAAGTACAACAAGAGATTATTTAGTACCTATGCTAGAAGATAGCTATAAAAGATTGATTGCGCCTGCTATTGAAAGAGATTTACGTAATGAACTGTCACAAAAAGCAGAAGATGGTGCGATTGAAGTCTTTAAGAAGAACTTATATCAACTACTGATGCAATCTCCAATTAAAGGACATACTGTAATGGGAATCGATCCTGCTTATCGTACAGGTTGTAAAATTGCTGTTATTGATGAGACTGGTAAGAAGTTAGAAAATACAGTGGTTTATCCAACACCACCTCAAAATAAAGTGGAAGAAGCTAGCAAGGCTTTAAAGGCTTTAATTGAAAAATATAATGTAGATTTACTTTCTATAGGAAATGGAACAGCTTCAAGAGAAACCGAAAAATTTGTGGCGGATATGATTAAAGAAATTCATAGGCCATTACACTATGTCATTGTTAATGAAGCAGGGGCTTCTGTATATTCAGCTTCTAAATTAGCAACAGAAGAGTTTCCAAATGATGATGTTGGCGTAAGAAGTGCTGTTTCTATTGCAAGACGTCTACAAGACCCATTAGCTGAGCTAGTTAAGATTGAGCCTAAAGCTATTGGTGTAGGACAATATCAACATGATATGAATCAAAAGCGCCTAGAAGAATCGTTAGGTGGAGTTGTTGAAAGCGCAGTTAATGAAGTAGGTGTAGATATTAATACAGCATCTTCTTCACTCCTTCAATATGTAGCAGGTATTAAGAAAAGTGTTTCTCAAAATATCATTGCTTATCGCGAAGAAGTAGGTTCCTTTAAATCACGTGCAGAGATTAAGAAAGTTAAGGGACTTGGACCTAAAGTCTTTGAGCAATGTGCAGGATTCTTACGTATTCCAGATGGAAAGGATTTCTTAGATGCAACCAGCGTCCATCCAGAATCTTATAAAGTAGCTAATGCTTTATTAAAAGAGGTAGGGTATTCAAAAGAAGACTTAGAAAAAAGAGATTTTAAAGATTTACACACAAGAATTGGTGATTTAGGAGCTTTAGCAAGTAAATTAGAAGTAGGTATGCCAACTCTTGAAGATATTATAAAAGCTTTAGAAAAACCAGGTCGTGACCCTCGTGAGGATATGCCAAAGCCTATTTTACACAGTGAAGTATTAGATTTAAAAGATTTAAAAGAAGGTATGCGACTAAAAGGAACGGTTCGTAATATTGTAGATTTTGGTGCTTTTGTAGATATAGGCGTTCATCAAGATGGACTTGTGCATATTTCTCAAATGAGCAATCACTTTATTAAGCATCCCCTTGAAGTGGTCAAAGTAGGGGATATTGTAGATGTTGAGGTGATTTCAGTAGATGTGGCAAGAAGTAAAATTGGATTAACGATGAAATTAACAAAGTAGAAGACCTTTTTGTGTGATAATATCATTTGAGATTGTCATATAAAGGGATATTAGATATACTAAGTAGTAGTTTAATAAAAAAGTAATCAAATTCTTCGGGGCAGGGTGAAATTCCCTACCGGCGGTGATAGTCCGCGACTGAATCTTAATAAAAGATCCATTGACTTGGTGGAATTCCAAGACCGACAGTAGAGTCTGGATGGTAGAAGAGTTATAAGATGCAATAGACATAATAAATTTCTAGAGGGCATAGGATAATGTTCCTATTAAAATGATTTAGCATATTATAGCAACCTATTTGAAGAATGGGTTGCTTTTTTATTGGCGAAACTAATGATAGGAGGCATTTATATGCAACGAGAAAACAAATTATTTTCAACGGTCAATTTAATAAAAATGGCATTACTAGCTGTTATTGCAGTGATTTTAATGCAGTTTGTAGCCATAAAACTTCCAGCAATTTTTCCTAGTTTTTTAGAACTGGATTTAAGTGAGGTTCCAGCAATTATTGGGATATTAACAGTTCATCCATTAGCAGGAATTGTAATTGTAATTTTAAAGAATATATTAAAGGTATTACTCTTTCAAACAACGACAGCCTATGTAGGGGAACTAGCAAATATAGTGATTTCAATAGGCTATATTTTACCGTTAACTTTGATGACCAGAAAAAAAAGAAGTCTGAAACAAGTAGGATTAGGATTGGGTTTAGGAGTCGTTACCATGACGATAGTGGGTGCAGTGGTAAATTACTATATCATGCTACCGCTATATGCAAAGCTCTTTATGCCGCTAGATAGTATTATTGAAATGGGACATGTGATTTATTCTAAAATAGTAGATAAAGGTACGCTAATTTTATACTCTATTGTACCGTTTAACTTAGTAAAAGGAACTTTGGTTGCAGGAGCAAGTATACTACTTGTTAGAGGATTAAAACCAGTGATTGTTCAATTAGGTTATAAGGCTGACACCAAGTAAAGACATATTTATGATGCATAGAATATAGGTTATGCTGAATCAGCGGAAATACATGTAAATCATAAGTAAGTTATTGAATAGTAAGCGTAGTCCATGTGAAAAGACTCCTTCTATTAAGTGTAGGCCTTAAAATACTAGGAGTTGAAAGTTTGAGAAACCCGTATTAAAATGAGAGAAAAGTAGTATTAGGTAAACAGTAGTGTTAGAAAATGAGAGGATATAAAATGATTGAATATGTAACACATAGTGAACAGGAAACATTTGAAATTGGACGTATATTAGCACAGGAATCTAAGCCAGGAGATATTTTTTGTTTATTAGGGGACTTAGGTGTAGGAAAAACTGTTTTTTCAAAAGGATTTGCTATTGGCTTAGGGATTACAGAGCATATTACTAGTCCAACTTTTACTATTGTACAAGTATATGAAGGAGCTAAGCCGCTTTATCATTTTGATATGTATCGTATAGAAGATGAGGACGAACTTGAAATGATTGGTTATGAAGACTATTTCTTTGGAAAAGGTGTATGCCTTGTAGAATGGGCAAATAATGTGGAAGATGTCATTCCAAAGTCAGCAAAGTGGATTACAATAGAAAAAGATTTAGAACAAGGATTTGACTATAGAAAAATAACAATAAAGTAGGTGAAAGAATGAATTTATTAGCAATTGATGCATCGGGTGTAGCAGGAAGTGTGGCTTATATTAAAAATGGAAAGTTAGTAGGAGAATATTATTTTTGTGATAAACTGACCCATTCACAAACTATTATGCCGATGTTAGAACACATGAAATCCTTAATTGAAATGGATTTAGATGAAATAGATGCAGTAGCAGTTACAGCAGGACCAGGCTCATTTACAGGTCTTAGAATTGGTGTAACAGCAGCAAAGGCATTAGCTTTAGCATTAGATGTTCCTATTGTTGGGGTACCAACCTTAGATGTTATTGCACATAGTATTTATTTTACGGAGCATTATATTTGTCCAATTATGGATGCTAGACGTAATCAAGTGTATACCTCTTTATATAAATGGAAAGGTGAAGTATTTGAACGTGAACTAGACCATATGGCAACTGATATGGATGAATACTTAGAAACCTTGAAAGCTTATGAAGGAAAAATTATTTTCCTAGGTGATGGTGTATCTGTACATCAAGAGCGTATTCAAAATGTATTAGGTAATCAGGCTTTATTTGCGCCAAGTTTTTGTATGATGCAACATGCTAGCGTATTAGCTGTGATGGCAGAAAAATTATATACAGAGGGTAAAGCAGAAGATGCTTCTACATTTGTACCAATGTATTTAAGAAAGTCACAAGCTGAGCGTGAAAAAGAGGAACGTGAACAAAATGGTCATTAGAAAAATGACTTTAGAGGATATAGAGGCAGTTTATGAGTTAAGTACAGCTTGCTTTAGTGAGCCTTGGTCGCTAGAATCCATTAAAAAAGAATTAGAAAATACAGTAGCAAGTTACTTTGTTGCTGAGAAGGAACATCAAATTGTAGGCTATATAGGTTTGTGGCATGTAATGGATGAAGGTGAAGTTATTAATATTGCAGTAAGTCATACAGTAAGAAGACAGGGAATTGGTGAGGCACTTTTAAAACAGCTTTTAGAAACAGCAAAGGAAAAGGTTCTAGAGGTTATCCATTTAGAAGTACGTCAAAGTAATGAGGCTGCTCTTAAATTGTATGAAAAACATGGATTTAAAGCGATTGCTACACGTAAGGGATATTACCATAAGCCACTAGAAGATGCAGTTATTATGGAATGTAGACCTTAAAAAATAGAATAGTTATTAAATGATCATAAACGTACAGATAGAGGTTAATAAGATAAAGGTAAAATCCTATATTTTATTAACCTCTTATTAATTAGCCTAAAAAGAAATAGGTTATTGTATGTATAAAAATGGGGCAATATTATATAAATGTTGATTATAATTTGTTAATTGTAAAGAGAATGAAATATTTGTAGAAGTTGAGATATGGTATACTAAGTAATAGTGTGTAAAAATACAGGAGTATATGTAGGCGAAGGAGGACATAATGAAGAAGTTAGTGAGTATATTATTAGCCCTATCCATAGTGACACAAGGAAGCGTTACTTTTGCCCAGGAAAAACAAGAGAAGGAACAAGCGGTTAATAGGGAAAGTCAAAAGAAGGGTGGAGAAGGACAGGAGGAAGAAGCGTCTCCTTTAAATGAGATAGAAGCACCAGAAAGTATAAATGATCCCAGGGCTTATATCATTACAGGTGATCAATATACATTAACAATAGGATCTAAAACTTATAGAAAAAATGCTCATGCTTATAAGACTCAAGCAGCACCATTGGTTATTAATGGAAGAAATTATATACCATTACGATTTGCTGTAGAAAATATATTAGGTGGGACTTTTACTATAGATCAAAAGACAGGTACTGTGGTTGTTAAGAAAGAGGATATAAGCTTACAGATGACATTATGGAATTTAGGTGCATATATTAACGGGGAGCAAATTACCTTACAGGCCAGTCCTGTTATCAAAAATGGAACAACCTATATTCCAGCTAAGATCCTAAGTGATTACTTTGGCTATACTGTAAGTTATAATAGTAAAACAAAGCAAATAAGTATTACGGGAAAAGATCAAGGAGAAAATAGCAAGCCAACAGCACGTTTTGAGTTTGTACAAAAAGATTTCTATATACAAGGACAAGCTATTCAGGCAATTAACACAAGTTATGATTCTGAAGGACATAGTTTAAAGGATAAGTTATGGTGTGTGATTAGTAATGAAAAGATAGAAATGACACAAGATATTGAAGAATATCTGACAGCTGTGAAACCAGGTGAGTATAAAGTGGGCTTAAAGGTCAAAGACCAATATGGCTTATGGAGTGATTGGTTTTATCAAGGGATTTGCATTTATCCCAATGAAGCCCCTAAAATTACATCCTTAGAAGCTGATAGTACTAGCTATTCACAAGGTGCAACTATTAATTTTAAATATGAGTATATTAATGAAGACTGGGAAAGTATTACGAATGAAAAATGGACCTATAGACGTGCGGAGGAAGAGCCTTCTAAAGCAGTAATAGGAAAGCCAAGCACTCTATTTGCCGAAGGAGACTATATTGTAACATTAGAGCTTGATGATGCTTTTGGAAATAGAAGTGAGGTTTATGAGACCACAGTACATATTACAGATGAAGCACTGAGCAAAGAATTAGAATACCGTTTTGGAAGAGGAAAGATAGGCGATATTATTGATAACTATGAAGATATAAACTATCGAGATTATGAAGATGCAGTCATAAAAAGTACGAGCCTAGTAACAGGTAGAATGATGATGAGTGATTCGCCTGAACAGGTAATGCAAGAAGGTATTCTTTATCGTGATTCCATTAATGGTAAGGGCCGACTGCTCATGCACCATATCAATAATTTTAGTGAATATGCGCTAACTTATGACACGAAAAGATTAGCTGTTGTTGCTGAAAATAAAACTAATAAGCCAGTTACACTTACATTAAGCAATAAAGCTATTAATGGACCTACTACAGATGTAATGCGTTTAGGTCAAAGAGTATTAAGTGACTATTTAACAGGTAAATCCAGTGAAATAATTCAGTTAAAGCCTGGTCAAAAACACTATTTATATGATTCAGGT
This sequence comes from Cellulosilyticum sp., assembly GCA_015058045.1. Classification (GTDB taxonomy): domain Bacteria; phylum Bacillota; class Clostridia; order Lachnospirales; family Cellulosilyticaceae; genus Cellulosilyticum. Next base: position 106,674 of record SVDC01000004.1, read on the forward strand.
AAAAAGTGGAAGAATGGGACATGTATTTCAGGGCTAATGGATGTTATGACGACGGGAGAGGTGGAGTTTACAATAGCTGCTATCTCTGCAGGTACTACACTTAATACGATATCAAGTTTACAATCGTTATCGTCAGATATCCATCCAAGAGGAACTTTTGAAGGAATAGGAATCAATTATACCTTAGATCTAGAAGGTTCTATTCCGACAAAGATAGTTGTGGGAAATGGAGAGGAAGAATGGGTAAAAGGATATGATGCTATAACCCATCAATTTGCAATGAATAAAGGAAACTATGGGGTATCTTATAAGATTACCCTTACGGCACAGGTGGATATGGGGGTTGTATTAAATCCACGAGCAGATGTTTTTAAAGGTGCCGTTAAATGGGCAGGACAAGGTGTGTATAATGCACCTAATAATAATGGAGCCATTATGAGTAATAAATCTAAAGGCATTTCATTAGGTGTGATTAGAGCTGGTGAAACAAAAACATTAGAGTATATGTTACCAAATGGTTCTTCGGCACCAGTGGTATTAGCTTTTATTCCACAAAGTTATTGGAGTGAATAAATAAAGGATATATAGGATTTTAATTAAATCATGATAAAAGGCCATCTGTAGATGGTCTTTTTTGTGTAAAAAAATACAATTATATGCAATAATCATGAAATTATTGACGGAAAGTAGAATATACTAGAATGAGGGGGGGATTATATGAATAGCATAAATGAGCTAAGATGGGATGAACTCAATCATTCTTATCAACCTTCTGAATTTTCGTTTCGTACTACTGACGAGGTAGAAAGTATTGACGAGTTAATAGATCAAGAAGATGCGATAGAAGCTATTAGACGAGGATTACAAATAGATAGTAAGGGTTATAATCTTTTTATATGTGGCGTAAATAATCAGAAAATGGAATCGGCCATTATTGAAGAAGTAAAAAAAGCTGCCTTAGAAAAAACATGTCCACTAGCTGTAGGATATATGTATAATTTTGATATACCAGAAGAACCTGTAGTAGTGACATTAAGCAGTGAAGATGCTATATCATTGAAGAGTGATTTACAGGAGTTAAGAGCATTTTTTTTAATAGATATACCTATTTTATTAGAATCAGATGAAGTTAAAACAAAGCAAAAAATACTAATAAAAGAATTTGAACAACTAAGTGAGAAGTATTTGAAGGATTTAGAAAACCAGGCAATTGGTTTTAATATTCAGGTTAAACAAACAGAGGAGGGAGAGATTCGTTTTGCACCGCTCAATGAAAAGGGAGAAAATTTAAGTAAAGAAATTTTTCTAAACTTAACAACCGAGAAGCAGGAAGAAATCATGGAGCATATTAGTGCATTGCAGGAATATGCAGATGAACTCTCAGAAATATTAGAGGAAAAAGAAGCCTATTATACCAAACTATATAGCGAAATAGGGCAAGAAATTATTTTGAGAGAAGTAGGAAAAAATATTAAGCAACTTACAGAAAGATATAAAGATTATCCGTATCTTTTACATTATTTTAATGGGATTGCTGAAGAAATATTAGCGCATATTGAACTTTTATCAAGTATGACAGATGAAGTGAGTGAGGCGGGTGAATTAGAGTTAAAAACAAAAGAAGCTCAGAGGCTACTCATAAGTCAGGAAATTGAGCGACTTGTTAAGAAGTATGATATTAATTTATTGTGTGTGCCTAAAGAGACACATGCACCTATTGTGCTGGATACAGAATATGGTCAGTTAGGTTTAATGGGAAATATTTTATTAGATGTGGAAAATAATACAGTGCATACAGATTTTTTACACATTCGTCCAGGGCTTATCAATAAAGCAAACGGTGGTTACCTGATTTTACACATCCAAGAGCTTGTAGAAAAGAAAAATAGTTGGAATCAATTAAAAGAAGTGCTTAGAACAGGTTATATGTCTATAGAGGGGAATGAAGAGATAGGAATCGCCTTAGCTAAGCAACTTAAGCCTAAACCTATTCCGATTGCATTAAAAGTCATTTTAATTGGTAATCATGAAATATATGAATTGTTAAAAGAATATGATGAGGAATTTACAAAGTTTTTTAAAAGGCATATTGTGTTTAATGACGAACTCCTAGTAGATGCAAGTAAAGTTGAGCAAATTGCAGGGATTATTAAACAACTTTCTAAAGAAGAGTCGATAAAGCCAGTAACTACTGAAGGTCTTTTAAAGTTATTAGAGTACGGTCATAGGAAGATGGAACATCCAGGTAAGATTTGTAGTGATTTAGAAGAACTTATGGATATCTTAAGAGAAGCGCAGCTTTATGCAGACGAGTATATTGGAAAAAATGAGATAGTAAAATGTCTAGAAGAAAGAGAAAGATATGAGCGAAAAGTTAAAGAACGTTTAGACGAATCTTTAGAGGATGGAACGTACCTCATCGATACAACAGGTGCTAAGATTGGGCAGATTAATGGTTTAGCTGTATATTCTATAGGAGAATTGAGTTTTGGAAGACCTATTCGTATTACTGCAACTACCTATAGAGGAAAAAGAGGCATTGTAGATATTGAAAATGAAGCAAAATTAAGTGGTGCTATTCATACAAAAGGAATTCATATTATTACAGGATTTCTGGGAAATCAATTTGCGCAAGAAATGCCACTTTCATTAAATTGCAATCTTTGCTTTGAACAAAGCTATGTTGGGGTAGATGGAGATAGTGCTTCTAGTGCAGAATTGTACACTATATTATCTAGCTTGGCCGAAATACCTATTCGTCAAAATATTGCTGTTACAGGTTCAGTAAATCAATTTGGTGAAATTCAACCTGTAGGTGGCATTAATGAGAAAATAGAAGGTTTTTTTCAGATATGTAAGCGAAGAGGTTTAAGAGGAGAAGAAGGGGTTATGATTCCAAGAACCAATATAAAAGAACTTATGTTGATACCTGAGGTTCTAGAAGCAGTAAAAAATAAAACTTTCCATATATATGCTATATCTGATATATGGGAAGGTGCAAGGATTATGATGCAAGAGGAGAAAGAGGTTATTAAAAAGCGTATTCAGGAAAAACTTATACGATTTAATCAGTAAATGAAAAAGAAGGAGTGTCGCTGACATTTCTTCTTTTTTTATTTATTGATTAAATGTTGTAGGTAAACTTTTGCGCATGTTATAATGTTGAGAATATTAAAACTATAAAATATATGTGTTAGTAGGAGGTGAAATGTGGAAAAATTTATAGGAATTAATGAATCAACAGACATGCAAATCATTCCGTATTAAGGGACTGTGCCTACTCAGAAGAGCCGGTTATAGGAGAAGATATGTGTTTGTAGGCGTGGGAGTATCGGATAAGAAAATACTACACGATATTCAATCTTTTATAAAGAAAGGAAAAGAAATTGAATTTATAACTAATCGGTTTATTTAAAGACTATTGCAGAGGGGATAGAAAATGAGGAGCAACTATATATTGTAAGTGCATTAGGATGCGAAATGGGACAAGGGTATTTTTGGGGTCGTCCACTTGATTCTAAAACAATTACCAAAAAGTATTTTCAAGATTATTAAGGAAAAATGTTTACAAATACATAGGTGATTTTGGTGGATAGTGGCTTGAAATATAAAGAGAGAATATGGTAAACTAGTTGGAGATATAGGAAATATGTATTAAAAAGTGTATTTAAATAACAAGGGGGGTTCCTTGTTATTTTTCTTTATAAAATTTATTTAAAGGAGTTATTATTAATGAGCGATTGGGAAAGTATGACGCTAATCCAACTTAAGGAGATGGCTAAGACTTTAGGAATAAAAAACATAAATAAAATGCGCAAAAATGAACTGATTGAAGTTTTAAGTGCTGCAAATAACTCCGAGCAAATGAATAAAGAAAAGAGTGAGCTAGAGATAGATGACGAGGCTCAAGAGATGCAAGAAGTAATTGGTCAAGAATCCGGTGTTCAAGAGGTAATGGAAGAAGAAATAAGAATGGAGCGCGTAACAGGGGCAGGGATTTTAGAGATTATGGCAGATGGTTATGG
>SVDC01000004.1:110798-120744 GCA_015058045.1 Cellulosilyticum sp.
GAGGTAATGGAAGAAGAAATAAGAATGGAGCGCGTAACAGGGGCAGGGATTTTAGAGATTATGGCAGATGGTTATGGGTTCTTGCGCGCACAAAATTTTATGCGAGGTGAAAATGATATCTATGTGTCTATTTCTCAGATTAGACGTTTTAACTTAAAAACAGGTGACTGGATAGAAGGAGATATTAGAAAACCTAAAGAAGGCGAAAAAGCAGGTGCTCTTTTATATCTTCATAAGGTAAATGGGGACAGGCCTGAAAGGGCCAAATATAGGCCAAACTTTGAAACCTTAACCCCAGTTTTCCCTAAGGAAAGATTAAAATTAGAGTCTAGCAGTGAAATTCTATCGACACGTATTATTGATTTAATGGCACCTATTGGTAAAGGACAAAGAGGTTTAATTGTTGCTCCACCTAAGGCAGGTAAAACGATTTTATTAAAACAGGTTGCGAATGCCATTACACATAATCATCCGGATGTTTCTCTTATTGTTGTACTTATTGATGAAAGGCCAGAGGAAGTAACAGATATTCGTCGTTCGATTCAAGGAAAAGATGTAACGGTTATTGCTTCAACTTTTGATGAGCCACCAGAGCATCATAAGCAAGTAGTAGAAATGGTTTTAGAACGTGCAAAGCGTATGGTAGAGCAAGGTAAAGATTTAGTCATTTTATTAGATAGCATTACACGTATGGCAAGAGCTTATAATCTAACGATTCCACCTAGTGGAAGGACGCTTTCTGGAGGACTAGATCCTGCAGCACTTCATATGCCAAAGAAATTCTTTGGGGCTGCAAGAAAAATTGAGGATGGTGGAAGTTTAACAATTTTAGGAACAGCACTTGTTGAAACTGGAAGTAAAATGGATGATGTGATTTTCGAAGAATTTAAGGGAACAGGGAATATGGAGTTAGTATTAGACCGTTCTTTATCAGAAAGACGTATTTTCCCAGCCATTGATATCTATAAGTCAGGTACAAGACGTGATGATTTATTATTATCTGGAGATGAAATGAATGTAGCTTATAACATCAGAAAAGATTTAAGTCGAAATAATAGTTCTGAAGTAGTGGAGAGTATCATTCACTCTATGCTTAAATCAAAATGTAATGCAGAATTTGTAGAGAGAATGAAGAAAAACGTATAGTTTTTCGTATTATTCAAGGGTAACTACTTGCAAAGATAACGTAAGTCTGCTATAATACTATCGTTGTCACAAATTTGCTAGAGTTAAAATTAACATAGAACAGGTTTATGAAAGAGGTGAATCAGGTGAAAAACGATATCCAACCAAAATACGAAGCAGTTACTGTAGTATGTAACGGATGTGGAGCAGTTATTGAAACTCGTTCAACAAAAGAATCTATCAATATTGAGGTTTGTTCAAAATGTCATCCTTTTTACACAGGTAAACAAAGAGCAGCATCAGCTAAAGGTAGAATTGATAAATTCAACAAAAAATTTGGAATGTAATATTCATTGGAAAAGGGTTGAGAGGATGGTCTCAACCCTTTTTCGTTATAGATATATAAATAATGGTAGGAGGTAGGCTATGGCAAGAGTAAACATCGGTGGTCAAGCGGTGCTTGAAGGCGTTATGATGAAAGGCAAGAACTATTATGCCGTTTCTGTTAGAAAAGCGGATGGAAGTATTGTAACAGAGACTAAGCCATGTACAAGTATAGCAGAGCGAATTAAACTGTTTAAACTTCCTTTATTTAGGGGAATGCTTGTATTTGTAGAGTCACTGGTTTTAGGGATTAAAGCGCTTAACTTTTCTGCGGAATTGTATGGTGATGAAGAAGTGGAAGAAGAACCAAGTCAATTTGAAAAATGGCTTATGGATAAACTAGGGGACAAAGGTGAAAAGATTATTATGGGTATTGTAATGGCTTTTTCTTTTGCATTATCTATAGGACTTTTTATGATTTTGCCAATGCTTATTGGAGCAGGAATGAATCATTTGGCTCAAATTCCTTTATTTGTACAAAATATCATCGAGGGCTGCATTCGTATTCTTTTATTTTTAGGGTATATGAAATTAGTTACCAATGTAAAAGATATTAAGAGAACATTTGAATATCATGGAGCGGAGCATAAGAGTATTAATTGCCTTGAACAAGGGAAGCCACTTACAGTTGAAAATGTAAGAGATTGTACCAGATTACATAAAAGCTGTGGTACAAGTTTCTTATTTGTTGTTATGATTGTAAGTATTTTAGTGTATAGTGTATTTACAACTCAAGTTGTTTGGCAGAGAATTGTTATTCGTTTAGTGATGCTACCACTTATTGCAGGACTATCTTATGAGTTTATTAGATGGGCTAGAATTAAACCAAATAATAAGATTGCTCACTTTTTAAGTAAGCCAGGCTTTTGGTTACAAGAAAAATTTACAACAGCTGAGCCAGATGATGCTCAGATTGAAGTAGCTATTGCTTCTATTGAAGGAGTTTTTGAATATGAACCAATGTCATAGTTTAGAATATGGCGCAACTGTTTGGCAGGCCATGAAATGGGCAGAAAGCGTTCTAGAGAGCAGTGGACGTCCGGATTGTCATGTAGATGCTAAACTTTTAATGCTTTATGTATTAGATTGTAGTGATACCATGCTTTTATTAAATAGACAAAAAGTAATGGCGCCTGATCAGTTTGAGGCCTATACAAAGTATATTGCCGTTAGACAAACTGGTGTGCCACTACAACATATAACAGGCGTTCAAGAATTTATGGGATTAGAGTTTAAAGTAAATGAACATGTTTTAATTCCTAGACAAGATACAGAAACTTTAATTGAACAGCTTTTAGGAAAGTTAAAAGATAATGGGGCATTAAAGGGAATTGATATTGGAACGGGATCAGGATGTATAGGGATTTCTTTAGCAACCTATATCCCAGAACTTGAAATGACCTTGGTAGATATTTCTAAGGATGCATTGGCTGTTGCGTCATATAATATAAAGATGCACCAACTAGAAGCACGTGTAAAAACCTTAGAGAGTAATTTGCTGGCGCAATATGATGGAGAGAAAGTAGATTTTATCGTATCTAATCCGCCTTATATTGCACAAAAGGACATGGAAGAATTAATGATAGAGGTTAAAGAATATGAACCACATTTAGCTTTAACAGATTATGGTGATGGTTTATATTTTTATAGAGAAATCTCTAAGTTAGCGAAAGACTATTTGAAAGAAAATGGGCTTATAGCTTACGAAATAGGATATGATCAAGGTGAAGCCGTGCAAGATATCTTAAAAGCGGAAGGCTACTGTGATATTGAACTGCATAAGGATTTAGCGGGCCAAGATCGAGTTGTTATTGCAAGACGTGGATAAGATTTAAAGTGGAATGTTACGATTACCTTGTTGTTTGCTTATAGGTTAGGAATATTTACTTTTACTTTATAGTGTGAGAGTAATGATTTATATAAAGACTTAAAATATGATGTGATAGAAGAGGTGTACCATGTTTGATCAATTAGAAGAATTAGTTGAGAAATTTAATATTATTAATGATCAAATCAGCCAACCTGAAATCATTGCAGATCAAGATAGATGGCAAAGGCTGATGAAAGAACACAGCGAGTTAAGAGATATTGTTGAAAAATATCAAGAATATAAAGGAACACTTGAAGCAATCGATGAAGCACTTATGATGCTTGATGATAATCTTGATGATGATTTCCGTGAACTTGTAAAAGAAGAACTTGCTGAGAATAAAAAACGTGTTGAGCCATTACAAAATGAGCTTAAACTTTTACTTTTACCAAAAGACCCTAATGATGAGAAAAACGTTATTATGGAAATACGTGGGGGTGCAGGTGGAGATGAAGCGGCACTCTTTGCTGCAGAACTTTATCGTATGTACTGCTACTATGCAGAAGCAAATAAATGGAAAACAGAACTTATGTCTTTAAATGAAAATGGTATCGGTGGTTTCAAAGAGGTTATTTTCATGGTTAAAGGACAAGGGGCTTATTCTAAATTAAAATATGAAAGTGGTGTACATCGTGTACAGCGTATCCCTGCTACTGAGTCAGGTGGACGTATCCATACATCTACAGTAACTGTAGCAGTTATGCCAGAAGCAGAAGAATTAGATGTACAACTTGATATGAATGATGTACGTATTGACGTATGTAGAGCATCTGGTAACGGTGGACAATGCGTTAATACCACAGACTCAGCGGTACGTGCGCTTCACGTTCCAACAGGTCTGATGGTTTATTGCCAAGATGAAAAATCACAGCTTAAAAATAAAGAAAAAGCTTTAAAAATTCTTCGTACAAGACTCTTTGACTTAGAACAAGCTAAAGCACATGCTGAAATGGCAGCAGAAAAGAAAAGCTTAGTAGGTACTGGTGACCGTTCTGAACGTATTAGAACTTATAACTTCCCACAAGGTCGTGTAACAGATCACCGTATTGGGCTTACAATTCATAAATTACAACAAGTTCTTGATGGGGATGTAGAAGAAATTGTATCTGCATTAACAACTTATGACCAAACTGAAAAACTTAAAGTTGTAACAAACGAATAATCATAAAATAAGATACAGGATAGAGGCTCGATAGAGCTTTTGTCCTGTATTTTTTATATTATTTCATAGGGAATAACAGTTAAGGAAGGAATAGATTGAAGTGTTTGTCCATATAGTGTAATAAGGGGGGAAAGGTATGAATGTCATGAATGCAGGCTTATTAGGATTAATTGCTGAGGGGATTGGGCTGAGTATAGGCATTATTGTGCTTTATTTTTTTAAGATTAAAGATGGACGGAATATGGGGATGCTATATGGAGCTACATCAGGTCTAATGCTTGCTATGATTTGCTTTGATGTACTGCCGGAGGCATTAGATAAAGGAAGAATAGATTTAGTTTTTTGTGGTATTATTATAGGGACACTGCTAGGTGTTTACCTAGATGATTTAGTAGAAGGAGTAGAGACAAAGTTTAAACAGATAAGCAGGAAAAATATTGGGCGTACAGGTCTTATTTTAGTACTAGGTATTGCTATGCATAATATACCAGAAGGTTTTGCAATAGGAACAATTGCACATACGTCTAGCGATTCAATTAGTCGCTTTGCGATCATTTTAGCATTACATAGCATTCCAGAAGGTATTGCTCTTGCTATTCCATTTAAAAAAGCCGATACGTCTTTAGGGATTTTATTAGGAATGGCTTGTTTTTTAGGTGGGATGATGGGCATAGGCGCTATATTAGGGTACACTTTAAGTGGCCTAAGTGAAAATTTAATTAGTACAGGATTAGGGGTGGCAGGAGGAATTATTTTATATATTGTGTGTGGCGAATTGATTCCTGAATCAAGAAAGATATGGAATGGTAGATGGACTACAATTGCAACCATCCTTGGACTAATGGGGGGTATATTATTACTTAAATATTAGCGAAAATGTGTAGATGAGAATAAAGGAAGAAAGAATACACATACTAGATGGGTGATTGATTTAGAAGAAAGGAAGAAGTCATATGCCCAAATTAAGATGTAGTGCACAAGCTTGTATTCACAATAATCAAGAATGTTGCTGTCGTGGAGAAATACAAGTTTCAGGACAAGGTGCAGATCATTCAGAAGAGACTTGTTGTTCTAACTTCTATGAGGATATAGGGAATGCAAGAAATGTGATACAACAAGAACAGACTGTTTATATGGATGTCACTTGTGAAGCAGAAAATTGTACACATAATGTAGCTTATAAATGCCAAGCGGATTATATTGATGTCAGTGGATATAGTGCATGTAAATGTGATGAAACTTGTTGTTCAAGCTTTAAACCACAGGAATGATGAGATATAGATTATTAAAATAGAGCTTCTTTATAAAAAGGAAAAGCTAAATATTTCTATGGTAAACAGCATAGAAATATTTAGCTTTTTTAATAGTATCGTTTGAAGGTGAAACATATGTTCTATAATCCCTTTACTTTTGGAAGAAGATATGTCAATATGATAAAAAGTAAGATGAATAAAGGAGAAAAAGAGGATGAGCCGTTTTGAAATTGTTTCAGAATATAAGCCAACAGGTGATCAGCCACAGGCTATAGAGCAGCTAACTAACAGCATCCAGGAAGGCAATAGATATCAAACTTTATTAGGAGTAACAGGTTCAGGAAAAACCTTTACAATGGCTAATATTATTGAAAAGGTACAAAAACCAACACTCATTTTAGCTCATAATAAAACGCTAGCAGCGCAGCTTTATAGCGAATTTAAAGAGTTCTTTCCTAATAATGCGGTAGAATACTTTGTATCTTATTACGATTACTATCAGCCGGAGGCTTATGTACCACAAAGTGATACGTATATAGAAAAAGATTCTAGTATTAATGAGGAAATTGATAAGTTACGCCACTCTGCTACGGCAGCTTTATGTGAGCGTGAGGATGTCATTATTATTGCCAGTGTTTCTTGTATTTACGGTTTAGGGGATCCGGTAGACTATTCGGAACAAGTTTTATCTTTGCGTACAGGGATGGAAATGGATAGAGATGACGTACTAAGAAAGTTAGTACATATTCAATTTACAAGAAATGATATGGATTTCCAAAGAGCGACCTTTAGAGTAAGAGGAGATACCGTAGAGATTATTCCAGCCAGTCAATCAGAGCAAGCGATTCGTGTGGAATTCTTTGGAGATGAAATTGAACGTATCGCAGAAATTGACACCTTAACAGGTGCAGTGCTTGGGTATAGAGAGCATGTTGCTATTTTCCCAGCTTCTTTTTATGCCATTTCAAGTGATAAGATGGAAAAAGCCATTGCGCGTATTGAAGAAGAGTTAGCAGAGCGTTTAGAAGAATTAAAAAGAGAAGATAAACTTTTAGAAATGCAACGTCTTTCACAGCGTACACATTTTGATATTGAGATGCTTAGAGAAATGGGATATTGTTCAGGAGTAGAAAACTATTCTAGGCATTTATCTGGAAGAGAAGAAGGAGAAACACCTTTTACTTTATTAGATTATTTTCCAGATGACTATTTAATGATTATAGATGAATCTCATATGACTATTCCACAGGTTAGAGCGATGTATAATGGAGACCGTGCTAGAAAAACCGTATTAGTGGACTATGGTTTTAGATTACCTTCTGCCTTAGATAATAGACCTCTTAAATTTGAGGAATTTGAAGATAAGATTCATCAAATTTTATTTGTATCTGCAACGCCAGCACCGTATGAATTAGAACATTCAGAATGTGTAGCAGAACAGCTCATTAGACCAACGGGCCTATTAGATCCACTTATTGATATTAAACCAGTTAAAGGCCAAATAGATGATTTATTAGGTGAAATTCAAAAAGTGATAGCAGATCACGGAAAAGTTATGATTACAACTTTAACTAAACGTATGGCAGAAGATTTAACAGATTATATGCAAGAGGTCGGTATACGTATTAAATATTTACATTCGGATATTGATACATTAGAGCGTATTGAGATCATTCGAGATTTACGTATGGATGTGTTTGATGTATTAGTAGGGATTAATCTTTTAAGAGAGGGATTAGATATACCAGAGGTAAAATTAATTGCAATTTTAGATGCCGATAAAGAAGGCTTCTTACGTTCAGAGACTTCGTTGATCCAAACTATAGGACGTGCAGCCCGCAATGCAGAAGGACGCGTTATTATGTATGCAGATACAGTAACACGTTCTATGAGAGCTGCTATGTCTGAAACAGCAAGACGTCGTCAAATTCAAGAAGCATACAATGAAGCCCATGGTATTGTACCACAAACCATTAAGAAAAAGGTAAGAGATTTAATTGTAGCAACTAAAGGCGTTACAGACGAAAAAGGCTTATTTAAAGAAAAAGATCCAGAGTCTATGAGCAGAGAAGAATTAGAGAAGACTATGAAGAAAGTAGAAAAGGATATGAAGAAAGCGGCTACAGAATTGAACTTCGAGAAAGCTGCTGAACTTCGTGATCATTTAATTGAACTTAAGAAAGCTTATTTAGAGAAATAAAAGCCTTATATGGAATGAAAGAGTATTTAGAAAGAGCTTTTAAGCATAGAAGCTTAAGGATTAAACACAAAAAGGTCAGTAGCAATGGAATGCTACTGACCTTTTTTTACAGTGTAATAAGCTAATCCAATACTACCAGGACCTACATGAGAACCGATAACAGGACCAATAGATTGAATTTGAATAGGACGATTTAAAGTCGTTGAAAGCTTCTGAGCAAGTGCATTACCCTCATCAGGGCAATTGATATGATGTACAATGACTTCTCCCAAGTCCCTATCCTTTAAGTCTTCCATTAAACCATTAATCAGTGCTTCAATGGCTTTTTTCTTAGTACGAACTTTTGTAAAAACAGCTGTTTTACCATCACAAACAGTAAGGATAGGTTTGATTTGAAGGAGTGTACCTAAAAGTGCAGAGGCACTTCCAATACGTCCACCTTTTTTGAGATAGGTTAAATTATCGGGTGTAAATAAAAAGCGACTATGTGAAATGACTTCCTCAGCAGCTGTAACAACTTCTTCAATGGTCTTACCTTCATGAGCAGCCCTAGCAGCCACTAAACATGCAAATCCTAATTGCATACAGTTTGTACGAGAATCAATAATTTCAATTTCTGCATGCGGATATTTTTCTAAAAGTAATTGCTTTGTGGAAAGTGCACTGCCATAGGTACCGCTCATATCTGAAGAGATAAAAAGAGCGACAATCTTATGTCCTTGTTTGATCAGGTTTTCAAAAGTTGTATATAGTTCATGAGGCGAAGGTTGAGAAGAAGAAGGAATTTCAGGAGAATCCTTCATTTCCTGATAAAAAAACTCATTTTCTATATCTATTTCTCGATAATTGTTCCCTTTTACAAGAATCCCTAGTGACACAATAGAGATGTCAAATTGTTTCTGTAAATTTTTAGGGATATAAGAGGTGCTATCTGTAATAATTTTAATCATTTTCCAATCTCCTTTATGTGTAAGATAAGCTTGTGCATCATATGCTATTTAATATATTAAAGCATAGATATATGTTTATGATATGTAAAGGGGAGAATGTCGTAAAAATTCAAATAAAGTAATAGGTATCAATGCCTACACAGAAATTCCCATATTTTTTTACATAAACAGCTAGTCTTTTATGTTACGCTATGATATTATGAAAGATAGTGGCAATGAGCTGAAATAATTTGTTTGTTAAAATGGAGGATACAATGGAGAACATAATGATCATAGGAATAGCTGGAGGAACGGGTTCAGGTAAAACAACCTTAACACAACGCATTAAAGAGGCTTTTGCTGATGATATAGTTGTTTTATCACATGACTATTATTATAAATCAAATTCAGACTTACCATTTGAAGAACGTACAAAATTAAATTATGATCATCCAAATGCTTTTGATACAGATTTATTAGTGGAGCATATGAGAGCACTTAAAGAAGGCGAAACAATTTACCATCCTGTTTATTCATTTGTGGAGCATACAAGACTGGATGAGACTGTTGAAACTAAACCAGCTAAGGTCATTATTTTAGAAGGTATTTTAATCTTTGAAAATAAAGAGCTTTGTGACTTAATGGATATTAAAGTATTTGTAGATACAGATGCAGATTTACGTTTAATTAGAAGATTATTAAGAGATGTTAAAGAGCGTGGTAGAGATTTAGATTCAGTGATTACACAGTATATTGGAACTGTAAAACCAATGCACGAAGAGTTCGTAGATCCAAGCAAGAAAAGAGCGGATATTATTATTCCAGAAGGTGGATTTAACTCAGTAGCGTTATCTATGTTAATGGAACAAGTAAGAAACTTTATTGCAGAAAATTAATGAAGTGATTTATAAGAGATGAGAAAGAGGTACTTACAAGTGTAAGGACCTCTTTTTTATGTGCGCCCAGCATGGGCGCAATCTAACAGGTGAAAGTCCTGAGTGCGGGTTGATAGTGCCAAGCACA
>SVDC01000005.1 GCA_015058045.1 Cellulosilyticum sp.
AGCTGCTAACGTTGTAAAACACTAAGAACCAATTATAGTATACGAGGGCGATACCCAAATGGGTATCGCCTTTTTATATTGCTGAAAATAGCGAGGTTATAAAAAATAAGCATGTTTTAAGAAAAAATCAATATAAATAGTTTATACAAGGGGAGATGAAAAGAGGGGGAGTTATGAAACAAAGAGAATTAGCAATCTTTTGTAGGCAGCTAGCGCAGATTGCGGGAGCAGGAATGAGGTTTGAGGAAGGCTTACGATTTATAATAGATGAAGAAAAAGAAAAGTACATACCAAAAAGAGTAATGATTCAAAAGTTAGAAAAGGGAGAAGTGCTAGTAGATGTTTTAGAACAGGAAAAACTTTTTTCAGTAGAAATGCTAGAAATGATAGCCATAGGGATGCAAACTGGAAATTTAGAAGAGATTTTTAATGAAATTGCAGATTACTATGAGCATGAAATAAATATTAAAGAGCAAGTGAAAAATGCTTTTTATTATCCTTTGATTTTAGGGAGTATCCTTTTAGTAGTTATGAGTATTTTAATGATTAAGGTATTACCTATTTTTAAAGAGATTTATAAGGGGATGAATGTTACTACAACAGGTTTTACAAAATGGCTATTTGAGAAGGGGAGCTTAGTTGGAATAGCTTTAGTTATAGTATTAATAGGGGCATGGTTTATTGTTTTTGTAGGGAATTTTTGTACATATTTTAAGCAAACAAAAGCATTATGGAAAAGGCTTACAAATAGAAATCAGATACTAGAACTAATTGATTTAATTCGTTTAACTAGGATGCTTTCCTTATTGATTAAAAATGGTCAAAGTCTGGATCAGGCACTACTTTATGGAGAAGGGGTAGTTAGACAGGAAAACCTTAAAGAAAAGCTTCAGATATGCAGAGCAGAGATTATTACCTCATCAGATTTAATGCAATCTCTTAATAAAGGGAGTTTATTTAAGCCGTTTATTAGAAAGAGTCTTGTATTAGCTTTAAAAACTGGAAGGCTAGAAAGCAGCTTGAAAGAAGCGAGTAGCTACTATGAAAAGCATTTGGAAAAAACATTACTAAAAGGCCTTTCCATTATTGAGCCTGTTTCAGTAGGTATTATTTCTATAATACTTGGTAGTATTTTATTTGCTGTTATGATTCCACTAATGAATTTAATAAATGCGTTTTAGTAGGGAGAGATGAATATGCGAAAAATGAATAGATGGATGTTATTAGTTCTCCTTATTTTATTCTGTTTAGTAGGGACGCTACTAATTCGTATAGGTATAGTAAGTTATAAAAATGAACAGTTAGTGAGTATGCAGCAGCTTCATATAAGAATGCCTAGTGATTATATTACAAGTCAAATACGAGAACACAATGTCGCCTATCCTATAGAAGTCAGAATGCAAGGAGGATATCAAGTTTTAGTTCTACTTAGTGAAGAAGAGGGAATGGTCTACGAAACTTGGATTTATTGTTTAAATCATAAACTGTATGAAGCCTATGTATCAGTAGGTAGCACATTAAGATTAGAGTCAGGAAAAGAATTAATGGAGCTAGAGAATCTAGAATTTAAAAAAGGTGGAAAATGCCTTACGGTTACGTTTGAAACGAAAGATCAGAAAAGTTACGAGCTTCTTTTTGAAGGAGGTAGTCAATGAGGAATATAGAATATAAAAAGCAGAATTTATCCATTTGGTTAGAGTTTATGGTTATGATGGGGGTACTTTTATTAGTGGTTGCAATCACTTTACTAGGGATTTATAAATCACGACAATTGAGCCAAAATAACAAAATCCAGCTAGAAGTATCTTTAAAACTACAAAATCTAATGGAATATTGCAAAGCAAATAAAGATGATCTAGAAGATTGTCTCAAGCATTTAGAAGGAAATGAAAGTTATAAGGAAATCTATAACTTGGACTGGAACTTATTTTATGATGCTAATTGGCAACAAGTAGCATCTGTTCAAGAAGCGGATTATAGCATAGAGGTGCAGATAGAAAATATCCCATATACCTATGGAATTCTTAAGAATATTATTTTAGAAGCTTATAGAATAGAACAGTATAATCTAGAAGAACATGGGATGAAGGGAAGTGGAAAACAATTTGTCTTGGATTTAGAAAGTAGTTACATTGTAAGGGAGGAATTTTAGATGAAAACAATAGTGAAGATGCCCATAGGTCTAGGTATCTGTTCGTCAGTGATGATGTTTATGACGATGACTATGGTTTCACTAATGAGTTTAATTTTAATGACAACTACTAAAGAAGCAAGGCTTTGTGAAGAAAGCATTGAAGTAACTAAAGCCTATTATAAAGCAGAAGCGCGGGCAAATACTAAGTTATTAGAGATAGAAGAAATTTATGAGATTTATAGTAGTGCACAAAGCTCAAGAGAAGATGTATTAGAGCAGGTTTTAAAGGAAATAGAAGGTGTAACACAAGTAGAAATAGGAGAGAAATTTAAAATCTACTATGAAGTTCCAATAGACAAGCAGCAATTTATTGAAGTAGTAGCTACATTACCAGTTCAGTTAGATGAGCCTCTTAGTGGTGTTTTACAAATTTTAAGTTGGAAAATCAGCTCTAATGAATAATATAAAATAAAGTAGAATACTCTATAGGAATGAATATTAGAGAGAGCAGAAGGTATAAAATACACTTATATATAAGGTGACAAAAAATATAAATATAATTAAAAAATATACAATATATTATTTATTTCATTAAAAAATAAATAAAAATAATACTAAAAAATTAAATAAATTATTTCTAAATTTATTGAAAATATTAAACTGAGATGGTACACTAAATGTGTTAGTAAGTTAAATATGTACAAGGTACTATTTAATATTATTCTTATTAAGGGATAAAAGGGGGATGTTTAATGGCAAGATTTACATTACCAAGAGATATTTATTTTGGAAAAGATGCAATTAGTGAACTTAAGAACTTAAAAGGACATAGAAAGGCCATCGTTGTAACAGGTGGTAGTTCCATGAAAAAAGGTGGTTTCTTACAAAAAGTAGAAGATGTATTAAAAGAAACAGGTCTTGAAGTTCAATTATTTGAAGGGGTAGAACCTGATCCATCTATTGAAACCGTTTTTCGTGGTGCAAAAGCAATGCAAGAATTTGAACCAGATGTGATTGTATCTATTGGTGGTGGTTCACCTATTGATGCAGCTAAAGCTATGTGGGTATTTTATGAATATCCAGATTTAACTTTTGATGATATTAAAGATCCATTCTCTATTCCACCACTTAGAAAGAAAGCTATTTTTGTAGCCATTCCATCTACTAGTGGGACAGCGACTGAGGTAACAGCTTTCTCTGTTATTACAGATTACAGCACACATATTAAATATCCTTTAGCTGATTTTGAAATTACACCTGATATCGCTATTTTAGATAGTGATATACCATTAACTATGCCTAAGAAATTAACAGCACATACAGGTATGGATGCACTAACTCATGCGATTGAAGCTTATGTAGCAACAGCACGCTCACCATTTAGTGATCCATTAGCCCTTAAAGCTATTTCAGATATCTATGACAGTATTGTAGCTTCTTATAATGAAGATGAGGATGCAAGAGGAAAAATGCACATTGCACAATGTCTTGCTGGAATGGCATTCTCTAATGCGTTATTAGGTATTGTACATAGTCTTGCCCATAAAGTAGGAGCACAATATGGCATTCCACATGGATGTTGTAATGCGATTATGTTACCTTATGTTGTTCAATATAATTCAAAAGTTTGTATGGAACGTTTTGCAGATATTGCAAGAATTATGGGACTCCCAGGAAGAACAAATGAACAGCTTACTAATTCTTTAGTACAAACAATTAAAGATTTAAATAAAAAACTGGATATTCCATTATCTTATAGAGAATATGGTGTTACAGAAGAACAATTTAAAGAAACAGCAGACTTTATTGCGCAAAATGCTGTGCTTGATCCATGTACAGGATCTAATCCAAGGGAAACAGATGTTGTGAATATGAAAAAAGTACTAACTTGTACATATTATGGAATGGATGTAACATTCTAAGCTGATTTAGCCTATACCGAAATAAAGTATATAGAACTCACGCATCATAGGTATTTAGAAGTTATGATACGTGGAATGTCTAGTATAGAAGGGATGTTGTATAAAGCAACATCCCTTTAGTATTGCATAAAGGGATATTAGATAAATATATGAATCAGGAGTAAGAGAAGGGAATATATAGATATAGGCGTATAGCTTTATAAGATGCGCTAATTTTCGTAATTAAAGTCAGAATAATAAAAATAATTATCTGTAAATTGTATATTTATGTAAAAAATATTAAATCCTGTTTTGTTAAGTTTATCAAGGAATGTCATAATAAAAGAGAAGTATAAACAGGAATTACAGTGACATCGGATAATTAAAAGCGATGAACAAGAGGGGGATTATATGTATAAGATTGTAAAGAAAAGAATTTTAAATCCAACAGTTATGCTTATGGATATTGAAGCACCTTTTATTGCTAAAAAAGCTGAGCCAGGTCAATTTATTATTTTAAGAGTAGATGAAGAAGGCGAACGTATTCCATTAACGATTGCTGACTTTGACAGAGAACAAGGTACAGTTACAATCATTTTCCAAATCGTAGGAAAGACAACTAAAGCATTAAGCGGCTTAGAAGAAGGCGACTACTTACAAGATTTTGTAGGGCCATTAGGTGTAGCTTCTCATGTAGAAGGACTAAAAAAAGTAGCTGTAGTAGGTGGAGGTGTAGGGTCTGCTATTGCTTATCCAGTTGCTAAAAAGTTACATAACCTTGGAGCAGATGTGGATGTCATTGTTGGATTTAGAAATAAGGATTTAGTGATTTTAGAAGATGAATTTAAAGCAGCAAGTTCAAGACTATTTATGATGACAGATGATGGAAGCTATGGTGAGAAAGGTCTTGTAACAAATGCTCTTGAAAATCTTATTAAAGAAGGTAATAACTATGATGAGGTTATTGCTATAGGACCACTCATCATGATGAAATTTGTTTGTGAGCTTACAAAAAAATATAATGTAAAAACCATGGTAAGTATGAACCCTATTATGATTGATGGAACAGGTATGTGTGGTGGTTGTCGTCTGACAGTAGGTGGCAAAGTACAATTTGCTTGTGTAGATGGTCCAGATTTTAATGGACACGAAGTAGATTTTGATGAAGCAATTTCTAGAGCAAGTATGTACAAAGACTTTGAAAAACATGCCTATGAAGCGCAATGTAACTTAATGAAAAAGGGGGAAAACTAAAATGGCTGCAAATATGAGTCCTAAAAAAATGGAAATGCCAGTACAAGATCCAATGGTAAGAAATGCAAACTTTAAAGAAGTTGCTTTAGGTTATACAGTAGAGATGGCACAAGAAGAAGCAAGCCGTTGCTTAAATTGTAAAACCATGCCTTGTGTAAGTGGCTGCCCTGTTAATGTAAAGATTCCTGATTTCATTTCAGAAATTAAAAATGGGGACTTTGAAAAGGCTTATGAAATCATTAAAGAAACTAGCAGCTTACCGGCTGTATGTGGTCGTGTTTGTCCACAAGAAAGCCAATGTGAATCTAAATGTGTACGTGGTATTAAAACAGAAAGCGTTGGAATTGGTCGTCTGGAACGTTTCGTAGCAGATTATCATATGGAACATAGCCAAGAAGAAGTGGTTGTTCCAGAGTGTAATGGACATAAAGTAGCGATTATTGGTGCAGGTCCAGCCGGTCTTACTTGTGCTGGAGACCTTGCTAAGAAAGGGTACAAAGTAACTATCTTTGAAGCACTTCACTTAGCTGGTGGTGTACTTGTTTACGGTATTCCAGAATTCAGACTTCCAAAGGCAATTGTTCAAAAAGAAATTGATACCTTAAAAGCAATGGGTGTAGAAGTAATGACTAATATGGTAATTGGTAAAGTTATTTCTATTGATGAACTCTTTGAACAAGGATATGAATCTATCTTTGTAGGTTCAGGTGCAGGTCTTCCAAACTTCATGAATATTCCAGGGGAAAATTTAAAAGGTGTATACTCAGCGAATGAATTCTTAACAAGAGTAAACTTAATGAAAGCTTACAGAGAAGGTAGTGACACCCCAATTAAAAATTGTAAGAGTGTAGCAATCGTTGGTGGTGGTAACGTAGCAATGGATGCTGCAAGATGTGCAAAACGTCTTGGTGCTGAAAATGTTTATATTGTATACCGTCGTAGTGAAGAAGAAATGCCAGCTAGACGTGAAGAAGTAGAACATGCTAAAGAAGAAGGTATCATCTTTAAAAACCTTAATAACCCAGTACAAATCGTTGGTCAAGATGGATGGGTTAAAGGTATGGAATGTGTGGAAATGGAACTGGGTGACCCAGATGAATCAGGTAGAAGAAGACCAGTTGTTAAAGAAGGTTCTAATTTCATCTTAGATGTAGACTGTGTCATCATGGCAATTGGTACAAGCCCTAACCCACTTATTAGAAGTACAACAGAAGGCTTAGATACTAATAGACGTGGTTGTATCGTTACTGAGGAAGAAACAGGTCTTACAACAAGAGAAGGTGTATACGCTGGTGGAGATGCTGTAACAGGAGCTGCAACCGTTATCTTAGCGATGGGTGCAGGTAAAAAAGCAGCTGCAGCTATGGATGAATATATTAAAACTAAGTCAGAAGCAGCAACAACTAAATAAAATATTAACTACAATAATAGATTAAACATTTGCTATTCCTTATTATACATGGGGGAATAGAGGAGAAAATCAAATAAGAGTATGGATGAATAGTTTATAGATGAAATAAAACCCCTTCATAATATGTGAGTATCACTTATGAGGGGGTTTTATATTTATATCTAGTTTATATTTATATCAAGTAAAATGAAACAAAATTTATTAAAGTACATATTTGAAAATTGCCCAGTAGTGGCAAAAGCTTCCCAGTAATACAAAGATATGAAAGATTTCATGAAAGCCAAATTCTGGTGAGAAATTAGGTTTTTTCAGACCGTAAATCACACCACCTATGGTATACATGACCCCACCTAATAAAAGAAATACAAATCCGCCTAATGATAAGGAATCATATAGAGGTTTAAGTGCAAAGAGTGCGATCCATCCCATACCAATATAAAATCCTGTAGAGACCCATCTAGGCATATTCATCCAAAACATTTTAAGTGTAATACCAATGAGGGCAAGGCTCCAAACAATAGTGATAATACTCCATTTCCAAACACCTGTTAATGAAAGTAGGCAAAATGGGGTATAAGAACCTGCAATTAAGATAAAAATCATAGCATGATCTAATTTACGCAGCTTAAGTAAGATTGCATCAGTTGTATGCACTAAGTGATAGATACCACTAGTTGTATAAAGTAGTACAAGGCTTACTCCGAAGATAAGTATAGAAGCAATAACAACTGGGCTAAGTGCTGTATGTGTATTATTAAGTAGAATGATTGTGCCAATAATGGATAGAAGGGCGCCGAATAAATGAGTTAAAGCATTGACTGGTTCTCTAAGATAGTGTTTCATATTATCATCTCCTGAATTCAATAAGTAGTTTTCGATACTACTTATTAGTATAATAAAAATATAACATAATATACAAAAGGAAGTCAATGTAGTTTGAAAAAATAAATTTGCTTGATTTTGAAAATTCACCCGTGTATCATAGAAGTAGTAGAATAAAGGATTATGAGAGATAAGCAGTCAATGGGAGGAAATCATGCAGAAAGAAGAATTATTGCAGATGATAAAGCAGCTTCAATTAGATGATACAATAGCAATAGAAAGTATTCCAAATTTAGATTTATATATGGATCAGGTTATTACCCTGTTTGAAGAAAAATTAGGACATACCAAGCGCTATGAAGAAGATAAACTACTTACTAAAACAATGATTAATAACTATACAAAAGCTAAATTATTAATGCCCGCTGTAAAAAAGAAATATACGAAAGAACATATATTACTTATGATTTTACTATATGACCTTAAGCAGATTTTAATGATTGGTGATATAAAAACTTTATTTGGAACCATTATTAAGGATGGACAAGTTAATAGTGAACTTTTGGCGGAAACATATCAGTTATTTACAGAATTAAAAGTAGAAGGTGCATATCAGTTCCAGGGCGAGGTAGAAAAAATCGAGGAGAGTATCGCTTCTAAGATTGAAACAATTCCCATAGCAGAAGGCATAGAAGTAAATCAGCTTATAAGTATGATTCAAGTGATTTTGCTCACAGAAAAAGCAAATTACTATAAACGTCTAGCTGAAAAAATTATGGATGAAAAATTAGCAAATAAAGTGTCTCACTAATAAGAAGTCTAAGTATAATTTATAGAAAAGAATATAATTAAAAAACAGAGGGCACCATGGGTGTCCTCTGTTTTTTTGTACCCTAGTACAAATGAGAATGTAAATTTTCTATAAAAGAAATAATGAGGTATATTTAGCTTTATAAGCTAAATAGCAATTATTTTTGAGGACCTGCAGCAACTAATGCCTTACCAGCATCATTACCTTCATATTTAGCGAAGTTTTTGATGAATCTATTTGCTAAATCTTGTGCTTTTACATCCCATTCAGAAGCATCTGCATATGTATTACGAGGATCGAGGATATTTGTATCAACACCTGGAAGTTCTGTTGGAACTTCGAAGTTGAACATTGGGATAGTTTTTGTTGGAGCTTTATTGATATCTCCGTTAAGGATTGCATCAATAATTCCACGAGTATCTTTAATAGAGATACGTTTTCCTGTTCCATTCCATCCTGTATTTACAAGGTATGCTTTAGCACCACTTTGTTCCATTTTCTTAACAAGTTCTTCAGCATATTTTGTTGGGTGAAGCTCAAGGAATGCTTGACCGAAACAAGCTGAGAATGTTGGTGTAGGCTCTGTGATACCACGTTCTGTACCAGCAAGTTTAGCTGTGAATCCTGATAAGAAATAGTATTGAGTTTGTTCAGGAGTAAGGATTGATACTGGAGGAAGTACACCGAATGCATCTGCTGATAAGAAGATAACATCTTTAGCTGCTGGAGCAGCAGATACTGGACGTACAATGTTATTTATATGATCGATTGGATAAGATACACGTGTATTTTCTGTTACGCTATCATCTGTAAAATCGATTTTACCATTTTCATCTAATGTAACGTTTTCAAGAAGTGCATTTCTCTTGATTGCATTGTAGATATCTGGCTCAGATTCTTTGTCAAGATCGATAACTTTAGCATAGCAACCACCTTCAAAGTTAAATACACCATTATCATCCCAACCGTGTTCATCATCACCGATAAGAAGACGTTTAGGGTCTGTAGATAGTGTTGTTTTACCTGTTCCAGAAAGACCAAAGAAGATAGCTGTATTTTCGCCATTCATATCTGTGTTAGCAGAACAGTGCATTGAAGCCATTCCGTTTAATGGAAGGTAGTAGTTCATCATAGAGAACATACCTTTTTTCATTTCTCCACCGTACCATGTATTGAGGATAACTTGTTCACGACTTGTAATGTTGAACATTACAGCTGTTTCAGAGTTAAGTCCTAATTCTTTGTAATTTTCCACTTTGGCTTTAGAAGCATTATATACTACGAAATCTGGTTCAAAGTTTTCAAGTTCTTCAGCTGTAGGTTGGATAAACATATTTTTTACGAAGTGAGCTTGCCAAGCTACTTCAACAATGAAACGGATAGCCATACGAGAATCTTTGTTAGCACCGCAGAAAGCATCTACTACGAAAAGTCTTTTGTTAGAAAGCTCTTTAATAGCAATATCTTTACATGTTGCCCAAGCTTCTTGTGAAGCTGGATGGTTGTCATTCTTATACTCATCAGAAGTCCACCATACAGTGTCTTTTGAATTTTCATCCATAACGATGAACTTATCTTGAGGTGAACGACCAGTATAAATACCAGTCATTACATTAACTGCTCCAAGTTCACTTTCTTGTCCTACTTCATAACCTTTAAGATCAGGTTTTGTTTCTTCCTCAAATAATAATTCGTAAGAAGGATTGTAAACAATTTCTGTAGTTCCAGTGATACCATATTTAGTTAAATCAACTTTTGCCATTTTCATTCAACCTCTTTTCTATGAAATAAATGATTAATTGGTGAAAAATGTTTTTCTAGTTAATTATTTTGTTGATAAAATAATAATCTTTCGTATATTAATTATCAAATATTTTGCGAAATAAGTCAACAAAATATTAACAAATAAAAATATTATCATAAATAATAAAAAATTAAGAATAATTTTAAATCCATAGTATAAAACAAGTTAATAGTGCATAGATAATTAAGATAAAACAAGGTATAGAGGAAAAGAATAATTTAGATTTCGGTTGGTAAAGAGCGTTAATCTCTTGGCAAAAATATTTGTTCCGAATATTATGGTGTACTCATAAAAAAATAAGTCCTGAATATATTTTTTAGAAGGGATGTGAAAGAAATGGCTAGTCAAAGTTATAGTACCTTATTTAGTGGAATAGATACAGAAGTTGAATTACCAAATGGACAAAGGGTTGTACCTATTAACTTTGATAATGCAGCAACAACCCCTCCATTAAAAAAAGTAGACGAATTTATTTGTGAAAATATTATGATGTATGGCTCAGTGGGTAGAGGCGGACAAAAATCAGCTTATTGTACCCATGCTTATGAGATTTCAAGAGAAGAGATATTAAACTTTTTTGGAGTCAATGTTGAAGATGGTTATGAAGTTATTTATGTAAAAAATACTACAGAAGGTATTAATTTATTAGCTAATGTATTATGTGATCGAAATAGGCAAAAGGTCTTAACCACTAGAATGGAACATCATGCAAATGATTTGCCATGGAGAGAATATGGAAATGTTTTTTATTGCGAAGTAGATCAAGAAGGTCAATTAGAATTAGAGGAATTAGAAGAAAAGCTAATACGTGCTAAGGGAAGTATTGAATATGTATCTGTAGTAGGTGCTAGTAATGTAACAGGCTATATTAATCCCATTCATGAAATTGCTAACCTTGCCCATCGCTATGGGGCTAGATGTATAGTAGATGCAGCTCAATTAATAGCCCATCGTGCTATTGAATTAAAAGGAAGTAGGAAAGAACAAGATATAGATGCTTTGGTCTTTTCAGGACATAAAATGTACGCGCCTTTTGGAAGTGGGGTAGTGATAGTTAAAAGAGAAATGATAGAAGGTAAACGACCTTTCTTATTAGGAGGAGGAACAGTAGAAGCAGTATTTGATGATGATGTTTACTATAAGCCATTACCGTATAAGGATGAAGCTGGAACACCAAATTTCTTAGGTGCTATGTCTATTTTAGCTGCAATGACAGTATTAAAAAATATAGGTTATGAGCAAATTGAAACCCATGAAGAAAGACTAAAAAGGAGATTTATAAAAGGACTAGAATGTCTACCACATACAATGATTTATGGAAATGCTGATAATGCTAAGAGAGTAGGCGTAGTTTCCTTTAATATAGAGGGTATTTATCACAAAGATATGGGAACCTTATTGCAAGATAAGAGAGGTATTGCAGTTAGAACAGGTTGTTTCTGTGCTCAACCTTATGTGGCAAGGCTATTAGGGGTAACCAATGATGAACGCTATGAATATATGCTAGATGCTAATGCAAAACCAATTGGAATGGTAAGGGCGAGTTTTGGACTTTACAATACAGAGGAAGAAGTAGATGAGGTATTAAATTATATAGAAGATATTATTAGAAGTAAAAAATGATGTGCAGAATACATAGGATAAACATTAAGTCTGGTATTAAAAAATATTTTCTAGAACAGCAAATATCAAAACATCAAAAGAATAGATTAGAATTTATATAAAAAGTTGTTGTATATTTTTTGTATAGTTTAAAATATTATGTAACAAAAAATGATTAAAATAATTGTAAAAAATATAAGACAATGATAATAAACTAGGACAACAAATATCAAAAGAATAGATTAGAATATGATTACATAATTTTTATTATTATAATAATATAAATATTTAGAAGTAAATAAAATAATCAAAATGGAAAAGTATAACTTGTATACACCGGAGGAGATATGCAACGTAAAATTTTTCGACTCATTGCAATCATTCTTATACTATGCATGAGTAGTCCTGTAATGCCGAATATGGTTATTGAGCAAAGTATAAGAATAGAGAATATGGGATTTAACCAGGTAATGAATGGAACCACAACAAGTGGTGTAATGGGATTTAGTGTGAAAAGTGCTATAACTACAACAAATTCTACAATAGAAGGGATTTATATTAATGGCGGTGCTGAGAATAATACGCTAGGCATAGGGGCTGGGAATGATGGAGCAAATGGCTTAAGTCCTACAACACCTGTAAAAACTGTTAAAAGGGCCAAGGAATTAGTACAAGAGGTTAAAGAGTCAATGGATGAAACTTTGAATATCATTGTATGTGGTTCTATTATACTACATGGTCAAGAAGAAACTTGGTCATTGCCAGAAGGCTCACAATTAATAAGATATAATGGTTATTCGGGAGTAATGATAGAAGTCAAGAATAATGGTAAACTTACATTAGAGAATATTACTATTAATGGGAATAATAATGAAGCAAAAGAAGCAGCTGTAAAGGTTATTAATAGTACGCTTATAATGGGTGAAGATGCTCGTATAATTAATAACAATAATACCAACGATACCCAAAATACTAGTGCAGATGGCGGAGGCCTGTATTTAAAAGAAGCCAACTTCACTATGATGGGTAATGCAGAAATCAGTGGGAATGAAGCAACACGTGGTGGCGGTATTTTTCAGTATAAAGGTACAACAATCATGCAAGATGATAGTATAGTAGATTCCAATAAATCAAGAAAGATGGGCGGAGGTTTATATTTAGATTATGCCAACTTTACTATGCTGGATAATGCAGAAATCAGTGGGAATGAAGCAAGCGATGGTGGTGGCATATATCAGTATGGAAGTAAGATGCTCATGCAAGGTGATAGTATAGTAGATTCTAATACAGCACAAGAGACAGGAGGAGGAATACGGCAAAATCAAAGTATGGTAACAGTAGAAGGATGTGCAGGTATTTCTAATAATAAAGCAGGTTATTATGGTGGTGGTGTATTTGCAGGTTCTGATGGAAATACATTTATTCTTAAGGGAGAAGCAACGCATATTGATAATAATTATGCTACTAATATTGGTGGCGGCATTTTTGTTGGGTATAAAGGAATCTTACAAATTGATGGCGGTGTGATTGCTAATAATAGGACTATAGGTACAGGCGGTGGTATTTGTTCCCGCGGTGCGAATGTGATTAAAGGCTCAACAAGCATTACACAAAACCATGCCAAATATGGTGGTGGTGTATTTTTTGAAAGTAACAGTGATAGTCACATAGGGGAAAAAGTAGTCATTACTTATAATGTGGCAGAAGAAACTGCTGGTGGAGTTGGTCAAAATGTAGGTTCTAAATTAGTTATAGATGGAGAGGTTCTCATCAGTCATAATACAGCTTATAGAGCAGGTGGTTTGTACATAAAAGAAGATTCGGCAGAACATGCCCCAGCAGAGTGTATAGTAGAGGGGAAGGTAATGATCAGTGACAATACAACGAAGGGCGCTGGTGGGGGAATCTGGCAGACTGGTGGAAACTTAAAGATACAAGGTGATGTGCAGATTACTAATAATAAAGCGGGTACATCAGGTGGAGGCATTAGCTTAAAATATGGTAACTTGACTATAGCAGACAAAGTTCAAGTTGAAAAAAATGAAGCTGTTAATGGTGGTGGATTTTATCTTGAAAGTGGCCATATGAGTATGGAAGGCGGACAGATTAAGGGGAATAAAGCTGAGAAAGATGGTGGGGGGATTTATGTTCATCAAAATATAACAGACTATCCTCTACTCATAGAAGGTGATATATCAGATAATGAAGATCAACATAATAGTCAAGTGTCGGTCGGGAAAGGTAGTAGTATAGGCTTAGGTAAAGGTGGTCTTACAATAGCAGGGGTAATTTATCTCAATGAAAATGCAACAGTAAAAGTGGCAAAAGAAATGACAGAGCTTAATGCTTTATACCAGTTGCAATGTGCAGATAAGAAGAATGGGCGCATAGTTATTGTGCCAGAAGGTCAGGTTGTAAGTGTTGCTGACTACCTTGATTATTTTAAGTTGGTTAATAATCAACCGTTTATAATAAGGAAGGAAGGCAAAAATATCATCATGGTTGATAGAAATACACTTCCAGATCAAGTATGCTTTGTTGATGAGTTAAATGGAAGTGATGGTAATAGTGGTACTACGTCTAATGAGGCATTTAAAACATTAAGTAAAGCATATAAATACTTGCAGGATACAGGTGGTACAATTTTTGTTATGAACTCTATTAACCTATCAGATGAAGTAAGCCTTTCTAAAGATCGATATAGTGATTCAAAGGCAGCAGAGATTAAAGTTGATGGCGAGGTAACGATAGTTGGTATAGGTTCAGAAGTAGAGAAAGGATCACTATACTTATTTAAAATAGCAGACCAAAGCCAATTAATTTTACAAGATATAGAGATAAAATTAGCTCAACAGGATTTAGGGCTTATACAAATTAGCACCGGAGGCAAAGTAATTGTTAAAGATAATGCAAACCTCATTTATAAAATAGTAGACCCAAATCTATCAGCAATATATAATGAAGGAATTATTCAGGTTGAAGGGGGAAAGCTTAATAATACTGAAATTGCAGAACAAGTAAAGGCAATATATCAAAAAGGGAACTTTATTTTAGATACAGACCAAGGCGTTGACTTAGGCAGTGATATGGTTTATTTAACTAAAGGTCATACCATTGAAATTAATAAGTTATGGAAGGGGCAACCAATAAGAATAGCTTTTGAGAATCCTGAGGTAGGAGATGAAGTTGCTATTTTTGCAAAAGGTGCTATACCATCGTCAGAGACTGTAGGGGAACAAGTTAAACATTTTAATATTTCAGAGGATATTTTGTTAGTACAAGGTGAAAGCCCAAATTATGAACAGATCCTAATAATAGGTGGAAATCCTAAAATTCAAGAGGGACCTAAAGATTACTTTGGTAGGATTGGTGAAACAGCTGAGTTTGTTGTGAAATATAGTGAAGCTATACCTATAGAAAAAATGATAGTGACATTAAAAAATAAGTATGGGCAAAGTGTTGATTACGCAGATATTACAAGTTCTTCAGAAGATAACAGTATCACGATCAAAATGGATATTACAGAAGAAACTATAGGTACTTATCGGTTAGAGACAAAATGCATATCTACAACAGAAATAACAAGCTTTACGCTTTCAGGTTATGAGGTAACCTATGGTAATGGAAATGATAAGCTCATTGCTAGAGCAAGTCGTAGTTATAGGCCACATGAAGACTATGCGATACTTAAAGTGAAAAGTGGTTATGAAGACGATGTGAACTTAACATTAATGGGACACTCCTTAAATGGCATAACAACAGCTTATACGCCTCAATTAGTAGATGAATTTAACTCACTGAATCTATCAAACAAGGATCATTTTGCCCTTCAAATAGATGGGACTGAAAGTATACAAGTGGATGATAAATGGACCATTACACTGAAAAATAGTCAACATTTAACCTATGAGGCACAAGGAGAAATTATTTTAGAAGGGCTGCAATTAAATACATTTCGTAGAAGCAGTCAAGCAACAGTTCGTATACCATTTGAAACAAAGAAGATAACGGGTGCAGTAGTAAAAGTAAATAAAGATAATCATTGGCTAGAGCAAGATTACATTACTTTGATTGATCAAAACATAGGTCAAGAATACCGCCTTAAAAAAGATTCAGTTGCAGAAGTCTATTATAGTGAGGATATACCAACTGGCGAATATACTATTTACCGAAAAGGTATATCAACAGGGCAAATGATAAAAATTACGGATGGAAACTTAGAAAAGGTAACATTAGACTATTATACATTAACCCTTATACATAATGATGGGACAGAACAAAGTACAATAAAAGAAGTATTAAATGGAATGGTTTATGCTGATGTTTTAGTACCTATGGAAAGAGCTGGTTATTATTTTTCAGGCTATTACACAGCAGCTGAAGGCGGACAGTTATATGAAGAGAAAATAGTTCATTTAACAAAAGCGCAAATACTTTATGCACAATGGATAAAGAAAGTAGAAGATATGGAGAACAGCCCTTTGCCAGAAACAGATAAGCCATCCTTAGACGAGGATACTATAAACTCGTCTGTAGAAATATTAAAAGAAGAGAGCATATCAGGAGCTCCTTATGGATCATTTATCAAAAAGCAAGTACCTTATTATTTGAGAAATGAAGAAAGGATAATTATTGGCTTTAGTGCATTAATCAATCAGGAAATGCAGTATATTGCCCCAGCTCATGCTCAGATTGATTTTATAGATAACCAGAAGTATTTTAGTGACATAGCCACACATTGGGGAAAAGAGGCAATAGATTTTATTACAACCCGAGAAGTATTCTTAGGCGTAACAAAAGAGCAATTTGAGCCAGATAGTAGAATGACAAGGGGTATGGTGGTTACTGCACTTGGTAGACTGTATGAAAAGTCTTATGGCCCTATAACTGTGGAGTATGATAAAAGTTTTCAAGACATAAATGAGACAGCTTATTATGCAAAATATATTTCCTGGGCAAAACAAAATAACATAGTGGAAGGTAGAACGAGTCAGTTGTTTGCACCAGATGATTATATTACACGAGAAGAATTTTCTAAAATCATTTATAGGTGTTCTATACAGTTAGATCAAGATATAAGTGCCAATAAAGAAGGATTAATGACTATGAAAGACCAAGATATGATATCAAATTGGGCTTTAGAAAGTATGACATATTGTATAGAAAATGAACTGATTATAGGAAATAATAATCAGTTAAGACCTAGAGGTTTTATAACGCGAGCAGAAAGTGCACAAATTCTTAAGCGTTATATAGAAATGGTTGTAAGACAGGAAGTTAATAATATGATTGATACAAGTAGATCATAATAAAAATCCTTGAGTTTAGAGTATATCTAGACTCAAGGATTTTTTTGTTTATAGTGGAGTTTAACTGGAAATATGATTTGTTTTTAACGATATAAAAGTAATTTTAGAAAGATTATTATTAATTTTTATGAACAGATTACTTAGGTGAAACGCAGATAGACTTTAATAAACGTAGCTGACGTTTAAGCCAGCTCATATCTTCTATGCTTAAGGTTTGAATAATAAAAAGTAAAGGAATATAAATCATTACAGTAAGTAAAATACCAAGAGAAACTTTACTGGTTAATCCCATACTATAGCGCAAGAGTCTATTGATAATAAGTCTGGAGTAACAGCCAGAAAAGGCGGCAGCAACGGCTGGCTTAAGAAACCAATTGATGGGTTTTAATTTTAAGTGGGTGCTTTCTAGTAACTTATTAAAGTTTAAAGTAGAGGTAAGAATACAGCTAATAATCATAACAAACATAAAACCGTGAATGCCTTTAATAGGAAGTAAAAAGTAAATAAGTATTACACGCATAATGGAGTCAAGGATACTATATTTTAAACAACTTACTTGTTTATTAAGTCCTTTTAAAATACCATCAGCAATGACTTCTATGTAGACAAAAGGCACGATAACCGAAAGGGTACGAAGAAGTGGCCCAATTTCTTCGCTTTTATAAATAATAAATCCTAACTCATTACCATAGGTCATTAAAATAGTAACCACAAGCAGGCTAAGGATAAAGGTGAGTTGAATGACCCGACTAGTAGTATAGCGTACACGTTTTTCTTGTTTTAGGACATTAGCTTTAGCAATTTCTGGGACGAGAGTGGTGGAAAAAGCCGTTAAGAAGGCAGAAGGAAAAAATAAGATGGGCATCACCATGCCTCGAATCATGCCAAAGAGCCCCATAGAATCAGAATAACTTCCGTTGTATTTTTTTAGTCCTGTTGGAATAAGGGTATTTTCTATAGAGAGAAAAATATAGCCTAGGTAAGAGATACAAGCAATTGGAAGTAGAATACGAATGAGTTTGATGAAAAGGTCTTTTTTTCTAGGAGACGCAGAGGAAATAGAGTGAATATGCTTTCTATCCATAATAAATAAAGAAAGCATATAACTCCAGGAAACCATTTCACCTATAGTTAGTCCAATTCCAATGGCACTATAAGTAGCAGTTATTCCATATGGTGCGTAGTGGTGGAGTAGAAAAATCAGGAGAAGGACTTTAACGATTTGTTCTAGTATATCGGCACTTGCAGGATAAATGGTTTTCTTAGTGGCATAGAAGTAACCTTTAAAACAAGAAGAGCAGGTTATAAATGGAATACTAAGAGACAAAAAACGTAGTCCAGTAGCAGCTGTGGTGTCATGAACAAAAAACTCGGTCATCTGAGGCGCTAATGCGAAAAGAAGAGTTGAGGCAATGAAGCTAGTGGTTAAGGCAAAGGTAAATGCAACTTTCATAATATGCATAATATGAGGACTATTTCCTTTACCTAGAGCTTCAGCAATCATTCGTGAAACCGTAACAGAAAGACCAGCAGATGCAAAAATAGCTGCAGTCATATAAATAGACATAACAATCTCATATATACCCATCCCTTCAGCCCCTAGGGCTTTGGAGAGATAGACGGAAGAAATCATACCAATAGTACGGGTGAAAAAAGAAGTGGCTGTAAGTAGTATGGTACTAGTAACTAAATTTTGTTCTTTCAAAATGTGACCTCCTTTAATGTTTCTCATTCAGCAGGTAGGCTATAGAGAAAAATATAGAGTGTAGCATAAAAAAATTATTTGATAAAGTATAGAACTTAAGTAAAATGTAAATAATTCCATATAGACTAGTATATGAATGAAATAGAGATTTAGGACTACTTTAGGTAGGAGAAGCCACATGCTATAATGGTGGGTAGAGTATTCTAATAAGAAAGGTATAGGAATAAAGATGAGAGACAAAAGAGAAAAGGTACCTAATAAAATTGATACAAAACCAGCTAGTGCCATGATAAAAAGCTATGCAGAAAAAATCGGTGTGACTTTACCACAAGAGGCTACTGAAAGTGATGCAAAGGCAATTATTGCGAAAGTATTAGATAATGATGAACAGGCATCAGATGGCTTTTTAAGTTATGCTAGAAGCAAAGGGATGCTATGCTCTGATTATATAGGAAATAAAGCATTACATAATCAGCTTTTTGATAATCTATCCTTAGAAGATAAGGCGAGCTTTTTCTGTTTTTGTATATACAAGTTTTACTTTGATGAAACCAATGAAGATTTATCTACCCATCCAAAGAAAGAGCTTTTTGAAAAATTTGGAGAGCAGTTTGCAAAGGATGTTTATTTCACAGCTTCATTAGAGGACTATCTTGGTGAAGAGTTAATTGCTTTTGGAAAATGCAAAAAAGTTATAAATGGCATAGAAAAAACTATTTATGGTGGAAGTAAATATACAAGGGCACATAAAGAAGCATATAACTATATTCAAGATAATAATTATTAAAAAATGTTAAGATTTAAACTATACAATTTTTTTTGAGCTATAATATGGGTGACTAAAAAATAAGAAATGATGCTATTGCAGGGAGGCTAAAAGAAATGCCAACAATCAATATGTTATCTTCTGCAGACAAGGTAAAAGGGCAAGGTGTAGGGTCAGCCTACCTAGAACAATTAGATTTAGTAACAAAAGGACTAGATGATAGATATACTGTAGAAGTTAATAAGAAAATATGTGCAGATATTATGCACTATCATACGATTAATTTAGATCATTATTTAACATTACCCATCGTAAAAGCTAAAAAAAGTGTGACGGTTGGAGCAGTACATTTCTTACCAGAAACTGTAGATGGAAGTTTAGAGTTACCTAAATTTGCACAGGATATATTTTATAGATATATTATAGCTTTTTATAAGAGTATGGATTACTTAGTGACAGTTAATCCAATTTTTATTGATAAACTGGAAGCCTATGGTATTCCAAAAAATAAAATTTCATATATTCCTAACTATGTATCTAAAGAAAAATTTTATAAGATGGATCCTTTAGAAAAGGCGGCGGCTCGAAGAAAACATGAGATCCCAGCAGAAAAGTTTGTTGTATTATGTGCGGGTCAACTTCAGGTGAGAAAAGGAATTTTTGAATTCATTGAAATTGCTAAAGCTATGCCAGAGGTTCAATTTATTTGGGCAGGTGGTTTCTCATTTGGGAATATCACATCTGGATATAAAGAAGTAAAAGTAATTCTTGAAAATCCGCCAAGTAATGTAAAGTTTACTGGGATTGTGGAAAGAGATGTGATGAATGAAATTTATAATATAGCAGATGTTATGTTTTTACCATCCTTCAATGAATTATTCCCAATGATTATTTTGGAAGCGATGAATTGTAATGTACCTATTTTATTAAGAGATTTAGATATTTATCCAAAAATCCTATTTGATTTTTATCTTAAAGGGAATACCAATGAGGAGTTTATAAATCATATTACAGCGCTTAAAGAAAATAAACAGTTTAAAGAAGAGTGTATACGCAAGTCTTTAGAAGGAAGTAATTTCTATTCTAGAGAAAATGTTTTAAGTATGTGGCAGGATTTTTACAACGAGATTCTTTATACACATAAACGTCCTGTTTTAGCAGGTGGTGAAGCAACAACATGAAAAAATATTTAATTAATATTGGACTAGTGATAGGGATTGGACTAGTAACCTTAAGGCTATTAGTTGGTGATTCTGATATTATAAGTATTTTAGATGATTTTACAAGATTATCTATTAGATGGACTGCAATAGGTTTTGTGTGTATTGCCCTTTATTGGGGGTTCGAAACCATTATACAGCACACGCTTGTAGAAAAGATGCATAAGGGAAATGGCTTATGGAATGCATTTAAAGTGGTCATGTCAGGTCACTTCTTTAATGCTATTACCCCTTTTGCTTCTGGAGGGCAGCCTATGCAAGCCTTTATTATGATGAAGCAAGGCGTGCCTCTTGGCACATCGGCCAGTGTACTACTTTCTAAATTTATTATTTATCAGATTACCTTAACAATCTATTCATTAGTTGTTTTAATACTGCAGCTTAACTTTTTTGTAGTGAAAGTTAAAGGGATTATTTATCTCTCTCTTATAGGTTTCTGCGTTAATCTAGCAGTAGTTATAGTACTAATTATGGCTGCATTTATGAAAGAGCGTACGATGAGGATGGGCATTTGGTTTGTAAATTTATTACATAAAATGCATATGATTAAAGATGCCTATCCTTTAAAGAAAAAGCTTGTAAATCAAGTTCAGCTATTTAATGAAAATATTGGAGAGATGAAAAAGAATAAACGACTATTGTTAAGGGTATGTATTTTAACCATTGGACAATTGACTGCTTATTTTTTAATTCCTTATGCAGTCTATAGAGCATTTGGATTAAAAGGGGCAGAGGTCTTTGTGATTATTTCGGCAGCAGCTTTTATTGTAATGTTTTCGGCTTTTGTACCTATTCCAGGGGGTTCAGGTGTGGCAGAAGGAAGCTTCTTCTTACTCTTTCAATTATTTTTCCCACAAGCCATTTTGCCAACGGCAGTTTTATGTTGGAGAATTATTACTTTCTATGTTCCTTTATGTTTAGGCGGAATTATAACAGCGCTACCTAATCAGAAAAATAGAAAAATAAAAATGAAGGTGCCAACAGGAATATAATAACAATTTTTGGTTCATACTGCGTAAGAGGAGTGATGAACATGAATATACAAGCTACATTAATGAAGAAGTTCCTCAAAAATTTTGATGGGACTTCTTTTGACGTTATGTTTGAAACAGGAGAGGAAATACACATAGGGACGTCACAAGCTAAGTTTAAGGTCATTGTACATGAACCGGTATCTTATATAAAGTTACTTGAAAGTACAACCTTAGCATTAGGTGAGGCCTATATGAACGGGGATATAGAAATTGAGGGAGACCTAGAAGAGGTTTTAGATGAGATTTTTAAATGCAAAGCTGAATTTAAAACCAATTATCATGCCCTAAGAAAGTTGCTCTATACTTCTACTTCTAAGAAAAATCAAAAGAATGAAGTATGCTCACACTATAATATAGGAAATGATTTCTATAGCTTATGGTTAGATCCTACTTTAAGTTATTCATGTGCTTATTTTGAAAATGGAACGGAGACTTTAGAAGAAGCTCAGCATAAGAAGGTGGATTATAAACTAAAGAAGTTAAATCTGAGAGAAGGCATGAGTTTATTAGATATTGGTTGCGGTTGGGGCTTTTTACTTATTCAAGCGGCTAAGAAATATAAAGTACATGGCGTGGGTATTACTTTAAGTGAAGAACAACAACGCAGTTTTAGTGAACGTATTAAGAAAGAAGGGCTTGAAGAATATCTAGAGGTTAAATTAATGGATTATAGGGACTTAGAAAGCTGTGACTTAAAGTTTGATAGAGTTGTTAGTATTGGAATGCTAGAGCATGTTGGACGAGAAAACTACGATTTATTCTTTAAGAATGTAGATGCAGTGCTGAAAGATAAGGGCGTATTTTTGCTTCATTATATTAGTGGATATGGAGAATATCCAGGGGATGCTTGGATTAAGAAATACATTTTCCCAGGTGGCGTTATCCCAAGCTTAAGAGAAATTATTAGTATATCAGCTGACCATAGGTACTATGTGTTAGATGTAGAGAGCTTAAGAAGACATTATGTGAGAACACTATTATGTTGGCATGAAGGTTTTGAAAAACATTTGTCTGAAATAGAAAGAATGTTTGATGAGCGATTTATTCGTATGTGGAGAATGTATTTGTGTTCATGTGCGGCAAGTTTTAATAATGGGGTCATTGATTTACATCAGATTTTATTTAGCAAAGGTGCCAATAATGATTTACCAATGACAAGACATTATCTATATGATTAAAATGTGACATGGCATATAGTAGAAGATGGTGAATTTTAGGCATAATTCATATATTAAAAGATAATACTAAGCAGGTGAAATTTTGGCGACATAATATAGTGGAGTAAGGAGTGAAAGCATGCCTAAAATTAACTGTAGTGTGGAGAACTGTTCGTATAATCAAGGCAAATATTGCTGTGCAAGCATTATTAATGTAGAAGGA
This sequence comes from Cellulosilyticum sp., assembly GCA_015058045.1. Lineage (GTDB taxonomy): Bacteria > Bacillota > Clostridia > Lachnospirales > Cellulosilyticaceae > Cellulosilyticum. The sequence continues at coordinate 23,154 of SVDC01000005.1, forward strand.
AAAGGTGCTAATATCACAGAAACAACTTGTTGTGCTACATTTTTAGATAGAATGGGATATAGTAACTTACAAGTAGATGCTGCTTGCCATTCAAATGAACTAGATGCCATTTTATGTAAGGTAGATACTTGCGTATATAATAAAGATCGTCACTGTAGTTTGCAGGAGATTGAAGTGGGTGCATTAACTAAGCCAGAGGTTTACACACAAACAGATTGTTTAAGTTTTGATAGAAAAAGTTATTAGGAAAAAATAGAGGGCTAAAAGCTCTCTATTTTTTTGTACTTTTTAGATGGGGGCTTTAGATAGAGAGGTATTTTATAAAAATGCTAAAGTAATTGTAGAGTCTATAAAATAAAAACAATATAAATGGTGAAAATGGTAAAATCTAGTAACAAAATAGAGGGGAGAAAAATATTATATTCTGTAACTATTTATTGTGAGGTAATCAGTATGGACAAAATAGATATAGCAGTATTAGGTGTAGGCGTCTTTGCGGCAACGCAGTTAGCAAATAATCTTATGAGTAAAGATCAAAGTGGTCATATGGGGACACTTTTAAGAGCAGAAAATACAGATATGCAAAATTTATCTAATACAGGAAATGACAATAGTTCGCTTACTGGGACAGATGCAACAGTAATACCAGGTATTGCACTTGATGAGTTTGAAAGTAGAAAGTATAAAGTGAGATTTAGATATCCTGCTACTTGGCGTAAAAATCCAAGATATGAAGATAAGTATGAGGGAGAAAGTGGCTTTTTTGAAGTAGGCGCTTTTGAAGGAACAGGTGACAACATTGATGAAGCGGTTCAATCACAAATCAACGAAGACTATAAACCATATGGAACAAATCCAATTGTAAGACGCTTTGTTGTAGATGGGCAGCCAGCAAGAGTGATTTACTCATCAGAAGATCAACCAGATTTTTATAATGATAGAGATGTAGCCATAGTTGTACAATATCCAAGACCTGTTCAAGATGAAGATAAGTCTTATGATTATGTAGTTATTTGGACACTTCCAGAATATGTACCACTTATTATCAGTACATTAAGATTTGTAACACAGTAAGCGATTATAGAAAACTAAAATAAAAAAGTCAAGAAGATTAGAGATTAGGATGCTACCAGCTTTCAAAGTAAAACTCAGAGTATATAGGAGTTAGTGCAGTATGAGACATAAGTAGAAGAGCAATCAACTAAGGTAGCATCCTTAGTTAAGAAAAAAGGAATGAGTAGGTATATTTTTTAGGATATAGTAAAATAAGAATACATAGAAATGGATAGAGAGAAAGTATAGGAGGCGCTATATGAACTATTTTGATTTACACTGCGATACTATTTCTGAATGTTATAATGCAAAAGAAGGCTTATATAAGAATAACATGCAGCTCAGTATAGAAAAAGGAAAAGAGATTGAACATTGGATTCAAACGTATGCCATTTGGATGAGTGATGAATTAAGTGACGAGAAAGCTTATGATTATTTTAATAAGGTCTACGGGTATTTTATTGAGCAAATGAATGCACTTAAGGATGTCATTAGTTTTTGTAAGTGTCATAAGGAAGTGGAAGAAACATTGAGTCAGAAAAAAAGAGTAGCTCTTTTATCTATAGAAGGCAGTAGAGCTTTAGGGAGTCACATAGAACGTGTACAGGAGTTTTATGATAAAGGCGTTAGAATGATGACGCTAACTTGGAATGGAAAAACGGCTGTAGCAGATGGTTGTATGCTAGAAGAGGCTGATGGGCTTACTGAGTTTGGAAAGTGTGTCGTAAAGAAAATGGAAGAATTGGGAATGCTTATTGATGTCTCACATTTAGCTGAAAAAGGATTTTGGGATGTTACTAAAACAGTGAGTGGACCTTTTATTGCAACGCATTCCAACAGCAAAACGATATGTAATCACCCTAGAAATTTAACAGATGAACAGTTTAGAGTGTTTGTAGAAAGAAAAGGGTTAGTCGGTATGAACTTTTATCCATTATTTATTAACAATACCATGACAGGAAAGATCGAAGAGATTTTACCGCATATTGACCATTTCCTAAGTTTAGGTGGAGAAGGGGTTATTGCCATGGGCTCTGATTTTGATGGGGCAAAGATGCCTGTTGATATGAGAGGTATTCAAGATGTAGATTATTTATATCAACTATTAGTGAAACGATATGGAAAGAAACTAGCAGATCAGTTTTATTTTGAAAATGCGATGAACTTTATAAGGAGAACATTTTAAAGAAGTATAGATCTATTGTAGATTAAGATAAATGGAAATAAGAAAATGAAAAATCTCATTGAAAAATAAAATAATATATTTTATAATGATAGCTAGTTATAGGGTTTATCTTATGATCTATAAATTGTAAGTAATATGAGGCATATAATTTACAATTCATCAAGGAATAAATGATGATAAAAGGGGATAAACTAAGATAACTATGTAAATAAATTTTATAATCAGTACAAACATAGTGAAGAGGAGAGTAAGTTTACTAATCTTTTAAAGAGAGCTTCGGGAGCTGAAAAGAAGCAAAGAGGATTAAGCTGAAGATGGCCTTGGAATGGTGCACCGAATCTATAATAGTAGATTAGGCTGCAACAGGTTCGCCTGTTATAGCGATAGAGTATAAGTATATAAGTAATCATAGAGAGATACATTACTAATGGGCGTTAGTATTAGGTATAAAGCGTCTTTTAGATAAAGTAATATGATGAACTTGTAGAAGTACTTGATAAGGTTTATGCTGTGAGGTATAAACGAAATAGAGTGGTAACGCGAGTATATAGTCCTCGCCTCTATAACAATTTAAAGTTATAGAGGCGGGGTTTTTTGATGTCAAAGAAGCTTCTATAACGAAGTGTTTTTTATATTTCATTCTGTAAAGGGCTTACTATAAATTTGCAGAGTAAGAAGCATTAAAAAACATAGACTATTCATTAATAAATAGTTATCAAATCAAGATAAAAGGAGAATGTAAAGATGAGTAAACCAGCTTATTATATTACAACACCAATTTATTATCCAAGTAATAAACTTCATATTGGACACTCTTATACAACAGTAGCAGCAGATGCTATGGCTAGATATAAGAGACTTCGTGGTTATGATGTTATGTTCTTAACAGGAACAGATGAACATGGCCAAAAGATTGAAAGAAGAGCTGCTGAAGAAAATGTAACACCACAACAATTCGTTGATAACATTGTAAAAGGAATCAAGGAATTATGGGAAACAATGGACGTTACTTATGATAAATTCATCCGTACAACAGATGAAGAACATAAACAAACTGTTCAAAAAATCTTCAAAAGATTATATGACCAAGGGGATATCTATAAAGGTTCATACGAAGGTCTTTACTGTACGCCATGTGAAAGTTTCTTTACAGAAGTACAATTGAAAGATGGTAAATGTCCAGACTGTGGTAGACCAGTAGAAAAAGTTAAAGAAGAAGCTTACTTCTTCAAACTTTCTAAATACCAAGATCGTTTAATTGAATACATTGAATCTCACCCAGAATTCATTGAACCAAAAGCTAGACAAAACGAAATGATCAATAACTTCCTAAAACCAGGTCTTGAAGACTTATGTGTATCTCGTACATCATTTAAATGGGGTATTCCAGTAGAATTCGATACAGACCACGTTGTATATGTATGGCTTGATGCTTTATCAAACTACATTACAGCACTTGGTTATTTACAAGAAAATGATGAGAACTTTAAGAAATTCTGGCCAGCAGATGTACACTTAGTAGGTAAAGAAATTGTTCGTTTCCATACAATCATTTGGCCAGCAATGCTTATGGCTCTTGATCTTCCACTTCCAAAACAAGTATTTGGTCATGGATGGCTTGTAATCAATGGTGGTAAAATGAGTAAATCTCAAGGTACAGTAGTAGATCCTAACGTACTCGTAGAGCGTTATGGTAGTGATGCAATTCGTTACTTCTTACTTCGTGAAATTGCCTTTGGACAAGATGGTAACTTCTCTAACGAAGCATTAATCTCAAGAATTAACTCTGACCTTGCCAATGACCTTGGTAACTTAACATCAAGAACAGTAGCAATGATTGAAAAATACTTTGGTACACTTCCAGCAGAACATGAAGGTAACGAATTTGATGCTGATGTACAAAAAGTAATTACAGAACAAATTGCTAAAATGGAAGCAAACATGGAAAAATTATTCTTCAACAATGCCCTTGAAGATATCTGGGTAATCATTAGAAGAATGAATAAATATATTGATGAAACAATGCCATGGGTACTTGCTAAAGATGAAGCAAACAAAGCCAAACTTGCAGGTGTACTTTACACATTAGCTGAAGCAATCCGTATTGTCAGCGTTATGATTGAACCATTCATGCCAAGAACACCAGAAAAAATCTGGGCACAATTTGGTATTGAAAGAGGAGAACTTACAGCTTGGGATTCAATCCACAGCTTTGGTCGTCTTCCAAAAGACTTAACAGCTAAAAAAGGTGAGAACATGTTCCCTCGTATTGATAAAGAAAAAGAACTTGCTGTTTTAGAATCACATGCAAAAACTGTAGAAGCACCAGAAGCTAAAGAAGAGAAAAAAGCAGACAAAGCTTCTAAAAAAGAAGAAGTGAAAGAAGTAGAAGAAATCTCTGAAATCACAATTGATGACTTTGCAAAAGTACAACTTAAAGTTGGTGAAGTAATTGAATGTGAAAAAGTGCCTAAAGCAGATAAACTTTTAGTTTCTAAAATTAAAATTGGTGATGAAGTAAGACAAATCGTATCTGGTATTGCAGCATACTACAAACCAGAAGAATTTGTTGGTAAAAAAGTAGTAGTAGTAACAAATCTTAAACCAGTTAAGCTTCGTGGTATCTTATCTCAAGGTATGGTACTTTGTGCATCTGATGACAATGGTAACCTTGTAGCAGTAGGACCACTTGGTGAAATGGTAAGTGGTGCAGAAGTAAGATAATCTTACTTAAGATAAAAGTTCATGATTTATGAATTTATTTCATAATGGATGATCAAATGAAATAAGCCTTAAGATTAATGGAGATGTCCGTAATCTTAAGGCTTTTTATATGTATCAATAATAGAGTATAGTATGAAGTATTTATTTTAAATATCAACTAAAAGATAAACTCAGCTATAACTGCAAAACATTCTCTTAGATAATAGGTAGGAACGAGAAAAGGAAGTGTACCAGAACCTATGCCATCCACCTTCCAGTCTAATTCATTGGCAATCATTTTACTTCTTAAAATATGAAATCGGCTTGTAACCACTATTACTTTAGGATGAGTTATCGAGGAGTCAATCATTTTAAAGGAATAGGTGAGGTTTTCTACAGTATCTGTAGCTTGATCTTCCAAAAGAAGGCGATTAGGAGTAATTCCTTTTTCTTCTAAGTATCTTTTCATCGATTCAGCTTCGCTAATATCTTCACCGATACCTTGTCCGCCTGTTAAGATGGCTTTTGTATTAGGATTCTGCATGAGATAGTCATAAGCAACATTTAAGCGTTCTTTTAATACTAAGGAAGGGGTTTCACCTCTGACTCTAGCACCTAAAACAATAAGGTAGTCACTATGTGAAGGTGCATTAAATCCTATGCCTTCAAAAATAATAATACTTTCTATAACGAGGAAACAGCTTAACCCAGTCCAAAATAACCGTTTAACCCACTTATGTGAAAATAAATAGTTGAATGGCTTTTTGAAAGATAGGATAGAACTTATGATTATTAATCCTACCCATACAATTTCCATTCCAGCTCCGCCATCTACTGCTACGATATTTATGAGATTTAATAAACTAAATAACGATAAGAATCTCCAAAAATAAATCATTTAGGCCTCCTTAATTGATCTTATATTTAGTGTCATTTTATAATGTTTTAGTTTTAAATAAAATAGTTATGACGAAACATTAAGGATTAAAGATACTATATAGTGAAGTATTCATCGATAGAGATATGAATGGGACTTAATGAAATATTAATAACAGCTTCAGCTTCAAGGGGTAGAGCAAGTAGAAGAAAGTTTTAAAGGCATTCCTATCTTTAAGCAAGAGTTAAGAGAAACAGAGTTAAGAGGTTATCAGGTACTTAGTGAGGTTGGGGAATCGCTCTTTAGTGGTGTAAAAGCAGATGATATTTTATACAAAGAAAAAATTTATGAAGTGATAAAAACGGCAGAAGGCTATACGTTAAACATTAAGATGCCTTTTGTAGAGAAAAGTGAACTAGGCTTATCTCAAAAAGCTGATGAGTTGACAATTTCTATTAAAAATGAAAAAAGAAGCTTAATCTTACCGAATAAACTTCTTTCAAAAGATATTAAAGGTGCCACATACAAAGAGGACCGTTTAGAGATTTACTTTTAAAGATAAGAACTGCAGTGACATGGGTGAAAGATTAGATTGAATAAATGATGGCGTATGACTGATAAGACTTACTATCAACATGTATAGTAAGTGAGGAGTTTTTCAACTTCCGCTAAATCGGCTCCTTTAGAAAATTTTAAAGTAAATTCGCCAGGGCCAGTAAGAAGTTTAACTTCAATATCACGGTCAAAGATTCCTTCGTCTTCAATTACAAAGCTATGAATGTGTTTATATGGAATAGAAACCTTTCCTTTTTTAGTGGAAAGAATAGTTTTATCAAAGAAGATGATACGTTTGTTAGTAAAACAGATTTCATCTACCACCAAGCGATAAACGGCCTCAATTTCTTCTCCTTCAGATAGTGTATTTAAAAAGCGTTTAGAAGTGCTAGTTTTGGTACCACCAAAAATACCCATAGAAATACCTCCTTAGAAATAATGAAATATCTTATCACTAATATATTAAGTTATACTAATTTTTAAAACGGTTAGTGATTATAAATTAGTATTGACAATTTTCGTGAAGTGTACGACAATAAATGAAGCAAAAAGTATATAATGTATTATTTATGATATGTAAAAATAAAAAGAAGGAGTAGATGGGCGGCTAGACAACCCATGTGCTCTTTTTTTTGCGTATACATAACATGAATCATTTATTGAGGAGGGAAATATGAGAAGCGTTTTTAAAGATAAGATCTTTTTAAAGACAATGTTTGTATTGGCACTGCCTATCACACTACAAAGTTTTATTACCTCATCACTTAATTTAGTGGATACGATGATGGTAGGAAGTTTAGAAGAAACTGCAATTTCAGCAGTTGGATTAGCCAATAGATATATGTTTATTTTTACCCTTTGTATTATGGGGATTAATGCAGGAGCTAATGTTTTTATGTCTCAGCTATGGGGTAAAAGAGATGTAAAAGGAATTAAGACTTTTTTAGGATTAGACCTTACAGTAGGGCTTATTGCCTCTGGTATGTTTGGGGCATTAGCTTTCTTTGGACCTAGTATTATTATGAATATTATGTCTGGAGATCCAGCCGTTATTAAGCTTGGAGAAGAATATCTTAGAATTGTAGCACCAAGCTGTCTATTTATGGGAATGACACAAGCCTATTCAACAGCACTTAGAAGTACAGAACAAACGAAGCTACCAATGTATGGAAGTTTAATTGGAGTTGCGCTTAATATCATTTTAAACTGGGTATTTATTTTTGGTAAATTTGGAATGCCTGTAATGGGTGTAAATGGTGCAGCATTAGCAACTATGATTGCACGTTTAGCTGAGATGCTCTTTGTAGTAGGAATGGTCTATATTACAAAGAATAAAGTAGCTGCAAAGTTTAAAGAGATGTTTAATTATAAATGGAGTACAGTGGTGCTTTATTTCAAAACCTCATGGTCTGTTATTTTAAATGAGCTGATTTTCTCATTTGGTTTAGCAGCCTATTCAGTAGCTTATGCAAAAATTAGTACCAATGCTTCAGCAACGATGCAAATTTCAAATACGATTATCGATATGTTCTTTATTTTCCTTACTGGAATAGGAACAGCATCAGCGATTATGATAGGTAATAAGATTGGTGCAAAGGAAGAGGATAGAGCAAAAGAATATGCAAGTCATGTTGGAAAACTAACACCCCTTATTGGGATCACACTGGGAGTTGCATTATGGTGCCTAGCGCCAATTGTACCAACTTGGTTTAAAATCCAACCAGAAACTTATCAAGATACGGTAACAGTATTACGTACTATGGCACTTTTTATGCCACTACGTACGTTTAATACGATTATGATTATTGGTGTATTTAGAGGTGGGGCTGATACAATGTATTCTATGTTTGTACAAGCAGGGACAATTCTTTGTTATTCAGTACCTCTTGCATTTATAGGTGCAGTAGCTTTAAAATGGCCTGTTTATCTTGTTTTTCTACTTGTATGTACAGAAGAAATCATAAAAATACCATTTGAATTTGCAAGATTAAAGTCTGGTAAATGGATTAAGAGGGTAGTTAACTAGAGTAAGTAAAATTTAATAAAAAATAAAAGAAATAAAAAAGACTTATGGCATTAGGTAAAATTAAAGTGCCATAAGTCTTTTTTTGATTAAAAATTTTTGATGTGATACTCATGCTTCCTCCGCTTGTGTTATACAAATAAAATTTTGAAAAATAATCCTATTATATAGAAGAAACACCTTCTTTTACGATATGAGTAGAGTCTTTTTTAGTATGCTTTCCTTTTGAGTCAATCCAAAGGTTATAACTCAGTCCAACTACAACTAGTAAACCACCTATGATTTTTTGTAGAGAAAAATCACCGCTTACTATATAATCTAAAACCATGCCCCCAAACAGCTGACCTACAAAAAGTAAAAGTGTTAGGTAGAAGGCTGAAATCTTAGAAGAAAGATGAGAAGATAAGGCAATCACACCTACACCTACTAATCCACCAGTATATGCCCACCAAGTTCCTTGGTAAGAAGAAAGTGAAAAGAGTTGAATTGTATCTCCACTTATGAGAAGGAGTACAAAAGAACCTAAGAATCCTAATAAATAATTAAAGAAAGTCCCTTGAAATAGACCAATTTTATCTGCTAAAACGTAGTTTACAATACGTGAAAGTACAATTGAAACACCTGCTAAAATAGCTAATAGAATATACATGTTATGCCTCCTATGCTGGTAATGCCATAATAACAATTCCGATTAATATAATGACAAAACCAAGAATTTTTTTTGTATCAAAACGCGATATAGGTAATCCAAAAAGTCCAAAGTGGTCAATGACAATAGAAGTAACAGACTGACCAAGAAGACCGAGTGCAACAGTTAATGAAACACCTAGTGTGGTATAAGTTAAGTTATTAAAGAGGACTGTAATAATACCAATGAGTCCAGCACTATACATCCAAAGTGGAAATTGGCGTAGATTTTTAAATTTAGCTTTAGTAATAATTAGAACGACCACTACACCCACAAGTCCGATCAAGTGAATAATAACACTTGAAGCATAATTTCCAGCAGCTTCTCCTATAATACCATTAGAAGAAACCATAAAAGCAAGTAATGAACCTGCAATCAATGAAAGTAAATAATACATATGTGCATCTCCTTTACTATAAAATAAATACAGTATAAATTAGCATAGATTTATTGCTTTAAGGTATGACATATGTCATATTAGAAATAAAATAATTCATGAATGGAAGAAAATCCTGAAGAAATGATAGATCGGTATAAGAAGTAGGAGGAGAGGAATGAACAAGAGATGGAAAGGATAGATGATTTAGGTCGAGTAGAAAGTTATTATTTAAAGTATGAGATGAGTCAGTTATTTGATAGTGATTTACTGCAGGCATTTGAGCTCATTAAAGTTAATAGATTGGACTATATTTGCACTCAAGAAGAACCATTAGAGTATGTATGTTTTTTAGTAGAAGGAAGGGCAAAAGTGGTAAAGGCATTAGCAAATGGAAAAACATTACTCCTTAGTTTTTATGAACCTTTTGAGGTAATTGGAGATGTGGAGATTATAAAAGCTATGCCAGCTGTATGTACAGTACAAGCTTTAGAGCAATGTTATTTATTAGCATTACCTATAGATAAAGTGCGAGCTGTACTGAAAAAGGATATTAAATTTCTTAATTTTATTTGTAATGTTTTATCAAAAAAGATTGATTACATTAGTCACAGTAGTTCTATTAATTTGCTTTATCCCCTAGAAAATCGTTTAGCTAACTATATTGATAAAACGTCTACACTAGTAAATGATGATAGGGGAGGAAGATGCTTTAGTGAAAATTTAACCCAACTTGCAGAATTATTAGGAATTAGTTACAGGCATCTGCTGAGGACATTAAATGGTTTATGCCAAGCTGAAATCCTAGAAAGACGAAAAGAAGGCTATAGGATTACAAATGAAGAGCAATTAAGAAAGCTAGCAGAGGCACTGTACAAATAAAATTCAATAAAAAGATGTAAAAAGCTCTGTGTTTTCATAGAGAGACATGATAACATACAAGTAGGGGATATAAAGAAAAGCATTTCAAAACAAAATAGACAGAAAATAGGAAATAAAGTATAATAATGACAGAAAGAAGGCTAGATAGTTAGCGATGGATAGCGAGGGATATCAGTGAAATATATTGATCTAACACTTCAAGTTAAAAAGACAAATAGAGTATATAAGCAAGCTGAAGTTCAAACAAAGAAAAATATTATCATGGGACATGTAGGAACGCATTTTGATGTGTATGGAGATGTACAGGTGCCACTAGACTACATGCTTAGTAGAGGTGTTTTGTTTGATGTAAGTCATGTTCAAGGAAGGGAAGTAACCTTAGATGATATTGACTTAGATTATGTGAAACCAGGGGATTTTGTTATGTTTCGTACAGGCTCAATAGAGAGACATCCATATGGTAGTAATTTATATTTTAGTAGTAGCACACAATTTTCATGGGAGTTAATTGAAGGATTAGCAATGGAACGCATTCGCTTCATTGGAATTGATGCACCAGATTTAAGAAAAGGACATGAACATGCAGAAGCAGATAAAATTTGCTTAAAGTATGGTACTTTCGTATTAGAAAACTTGATTAACTTAAATCATATTGAACCCAATGAGCCATGCAAAGTGATGACTATGTGGTTTGAAGATCCGGAAGCAACAGGGATTAAATGCCGAGTTGTAGCAATACAACCTGAAAGAGAAGAATAAATAATAGAATGAGCAGCTTGTCAATTATAAAAGTTTATGAGTAGAGTGATTCAAAAAGTGTAAATGCAATAAAAATGGCATTTACACTTTTTTATTTCCGTTAATAGGAGGATTCATAAAAGGAAACAAAGTGGAAATACTATAAAAAATTGCGTAATGATGTATATAGAAGAAATTTAAAGGGGGGGAATAATAAAAATATATAAAATTGTCAGTAATTATAGTACAATCATATAGACAAAATACAAATCTCAAGAATATAAGTAAGGAGGAGTGCATTAAAAAATGAATATCAATTATTCAAAAGGAGAGTATCGGTTAACAATAGCAGATGGTTGGAGAATGATACTTATTGTTGTGTTATATGGTATTTTATCCTTTTTTCATTTGGGTAATATGGAAGCGCCTCAGACAACATGGTATACGAATACAGAGAATCAAAGTACCATATTAGATTTAGGTGCGGAGCAAGAGATTGCATATTTAAGGCAACTAACGGGTGCTCGGTTTGGAACATTTGATGTTGCTATATCTAGTGATAATGTGAATTATAGTGAGGTAGGTACACTTCAACAAGACAAGGTCTTTGCTTGGCAGGATATGGAGATGAATGTTTCAGGGAGATATATTCGCTTAACCTCTGGTAAAAAGGAGGCTTCTATTAGTGAGATTGCCTTTTATGCACCTAATGGACAAAAGTTACAGATTGTAGCTATGGAGGAAATAGGAGAAAGTCTGATTGATGAGCAAGATACAGTACCTGAAGAAATTAGCTATCTGAATACCCCTTACTTTGATGAGATTTATCATGCACGTACAGCGTATGAATACATTCATGGAATGGAAATTTATGAATGGACGCATCCACCATTAGGAAAGTTAATTATGACCATACCTATTAGCTTATTTGGTATGACACCATTTAACTATCGTGTTATGGGTAATATTGCAGGGATATTGATGTTAATGGTCATTTATGTCTTGGCTAAACGACTATTTAAATCTACAAAATATGCCACACTTGCCATGCTTTTATTTGCAGTGGATGGCATGCATTTTGTGCAAACAAGGATAGGAACGGTAGATAGCTATTTAGTATTATTCATTATGTTGGCCTATCTGTTTATGTATCAATATATTAGTTGTGATAGTAACAAAGAGAAAGGAAAGATGCACATTAATTTATTGGCATCAGGTTTCTTTATGGGATGTGCTATTGCCACCAAGTGGAATGGCGCCTATACAGCTATTGGACTTGCACTGATTTTCTTTATTAATTTCTTTGTTCGTAATAGTAGAGTTGGATTAACAGGCAAGTGGCGTGACTATAGAGGAAAGATTATCTTAGCATGTTTTGGCTATTTTATCTTTGTGCCAATTTTAATTTATATCCTATCTTATATACCAGATATGAAAATTAATCCAGAAATAGGTACACTAGACGGCTTTATAAATTTACAGGTTAAGATGTTTAATTATCATTCTAAATTAGATGCAACCCATCCGTTTAGTTCGCCTTGGTATTTATGGCCAATAGGCATGAAACCGTTATGGTATTATGATGGACAAGTAGCAGCAGGTAGAGTATCGAGTATTACACTCCATAGTAATCCGTTTATATGGTGGACTGGTATTATTGCAATGATTTATGTGGCTTATCGTGCAATTATAGAAAGAAGTAAGAATGAAATTTTCTTGATTCTTGCCATTCTAGCAGCATATGTGCCATATATGGGGATTTCCAGAGTCATGTTTATTTATCATTACTTCCCTGTGGTACCAATGATGATTTTGGCTATTGTAGCAATGATTAAAGATTTGGAGGATAGTACTAATATAAATATAACCGTTATCTACGTGGTTATTGCTAGCCTTGTATTTGCTTTCTTTTATCCAATTTATTCAGGCCTTGAAATTCCAAGATGGTATGCAAATATGATGGTATGGTTTAAAGGTTATTGGAAACTATTCTAATATTTTACGAGGATTTTACAATAAAAGAGTAGCGTACGGCTTTGAACTGTAATAAACTAATAAAAAGTTTATTTTTCAGTAGAGGGAGGCCGAATATGAACAATAAAAAATATACTTTGCTTATCGATCAGGATGATGTGCTAGCGGAATATATAAAAGGGGTAACAAAGGCTTATAATGAGAAATATCATACATGTATTTCACCAACTGAGTGTGTATCTTGGAATTTATATCAAGTTTTTGGTGAAGAAGTAGATACAGTGATGCATGAGCCGGATTTATTTAGGGAACTTGAGCCGGTAAAAGATGCTATTGAAGTTTTTGAGCGCTTATATATGAGTGGTCAATTTGAAATGTATATTGTCACAGCGGCTAGTGCGACTTGTGTGCCGGCAAAGATTGAATGGATCAAAGAATATTTGCCATTTTTCCCTATAGATCGAGTGATTGTTTGTCATAGAAAGTATATGGTAAAAGGTGATTTCCTATTAGATGATGGCATGCATAATATAGAAGAGTTTGCCAAGACAGGTGGAAAACCTATTATTTTTGAAAGACCACATAATAAGCAAAAGGGTGAAGGGATTTTAAGGGTAAAAGGATGGCTGGATTTTGAGAAACTCATTATGGAATTATGCGAAATAAATGAGGAAGAAAAAGCCATTTAGTTAAGAAAAACGTCTATTCATTTAGGCAAATGATAGTAGAAAATGATATGAAGATAAAAATGAACCTTACTAGATTTATTTCTAGTAAGGTTCATTTGGTTTAGAGATATTTTATTAGATTTCTATAAAATTGGAATGAGATGGACATGTCTGTTGATATAATAGAAAGAAGCAAGTATTGTAAAAAGAAATAGAGGGGGAGAATGATATGAAAAGAGGCATTAAAGTTTTAGTACTAACTATTTTATTAGTAGGAATGAATTTGTGGGGAGATAAGCTCATGGCATCAGAAACAACACTTATTTCATTAGGAGAAGAGATTCCTTTAAGGGTCATAGTGGATGAAATGAAATATATAGCAGATGAGGGGAATTTATCTGCCATTACTATTGAAGAAAGAAGAGCTGGATGTTTGCTTGAAAGTCCAGAAAAAGAAGGAAGAACGATAACTCTTTCTTTAGAAGGAACACTGTTTAGATTCTCTAGTTTGCCACAGATTACATTAAAGGATGGATATAAGGGATTATCCATTCCAAAAGTAGAATATATGGATTCTAATCAGAAGGTTATAGGAATTACTATGCCTTATAGAATAGATTCTAAATATAAAGGTAAAATGATTTTAAAAGGAATAAAGGTAGATGGACTAGAGGCAAGTACAGGTATGGTAGAGGTGCAAATGGGAACTTTATTGGACTACGGAGATTATGCAACAATAGAAGTTGCTCAGATTGCGGATTTTGGTGTTGCAGTAGAGTCTATGGGAGATTATCGTATTAGAGCAGGTAAAAGTAAAAATGTAAATTTTACTGTGAAGGAAATATTACCAGATAGTTTATATAGCGGCGAAACAATGAGCATTTATTTAGAGGGAGGCTATTTTAAGACGAATCGATCAGGTAACATACAAGCAGGGAAAATTTATTTAAATGGAGTAGATGTAACTTCAAGAGTAGAAATCGATGGCTATGACCCTAGTGGATTTGTTACAAGCTTTGATATTAGAATACCTAAGCTAGATAGAAGTAAAGCCAATACCTTAGCTTTTTGTGAATTTAAAGTATGTACAGAAGATTGGGAGTGTGGACCCATTGGATTAACAGTAGAAGGTAGAGCGGTTCCAGAGAGTGTGAGCATTATTCTAGGTGAAATTATAAGCTAAATAAATAAGAAGCATGTTAGGTAGTGGTAGTTGATGTTATAATAAATAAAGATGAAAGCATACAGTTTTTTGTAATATGCGAATAAACCACAAGATTGTTGTGTATTTTGAGGATAAAATTTAAATTAAATGAACAAAATGTGAATAAGTTTTTAAAAGGAGAGAAAGATATGTATTTTGACTCACATGCCCACTACGATGATGAGCGATTTGATGAAGACAGAGAAAGTTTGCTTCTTAGTTTGGAGGAAAAAGGTGTAGATTTTATAGTGAATGCAGCAGCAGATATGAAATCTTGTCATACTAGTTTAGCATTGGCTGAAAAGTATCCTTTTGTTTATAGCAGCGTAGGTGTACATCCACATGATGTAAAAGAGTTAACCATGGCAGATATCCAGGAAATGCGAAAATTAGCAGCACATCCTAAAGTTGTAGCTATAGGTGAGATTGGATTAGATTACTACTATGATAATTCGCCAAGAGAAGATCAGCGTAAATGGTTTAGAGAGCAATTGATTCTTGCAAAAGAATTAGATTTACCCGTTATTATTCATAGTCGAGAGGCTTCTCAAGAGACTTTTGATATTATAATGGAAAGTGGTGTAAAAGAAGGGGTTATTCACTGTTTTTCAGGAAGTTATGAATTAGCTAAGGAATATGTGAAAAAAGGATTTTATATAGGGGTAGGTGGTTCGCTTACTTTTAAAAATGCTAAAAAAACAGTAGAAGTTGTAAAAGGCATTGACCTTCGCCATATTTTAATAGAAACAGACTGTCCGTATTTAACACCAGTGCCACATAGGGGTGAACGAAATGATTCTTCTTATTTAAAATTTGTCGTTTCTAAAATTGCAGAAATTAAAGGTATATCAGAGAATGAAGTAGCACAGATAAGTAGTGAGAATGCAAAAAGATTATTTCGTATTAAGGCATAATGAATCTAGTTTTATAGGCTAATAGAATAGGTACAAACAAATAAAAAACGCAACTTTAATAGTTGCGTTTTTTATTTGTTTGTAAAGTATTACTAAACTTTATGGTTAAAATAAGTAAGATAGATTTGTGGATATAAAAGGAAAAAATAATAAAAAAGGATAAAATAATGGCCACTTGAGGATGGGAAATCTGGAAGGTGTATCTAAAAAAGAAAGAATAGGACCCTTGCTGGAATAATAAGGTTATTTTTGTTGTTAAATAAATGTTACGTAATTGTTAAATGAGTTTTTTTGAAAAATTATTTTTTAACACTTAAAACCGTTGAAAATACGTTGGTGTTTGAAGAAGACTAAGCGTTTTTTTAGAGGGTGTTTATAAAAATTATTACAAAAAGCTTGAAAAAGTTATGAAGTTATATTACAATCGTATTTGTAGTTTTAATAAACTAAAAATTAATTTTATTAACAAATCGTTGTAGTAAAGCCCGATTCACCAGATGAAGTGAGAAAGACCAAGTCCTCTAATAAGTAGAGATAAAACTAAACTTTTAGAGGTAACAAAGTTAAGGAGGAAATCATGAAGAATCGAAGTAGAATCGCTTTATTAATGGTTGCATTATTTATGCTCTTTGCAGTAAGTATTGCAGCTAACCAATCTTCGTCAAAGATTATTACATTAGTCGATGACAAACAAGTGACGCATTATCAGACAGATGCACAAAATGTACAAGGACTGTTATCACAGCTAAACATTACATTAGGTGAAAAAGATACTGTTGAACCAATGCTTAATACAGAAATTACCGACAATATGAAAATTACCATAGAAAGATGGAAACCTACTGTTAACCTGACTGTTGATGGTGAAGCAACTGCTCAGAAAACAAATGCTCAGACGGTAGGAGAATTCCTAACATCTTTAGGGCTTCAGATTAAGGAAGGGGATGTGGTATCACCAAGTGTAGATACACCAATTACAGATGGTCTTAATATTGAAGTAAAAACTAAAGAAATTAAAACAGAAGTAGAAGATAGACCAATGAGTTATTCAACAAAAGTTGTTGAAACAGCAGATTTGGCCTATGGTGAAACAAAGGTAACCCAAGAAGGTAAAAACGGTGTGAAAACTGTTACTCTTGAAAGAGAATATCTTGGTGGGGAACTTGTTAACGAAAACGTTTTAAACGTAGATGTTAAAGAAGAACCTGTAGAGGAAGTTGTGCTTAAAGGAACTTATAAGGCAAACTCAATTACAGATGTCTTCACGGGTGAAAATTATACGTATACAGATGTATATGACATGGAAGCTACAGCGTACACGATTGGTGGAGATGGATGGGGGAATAAAACTGCAAGTGGTATGAATACTTTTGTAGGTATGGTTGCAGTTGATCCAAAAGTTATTCCATTGGGCACAAAACTATATATTGAAGGATATGGGATTGCCATTGCAGGCGATACTGGTGGGGCAATCAAAGGAAATATTGTAGACCTTTTCATGAATTCAGAAAGTGAGTGTCGTCAATTTGGTCGTCAACATGGTCTAAAGGTTTATGTTTTAGAAGATCAAAATATCGATGTAAAAGCGGAGCGAACAAATTATTAATAGATAAAATAACACTAGTAAGGGATAGGCCTTACTAGTTTTTTTTTGTAATTTAGTAGCTATTTTATTTGAGGGGGAAATATTTAATTTGCCCTATACAGCTATTTATGGTATAACAGAAAAATATGAAAAAATAGGAGATAGTAAAATATGAATACAATGAAAGCGTTTATTAAGTACTATAAACCTTATAAAAAGTTATTCTTTACAGATATGTTTTGTGCTTTAACCCTGTCTGGAATAGATTTAATTTTTCCGTTACTCGTAGGGTATTTAATGGATGAAGTATACTTATTAGAGGATATGTCAAAGGTTATTAGGTACATAGGAATAGTAGGTATCATTTTACTAGGTATGTATATTGTAAAGTATTTTTGTCAGTATTATATTACATCCTGGGGACATATTATGGGAACCTATATGGAATCGGATATGCGTAGACAGCTCTTTGGACATTTAGAGAAGCTATCCTTTTCCTATTATGATGAAGTCAATACGGGTAAGCTTATGTCTTGCATTGTAAATGACTTATTCGATATATCAGAATTTGCACACCATGGGCCAGAAGATATTTTTATATCGTTCATTAAGATTGTTGGAACTTTTACCATTTTAAGTTTTATTAATCTTAAGATGACTCTGATTCTAGTTTTCTTTACAGGTATTATGTTGTATTTTTCACTGTACTATAATCGTAAAATGAAAAAGGTATTTGCAGCCAATAGAGAACGTATTGCAGGGGTTAATGCCATTACACAAGATTCATTAGGTGGGATTAGAGTAGTCAAATCCTTTGCAAACGAGGCTATTGAAATGAGTAAATTTGAAGAAGGCAATAATGCCTTTGTAGAGACTAAGAAGAGTAGTTACTTTATTATGGGAAAATATCATAGTGGTAATAGTTTTTTCCAAAGTTTATTGTATCTAGCTACGGTTTTAATTGGTGGACTTTTTATCACCAAAGGTGAAATGAGTATTGCAGAGCTTACTATTTACATTCTTTATATTAATACTTTTTTAGTACCAGTACAGAAATTAGTAGACTTTACAGAGCAACTTCAAAAAGGAATGACAGGCTTTGAACGTTTCTTAAAGATTATGAATACTAAACCGGAGATAGAAGATACAAAGCATGCAGTAGAATTAGGAAAGGTTCATGGCGATATTGCTTTTAGAGGGGTTTCTTTTGGATATGGAGATGAAACCATTTTAAGTAACATTAATTTAAGAATTCCAGCTGGTAAGAAGGTAGCATTGGTAGGACCATCAGGAAGCGGGAAAACAACTTTCTGTTCACTTATTCCTAGATTCTATGAGGTATCTTCGGGAAGTATTTTAATTGATGGAAAAGATATTCGTGAGGTAACTCAAAGATCGCTTAGAGATGCAATAGGGATTGTGCAACAAGATGTGTATTTATTTGGTGGAAGCATTAGGGAAAATATTTGCTATGGTAGGCCATTAGCTGATGATTATGAAATTATAGAAGCAGCCAAGAAAGCCAATATCCATGAATTCATTATGAGTTTACCAGAGGGGTATGATACGTATGTAGGTGAACGTGGTGTAAGACTTTCAGGTGGACAGAAGCAACGTATCTCTATTGCTAGGGTCTTTTTAAAGAATCCACCAATTCTGATTTTAGATGAAGCAACTTCTGCGTTAGATAACGAGAGTGAACGTTATATCCAAAAATCTTTAGATGAACTTGCTAAGGATCGTACAACATTAGTTATTGCACATCGTTTAAGCACGATTAAAAATGCAGATGAGATTTTAGTACTGACACCGGATGGTATTACAGAGCGTGGTGATCATGATGAGCTTTTAGAACAACAAGGCACATATGCGCATTTATACAATATGCAATTTGAAGCAGTATAAAATGAGCAGATAGAGATAGAGTTTTCAAAACAAGAACGTACTCGTGAATTTTTGAAACGTGTACTATAGAGGTAAAGTAAGAGGCATAGAGTATGGAGGGCATATTCTATGCCTTTTTATTGTGTGAAGATTTATAGAAGATAAAAATGATTATTGTTTTTTATTATATAAATATTTAAATAAAAATTGTTATAATAGGTGGGAAACGTAAGGAAAGAAAGGCAGACTTTAGAATGAAAGAAAGAAACAAAATAAAATCTATAGGTGCGTACTTAGTTCTATCATTAAGTATTTTAAGTAGTATGATCTTTATAAGTGCGTTTAGCATAACATATCTCTATGTGAATGGTGCAATGACAAATGTAAAGTTCAATGAAATGAATGAACTAGTGGGAAATGCAGCAGAAGTTATCAATGAGAAAATAAATGTGAAGTATGCAATTGCGGATTTAATTGCTTCAGATCCTGAAATTGCTCAACCAGGAAAAAAATATGAAGATGTAAAGACGACATTATTAGAATATGTAGATAAATTATCTGAGAGTTATGGTATTTCTTCTATAGGCTATATTTCAGGTGAAAAATATTTAAATTCTACAGATGGATTTGAGACAGATGTTACACAGAGAGGGTATGTGGAAGGGATATGGAATAAAAGCCGATATATCAGTACCCCTTCGTTTAATACAAGTACAGGTAAACAAATTTGTTTTGTTGGTGTACCGGTTATTTATAATGGAGAGGTTGTTGCAGGTATTACTTGTACATTTGAAAGTATGTATTTATCTGAGATTACCCAAGGGATGAAGTTCTATAATGCAGGAACTGCTTATATTTTATCTAATGATGGAACAACTATTGCAGCAGATGATATGAAAAAAGTTGAGGAATCTTATAACCTTATTGAAGCAGCCAAAGAAGATGCTACTTTAGCAGAGATTGCAAGTATTCAAGAAAAAATGATTGCTGGAAATCAAGGAATAGAGCAGTTTAAAGACGGTACAGATAAATACATTGTTTATACTACAATTCCTAATACAGATGGTTGGTCAATTGCATTTGAGGTTCCAGAAAATATAGTGCATAAAGAAATTAATGCAATTCGAACAATATTAATTATTATAGCTTCAATAGGAACAGTAATAATGATCATAGTAGGGATATTAATAGGAAGAAGCATAGGTAATCGATTAAAGGGTGTAGCTAATAGAATACAAGTATTAGCAAGTGGAGATTTTAGAGAAGAACATAATCATACAGGGATACATAAAGAAGATGAAATTGGATTTATTGCCCAGGAAATGGAGAAAATGGTCCAAAGCATAAAAGTAGTTCTAGCTTCAGTACAGGAAAAAGTAGAAATTTTAAATAAAGAAGCAATAGATTTAGATGATGTTTCACAGAAAATAGCATTCCACTCTGATAGTATTTCAGAATCTATGCAAGAAGCGGCCGATAAAAATTGTCATCAGTCTTCAGAACTTACTACTATTAATGATGAAGTAGAGAAGTTCAGTGAAAATTTAGAAGAGATGAATGAGAGAATAGAAAAAGTAGTAGAAGCAGCACTTCGAACAGAGGATGCAGTTTCTGGAAGCCGCAAAGAAATGGAAGCATTAAATGAGTGTATTGAAGGATTTAATAGGACTTTTGAAAGTTTTAATAAGAATATTGGTAATATGAACAATAGAATTTCATCTATTAAAGGTATTACAATAACGATTGAGCAAATTGCAGGGCAAACTAATCTCCTAGCTTTAAATGCAGCGATTGAAGCAGCAAGAGCAGGAGAAGCTGGAAAAGGATTTAGCGTAGTTGCAGAGGAGATTAGAAATCTAGCAGAGCAAAGTCAAAATTCAGTTCAAGAAATTGGTGAGATTATTAATGCTGTCTTAGAAGAGGGAGACAATATTATTGTTTCTACTAATAGCATAAATACTGAAATGGAATTACAAAAAGACAGGATTATTGCTACTATTACAGCCTTTGAAGAGATTACAAATGCTATGGAGGCTATTTTACCAAGAACAGAAGAATTAGCACGTTTAGCAGCAAATAGTCAAGAAAAGAAAAATAGAATTGTAAATTCAATGGAAAGTATTGCAGAAAGTTCACAAGATTTAGTAGCAACTACAGAAGAAGTTGCTTCAACCTCTATGGAATTTAATAGTACAAGTAAAGCAATTGGGAAAAGTTCCAAATTGGTAATTGAGCTGATGCAAGAATTAAATAATAAAGTAAATATGTTTAAATTATAAGTGGTTGAAAAGGTAGGTATCAAGCTAAGTAGGATACCTACCTTTTTATTTTAACCATATATAAGACATAGACTACAGATTACTAGGTTGTGTATAGCGTGCCAAATGGTATGATATAATAAAGAAAATAAGTTTGAACGTGGTACTAGATAAGTGTCAGAATGTATGAAATTTAGATACTAAGAAAGGGACAAGAATGATTAAAATAGAAAAAGGAAATAAAGTAGCTTTAGTTGCTTTATCCAATGCACTTTCCGTTAAAATGAAAGATAAAATAGAGGAACTTTGTGTGGTATTAACAGGGATGGAGATTGAACCTATTTGCAGTGAATATCTTTATGGGCAAGATTCAGTAAGAGGTGCTACGGCTAAGAATAAGGCTGAGGAATTAGAACGATTTTATAGTCAGCAAGGTATAAGAGCGATATTTGATGTATCTGGAGGAGATATTGCAAATGAAATTTTAAGTGAAGTAGATTGGGACAAATTAAAAGATAGTAATAAGATATTTTGGGGATATAGTGATTTAACTACGATTGTTAATGCTATTTATCAAAAAGAGGGAATGGCGAGTTGTCTTTATCAAGTACGCAATTTAGTTGGTGCTAATGAAGTAGTACAACAACAACATTTTAAAGAGACTGTACTAGTAGGTAAAGAGAGCCTTTTTGAATTTGATTACAGGTTCTTACAAGGAAATGAGATGGAAGGTATAGTAGTTGGTGGGAATATTAGATGTTTATTAAAGCTTGCAGGAACAACTTATATGCCGGATTTCACAGATAAAATTTTATTCCTTGAGAGCCGTAGTGGGGGAGTCGCTCAAATGATTACTTTCTTAAGTCAGTATAAGCAGCTTGGTGCATTTAAGAAGGTTAAAGGGATTCTTTTAGGGAGTTTTACTCAAATGGAGGAAGAAGGGCTTACACCTACTATTGAAGAGCTTGTAGTAGAAATGGTAGATAATCCTCATATACCAATTGCAAAGACTACAGAGATTGGACATGGCCAAGATTCGAAGGCAATTATAATAGGAAAAACAATGAAATTATGTAAAGAATGAATAAGCCACTAAAATCTGATAGGTGATATAGATTAAAGGCATCAATAAGGTAAATGATAAAAGTAGAGGAAAAGACCTTAAAGATAGGAATGTTAGGAATTATATGGACTCTATGATATAATAGAGGCATCAAGAAATAAGGAGCGCAATATATGCAAATGCAAAAGATAGGAACAGTGGAAGGTACTAAAGCGGTTATCAGCAAATATCCTTTTGCTTTTCAAAAGAAATTCGGACAAAACTTTTTAATTGATCCACGTGTATTAGATAAGATTATTGATTCAGCAGATATTACTAAAGAGGATTGTGTTATTGAGATTGGACCTGGTATTGGGAGTGTAACACAACAATTAATTGAACATGCAGGTAAAGTTATTTCAATTGAGATCGATGACCAGCTTATTCCAATCTTAACAGAACAATTTGGTGATTGTGAGAATTTTAGATTAATCCATAAAGATGTTTTAAAAGTAGACCTTAAAAAACTCATTGAAGAAGAATCTCCAAATAGAAAGATCAAGGTAGTTGCAAATTTACCTTACTATATTACAACACCAATCATTATGACTCTTTTAGAGAACCAATTAAATATTGAAAGTATTACAGTTATGGTTCAAAAAGAGGTAGCAGATCGTCTTGCCTCTAAACCAGGAAGCAAACAATATGGTGCAATTACGGTATCAGTAAATTATTATTCAGATACTTACTTAGTAGCCAATGTACCAAGAAACTGTTTTATGCCAAGACCAAATGTAGACTCAGCTGTTATTCAGCTTAGAATACATGATGAGCCACCAGTACAAGTTGGTAATACTAAGCAACTCTTTAAAATCATTAAAGCAGCATTCTTATTAAGAAGAAAAACACTCCTTAATACATTAGCAGCACATGGTGAATTAGGGATTGAGAAAGATAAGCTTAAAGAGCTTTTAGACGAAAGTGGTATTGGTGCACAAACAAGAGGGGAAACTTTATCTATTGAAGATTTTGCAAGACTGTCTGATTATATTGATGCACATAGAGGATAAAACTTTAATTTAATAGAGGTTAAAAGAGTCTGTGGCAAAATACATCCGCTCAGTCGCCCGAGAAAAGAATTTCTTCCAGAAGCAACTAAAAGCTTCTTCCAGAAACACTTTTTTCTCCCTTATGAGTTAGGATATGCCTAATTTTTATGGAGGTATCGCATTTCGCGACACCTTCTTTTTCTATGGAATATGATTTACATAAGGTGTGCTTATGAAGAAGTGGTAGTGTTTAGAGTGTAGGAATACAATCTAGAAGCGGTTACGATTTTAATTGACAAATAGGGTGAGCAAAACTATAATAAGTTTAATTTAATTGAAAATATTGAAATGTGCACAATATTAAGAGGGGGATTTTGATGAAAGCATTATTAAATGAAGTTACAGCAAAATTTAATAAGTTTTTCTTTAGCTGGGGCCACTTTTACTTTAGCGCTGGTTCTTTTTGTTGTAAGCAAAATCATTTAAAGCTTTCTGGCATAATCTACGGAAATAATCTTCTTTAAATAAAAAGATTAAAGGTCTTATGCTTGAAAGAGTATAGGGCCTTTTTAATTTGTATATAGGATCAAGTAATTATTCAAGTAGAGTGAAAAGATAGGTGCTTTAGAATATAAAATCAATGGGGTGAGACTATGGAATCAGAAGTAAATTATACAGGTATTACAAGGAGCTTGAATATTTCAATCGATAATTTATATGAACACAATCAGCATATTCTTTGTCAAATAGAAGAAGGGATTAATGCACAGACTATTTCTTCTCCAGTAGTAGGATATCAAGGTGTACCAGGCGCAAATGGAGAGGAAGCAACCTATACTTATTTTAAAGGAAAATGGTCTCAAATTATTGCTCATGAGTCTTTTGAGGATGTTATTGAGGCACTTCTCGAAGGAAAAATAGATTATGGTGTACTACCTATTGAAAATTCTAGTACAGGTGAGGTATTAGATACATATGATTTAATCAAAAATAATGAACTTTATATTGTAGGGGAGCAGAGTATTAAAATTGAGAATAACTTATTGGTGGTTCCTGGAAGTAAGATAGAAGATATTGAAGAAGTTTATTCACACCCACAGGCTCTAGGGCAAAGTAAAGAGTTTTTAAAGAATCATCCTAAGATAAAGCCGTTGCCTTATATCAATACAGCAACAGCTTGCAAACATGTAGCGGACTTGAAGGATAAAACTAAGGCAGCAATAGGCAACAGAAGAGCGGGAGTATTATATGAGCTAGAAAACCTAGTTCCTAATATTAATTTTAATAAAAATAATTTTACACGTTTTATTGTTTTAGCAAACAAAATGAATATAACTCAGGAGTGCAATAAAATTAGTATTGTATTTAGTACAGAGCATTTAAGTGGTGCATTATATAATATATTAGGGCACTTTGCGCATAATGGGTTAAACTTACTTAAGATTCAATCTAGACCATTGTTAGAGAAAAAGTGGCAATACTACTTTTTTGCAGACTTAGAAGGAAATTTAGAGCAAGCGAATGTTCTAATTGCCTTAAGCCAAATTATGAATCAATGCAGCTATTTTAAAATTCTTGGAAACTATAAGCAATGTGAATAGGTAGATAAAAGCTAATAGTGGCGTTAAAGGTAGGAGAAGATTAGCAAGATACCTATAAATGAAAGTAAAAGAAAAGATTTTAAGATTTAAGTGTATTGGCTTGAAGTTAAGAAAAGGATTACATATAATAAAAGAAAATTAGAATATTTGGAGGGACGGAAGATGAAAGTTAGTGTGAGTTCAAATAAAGCACCAGGAGCACTTGGTCCTTATTCACAAGCAATTGTAGTAAATGGTATGGTATATACATCTGGACAACTTGGTATGAATGCAGAAGGTATTTTCCAAGGTGAAACAGCGGCAGAGCAAGCAGAACAAGCAATCCAAAATCTTAAAGCGGTACTTGAAGAAGCAGGTTCAAGTATTGATAATGTGGTAAAAACAACTGTTTTCCTTGCGGATATCAATGATTTCGCCGCGGTTAACGAAGTATATGGTAAACACTTTACACAACCATATCCAGCAAGAAGTGCAGTAGAAGTTGCGAACTTACCAAAAGGTGGAAGAGTTGAAATTGAAGTGATTGCAACTTTATAAGAATTATAGAAGAAGTGTGTAGAGCTTAATAGAGGTCTGACACTTCTTTTTTATATGTAATCAAGAATAATTGCTTACAAGACTTAAATCCTATTTAGATAAGAGAAATTAAAATACAAGAAGGGAGAATGTAGTAGATTAGCATTTACTGTATCACAAGTTATAGGCCATACTATTTTAGTGACTATATGCTTGCATACATACTACTACTAAAGATAAAAAATGGAGATTAACGGAAAAACAAAATTAGCATGTCTTATAGGGCATCCAGTAGCTCATAGTTTTTCACCTTATATTCATAACTTTTTAGCTAAAGAACAGAGAATAGATTTAAGGTATACATGTTTTGATGTAGAACCTAATAAAGTGAAGGAAGCTTTAGAAGGCATTAGAGCATTAGGAATTGTGGGGAGTAATGTAACCATTCCACACAAGATAGAAGTTATGCCTTACTTAGATGAGATTGATAGAAATGCGCAGATTATTGGGGCAGTAAATACCATTCATAATAAAGAGGGGAAGCTTATCGGTTACAATACAGATGGTCTTGGATTTGTTAAGTCTGTTTTAGCAGAAGGTCATGTTTTGAAGAATAAGCATGTTATGGTCTTAGGGGCAGGTGGGGCAAGTCGTGCAATCGTTGTAGAATTAGCAGCTCATGGTGTGAGGAAACTAACTATATGCAATAATACCTTAGAAAAAGCTAAGGTATTAGAAGAAAAGGTAACATCACACTTTCAAAATGTACAAGTTGAAATTATGCCTTTACAAGTAAATGAGACAGCATTAGCTGATGTAGATGTTTTGATTAATACAACTCCATTGGGTATGAGTAGCAAGAAGGATTTATCTCCTATTGATGAAAAGATTGTACCACCAGCCCATTTAGTAGTATGTGATATCGTTTATACACCACATGATACTAAACTTTTAAAATGGGCAATGACTCATAATTTAAAAGTTGTGCATGGTATCGGAATGCTTATTAATCAAGCCATATCAAGCTTTGAAATTTGGAATGAATTAGAGATAGAGGCTTATGAATCTGTATACTGTTTACTAAAGGAAAAAGGGATTATCTAAAATAAATAAACTACCTCTCTGTCATATGTGGAAAAACCCTCTCATATATATAATATAGAATGTTAATATGGACAACGGAGGGAAAGAGGATGTATGTTAATACACTAATAACCTTGCAGGAAAATCTTGCTACATATGCAGTAAATGGTAAGAAGGTAACAGGTCATGTTACGATAAATTCACCTGGTATTATTAAATGTTATGTACAAAACCTAAAAAGCGTAGAGAGTGGAGTTAAATACACTTGTTTTGCTTTTAGTAAGGCACAGGATAAAGGGGTTAGATTAGGAGAACTAGGTACACATAAAGAAAGTAAGTGGCTTGTGGAAGAAAAAAATGTACAAGGAAGTGGCTTAAAATTAGAAGACTTGGATGCAGTAGCAATAGTAGCTGAAAATCAGATGAGAGGTGCAGATACTATTGCAATGGGATTTAAGAATAATCGCTACATTATTATTCCTATGATTGATGACATTATAAAAGGAATGCCATCTATAGGCTCTCAAGTTGTAAAACCAGATCCTATAGTAGAAGGAACACATTCTATCACTAAATCTAGTAATAATAAGAATACTTCATATAGTTTAAAAGAAGGGTATTCAAGTAATTCCTCAGTGTCAGCCAATACATCAAATCAAGGAAGTGGAAGTAACCAAGGAACACAGCAGAATACAGGTAATACCATGCCAAATCAAGGAACAAATTGGTCACAAGGAAGTGGAAGTAACCAGGGGACACAGCAGAATACAGGTAATACCATGGCAAATCAAGGAATGAATTGGTCACAAGGAAATGGAAGTAATCAAGGAGCTCAGCAAAATACAACGAACACGATGCCAAATCAAGGAATGAATTGGTCTCAAGGAAATGGAAGTAATCAAGGAGCTCAGCAAAATACAACGAATACCATGCCAAATCAAGGAATGAATTGGTCTCAAGGAAGTGAAAGTAATCAAGGAGCTCAACAAAATACAACGAATACCATGCCAAATCAAGGAATGAATTGGTCACAAGGAAGTGGAAGTAATCAAGGAGCTCAACAAAATAATAACAGCATGATGGAAAGTACGGCAGTCCAACAAGCTGAAATGACACAAGTAAGCAATATACCAGTAAATAATAACAATACCTATGGTCAAGGTGAGACATTGGAAGAAAGTGATTTTACCAAAGTACCTATATTAAAAAATGAATTTGAAGCAAAACTTGCTACAGAAAGCATAGAGAATGAAGATGCAGAGCTTATAAAAATTGCAGAAAAGTTGAATGAAACAGAAAAAGAGCCTGCAATTCAGAAGGGCGTAAAATCAGGTATACCTTATGCAAGTAATCCAGCAACAGCTACAGTAGTAAGAGATGATGAAGAACAGTTAGTTCATACAACAGAAATAATTGAAAAGACATCAGAAGAATTAAAACGTATTATTGCTAAGTTGAAAGATGATAAAGAAATTAAGGAAAAGATTTTAGATATTGAAAAGCAAGTCCAAAATATTAGACAGTCACCAGAAGAATATAGGGCTACTGATAAATCAAAAGTCGAGCAGACATTGGAAAAAAATTATGTTTCTAAGCAAAGGCAAGATACAGATGAAAGAGAACAGTTTGAGCCAGTGATAAACGTAGAAGATGATCTTAAAGAATTCATTCAGGAGGAAGAAATAGATACCTCGCCTAAAAAGGCACTTGCTTTTATCAAGAGTCATTTAAATAGTAACATGCAAGAAGATGTAAACGATTCAGAGGCAGCAGAAAAGATTACTCTAGAACAGCAAGAGTCTGTTCAAAATGAAATAGATTATATTAAAGAAATAGATAGAAGAATACAAGATATAGCAGAAAGACGTAGACAAGAAAATTTAAAAAAATAGTAAAAAACGGAAGTGCTTAAGCGCTTCCGTTTTTCACATAAAAATAGTTTTTTGGAGCAATACTATTAATGGCTCTTAATGATTCAAGACAAAAATCATTAAGAGCCTATATAAGAAAATAGGTGAAGGAGAATTATGACAACAATATCAAGTGAAAATCTGGTGGCAAGCAGATTACTTGATTGGAAAGGAAGAAAGAACGTTTCGTAACTTCCTTTGTAATCTTAGTATATGTAATCAAAACAAGATTATAGTATAAAAAAATTAGCAAAGCCTCACAAGCTAAGATTAGAGTGGGATTGTATTTTTTTAGGAGTCTTTGTGAAAAAATTACATGTATAGGTGCATATAATAATATAAAAATAATTTTGAAAATTTAAATAATAAGTGTTGCAAAAGTATATTGAGTGGTATATATTAAATATAACTTAATAAAACCTTTTAAACCTAAGAGGGAGAGATAAAACTAATAACGCACTTCCAGAGAGCTAGGGATGCTGAGAACCTAGTAGTAAACGAATTAGACAAATGGACTCCTGAGGGCATAATGAAAAGAGAAAAGGATTTTTAATGAAAATCTAAGTACTTTGAGTATTTTATGACGATACGCCTACGTTAAAGGCGAGGAATGTGATGGCATTCTGCGTAAAGTGCATATGAATAATGTTTCATATGAATCAAGGTGGTACCGTGGGCTTAACGCTCATCCTTGGCTAATTATAGCTAAGGATGAGCGTTTTTTGACGTTAAAATATTTTAAAGGGGAAAATGGAGGGTGGATTATATGAAATGTAGACCGAGTTTAGAAGAAATTAAGAAGTTAGCTAAAATCTATAATAAAATTCCAATCTGTGTAGAGATGTATATGGATTTTCAGACACCTATTGCAGTTTTAAGTAGAATCAAAGAGGCGTATGATCGCTACTTTTTATTAGAAAGTATAGAAGGGGGAGAAAAGCTAGCACGTTATACCTTTATTGGGGCGAATCCATCAGCTTGTTTTTATGTTAAAGAGGGCAAAAGCTTTTTTTCAACAAGAGAAGAAGTTAAGAGATTAGAGGGTAATCCTATGGAGATACTTAAGGAACTCATGTCTGGTTATAAAGCACCTAAATTAAAAGATTTGCCACCACTTACAGGGGGAGCGGTAGGATATTTTGGTTATGATATGATCCGTTATGTAGAGAAGATTCCAACCATCAATAAAGATGAGTTAGGTACAGCAGATATTAAACTTATGTTTTTCAATGATATTATTGCCTTTGACCACTTGAAACAGAAGATTGTGCTTATTACCAATATAGATGGAGGAGTAGAGGGGATCGAAGAAGTTTATGATGAAGCTAGGGTACATTTAAAGGAATTAACGGAATTCGTGAGTAAGCCGACTAAACGCCGCACGGTAAAATTTGAGGAGAAGGTTCAATTTGAAAGTAATACCAGTAAAGAAGCTTTTATGGCTAAGGTGGAACAGGCAAAACAATATATTGCAAACGGTGATATTTTTCAAGTAGTACTATCCCAAGTTTTTAAAGCTAGGCTTTCAAGTAATCTATTTGATGTATATCGTGTGCTACGTACGATTAATCCATCACCCTATATGTATTTAATGCAGTTTGATGATTTACAACTAGCTGGCGCTTCACCAGAGACTTTAGTAAAGGTGCAAGATAGAATGATTACAACTATGCCAATTGCAGGAACACATCCTAGAGGCAAAACTGAGGAAGAAGATAGAAGATTAGATGAGGAACTTCTAAATAATCCTAAAGAATTGGCAGAACACAATATGTTAGTAGATTTAGCAAGAAATGATATTGGTAAAATGAGTGAGATTGATTCCGTAGAAGTAACAGAATATAAGATGCTTCAAAGGTTTTCTCATGTAACACATATTACAAGCGCCGTAAGAGGTCAGTTAAAGAATGGGCTTAATAGTGTAGATGCCATACGTTCTGTTTTACCAGCAGGAACTTTGTCTGGGGCACCTAAAGTGAGAGCTATGGAGATTATTGAAGAATTAGAAGAGGAAAGAAGAGGAATTTATGGTGGAGCAATAGGGTATATCGGATATGATGGAAATCTAGATACTTGTATTGCAATTAGAACGATAGTGAAAAAGGATGGTATAGCCTACGTGCAAGCTGGTGCAGGTATTGTATTAGATTCTAATCCAGAGTTAGAGTATCAAGAATGTATGAATAAGGCAGCAGCACTATTTGACTCTATAGAAAAAGTGAGGGAGATTCTATGATATTAATAATAGATAACTATGATAGTTTTACCTATAATCTCTATCAGTATATAGGACATTTTAATCCGGATGTTAAGGTGTTTAGAAATGATGAGATTACTATACAGGAAATAGAAAGGCTTAATCCTTCACATCTTATTATTTCGCCGGGACCTAAATACCCAAAAGATGCAGGGATTTCCATAGAGGCTATTCGACATTTTACAGGTAAGATACCGATCTTAGGGGTATGTTTAGGTCACCAATCTATAGGCGAAGCCTTTGGGGGAAAGGTTGTTAGAGCACATCATATTTTGCATGGTAAAACCAGTGAAATTACATTGAATCCAGAGTGCTTGATTTTTAAAGATTTACCGAAACGTGTAGTAGCAGGAAGATATCACTCCCTGATTGTGGAGAAGGAAACCTTGCCAGAAACATTAGTTATTACAGGGGAAGATGAGGCAGGAGAAATCATGGCATTTAAACACAAAACAGAACCTACTTTTGGTGTTCAGTTTCATCCAGAGTCTATTTTAACCATAGAAGGAAAAAGAATGATTAAAAACTTTTTGGAGGTGTCTTTATGATGATCAATGACTATATCAAAAAAGTAATTGAAGGGAATAATTTAACAACTAAGGAAGCAACTGAGGCTATGGATGCGATTATGAGTGGTAAGGCAACACCAGCTCAAATAGGAAGCTACTTAACGGCATTACGCATGAAAGGAGAAACCATTGAGGAAATTACAGGCTGTGCAAAAGGTATGAGAGAAAAGTGTTTGCAGCTAATGGGCAAGGGGGACCTCATGGATATTGTAGGAACAGGAGGAGATTGTACCAATACTTTTAATGTATCTACAGTTTCCTCGTTTGTGGTTGCAGCAGCAGGTGTTTCAATTGCAAAACATGGAAATAGAAGTGTATCTAGTAAATGTGGTAGTGCTGATGTGCTAGAAGCATTAGGGGTTAAATTAGACTTAACCAAGGAACAAAATGAAAAAGTATTAGAGAAAACAGGGATGTGTTTTATGTTTGCACCGGTTTACCATAGTGCCATGAAACATGTAGCAGGGCCAAGAAAAGAATTAGGTGTTCGTACCATCTTTAATATCCTAGGACCTCTTGCAAATCCTGCATATGCTAATCTTCAAGTCATGGGTGTTTATTCCAATGAGCTAGTGGAATCTATGGCCCATGTATTAAATAATCTAGGTGTAAAAAGAGCTATGGTAGTTCATGGCGCTGATGGTGTAGATGAAGTATCTATTTGTGGAGAAACCAATGTTTGTGAAGTAAGAGAAGGTAGAATGATAAGCTATACGATTCATCCAGAAAAGCTTGGGCTTACCCTAGCAAAACCAGAAGATATTAAGGGAGGTTTAGCTGAAGAGAATAAAGGCATTACACTATCTATCTTAAAAGGGGAAAAAGGCGCTAAAAGAGATATGGTCCTCATTAATAGCGCAGTTGCCCTCTATATTGCATCAGAGCATAAACGTTTAGGAGAATGTGTGCAGATAGCAGCAGAGATGATTGATAGTGGTAAGGCACTAGCCAAGATGCAAGAATTTATAATAGCGACTCAAGTATCTGCTTAGAGTTAGATAAAGAATCAGAAGGAGAAACATATATAAGAAGAGATATAAGAAAGCACATAAAAGAAGAGAAAAACGCTAGAAGAAAATAAGGAGGAAAAATAGTTATTATGAAAACGGTAGGGGTGAGAAAAGATGATATTAAATGAAATTCTTGCAAATCGGAAGAAAGCTATAGCGGATTTGAAGGAGACAATAACAATTAGTACCTTAGAAAAGCAAATAAGCGCTTTAAATATAAGACATCTTTCTTTTAAAGAGGCGTTAAAAAAACAGGATAAACCACTGAATGTTATTGCGGAGGTAAAAAAAGCCTCTCCTTCTAAGGGGTTAATCTGTAAAGCATTTAATCATTTAGAAATTGCAAAGTCCTATGAAAAAGGTCAGGCAGCAGCATTATCTGTACTTACAGAACCAACGTATTTTCAAGGCTGTAATCAGTATTTGACGGAAATTAAAGGAGAAGTTTGTTTACCAGTGCTGAGAAAGGATTTTATTATAGATCCTTTTCAAATTTATGAAGCAAAGGCAATTGGGGCAGATGCCATTTTACTGATTGTGGCTGCATTATCTCCCAGAGAGCTTAAAGTATATCTTGATTTAGCAAATCAGCTAGAGTTAGATGTATTAGTGGAAACGCATAATGAACAAGAAGTAAAAATCGCATTAGAGGCAGGAGCGGAGATTATAGGGGTTAATAATCGAAACTTACAAACCTTTGAAGTGAGCTTAGAAATCTCGGAAAGATTAAGAAAGCTTATTCCTAAAGAGAAAGTATTTGTAGCAGAAAGTGGAATTCATACGGTGGAAGATATAAAAAGATTAAAAGCTTTAGAGATTAATGCAGTTCTTATTGGAGAGAGTGTCGTTAAAGCTCAAAATCCTAAGGATAAGCTACAAGAATTAATCAATGCCTAAAGTAATACAGAGGGTTAATAAATTAGTTAGACAAAAATAAAAGGGGGGATAAAGTGGGGACTAAAATAAAAATCTGTGGATTAAAAAGGGTAGAAGATATTAAAATTGTGAATAAAATTCGCCCAGATTATATTGGTTTTGTATTTGCACCAAGTAAAAGGCAAATTAGCATAGAAAATGCCAAGCAGCTTAAAGCATTGCTTCATCCTTCTATAAAAACAGTTGGGGTATTTGTAAACGAGCACATAGAAAAAATCCTTCAATGTGAGCAGCAAGGCATTATAGATACCGTCCAGCTTCATGGAGACGGAGATTTAGTATATATCAAAGAACTAAAAAAAGCAAGCCATTTATCCATAATAAAAGCATTCAGAATAAAAGATGCCAAGAGCTTAGAAGAACAAAGAGCACTTATTGAAAGTCCGCTTTTAGATGATATATTGTTAGATGCCTATAGTCCAGAAGCTTATGGTGGCTTAGGAAGAAGTTTTGATTGGCGTTTAGTCGATCAGATTCAAAGGCCATATTTTTTAGCAGGAGGTATTGGAATAGAAAATATAGACGAAGCGTTATCACATCACCCTTATGCCATTGATGTAAGTAGTAAAGTGGAAACAGATGGAGTTAAAGATGAAGAGAAAATAAGACAACTAGTTGAGAGAGTAAGAGCAGATGATAAAAGATAGAACATAATTTAACATATAAAATAAATGAGAAAATAGATGAGGTGAAAAGAATGAATCAAAAAGGGAGATTTGGCATTCACGGTGGGCAGTATATTCCAGAAACATTAATGAATGCAGTAGTTGAATTAGAAAAGGCATATGCGTTTTATAAAAATGATTCAGATTTCCAAGAGGAATTAAAAGAGCTGTTTAAAGAGTATACAGGTAGACCTTCGCTACTTTACTATGCAGAAAAAATGACAAAAGATTTAGGCGGAGCAAAGATTTACTTAAAACGTGAAGATCTCAACCATACAGGGTCTCATAAGATTAATAATGTTTTAGGCCAACTTTTACTAGCAAAACGCATGGGAAAGACACGCATTATTGCTGAAACAGGAGCTGGGCAACATGGGGTAGCAACAGCGACAGCAGCAGCTTTAATGGGAATGGAGTGTGAGGTTTATATGGGGGAAGAAGATACCATTAGGCAGGCACTTAATGTTTATCGTATGGAGCTTCTTGGAGCTAAAGTTCATGCAGTTAAGACAGGTACTAGAACATTAAAGGATGCAGTTAATGCAGCACTCCAAGACTGGACTAGGACAGTAGAAAATACTTTTTATTGTATTGGCTCTGTTATGGGTCCACATCCTTATCCAGAAATGGTAAGAGATTTTCAGAGGGTGATTGGTAAAGAAATTAAAGTGCAAATTCTGGAAAAAGAAGGTAAACTTCCTGACATAGTTATGGCATGTGTGGGAGGGGGAAGTAATGCAATGGGTGCATTTTATGATTTTATTCCTGATACAGAAGTTAAATTAGTAGGTGTAGAAGCAGCTGGTCTTGGCGTAGATACACCGCAAAATGCAGCAACCATTGCAGCAGGAAAAGAAGGGATTTTCCATGGTATGAAATCTTACTTTTTACAAAGTGATGATGGAAGTATT
Organism: Cellulosilyticum sp.; assembly: GCA_015058045.1. Taxonomy (GTDB): domain Bacteria; phylum Bacillota; class Clostridia; order Lachnospirales; family Cellulosilyticaceae; genus Cellulosilyticum. The sequence goes on from SVDC01000005.1 coordinate 58,271, forward strand.
GCGCCGGTATACTCTATTTCAGCAGGGTTAGATTATCCTGGTATTGGACCAGAGCATGCTTATTTACATGATACAAAAAGAGCAGAGTATGTACCAATTACAGATGAAGAAGCAGTAGTTGCCTTTGAGTATTTATCTAGGACAGAGGGGATTATTCCAGCTATTGAGAGTGCACATGCAGTTGCTTATGCCATGAAAATAGCAGGAAAGATGGAACAAGATCAAGTGATTGTAGTCAACCTTTCAGGTAGAGGAGATAAAGACGTAGCAGCGATTGCAAGATATAAGGGGGTAAATCTTCATGAGTAATATAAAGTTAGCATTTGATAAAGTAAAAACAGAGGGACATAAGGCATTCATTCCTTTTATTACAGCTGGTGACCCACATATTCAAGCAACAGAAGAATTTATCTATGCTTTAGAAAAAGCAGGAAGTACCATTATTGAACTAGGAGTACCTTTTTCAGATCCAGTAGCAGATGGACCTATTATTCAAGAAGCTAATCTAAGAGCTATGGCAAATGGTATCCATATTCATAAGATATTTGAAATGATTCAACGTGTTCGAAAAAATACACAGATTCCACTTGTTTATTTAATGTATGCCAATACCATTCATTACTATGGCATTCAGTGTTTTTTTGAAAAATGTAAAGAAGTAGGTGTGGATGGAGTGATAGTGCCCGATGTACCTATTGAAGAAAAAGAAGAATTTGATAGGTATGCAAGAGAAAATGGGGTAGATTTTATTGCATTGGTGGCACCTACTTCTAAAGAACGTACTAAAGAAATTTGTGAGAAGGCATCTGGATTTTTATATTGTGTTTCTTCTCTTGGCGTTACAGGAACCAGAGAAAGTATTCAAACCAATTTAGTAGAAATGTTTTCAGAAATTAAAAAGTATACCCAGATTCCAACAGCATTAGGTTTTGGAATTTCAAATCCTGATCAAGCAGCAGAGGTTAAAGATTTTGCTGATGGTATTATTGTAGGAAGTGCCATGGTAAAAATTATTGAAAGATATGGTGAAGAAAGTGCTGAGCCACTTATGGAGTTTGCTAAAGGATTTGTAGAAGTTCTATAAAGTACAAAACTAACAAAATGTGCTATGAATAATAATCGTAGCACATTTTGTTAGTTAAGGATGAATGTATGAAACATAATAGTTTGAATATTTAAATAGTGGTGGTATAATTGGGTTAGCAAAAGCTAATCTGAAGGGTGTAAGGTAAAGTATGAGGGAATGAGATGAGAAGGGAGTGGTATATTTGAACAAGGGGCAAGTTGTTTATATGATTAATAATATGGTTTATTATCAAGACTCTATACAAATGATTCAATCTTCTCAAGTTGAAAAATTTGAAATAGATGTACAAACAACCAATAAGGGAATGATGTTATATGATTGGCAGATGAAGTATAGTGTGGATGTAGATGTGCAAAAAAAAGGGTTAGAAGTAGAAGATGAAGTGCAAATTATATTCTTTATAAATAAAGGATTACAATGGAATATAGAGGATCAAAGAAAGTGTATCGAGATACAAAAGGGGGAAACATGTATATATAGAAATCGCTTTCAGTCGTCGTCTACCTGTTATCTAGGAGGTTATGAATTTCTATTTAAAAGCTTACATATTCCAATAGCTTATTTTAAAGAAATTGTACAAACTTTAAATAATCAAGATTTAGAAGAGAAGATTTTAAAGGACATCTCTAAATTAACGATATCTGCACCTATGTATAGTATTTTAGCGGATATGGATAAGGGGAAACAGTATAATGAAGGAATAAGAAGTTTATATTTAGAGGGAAAAATACTAGAGTTATTGGCAATTTATTTTTCAGAGTTAGAGATAGGGAGGTCAAAAGAAGCCTATTATATCGGACGTACAGATAGAGAATCTATTGAGAGAGTACGAGAAATCATTGATAAAGAACTCATTCACACACCAAATTGTGAGGCATTAGCTAAAGAGGTGCAGATGAGTCGCTCTAAATTAACTAAGCTTTTTGCAGCTATCTATGATATGCCTATTCATACGTATGTCATTCATAAACGATTAGAATATGCAGCACAGCTTTTAGCGGAGAAAAGGGTTAACGTAACGCAGGCAGCTATGCTATCAGGATATAGTAATATGAGTCATTTTTCTGCCTCATTTAAGAAAAAATATGGAGTATTACCCAGTGAATATTATTAAAAATTAAAAAACAAAACTGTTAATGAAAAACTTTTTTTGGTAGTGATTAAAAATAGAAATAATTAAAATAGCAGATGAAGGTTAGAAGAGGCTAACTATCATCTGCTATTTTAGTTTGTTTTTATAAACTAAAAGAAAAAGCGGTGAGATTGAATTAGGAAGGGAAAGGGGTTATAAGGAAATGTTTGAAAGAATATTTAAGTATGCAGGACCATACAAGAAGACAACAATTCTAGCCAGTGTAGTCATTTTATTTGCTGTATTAGTTAATGTCGTGCCGTTCTTTTTTGTTTATCAAATTATTGCACCTATTATTATGGGTAAAGGGATGACATTAGAGTATATTACTTTAAGAATAGTAGGTATATTAATTTGTTTAGTTTTACATGGGGTATTGTATGTAAAAGGACTAGGGCTATCGCATAAGGCAGCATTTAATATTTTAATGCGCCTTAGGGTTTCATTACAGGGACGTATGGAAAAATTACCACTAGGAATTATTATGGAAAAAGGAATAGGAAGTGCAAAAAGAATCTTTGTAGATGATATAGATAATATTGAGGTACTATTAGCACATGCTATTCCAGAAGGATTTGGAAATTGTATAACGGCGATTATTATTTATATTGCCCTATTTTTTGTGGATTGGAAATTAGCATTAATATCACTTGCTTCTTTACCATTAGGTATGTTTGCTATGGGGATGATGATGTGGATTGGTAATAAAGATATGGTGAGTTATTATCGTGCAGGTCAAGTGATGAATGATACCATTATTGAATATATCAATGGAATGGAGGTTGTGAAAGTTTTCAACAAAGATGGAGAGTCTTATGAACGTTATCACAAAGCCATTACAGGATATAGAGATTTTACTTTAGATTGGTATAAAGCGTGCTGGCCATGGATGGCAATCTATAACAGTATATTACCAGCTACTATTATATTAACATTACCATTAGGTTCATGGTCTGTATTAAAAGGTTATGCCACATTACCAGATTTGGTACTAGTATTATGCTTATCTATGAGTATAGGAGGTCCGTTGTTAAAAACATTAAACTTTGTACCTTCGTTGCCTCAGCTTAATTATAAAATAGAGACGTTGGAAAAGTTATTAGATGCTGAGCCAGTTAAACAAAATGAAAAGCCATTTAGGGGAAAGGATCATACCATCACCTTTGAACATGTAAGTTTTGGCTATAATGAAGAGCAAGTTATTGATGATGTGAGCCTAACTATTAAAGAAGGAGAAAAAACAGCATTAGTTGGTGAATCTGGTTCGGGTAAGAGTACTCTGGCTAAACTGTTAGTTCATTACTATGATGCTAATAAGGGAATTATTAGTATAGGGGGACAAGAAATTACACAAATGAGTCTAGAGGCTTTAAACAAAGAGATTGCCTATGTTTCGCAGGAACAATATTTATTTAATATATCTATTTTGGAGAATATTAGAATTGGAAATTTAGAGGCATCTGATAAAGAAGTGATAGAGGCAGCTAGAAAAGCACAGTGCATGGAATTTATTAATCAATTACCGAAGGGAATTCATACTTTAGCAGGGGATAGTGGTAATCAGCTTTCAGGTGGGCAACGTCAAAGAATAGCTTTAGCAAGGGCTATTTTAAAAAATGCTTCTATCATTGTGCTAGATGAAGCAACAGCTTATACAGACCCGGAAAATGAAGAAAAAATGGAAACAGCAATTGCAGAAGTCGTAAAAGGAAAGACATTACTGGTTATTGCGCACCGTTTAGGTTCTATAAAAAATGCAGATCAAATTTGTGTAATGGCAAAAGGAAAGATTGTTGCTAGAGGTAGTCATGAGAACCTAATAAAAACCTCTAAGGATTATCAGAGACTATGGAATGCTTCTATGGAGAGTAGAGGGTGGCAAGTTAACAATAGAGAGGAGGAAGAAATCCGTGTTGAAATTAATTAATCGTATTCTTAAGTTATCTGGTCAGTATAAAAAACGTATTCAAATTGCTTTCGTATTTGCTTTTTTTAAAGCCATGTTATCAAAGATGCCTATTGGTTTAGCATTTGTTATGTTATCTAAGTTTTACACTAATACTTTAGAAGCATCAGATTGTTTGATGATTGGAGTGATGGGAGTAGTCTTTGTTTTACTAGAAGCAATCATGCAATATGGAAGTGATAGACTACAAAGTGCAGCAGGATATATGATGTTTGCAGAAAAGAGGTTGATACTAGGAGAACATTTACGAAGGCTACCAATGGGGTATTTTACATCAGGAAATATTGGTAAGATTAGTTCTGTGTTAAGCAGTGATATGATTTTTATTGAAGAAATTGCAATGAGTACAATAGCTAATATGATGAGCTATTTATTTACGGCTATTATTATGACGGTATTTGTTTGTACTTGTGACATACGACTGGGCATTTGTTTTGCAATAACAAGCCTTCTGGTTGTTTATATGGGAGGAAAAATGAAGAAACTCATGTTAATAGAATCCGATGCAAAACAGGAACAGAATGAAAAATTAACAGATGCAGTACTTTCTTATGTTGAAGGAATTAGCATAATTAAAAGTTACAATCTTTTAGGAGAAAAGTCAAAAGAGCTTACCACTAACTTTATAAAGACTAAGGATAAGGCATTAGAGTTTGAGGTAGGAGTAGAAAAATGGAATTATGTGCTAAATATTTTATATGCAGTAGGGATGACAGCTATTCTGGGCCTATCTATTTATTTACAACAAATAGGTGAGCTTTCAGTACCTTATCTTTTAGGTATGTTACTTTTTGTATTTGAGTTATACGGACCATTAAAAGCATTATATGGTCAGGCAAGTAGACTTACAGTTATGAATAGTTGTTTAGACCGTATTGAAACATTATTTGATGAAATAGAACTGAAAGATAATGGGACATTACATATTCCATATGAAATTAATGAAAAAGCAGAAATTGCTTTTGAGGATGTAACATTTGCATATGACAAGCAAGATGTTATCAAAAATGTAAGTTTTGAAGTACAAAAAAATACGATGGTTGCATTAGTTGGGCCATCAGGTGGAGGCAAATCGACTATAGCCAATTTACTTGCTAGATTTTGGGATATTAAAGTAGGTAGTATTAAGATAAGAGGTAAGGATATAAGGGATATTCCGCTTTCAGAGCTTATGAATTATATTAGTATGGTATTTCAGAGAGTTTATCTGTTTAAAGATACGATTTATGAAAATATTAGTATGGGTAAACCTAATGCCACAAGAGAAGAAGTTTATGCAGCAGCTAAAAAGGCTAGATGTTATGATTTTATTATGGCATTACCTAATGGGTTTGATACCGTAATAGGTGAAGGAGGTGCAACATTATCAGGAGGAGAAAAACAAAGAATATCCATAGCACGTTGTATTTTAAAAGATGCACCTATTATTATTTTAGATGAAGCAACTGCCAGTGTGGATACAGATAATGAAAGATACATTCAAGAAGCTATCACAGAACTTATTAAAGGCAAAACATTAATTGTTATTGCACATCGATTAAATACAATTTATGCAGCAGATCAAATCATAGTTATTGCTGAAGGTAGGATTAAAGAGAAAGGTAGGCATCAGCAACTTATGCAGGAGAAAGGTTTATACTATGATTATGTTTATATTCGAGAGAAAATAAATGGCTGGGAAATTGCTTAGTTGAAATATAGTAAAGTTTTTCTATGTCTTGTTTTATGAGAAGGATTGGAAACTCAGGCTTTTTATTGCACTAAAACGCATCTCCATTTATAATGGTAAAGATAGAAATACGAAAATAGCTTATATTAAAGATAAATCACGACTAAAGATAGAGAGGGATATTGATGCGTTTAAGAAGAGATAATAGAGCAGCTGGATATTTAGCAAATGACGACAAAGTTGTTTTACAACCAGAACAATTTAAAGGGAAATGGCATGAGTGTTTTGGAAACAATAATCCAATTCATGTAGAGTTTGGATGTGGTAAAGGTGGATTTATCACAGAGCTTGCTAGAAGAAATCCAGAGATTAACTATATTGCAGTAGAACGTGCCGAAACTGTAGTGTACAAAGCTTGTAAAAAAGCTAATGCAGCTGAGGAAGTACCAAGTAATCTTAGATTTTTATTCTTTGATGTAAATAACTGTAAAGAGATTTTTGAAGAAGGTGAAGTAGGTCGTATTTACTTAAACTTCTCTGATCCATGGCCAAAGAAAAGACATGCAAATCGTCGTTTAACTTACAGAAGTTTCTTAGAAAAATATGCCCATGTTTTAGCTAAAGGTGGAGAAATTCACTTTAAAACAGATAATAAAGGCTTATTTGCATCTTCAATTGAAGAATTATCACTTTGTCACTGGCAAATGAAAAATGTTACTTTAGACCTACACAATAGTGGGATGGAAGATAATATTATGACAGAATATGAAAAGAAATTCTCAGAAATGGGATTTACAATTAATCGTTTAGAAGCAGTTAATCCAAAAGTATAAAGAATAAGATGTGAGAAAAAGTTGATAAAACTTATAGTCTAAATAAGTTTTATCAACTTTTTTCTTATTAAAGTGTATATAAGGGGATTTTTTCAAATATATTTAAATAGAGTATTTTGGGATTAAGAAAATAAATTTAATGAGTTAATCATTACAAAAAATATAAGGGGGTAAAATGAAGTAAATTGAGGAGTAGAGTAGAGGTAGTGCATGAATAGAAAGATGTTGGGGAGAGATACTAAATAAGATAGAGTGTATTGCAATAATGGTCAAGTTATAATAAACTTACCATAGATTAACAATGTTTACTGATAAACAAAATTATTAATCTAATGTAAAGAATAAGGAGGATGCAAATATGGCATTTAAATTTACAGATAATAACTTTGAAGAGGAAGCATTAAAATCATCTATTCCAGTAGTAGTTGACTTTTATGCAGATTGGTGTGGACCATGTAAAATGATGTCTCCAGTTATTGATGAATTAGCAGGAGATTATGATGGTAAGGTAAAAATCGGTAAAGTGAATACAGATGAAAATAGAGCAGTTGCTGCTAAATACAATGTTATGAGTATCCCAACAATCATCTTAATTAAAGATGGTCAAGTAGTAGACCAAGTAGTTGGTGCAGTACCAAAGACTGTATTAGAACAAAAAATTAATAATATGCTATAGATGAAACTATAAGTATTCATAGCATTGAGGTGTTAAGAAAGTTATAGAATCGTATGAAAAATGGTCTTTATAGGCAATGTGCTTATAAAGACCATTTTTTGTTGATTGATTATTTATTTTTCTTTTTTTTAGTAGACATAATGTCATTATTGGTAGTATAAGGATGAGGGGTTTCAATAAACGTATCAGATATACTGCGAGCCTCAAGACGCTTATTAATCCAACGGTTAATATTATTAAGTATAACCGCAATGATAGGAGATGCGAAGAACATACCTAATGGTCCCCATAAAGCACCACCCACTAAAATACCAGAGATAATCCAAAATGGACTAAGTCCAATTGAGTCTCCTAAAATCTTAGGGCCAAGCACTAATCCATCAAATTGTTGAAGAATAAAAATGAATATACCTACAAATACAGCTGGCATGAAACCAGTAAATAAGGTGATGATTACAGCTGGAATAGCACCTAATATTGGACCAAAATATGGAATCATGTTAAATACACCAACGATTAAAGAAAGTAGTAGTGCATAAGGATTTTTAAGGATGGACAAACCAATAAAACAGATAATCCCAATAATTGTTGAGTCAATAAATTTACCTACAAAGAATTGAATAAAAGTAGAATGTCCTTCTGCACATATAGCGACAACTTTTTCAGCATGATTTTTATTTAAAATAGCATAGATTAATCGTTTGGTACCGCGGCTGAAATCTTCTTTTTGAGTTAGCATATAGAAAGCGATAACTAAGGCCATAATCCAATTATATAAAGAAGAAGTAATGCTAAGTGCACTATCCATAATTCCAGATAGTAAATTATTAAATATCTCTGGATTAAAGATTTTTTGTGGATCAATCATATCAAATAGTTTAGATGTATCTAATTGATACGGTAGTCCAGCTAAATTACTGTTAATAGTTTGTTCTAGACCTGAAATCTTATCACTTAATGTTTGAGCTGAATCAGGTAAGACAATTAAAAGTTCTTTGATATTTTCTGATATTTGAGGTACCAGATAACGAATCATGATAATAACTGTTCCGAGAATACATAAATATACAGCAATAATTGATAAAGAGCGGATACTTTTCTTTTGTCTATTTGTTTTAGGTTTAAACCACTTTATAAAATAACCTTCAAAGAACATCATGATTGGGTTAAAAAGATAAGCGATGAGAAAACCATAAAGAATTGGTAGAATGATTTTGATGATTCCACCTAAAAAAGCCATAATTGAAGGTGCAATATTATCTGTATTGGAAGAAACCCGATAGAACAGAATACTAACTACAACAACAAAAATAGCATATAATGAAATCTTGAAATATGGATTATCTTTCCAAAAATTTTTCATTTATACACCTCCAGTAAAGATAACTTAGGACAACATAATTTATCCTGATTAGTTTTATTCTAGCATAATATTTTAATGAGAAGAATAAATAAAGAAGAAAAAATAGAAAGATGGTTTGGTAAGTAATGGACATGCCCATAGAGTTAAATAAACTAAATACTAAAAAGACTTTTATAAGGAGAATCTGTAAAGATATGAAAGAAAAAGTTGAAAAGTAGTTGACATATGCAAGTCCCTTAGATATAATAATACATGTCCTTAAGAAAACAAGAGGAACAAATAAATATGCGGGAATGCTGGAATTGGCAGACAGGCTAGACTAAGGATCTAGTGATTGTATGATCGTGAGGGTTCAAGTCCCTTTTCCCGCATCTGATAAAGACCTTGTAGTAAAAGTTGCAAGGTCTTTTGTTTGTTTATTGACATATTGTCTGTTATGCTATAATGAGAAGATAAATAGATAGATAAGAAGTAGTGGTATTGGTATCTTGAAGTTATTAAATAGATTATAGAAAAATAATTTAAGATAATAGTAGTTGACATAGGGCAGTGTATTGGATATAATAATAAATGTCCTAAAAACAAAAGGAAAAAATGAATATGCGGGAATGCTGGAATTGGCAGACAGGCTAGACTAAGGATCTAGTGATTGTATGATCGTGAGGGTTCAAGTCCCTTTTCCCGCATCATAAAAGAAGCACTGATTTTGATACATAAGTATTAGAATTAGTGCTTTTTTCGTCTTATTTCAATGAATAATATCTCAAGAAAAATAATATAAAGTACAGAGGATAGTAAATATGGAAAATAGAAGAAATGATAATAATGAAATGATTTTTGATGAAGAGTATGACTTTGATGGTTTAATTCGTTTACTGGATAGTGAAGCAGCAGCTATGGAGCTGATGTATTATGATGAAGATGATGATAAACATTATAGAAACCGATATGAGAGCTTTGAGTGCGATAGAGGAATTAGTTATATTTTGGCTAAAGTAGAGCGTTATCTAGAAGAAGACTTAGAAAATGGGCTTTTTGTAGCATTTGCTGCATCTTATAATGGGAAAATTACTTTATATGATGGACGTGCTGTAAAAGAGGAAGATGTTAACCTTGGAGAGTTAGAACTAGGAAAAGATATGGTATATGGTGTTCTCATTCGAAAAATGGAAGAGGGGTATAGCTTTACAGAAGTGGTATATCATGATGGTGGGCAGACAGCAGGTTCTTGGGCAATCCCAGTGGAGGAAGCGGGTATTTTAACGGGAGCTCTGGAAAAGCTGATTTTACAATTTGGAGAATAGGTTACGAGATAATATACTTGTCATCCATAAAATGTAGGCTCTATAATAGAGGGAGGTTTAAGATACGGGGGATTCTATGAAAGCATTATTTGTTGTAAATCCTGTTGCAGGAAAAGGAAAAGGCTTAGAAATTATAAAAAACTTTGAGTCCGTTATTCAAAGTAAAATGCCCTATACCATCGAATTAACTAGGGCAAAAGGTGAAGCAACGGACATTGTAAGAAGATATACCACCAAGGAAGACTATATCGTCTTTGCAGTAGGTGGAGATGGCACAGTCAATGAAGTGCTTAATGGCATGGTTGGTAGTGGTAGTAGCTTGGCGATTATACCAACGGGAAGTGGTAATGATTTTGTTAGAAGCATTTATGGAAGATATACAATTGAAGAACTGTTATTAGATTTATTAGAAGGAAATAACCAGAAAATCGATATTATTCAGGTCGGAGAAAGATACTTCTTAAACATTGCATCAGTTGGCTTAGATGCTGAGGTTGTTTATAATGCCACTCAATATAAAAAACTTAAATTCATAAAAAGTAGTATGGCCTATGTTATTAGTTTATTTAAAACCCTTTTGGGTTCAAGGGGAACCTATGCGAAAGTAACAATAGATGGTAAGGTCACTTGTGATGAGGAGATTTTACTTTTAGCAGTAGCTAATGGTTCTTTTTATGGTGGAGGTATTCCAATGGTACCTACAGCAAAGGTGAATGATGCACTGGCAGATGTTTGTTTAGTAAGAGAATTAAGGATTAGAAAAATTATGAAAGTATTGCCGAGTGTATTTAAAGGAAAACATATAGAAGCCAAGGAAGTAGAAATTTATCGTGCTCAAGAAATAGAAATTGAAGCTAAAAACGGATGTAAGGTTAATATTGACGGAGAAATTATGAATGCAAGTAGGGTTAAGATGCGCATTATACCGGAAGGTATTGAAGTAAGAATGCCTTCAAAAGTGACTATTTCAAATTACTGCTCTGAAGATAAAATTAGTTAAAAGATGATAAGTTAAAGATATAAGAAGTGAGAAATATCGCGCACCTATGAGAATAGGAAGTGCGATATTTTTTATTAGAATCATAGGACATAAGTAGATTGTTAATAAATTATTTACAAATTGGTAGAAAAATCGACAACAATGGGTGATATTATAATATTCGAACGGAACAGTAATCGACAATTGATTACAATTGGTGTATCAACTTAATGATACCGATTACATAAAGGAGTAATGTTACTTTATTCCCCTAAACTCGAAACTCCCCTAAACACATATAAAGTAACATTATATCCAAATAGCAAACCCTTACAAAACTCTATTTTTACACCATATCCCCCAATATGGTGTATTTTTTTTACAATTATTTAAACCCTTTAAGTAGGCATAGCTTATGCAAATACTTAAGGGGTTTTTTGTATATAAAATAAATTAGCAATTTAAAGGATAAACTATCTCAGATAAGATGCAAATGTATGCAAAAAGGAGATAGCAAAATGTTAAAGCAGTCTTGGGGCATTTATAAAAAAGACCTAAAAACAATTTTTACAAATTATGCTGTATTGATTACGATAATTGTACTGTGCATATTACCTTCCTTATATGCATGGATTAATATTAAAGCTTCATGGGATCCTTATGCCTCAGAGGCAACTAGCAGAATTAAAGTTGCAGTAGTCAATAATGATGAAGGAAATACTTTGAATGGTAAGGTGATTAACATAGGGAAAGAGGTTGTAGCAAATCTAAAAGCAAATGGGCTTTTGGGATGGCAATTTCTAGATGAAGATGAAGCTATGAAAAATTTAAGAGAAGGAAAAATCTATGCAGTCATTATTATTCCACAAGAGTTTTCTAGTGATTTAACTTCTATTATTACGAACAATGTAAGGAAAGCACAGATTAAATACATTGTAAATGAAAAGCTTAATGCTATAGCGCCAAAGATTACAGATAAAGGTGCGACAGGCATTGAGACAACTGTAAGTCAAGAAGTTACAGGCACTATTAGTGAAATTGTACTCGGTAAGGCAAAGGAGTTGGGGATACAGATAGAAGATGCAGTGCTTCCTAAACTAGTTGAATTAGAAAATGGCTTAAAGAATATAGAGGGACGATTTACAGATATTAATGAGTTTCTTAATCAAACTATAACTGAGGCTGAAGACTTCGATACCTTTTTAGGCAAGGTAACAGACTCTATGCCTCAATTAGAACAGTTAATTAAAGATGTGCAAGAACTAGGACAAAGAACTGGAGATTTTGTAGACAGCACAGAAGAAGGAATTAATACACTGGCACCCACTATTAAACAGGATATTGGACTTGTTAGTGAATTAAGTGGTGAGACTTATGCGGCAGTTGAAGGATTACAACAAGCAATAGAAGAAGGGCTTGAAAAAGCACCTGAAATAGTATCCGACTTACTAAGTAAGGTAGGAACCATTAAAGACTTGACACAATCCCTTTCCAAGATACTAAAGATAATGGATCAGTTAAGTAATAAACAAGAATTATCTACTATGGTAGCACAGTTAGAAGATTTGGGAAGTAGTCTAAGTGAAGTGGAAACAGTATTAAATCAAATAAGTACAGCATTAGAAAATGGAGCTAAGCCAGATTTAACAGCATTTACAGATATAAAGACTATACTCAAAGATATTGAAAATATTTCTTCAGATATCTATAACAATTTTGATGATAAAATTCAAGGTGCTATTCAAGGGATATTGACTCAATTGAATACAGTACTAGAAGATAGTGATCAAGTTTTATCAGAAGTTCAAGATGCACTGCCTGAAGTTTCGGACCTATTAGCAAATGCACAAGATCTTTTAGGAAAAGGAGAACAAGGATTAGAAGCAGTTAAAGAAATTATGCCAACCTTAGAAGAGAAGCTTACATTATTAACAGATAAGGTTGAAGAAGTAAATCAAAGTAAGGAACTTAAGGATATTTTAAATTTAATTAAAGAAGACGTAAAGCAACGTAGTGACTTTTTAGCCAATTCCACAACCATCGTAGAGGAGACTATCTTTCCAATGGGTAACTATGGTACCCAAATGGCACCATTTTATAGTTCCTTAGCATCTTGGGTAGGTCTTACTATACTAGTATCGATGATTTCAGTTGATGTGCAAGGTAAATATAAAAGTTATGAAGTTTATTTTGGTAAGCTTCTTACCTATTTATCACTGACATTAGTTCAAGGGATGATTATTGCGCTTGGAGATCTATACTTACTTAGGATATATTGCCTTAGACCATGGCTATTTATATTGAGTATGCTGTATATTTCCGTTGCTTTTACCTTTATTGTTTATTCGTTGGTTTCTATATTTGGAAATGTAGGAAAAGTGGTAGCGATTGTTGTTATGATTTTGCAGGTAGCAGGTTCAGGGGGGACTTTTCCTGTTCAGCTTACTTCGAAGTTCTTTATTAATATTAATCCATATTTACCATTTACCTATGCCATTTCCTTACTTAGAGAGAGTATAGGTGGCATTGAAAGAGAAATATTTATTCTAGATATAGTTGTTTTAGGTGGATTTATAATAGCCTCATTGATTCTTGCACTTTTACTCAAAAGGTATGTGAATAAAGCCTTAGAGGGATTTGTGCATAAATATCATGAAGGTGGCCTATAGGATGGAAAAAGCTGTATAAAATATAGTGAACTAGAAATAATACTAGGGATATATGATTACAAATACAGAAAGGATGTAACAATGAAAAAGTATATTTGTACGGTATGTGGCTATATACATGAAGGAGATTGCCCTCCAGAAAAATGTCCAATTTGTAATGTAGGAGCAGATAAATTTGTAGAGCAAAAAGAAGCATTACAATGGGCAGATGAACACAGAATAGGTGTTGCACAAGGGGTAAAACCAGAAATTATCGAAGAACTTCGTGCAGGTTTCTTGGGTGAATGTACAGAAGTTGGTATGTATATTGCTATGGGAAGACAGGCAGATAGAGAAGGCTATCCTGAAATAGCAGAAGCTTATAAACGTATTGCTTATGAAGAAGCTGATCATGCCTCTAGGTATGCAGAACTTCTAGGTGAAGTTGTAAGATCTTCTACAAAAGAAAATTTACAACTTAGAGTAGATGCAGAATATGGTGCTTGCCAAGGGAAAAAACAGTTAGCTACTCTTGCAAAACAAGAAAATCTAGATGCTATTCATGATACGATTCATGAAATGTCTAAAGATGAAGCAAGACACGGTTGTGCATTTAAAGGATTACTAGATAGATATTTTAGTTAACAGGAGGAAAGAAAATGCCTAGTATTAGTTGTAATGTCGTATCATGTTCATATAACCAAGATAAAAGTTGTAATGCACGCGTCATTCAAGTGGGCGGAAAAGGTGCACAAGAGAGTTCGCAAACTTGTTGTGGAACTTTCTTAGACAGTGCAAACTATAGTAACTTAGCTCAATATACAGATAATAGAGAAACAGTAGAGGCTATTTTATGTCGTGTAGACACTTGTGTTTATTATCGAGATGATCACTGTAAGTTAGATCATATTCAAGTAGGGTGTTCAGAAAGAGTAGACGTCTATACAGAGACAGAATGTGATTCTTTCCAAAAAAAATAAAAAATCAACATAGAAATTTACATGAATTGGAAAAAAGCTATTGAATGATTAAAAAAAAATATATACAATAGTATATGAAATACATTTTCGATAGAAAAAATACTTTATTCATTAAATCCAAAAACTATTGAACTTAAGCTCTAAAAAGCATATTAAGAAAATGCATAAGAGATTAAGTGATACTGAAAATCTTTAAAGTGTGTAAATGATTTTTTAGTTTGAATATGGTGTAAAAACAGAGTGCAATTTAGGGAAAGAGAACTACTTAAATAAATTAGGTAGTTCTTTTTTTGTTTATGATACATACATAATTTAGCAGTATACTATTTAGAAGTATAGAAGAGATAAAAATGGGTGTAATATATAGATATATGAGATATAAAAACACCTAATATTAATCAATGTATAGTTAAAAAGTGAGGGATATTCATGCTAGAAGATCAAATTGAGATTTGGTATAAAAAAACAGGTAAAAAAATAATCTTTTTTTTAGGGATGTTACTCCTTTTGTATATCATCATTCGCTTGCATATTCTTAGACTATTTGCACCATTTATTGTTGCATGGATTTTTGCAATGCTCTTAAATCCTGTTGTAACTTGGGCACATAAGAGGTTAAGAGTACCAAGGGGAATAGGAAGTATTTTGAGCATGCTTTTTATTCTTAGTGGGATTTTAGGCATTATAACAGTTGTGGTAAGGCAGTTATGGGAACAAATTGTTAATATCACAAAAATGTTACCACAAATAGGGGATGAGATGGTATTTCAGCTTAATAGAGTAGGAGAGAGTTTAGGTGATAAACTGCCAATGATTCCTGGATTAGAGGCAATGACTAATTTAGATACTATAGTAGAGAAACTAGTAGGAGGGCTCAGCTCTTTTTTAACTTCAGTCATTCCAACTATTTATGATGGTATTTCGAAAGTGCCAGATGCTGTTTTATTTACAGTGATTATGTTTCTTGCAACCTTCTTTATGACTAGAGACTTTTATAAGATTAAAGCCTTTGTAAAAGCACAATTTTCTGATACTATAGTAGATAAGGTTGTTATTATGCAACGTGGTGTAATAGGTGCGATAGGAGGCTATGTTCGTACACAGCTGATTTTAATGAGCGTAACGTTTACCATTTGTTTAATTGGATTATTTTTATTTAATATAGAGTACGCTTTATTATTAAGTGTCATCATTGCATTAATTGATGCTTTTCCAGTGTTTGGTAGTGGTACAATCTTAATACCGTGGTCTATTTACAATTTACTCATAGGACATTACTCAATTGCAATTGGCCTTTTAGGAATTTATGGCATTATTTTTGTAACAAGGCAAATTATGGAACCTAGAATTTTGGCATCACAAATTGGCGTTTATGCACTGGTTACAGTAATGGCAGTTTATATAGGATATAAAACAATTGGTTTTTTAGGGCTTATTTTAGGGCCAGCTATCGTAGTTGTTTTACAAATGTTACAAAATGTAGGAGCATTACCTAAGTTTAAACCCATTAAGAAATCAGAAGATGAGGGAGACGGTTATGAGAAGTATAGAAGTAACTAAAATTATAGAAGCAGTTAAAGCACTTTGTATGCAGGCAAATTATGATTTGCCTGTAGATATCTTTAATGAAATTCAGGCAGGAAAATCAAAAGAGATAAGTCCAGTGGGAAAGGCAATATTGGGGGATATTTGTGATAATGCTAAATTAGCACATGATGAGAAGATGCCTATCTGTCAGGATACAGGAACAGCAGTAGTATTTGTAAAAATAGGGCAAGAAGTACATATTGAGGGTGGCCTTTTAAAAGATGCCATTAATGAAGGGGTTAGACAGGGATATATTGAAGGATACTTAAGAAAATCTATTGTTGAAAATCCACTTTATCGTAAGAATACAGGAGATAATACGCCAGCCATTATTCATTATGATATTGTGGAAGGTGACCAATTAGAAATAATGGTTTGTCCTAAAGGTGGCGGTAGCGAAAATATGAGTCGTGTTTACATGCTAAAACCTTCTCAGGGGATTGAAGGGGTAAAAGCGGCGGTAATGGAAACAGTAGAACTAGCAGGTCCTAATGCATGCTTACCTATGGTTGTTGGTATTGGTATTGGTGGCAACTTTGAGATGTCTACACTTCTTGCTAAGAAGGCGCTTACTAGAGAAGTGGGGAGCTATAATAGTGATGAAAGAATGCGAGAACTAGAAAAAGAACTATTTGAGATGATTAATAAGACTGGAATTGGACCACAGGGATTAGGTGGAAAAGTTACTGCGCTTGCTGTACATATAGAAGACTATCCTTGTCATATTGCCTCTATGCCTTTAGCTATTAATATTGGGTGTCATGTTAATAGACATAAGAGCGTAAGATTATAGGAGGAGTGCAAAGATGAATAAGCATATTAAGTTACCGTTAAATAGAGAAGAAGCAAGAAAGTTAGTTGTAGGCGAAAAAGTATTACTGAGTGGAAAAATGTATACCTCTAGGGATGCAGCACATAAACGTATGCTAGAGAATAAAGAGGCAGGAATAGATTTTCCAATGCCTATAGAAAATGTTGCTATTTATTATGCAGGACCAGCACCAGCTAAACCAGGAGAAGTTATTGGTAGCTGTGGTCCTACAACAAGTGGAAGAATGGATGCTTATGCCCCAAAATTTATGGCCTATGGTCAAACAGTTATGATTGGTAAAGGTCTAAGAAATGAAGATGTTATTGAAGCTATGAAAAAAGAAGGTGCTGTATATTTAACGGCAATTGGAGGTGCTGGTGCACTACTTGCAAAGTGTATTAAAAAAGCAACATGCATTGCCTATGAAGATCTGGGAGCAGAAGCTATTTATGAGCTTGAAGTAGAAAATTTTCCTACTATTGTAACGATTGATAGTAAGGGAAATAACTTATATGAAACAGGTAGAGAGATATATAAGGAAGACTAGGTTAATAAATAAAGTATAAGGAAGGTATAAGATGGAAGAACAAGAAAATCAAATACCAGAGTATCAGAAATCATCTAAAAAGCCCAGTAATGGCCCAATGAAACCAGGATTAGTTGCTTTATGTGTCATTTGTGGCATGATTATGTTTCTAGGTTTTTGGTATATTTTATTCAGTCAATTTTTTGGTAATTTATTTAGTGCTGTTTCAGGAATGGATTCGAATGCCTATATGGAAAGCGGTGTTTATGGGGATACAATAGATGTTTTTTATGTAGAAGGGACGATTGCAGAAGGCAGTACAACCTATCAACATACATGGACACTAAATCAAATAGATCACTTAATGGAGAGCGAAAGTAACAAAGGAATTATACTTTATGTGAATTCGCCAGGCGGTGGAATTTATGAGTCCGATGAGTTATATTTGAAAATTAAAGAGTATAAAGAAACGACAGGTAGACCTGTATATGCCTATATGGCACAAACTGCAGCGTCAGGAGGGCTTTATGTTTCCATGGCAGCAGATGAAATTTATGCGAATCGTATGACAATGACAGGTTCAATAGGTGTAATTATGTCTACGACAGATACGACAGGCTTGCAAGAATTAATTGGAATTAAAGAAGAAAATATTACATCAGGCCCTAATAAGGCAATGGGCAATCCATTAACTGATGAGCAAAGAGCTATTTTACAAAGTATGGTAGATGAATCTTATGATATTTTTGTGGAAATCATTGCTGAAAATAGAAATCTGGATGACAATAAAGTACGAGAAATTGCTGATGGAAGAATTTACTCTGCAAGGCAAGCAAAAGAATTAGGGCTTATTGATGAAATTGCTAGCTATGAAGAAACAGTACAAAACTTTATTGATACATATAAGCTAGAGGACTGCACAATCTATCATCAAAGGCCGCCATTAAGCGCTTTAGAGGAGCTTCTTTTAAGTGTAGAAACAGACTTAGAAAGTAGTAAGGTAACAGAAAGTTTTACAGCTATTCATAATTATATAGAAGCCAATAAGTCACCTAAGATTATGTATTATATGGGGCATTAAAGAGTACCAGGTAACGTAAGAGTAAATAAGAATGCAGTATAAGAAGATAGGGCAATTAAGCTAGGAATTCTAGTTTAGTTGCCCTTTTGCTTTTAGATAAATAAAAGCTTACATATACAATATCTATAGACTATGCCGCTATAAATTTGAAAAAGTGTGTTAATATGTACGAATGTTTCTTTGAGATTACTTTCAAGAGTGATTATAATGAATAATTTATTTAGAATGAAATTAAAAAATATTATATAAATATTTTAAAATTCAACCAATATGTTATAATAGGTTTAAATATATTGTCGAATTTAGGGGGAACTAATATGACTTTTTATCACGAAGGAAGAAAACTAAATTACTTAGAGTTGGTTGAAACAGTTGATGAGTTGGTTAAGAAAGACATTCTGCCTCAATTAGAGCCACAAGAAGTAAACAAGCTTTACATAAGGATAATGCATGAAACACAGCAACTGATTACAGTACATTTTGAGCAACTAGGATATAAAGTGGAGGATATAAAACAAGCTTTTCTAGTACTCACTCAAATAAGAGAAGAATCTAATCGTATAATATGGGAAAGGGCAATTGAGTTATATGACCATTGTCTAATGAACAAAGAGAATACAGTGGAAGTTGTTACTTTTATGACGGAATCTTTGAGTCATGCTATGAGAGAATTAGATAGGAGATTAAGCAAGATATCAAGATAAGGCTGATAGATAGTTAAAGATATTTAGTTATAATCACTAAATAAATAAGATAAATTGAAGAATATAGCAAAAAAATCAACTAATTAACAAGAATAATTAATTATTATTCTGATAGTCTGGTGATAATATAATAATAGACTAACTCACTACAATAATTTAGTGAGTTAATCTATGTTAAATTAATTGGATGAAATTATGGTATTAATGGTTTCTAAAATATTACCAGAAAGAATATTGGATAGCTCTGTGTTTTCGCTGAGTTTATTTACCTTCCACTTATTATCATCTAAAGATAATAAAATAGGTACATGATTAGCAGTAGTTTGTTTACTAGAATTAATATTTTCTACAATGGTTTCATCAGCTTTTTTGATAATGTCATCATCCTTTTTTCCATCATAGGTCATTGAAATATCATCTTTAATATACTCTAAGAGTGTTTTTTCAAATGCCTGGCCAACATCATAATAATTTATTGTTACAAATACAGTTGCTTTAGACGGATCCTTTGAATCTACAGAAGAATGCTCAATAGTATACGTAAATTCTGCTAATTTGCTAAAAAACTTGTTAGCGATGGTAGGGGAGATGGTTTCAATCTGATTGCGGAAATTAGCCATATTATCTAGATTTTCTGCATAATACTTTGAGACACCTGTATATTGTTGATGCTGCATTGCAGTTAGAAAATCAGAAACTGCTTGTTCTGGTGTATTAGTAGCTTGAGATGAAGATTGACCTTTGCTTTGGCTTTGAGATTGACTTTGACCTTGATTTTGAGTTGGACTCTTATTACAACCTATTAAACTCAATATAAGCAAAATGGAAAAAAGGATGAAAATAAACGACTTCTTCATAAATACCTCCTTAGATAATAGTCTTTTATCTTAATATTTACCAAAGAGGGTGGATTTATGAAGAAAATGCTGAGAACACAAAAAGATATTAAAATAGCAAAAGGAAATATGGAGGTATATGTATGGATCATAAAAAAATATCATGGGTTAATAAGAAGGGAACATCTATTAAAGCAAAATTGACGATTTCGTACATACTTCTTGCAGCTATTCCACTTTTGATTGTTAATATTATCTCGACAAATGGGTTTAAGAAGAACTTGAGTAATACCAGTATGCAGCTTACGACAGAGATGGTTAAGCAAACTAATACTAATATTGACTATTATACTGATGATGTTGAGAAAAATGTGAATAAATTTATAATGAATAATCTTAATGGTGCTACAGAAAGTCTAATTAATAACTATGAACAAGCCGAATCTCCTATGGATGTAGCGAATAGTTTAGTGGCTATTAAGCAACAGTTGGTAGGCATTAGTGTATATGAAGAAAATATCGAAGGTGCGATAATTATTACAGAAAAGGGAGATGTAATAGGTGCAAGTGGACTTTTATCAGATGAAGGGGTAGAAACCATTCAAGCATTAGAGGACAGTAATAGTGTTTGGTATAGAGATACGGCTATTAATAAACAAGTTCTTTATATTAAATCCGTTAAAAATACAGTAACTGGAAAGAATTTTGGAACAATCGTTTGTATTGTAAAATTAAAACCATTAGAAGAAGAAATCAATGGAATTGAACTATTTGAAGGTGGAAGGATTTATGTAATAGATGAAAAGAGTAACATGCTTTGTTCTACTAAAGAAGGAGATATAAAGCCAAACGTACAAGCATTTATTAGTCAAGAAATGGAAGTGGATAGTAATATTATTGATAAAGAAATGATTGCTTATGCAACTAGTAACTGTGGATGGAAGATTGTAGTTGAACTTTCTGAAGAGAGTTTAACAAGTTCTATATCCGACTTAAGTAGAATAGTATGGCTAATGGTTATTGGTGTTGGGATTATAGGTGTTCTAGCGGGGTACTTTATATCAAAGGGTGTAACAAATTCTATTGGAGAATTAGTTAGGGCAATGAAACAAACAGAGCAAGGGGATTTAACTGTACAAGTACCTGTAAAAGGTAGAGATGAAATGGCTATATTATGTAGAAGCTTTAATAATATGATTTTAAATATTAAAGATGTCATCAAACAAACTCATGAGGCAATTGACGTAAGTTTAGAAAGTGGGAATACACTAAGTGATAGTACAAGACAATCTGTAGAGACATTTGAACAGTTAGCAACTTCTATTAGTGAGATTGCGAGAGGTTCTGGAGTGCAAGCGGAAGAGGCACAAAATAGTGTAGCTGTTATGAATAGATTATCGGCTAGTATTCAAAGAGTGAGGAGTAATACACAAACGCTATTCGAAAGTACTCAAAGTACACGTTCAAATGTAGATAAGGCAACAGAAAGTATAGAAATATTAAATAGTACGATGGCATCTTCTATAGAAGTTTCTCAAAAGATCAAAGAAAGCATTAATCAGTTAAGTAATATGACAAAAAGTATTGCCCAAATTATGGGACTGGTGGATGGCATTAGTGAACAAACTAATTTACTTGCCTTAAATGCTAGCATAGAAGCAGCAAGAGCTGGAGAAGTGGGCAAAGGATTTGCAGTAGTTGCTAATGAAGTGAGAAAACTGGCTGAACAATCTAAACAGTCTACAGATGATGTAAGAGCAACATTAAGCGATATAGAAGAACAATCTAAAAGTGCAGCTATGCTAGTAGCAGATGCAAGCAAAATTTTTAGAGCACAAGAAGTGGCTGTCGAAGGGGCTTATAGTGCATTCAAAGAAATTATACAAATGCTAGTGTGTATGGATAGTGAATTAGAGCATATTAATTCTCAAGTAATTGATATGGAGACAGATAAAGAGTTTGTGGGTTCGAGCATAGCTGATATTACAACAGTAACAGAAGGTAATGCTTCAGCGACAGAAGAAGTTAATGCACTTAGTGAAGAGCAAAAAGAGGTAATGAAAAAACTCTTTAAGATGGCTGAACATCTTGTAGAAATTATGGCTCAATTAGATGTAAGTATTAAACAGTTTAAAATATAATAAGGCTTAAGAGAAAATAGCTAGGGTAATACCTTAAAAGGTAAATGACTTTGGCTATTTTTTGTATATATTATTTGAATTAATAAAAAATATAGAGAAAAACATGAAAAAATGTGTTAAAAAATCTGAAAATACTGTATAATCAGAGAGAGAAGTAGTTAACAGGGGGGATTAAAAATGCTTAAAAATATGGGGAAGAAATCAAAGGAAATCAAACCTAAAACTAAGAAAGCAAAAAAAATGCATAGCTTAAAAATGAACAAAATAACCAATATATTTAAAAGCACTGAAAAGAGTAAAGATATTCCAAGAGCTTATACAAAAAATGCTGATGCAAAGAAAAAGAGAAGTGGAAAAATTAAAATTACGATTAAGAGTAGAATGATTGCATCTTATTTTTTATGTGTAGCTATACCGTTAGTTATTGTAAATATTTTTTCATCTAATAATTCCAGGAAGACTTTAAAAGATACAAGTAGTCAACTTGCAATTCAGATGACACAACAAGCTTGTAATAATATATCTAGTTATGCTGATGAGATAGAAAAGCTGGTTAATCGTATCATCCTGAATGAGCTTAATGCTGCTTCATATAATTTAATTAATGAATATATGACTGTCGACACTTCACAAGGAGAAGCAGTTACAAATATAAATAGACATACTATAGAAACAGATATTAAAAGTCAATTAATCTATTCTTTAGCGTTAGATGATAATATTAAAGAAATAGCATTACATTTTACTGATGAAGATAACATAATCACAACTTATGATCAGTCTGCGAATAGAGCAGATTTAAGTAAAGAGGAGTTAATGAAGTTTTTGGAGTATAATGCAGGAAGTAATATACAATGGATCACCAATTTCCCTGGATATGAAGAACGTATTTTTGCAATAAGAAGGCTTACTAATATGAAGAGAGCTAAGAGTGTGGGAATATTTATTGCAGAAACAGATATTTCGTCACTTGTTGAACAAATAGAAAGTATTGAATTGTGGGAAGGATCAAGCATCTCTTTAATAGATGGAGAAGGACAAGTCATGTATACTACAGATGAAAGTAGTATGACTTCAGAAATTAAGGCATTTACTGAACAGGAAGCACCAAGTGATGAAAAAGAGATAGAAGGTACACTGGTTACCTATTCAACAAGTAGCAATGGTTGGAGAGTTGTCATTACCATTCCAGTTGCTGTTTTAACTCAATCTATTGATGCAGTGAACTATATTAACTGGATACTTATTATCATAAGTGTTATCGTAGCTGTAGGGGCAGGATTCCTTATCTCTAATAGTATTATTAAATTTATTATTCAAATGCGTCATATTATGAAACAAGCGGAGCAAGGTGATTTAAATGCACAAGTAGTCACTAAAGGGCAAAATGAGTTAAGCGAATTGGGAGAGAGCTTTAATCATATGCTAATAAATATTAAAACCTTGATTCAAGAAACCCAGGCTACTATAGACAAGGTATTAGAGGCAAGTAATATTTTAAAAAGAAATACAGGACATTCTATTGAAACTTTTAACCAGCTGACAGCATCTATAGGAAACATTGCAGAGGGATCAAACTGTCAAGCTGAAGATACACAAACGGGTGCTGTTATGATGGAAAATTTAGCAGATAGTATTAAGTCTGTAATTAGAGATACAGAGGAAGTTTATACAAGGTCAGAAGGTGCACGAAGTAAGATTGAAGTAGCTAATAAAAGGATGAATCGGTTAAATAAGGCCATGAGTTCAACAGCTGCCATTTCAGCAGATATTAGAGAAAGCATTATTAACTTAAATGATTTAACAAAGGCAATAGGGGAAGTTATGAAACTCTTAGATGGTATTAGTGAGCAGACTAATCTACTTGCACTTAATGCAAGTATAGAAGCGGCAAGAGCAGGAGATGTGGGAAGAGGATTTGCAGTTGTTGCTAATGAAGTTAGAACTTTATCTGAACAATCTAAAGTATCTACGAGTCATGTAAGAGAAACTTTAAAACAGATTGAGAAAGAAGCAAAGCAAGCAGTAGATTTAGTTAATAAATCTAATGAGGTCATTAATGAGCAAGAAAAAGTAGCGCAGGAAACAAGAATATCATTACATGAAATGATTGATGAATTAGTAGGTATTAATGAGGGAATCGATCAAGTAAATGTAAGAAGTACTGCTATGAATGAGTTAAAAAATGATGTAAGTGAAAAGATAGAAAGTATTACAACTGTTACACAAGAAAATGCAGCAGCTACCCAGGAGCTTAATGCCTTAGGGGAAGAACAAAAAGCAGTTATGGAGCAGCTTTCAAATTTAGCAGATGAGCTTAATGACCAGTTAGAGGGCTTACGAGAATCTGTTAAACATTTTAAGATTTAATGAGCATAAGAGCAAGGATATGTATCAGTTATATCTTTAAAAATGAGCAAAAAAATGGAGGTATCGCGAAATGCGATACCTCCTTAAAAATTAGGCATATTCTAGCTCATAAGGGAGAAAAAAGTGTTTCTGGAAGAAGCTTTTAGTTGCTTCTGGAAGAAATTCTTTTTTCGGACGACTGAGCGGATGTATTTTGTGACAGCCCCATTTTTTTACTTATAAAGGATTCTCATTATTTTCCATAGTAAGCTTTTTTATAAAGCTCAGCAAGTTCAGTTACTTTTGGTAATCTTGGATTAGCTGTAGTACATTGGTCCTCAAAAGCTTTGTATGCTAAGTCATCTACTTTTGAAAGGAAGACTTTTTCATCAATACCAAGTTCTTTGATAGTAAGAGGCATATTAAGTTCTTTCATTAGTTTTCTTACTGCATCAGCAAGTGACTTAACACCTTCTTGTGGTGTACTAGCTGGAAGACCAAGGGCTTTTGCGATTTCTTGGAATTTTTGTGGTGCAATATATTTTTCGTATTTAGGGAAGATAACAAATTTACTTGGATTTGTATCCCCATTGTATTCAATAACGTGTGGCAATAAAATAGCATTTGCTCTACCATGAACAATATGGAATTCACCACCTAATTTATGAGCAAGTGAGTGATTAATACCTAGGAAAGCATTTGTAAATGCCATACCAGCAATGGTTGAAGCATTATGCATTTTTTCTCTAGCTAATGGATCATTTGCACCATTTTTGTATGAACGTGGTAAGTATTCAAATACAAGTTGAATGGCTTTAATTGCAAGTGCATCTGTATAATCAGAGGCTAAGATAGAAGTATAAGCTTCAATCGCGTGGGTTAATACGTCAAGACCTGTATCAGCAGTTGGCACTTTAGGTACACTCATAACAAAATCAGGATCAATGATTGCTACATTTGGTGTTAATTCATAATCTGCTAATGGATATTTCATGTTGTTTGCTTTATCAGAGATAACAGCAAATGATGTGACTTCAGAACCTGTTCCTGATGTAGTAGGAATAGATACCATTTGAGCTTTTTTACCAAGGCTAGGGAATTTATATACACGTTTTCTAATATCAGCAAATTTAGTAGCCATAGCAATAAAGTCTGCTTCTGGTTGTTCATAGAATAACCACATACCTTTAGCAGCATCAAGAGCAGAACCACCACCAAGGGCAACAATAACATCTGGTTTAAATGAATTCATTACTTCAGTTCCACGACGAACAGTTGTAAGGTCTGGATCTGGTTCTACATCACTAAATATATCAATTGTAACATTGTTTAAGTTCTTACGTAGTTGGTAAACTACTTTATCTACATAGCCAAGTTGAACCATAACAGGGTCAGTAACAATAAGTGCACGAGAGATATTTGGCATTTTAGCAAGGTATGCTACTGAACCAGCTTCAAAGTAAATTTTTTCTGGGATTTTAAACCATTGCATATTTACTTTACGTTTAGCAACTTTTTTAACATTGATTAAGTTACTTGTAGATACATTGGATGTTGTAGAGTTATGACCATATGAACCACATCCAAGCGTTAAAGATGGTGTCATAGAGTTATAGATATCACCAATTGCTCCATGAGTTGAAGGTGAGTTTACAACAATACGTCCAGTTTTTAAACGATTACTAAATTCATTAATGATATCATTGTTTGTTGAGTGAACAGATGAAGTATGACCAAGGCCGCCCATTTCAACCATGATTTCAGCTTTTCTAATACCATCTTCTACATCTTTTGCTTTTACAATAGCAAGAACTGGAGAAAGTTTTTCTTTAGAAAGTGGATGGTTAGGACCTACGCCATCAATTTCACAACAAAGAATTTTAGTTTCTTTAGGAATTTTAATGCCAGCCATTTCAGCAATTTCATATGGATATTTACCTACAATTGCTGCATTTACCATACCTTTTTCAAGATTCATAACCACTGGTTCTAATTTTTTTACTTCTTCTTTAGTTGCAAAATAACAACCTTGTTCTTTAAAAAGTTTTACTACTTTATCATAAATAGGTGCTTCAATAATTGCTGCTTGCTCAGAAGCACAAATCATACCATTATCGAAAGATTTACTTAAAATAATATCATTAACGGCTCTTTCTACATTTGCAGTTTTTTCAATGAAAGCTGGAACATTACCTGGACCAACCCCGAGAGCAGGTTTACCTGTTGAATAAGCTGCACGTACCATGCCAGAACCACCAGTAGCAAGAACCATAGCCACAGTTGGATGATTCATAAGCGCATTAGTTGCTTCAATTGAAGGATGTTCAATCCATTGTACACAGTTTTCAGGTGCACCAGCTTCAATAGCTGCATCTCTTACAATACGAGCTGCTTCAGCTGAGCATTTTTGCGCTGATGGGTGGAAACCAAAGATAATTGGATTACGAGATTTAAGTGCAATAATAGCTTTAAACATAGTAGTTGATGTTGGATTGGTTACAGGAGTTACCCCAGCTACAACCCCAACTGGTTCAGCTACTAGCATGAAAGCATCATCTTCGTTATCTTCAATAATGCCTACAGTTTTTTCATTTTTGATATCATGATAAATATATTCTGTAGAGAAGATGTTTTTTGTTACCTTATCTTCAAAGATTCCACGGCCTGTTTCTTCAACTGCCATACGAGCAAGGTGCATTTGTTTGGATACCCCAGCAAGTGCCATTGCTTTTACAATATTATCTACTTGTTCTTGAGTAAGTTGCATCATTTGTTCAAGACAAGTTGCTGCTTTTACTGCTAATTCATCTACCATTTTTACTGGATCTATTACATTTTCTTGTACTTTTTTAGTTGCTGACATGATAAATCCTCCTAGTTAATGTATTATAAGTGAAATAATAAGTTTTTATAATGTAGTTTAATGTTATTTTTTTAACGAAATAACTTGAAAAAATATAGCCCATTTAAGTAATAATTTTCTCGGACTACATGGCTATAATAGCATGTAGCTGAAAAGATTGTCAATAATTTAACGGGATAAAGAATAAAGCATTTTATGTATACAATTACAGAAAATTGTAATTAATGCAAAGAAAAAGTGAAATATTATGTAAAGTGTTGAAATGTATAGCTAAAATAAGAATAGAGTAGAATGAAAAGATAGGCTTTTATGGCTATAAAATTAGGGTGAAAAATGAATGTTTTTTTAAAATACAAAATCATATATTTTAATATATAAAACCTTAAATATATAATATGGAAAAGGTTGTATAAGATAGAAAACTTAAGCAGGGGAGAGCGGTCTGAAGATTGATTAAAGGAGAGAAGAATAAAAAAAACCTAGGTTTCAGGGGGAGAAACCTAGGTTGAGGGGGGATTTAGCGATGTACCTCACACTTGGTACGATAATATTATGGGCAGTTTAAGGCTATTATATACATACAAAATTAAATTTTTTATAATTTTTAAAAGTGGGCCTTAACGATTCACTGTAGCGGATGAATTAAATAGTATATAATAATTATATAGATTTAAGAGATTAAGGGGGGAAAGCAGTGAAGTGTAAGCAATGCGGGCAAGTGTTAGGAGAAGGTGTTAATAGATGTCCTATATGTAAGTATGAACAATCTAATATAAGATGTCTTGATGAAGTACACTGTTATGAGAGTGAGGAGGGTACTTATGAACCAAGATTAAGAATAATTGCAGGATTATTACAGATTTTCTTTGGTGGATTTGGTATTGGAAGATTTTATTTGGGATATAATCGTATAGCATTAGGGCAACTTTTTACCTTTCCTATATTCTTTATTGGAGGTATATGGGGGGTTATAGATGGGATACTTATTTTATGTGGTCAAGTTGAATGTGATGTAAATGGGGTACCGATGAAGTAAATAATTAAAAGGATACAAAAATAGTAAGGAGAAAGAAGATGTAAACCAAGGTACAAATCTAGCCTTGATTTATATCTTCTTTTTTAAAGTGAAAAATTATTGTAGCGATCTAAAATACCATTCATTATAGAAATCATATAAACAGCTTCTTCGTAGCTTACAGAATCATTAGGTAAGAATTTATTCTCATCACTTAAGTGCATGATACCGGATTGTAAGCAAAAAATAATAGCTTCTTGTGTAGAAGTTGATAATGAATTAATATCTGTAATCGCTAAATTAGAAGGTATAGTATATAACTCGAAATGACTAAGATACTTATAAATAGTAGTAGCAAGTTCAGCTCGAGTGATAGATAGATTCTCATTGTAAATAGAACTATTATTAGAATGAAGGAGTTCGTCTACATATTCATTATAGGTAGCTGGTGTAGCACTACGTAATAGATTTAGAAACATACGTTTTGTTATTGGATGAGTAAAATTATATGATGTAGATGTGATCCATCCATTAATAAGTGCTTCATTGATATAAGGCTTAGCCCATTCAGAAGAAGTATTATTTTCTAAGTAACTGATGCCAGTTGAGTCTGTTTTAACTTGGAAGTTTTCTGAAGCATAACTAAAAAGTTTATTCATATCTTCAAATTGTAAAGGAGCATCTGTACGCATAATAACACCTATAAAGCTCATATTACCGTAGTTAGCTTTGGCTACGAGTGTTCGTTTAGCTGGGGTATGATATCCAGTTTTACTGGCCACTACATGTTCATTATAGTAAGGACTAGTAGAATCTAGTAAAGCAGATGTGTGCTTTAGAGGAATGGTTTGCCCAGTATTTAGTACATTAAAATTATAATTTAGAGTACCAGCAATTTTAGAAACAATGGGATTATCAAAGGCCTTGGCTGTAATTTGAGCTAGGACATGAGGTGTAGTAAAATGATTTTCATCATGATAACCATGTGGATTTACAAAGTTATAATCTTTAGAATTAGCAGTAGGGTCAGCATTAGCTGCTAGTGCATTCATTTTTTGTGCAAAAGCAGAAATACTACCAGAATCGGCTAAGGCTAAATCATAACAAACAAAGTTATCCGATGACATTAGTACAGCATGTAAACCATCATAAACAGAATACTGATCACCTACGCCTAAGCCGATTTGACTACTATCCGAAGGAACATGCGTAACAGCATCTTGAGATTTAGTAATAACTTGGTTAAGAGGTAAGTCATTAGCAATGGCAAGTGAAGTAAGTACTTTAGTGGTACTAGCAGGATAAAAAGTTAAATTACCATTTTTAGAATAGAGGATAGTATTTGTATTAGTTTCTATTAAAAATGCACCATCAGCACTAACCTCAGGAAGAGGAGATGCAAAGATAGCATGGCATATTAAAAGACTACTAAGTAAGAAGGTAACACATTTACGAAACATTAAGTACTCCTTTCAGGTGTTTGAAATAAATCTTTAATTATTATATAACAATCAAACTTAGAGTTGCAAACCAATAGAATATGAGAGAGAAAAAAGAAAAAATAAAAAAAATGCAACCATGTATAATAAACAGAAAATAGACAATACTTTAGAAGAATGTGAGCTTCTAAATTTGAAAGGAGATATAGATATGATGATGTATCAATCATTAGAGAATTTTTCATTAAGAAAAATTAACTATGTTAAAACAAGGACAACTATTTTAAAAACTACAGCGAACTTGTTAAAACAAAAAGAATTTACAGATATTACAGTAGATGAGATTTGTCAAAAGGCACAAATTTCTAGGGGAACATTCTTCAATTACTTTTCTACAAAGGAACATATTTTTCATTATTTTCTTCGTATCTTTACGATTAAGATTGCTTTAAGAATGCAACAATGGGATCAAAGTATGAGCTTCGACGATAAACTTAGCACCATGTATAAATGGTTTTTAGAAGAAAAACAATATAGTAAATTTATTAGTAGCTATATTAATTTCATTCTTACTGTAGGAGAAGAAGCAAATGAAATGAAACTAATTGATGCTGAATTTGTATATTTTTATGGCAATATAAGTGAAGCAGACTATGCATATTATAATGAGTTAACTTTGAATAAGTTATTCAAGCAAATGTGTAAAGAGGCAAAAGAAAAAGGCGAAATTACTTTAGATTATACTGAATCAGAGCTAAGTAGTTTAGTTGTAGGTGAAATTACAGGAGCATATTTAAGTGATCACATTAGTCCTGAAGAAGAACATCTTCAAACCTTTAATCGCATATGGAGAGCATAATGAAAGTCTTATATAAGGAGTATTGCGAGAAATAGCAAGACTCCTTATTTTTTATGTTAAAGCTTACCCAATAGTCATAAATTATTATAAAGAAAATATATTAATATATGTATTAAAGTGGGGTATTAGAGATTAGGGGTGAAGACATGCGAAATAGTAAAACTTCAAAACAAAAGAAATGCTTGGCATTATCTTGGAAGTTATTTAAGTGGAGAATACTTATTTGGAAGGTATGAGTTAAGAAGCAAATTTGCAAATAGAAGTTTAATGGAGGCTTAGAAGTGATAAGAGCCTCTTTTTTTGGGGTTTAAAATACGAAAATAAAAATGAATATCTGATAAAAATTATCAAGTAATTAGTAGATGAAGAGGAAAAGCATGCTATAACAACTATTGTTGAGTTAGCAGAATGAGCAACAAACTTACAATTAGCAGTTAATAAATTTAAAGTAAAATAGCAATCTAAGAAAACTGATATGCCTTAGAATAGGTAGATCAGTTTTTTCTGCTATGAATCAAAGGATATTTATATATAATGAATTAAAAATGACCTTTTGCGACAATACTTTTTATAGTACAGATATAAAAAGAGATTATTTGAGGTAGATATCATGAATCATAAGTATAAAATGTTAACTTTACCTAAAGGAATAGTTAAGAATAGAGAAGGTACTTTAGGTGATTTACTATTAGTGGTAGATATGCAAAATGCCTATCTTGAGGGACAAGTCTGGGCATGTACAAGTACATCTATTGTTACAGATAATATTATAAAAATTATCGAAGCTAGAGCAGTAGAAAATGTTATTTTTACAAGATATATTGCACCTAAAAATCCTGTAGGCACGTGGATTGAATATAATAAGCAATATAAAGAGATAAATGAAAACATATGGTTAAACGAATTGGTGGAGAGATTAAAACCTTATGTAGAGTACTATCCATGCTATGATAAATCTGTCTACTCATCATATGGGAATGAGGAGGTAGCTAGACTGTGTAGTATGGCAGATCGCGTCATTATTGCAGGCGTTATGGCAGAGTGTTGTGTACTTGCAACGATTCAAGACGGTATAGATGCAGGAGATAAAATAGTATACTTAATGGATGCTTGTTCTGGAGGATCAAAGGAATATGAAGAAATTACAAAAAAGATAGTTGAATATCATTCGCCACGTTGTACAGAACTTATGACCACTTCTCAATTTATAGAGAGCAAAAAATTCTAAACTCATTAATGGACTTTTGATTCCTTCTAGATAGAGTATTACAATACAAGGATTAATGGTTATTTATATTGAACTGACTATTCAAAAGTGTTACAGTAATGCGATAGTCAATTTATACTACAATAGCTAAATGAGCAAGCATAGTTTAGCTGGATAGAGTGTCTGACTTCGGATAGAGAAGCATGTGATTTGTTAAGAAATATTGAAAAATTAGCGTTTAATAATAGTTAAGGGAATCTGACCGGTGGTTAAAAACTAACTAGGTCAGATTCCCTTTTTAATAATCTTTATTACTTTTATTATAACTATAATGAGGCGAGTCGTCCTGTTAAAAAAAAAGATTACTTTGTCAACTTTTGAATTTAATATACATTACATCATAATCTATTGAACTCATTAACAAAAGGTGCTACAATAACAAAGTAATTAAATAAGCACGCATAGTTCAGCTGGATAGAGCGTCTGACTTCGGATCAGAATGTCGTGGGTTCGAATCCTACTGCGTGTGTAAATGAAAAGAGAGAAACCTTATAGATTGGATAATCTGAGGTTTCCCTTTTTTTCTTGTTTGGTAAAAATTGGCTTGAGGTTGTAGTAGGGTTGTAGTAAGACTAGAAGTAAAGGAATTTAAAAAGAAAATAATATTGTTAATAAATTTATAGAGGCTTATTAAGTGCAAAAAGATAGGGTATATCTCTAAGTCGGATATACCCTATCTTTTATGTTTAAATATTAAAATCAAATAAGTGATTAATTTTATCTATACCTTCATATTGTTTCTCAGGAATTACATGAGTATAAATGTCCATTGTGGTAGAAACTTTACTATGACCTAATAATGTTTGAACCGTTTTAGATGGAACACCTAGTTCGAATAATCTTGTTGCATAAGTATGGCGTGTAGCATGGAATGATTTATAGGGGATATCAGCTTTTTTTATTGCACGTTCGTATGAACGGGTAAAATTACGTGTACTTATGTAACCACCAATATTAGTAGCAAATACTAGATCATTATCTTCATATAAGTCACCCATTTCTTGTTTTTCAAGATTTTGCTTGAATTGATGTTGCTTAAGTTTATTCATTACATTAATTGGAATAGGAATTGTTCTATAACTAGATACTGTTTTGGGAGCAGTAACAATAAACTTCCAAGTACGTTGGCCAGAAGCATCTATTTGTGTTCGCTGAGAAACAGTAGCTCTTACAGTTATAGTATTTTTTGAAAAATTAACATTAGACCATGTTAGAGCAAGTATTTCTCCCAATCTTAATCCACCACCAAATGCTAAACAAAATAGAGCACTATATCTGTGAAATTCATTTACTTTTAAGAAAGTTTGTTGTTCAGCAGGTGTAAAAGCATTTACTAATTTATCTGGATTATGATCTTTACGAGGGAGTTTTACAGCCAAGCAAGGATTTTTGCTTATATAGTCTAATTTAATTGCTTGATTGAGACTAGTCTTAATACGATTATTAATGTTAGCTATGGTATCAACACTAGTTCCAAGAGCAAATAAAGAATTATAGTAATGCTGTAATTGGATACCTGTTAACTTGGATAGTGGTTTATTACCAATATCTGTATCCTTAATATAGTTTCTGTATAAGCCATCATATCTTTCAAAGGTTGATGGCTTTAGTTCATTAATTTGGAACGTATACAGCCATGTATAAAACCATTCAGATAGTGTAATCTTTGTGTTTTTAGAGAAAGAATTAGAATTCTTTTTAGTAGCCATTTCTTGTAGCCATTGGATGACTTCTTTTTTACTATAGCTACCAGTTGAAAGGCGTATAGGTTTGCCATATTCATCATATCCCATTGTGAGTGTTGCTTTATAGTATGTTCCTTTCGCACGTTGTTCACAATAGATTGTCCCTTCTCCATTGGCTTTACTTCTTTTTTTTCTTGTTGTTTCAATTTTACTAGTCAAAATTAATGCTCCTTGTTGTGGTATTTCATGTGTGCTATACCTATTATCGTACGGTCTATGAGCAGTTATGTTTAGATAAAATCTGACTAACAATTGTTTTTAGATTATCAGGAACTGGATCATTAGGATGCTTAGTATAAAAATCTGTTAATACTTCTACCATTGCTTTACCTAATGCAGCAACAGCTGAATCTTCATTTATTTCATCATGTGATGAATGAGTATATGATACATTAAACTTACTAAATGAATTATTTATTAAATCACGCTGTTTTTCTGTATTAGAGTCATTAATCATTTTATTAAGATGTGTTGACAAAGCATCTAAATTTCCGGGGATTGGAAAAAATAAATTTAGAAGTATTGCATCGCATAAAAGAGAAAACATTTCTATAAAAGACTCATCAAGAAGCAATATATCATTATCTTCTATTAATTTATTAAGTCTATCTAAGAAAGTATTTATACAACTAGATGTTCCTCTATTAGCCATATGTTTTTCAACATTTTCAACAAATTTTTTTAAGTATTCATTTCCAATTTCAGTGCTAGCAAAATCAGAAGTTCCTAGTAAGAAACTGGGTGGAACATTCAAAGCATCTGAAAGAGCAAGTAATACACTCACATCTGGTTCACGTGTTCCAGCTTCATATCTAGCAATAGTAATACGTGATAAAGTTATATTATTATTAGTCTGAACCAAATCAGCCAATTGTTGCTGAGTTAGGTTCTTTTTTTTACGACATTCATGCAATCTAGTACCAAATTTATAAGACATATTGTTTACCTCCATATGACTTAGTATAGCACAGATGATACCAAAAGGATACATTCTGTCTCGAAAAATGTCAATATGTAAAAAAAAAGAACATAAAATGTGTTGACATAACCGTATAGATACAATAAACTGACTGTATGGATACAAAAGTATCCGAATAGAACAAATTATGAAAGGGTTTACAAATGAACAACACAATTTATGATTTAGCTAATAAGATTGAAGAAAGTAAAAAGGAAGTAGTAAGAAAGACATTAAATACATCAGAATTTGCAGAGCTTTTGGGTGTAAGCCCAAATAAAGCACGACAATTAATGAAGAGCAAGGGTTTCCCTGCTATAACTATTGGAAATAGAAAGTTGGTAGTCATTTCAAAATTAGATAGCTGGTTAGATGAAAATATTGGACAGGTATTTTAGTGAGCATGGATAAAGAAGTTTATTTTTATCAACAGAATACAAAAGTGCTTACATTCAATATAAAAAAAGATCAGGCCAAGATATTGTTTAATCACTATATAACTCAAAAAGAGAACCTACAAAGGATGAAAAATGAACTTCCTAGGGGTTATTTTTATATGGCTATCAATACAGCTGCTGAAGATACTGGCTTAAGTGTACAACAAATTAGAACGTTGATTAAGCAGTTTATAGAGTTGGGAATCATTAAAAAGGTTCAAGAGTTTCCACGATACTTAAAGAAGCCTACTATATGGGAATATGTTTCATGTAGAGAGGGCAACTATCAAGGTAATACATTGACTAACAATCAAAATAACATACAAGAACCTAGTAATTTCAAACGATTAGATGTACTTGCGAACAGTCAAAATGTCAGTCATCTTAACATACAAGATAACAATTCTAAAAAAGAGTTATCTAAAGAAAAAATAATAAACATACCTATGTATGAGGATTCTTTAAAGGTTCTGAACTTATACCCCAATAATATTGGTGAACAAGAGGCTATTGCAATTATACCTAAGCTTATTGAGAAATATGGAATAGAGCAAATGGTAAGGTGTGTTACTAGATATAGTCATACTGTTAAGGGAAGAGATGAAAGGTATGTTAAGTATGCCTCTACATTCTTTAAAAGGGGATATATAGACTATTTAGATGAGAATTATAAAGGGCCACAGATTATAACAGATAATAAGCTTGCTTATGATGAGGAAACAGGAGAGGTAATTAGAAGATGATTACAAGAGAACAGATTGGTGAGATTAAAAATGGTTTATCACCAGATCAAATTAGGATTAAAATTGCACAAGATTTAGGTTTAAAAGAAAAAAATAAGAAGTATCAATGCTTTATGCATAATGACACTAATCCAAGTATGAGTTTCGATGAGAAAAGTAAAAGATATCATTGCTTTGCGTGCGGGGGCAATTATGATATTTTTGACCATTATATGCAGAGTAAGAATGTAGGCTTTTATGATGCATGTAAAGCTATTGTAGAAGATTTCTCATTGAATATTGAAATGCCTAGAAAGATTAAAAAGAAGCCACAAAGTACTACTCCAATAGATCATGGGAGTATAGCAAGTAATGGATTAGATTATCTTCAATCAAGGGGAATAGGATTAGAGACAATCCGAAATATTGGAATTAAACAAGACAATGGTAATCTTGTATTTGTCTATCGTAATGCAGAAGGTGAACATATAGCTAATAAGTATCGTCCAGCTTCTGAAATCCCTAAGGGAAAACTTAAGACATGGTTTCAGAAATCCACCAACCAGAATACATTGTTCAATATGGACAAAGTAAATAGTGATAAGCCGTTGGTGATATGTGAAGGTGAAATTGATTGCATGAGCCTTATTGAAGCAGGATATAAAAATTCGGTAAGTGTTCCAACTGGATGTCAATCTGAAGAATGGATAGATGTTAATTGGGAATGGTTAGGTCAGTTCGATGAAATTATCATCTGGTTTGATAATGATGATGCAGGGAAAAAAGGAGTACGTAATGTCGCTAATAGGTTGCCTAATGCACGTGTGAAAATAGTTGAAACTAATATAGCAAACGATGTTAATGAAATTCTTTGTACTTATGGAAAACAAATGGTGCTTGAAAGTTTGAAAACAGCTAAAGAAATAGAAGTTGAAGGTGTTATTCGTATGAGTAATATAGAAGACTTTAATGTATATGAGGCTGAAAAAATTAAGTCTGGAATTGCATTACTAGATAAACATATACAAGGCTTTGTAATGGGAAGTTTAGTTATTATAACTGGCTACAATGGTTGTGGAAAATCAACTTTAGCAAATCAAATGATTATTTGTGAATCTGTAGCTCAGGGATATAAGGTATTTGCTTTCTCTGGAGAGTTGACAGCTGCAAATTTTAGATATTGGCTTTATACGACAATTGCTAATAAGGAAGACATGATTGAGTGCAAGAGTAAAGAGGGGACAACTTATTTAAAGATAAAAGATCATGCAAAGCAACAGATCACTGATTGGATAGATAATAAACTCTTTTTGTATGATAAGTATGATTACAGTGAAGATTCAATTCTAAAGGTAATGGAATTACTTGCTAAACGAAAAGGTGTTCGTGTCTTCTTGCTAGATAATCTAATGAAAGTTTCACTAGCTACTACTCATAATGAATTACTTGCTCAGAAAAATTTTATTAATGCTTTAAAGCAGTTTGCAGTAAAATATAACGCTATTGTACATCTATGTTGTCATCCTAGAAAACCACAGGCAGGACAAGCAATGTTAAATAAGTTTGAAATTAGTGGTACAGGAGACATTACTAATTTAGCGGATTATATTGTGGGTATACATAGGGTCAGTGATGCTGAAAAAAAAGAATATCTGAAGTATCAAGATGTGATTCAGCATGGTGGTAAGTGGAACAAAGAAGAGTTGTTGGAGCCACGTGATGCGAAGTTATTCCTTTTTAAAGATCGTCCTACCGGAGTTGCAGATAAAGAAGCAGCACTATATTTCGATAATCAGATGAAAAGATTCTATATTACAGAGAAGGATCTATATAAGGATTATGGATATCGCCCTACATATATTCAAGAAGAAATTCAAGGTATGAGGGTAAATAAATGGCTTTATGAAATGTAAAAGAGCCCAAATGTATTATTAAGGCCCTTTTGTTATGTTGAGTTTGGTCACTTAAGCATAGCATAAGAGGCCTAAGTTATCAAGAAATAGGAGAATTTTATGCAAGTAAATAAAGTAATTAAAAGATACGAAACATTTATTGGAAAAGGTCAGTATGAGCTGAGAGATTTAGTTGATTTACTACACATCCATGATGTTGATTATAATG
Source organism: Cellulosilyticum sp. (assembly GCA_015058045.1). Classification (GTDB taxonomy): domain Bacteria; phylum Bacillota; class Clostridia; order Lachnospirales; family Cellulosilyticaceae; genus Cellulosilyticum. The sequence continues at coordinate 96,369 of SVDC01000005.1, forward strand.
AAATTTCAGGTATTGATACATTATCAGAAGAGAATGAAATAAAGGTGAAGCACTTTTTAGTAAAATTCTTTAATGCTTGGGGATTGGAGACTAGGGCTTCTATTAAACCCGTTAGTGTACATACTGTAGTAGAACGCTGTTGGTGGATTGATCATCCAGAAACAAAAACAAGAATATGGATAAAAAGTGAACAGGTAGCATTTGATAAAACAGGTAAGATTTTATTTAAATTTTATGAACACGTTGAAAAGGAATACTTATATCTATTGCCTAGATCAAAAAAGAACGAGGAAGTATTTTTAAGGTTTGACTTTACAAGGGGTAACGGTGGAGTGGAGTGGCTACATATTGTGGGTAACGGATTTAGCTGGTACTAAACAATCATTCAGGCACGTAAATACACATGAAAAGCATGGTAAGGAGAGGGATTGATGAACTATAGAATTTATTTTGAAGGATATATTGAAGTAGAGGCAGAAGACATGGATGAAGCAGAAGAGAGGTTTTGGAATGAAGACTATGATTATAAATCCTATGAGGTAGTTGATGTTGAAGAAATCGATGAAGCTGATGGATTAGAGCTTATTTGATAAATGTAGTAGTTGAGAGGAAATAAATAGGTTAAAAGAGAGTGGTAAGATTGATTTCATTTTACGACTCTCTTTTTTTGATGAAACATAAAAGTTATATGTTAAGTAGGGGGGACGTATATTAATAGGTTTTTCGAATATATACGAAAACAATTGAATTACAACATTTTTTGGGATTATAGAAAAAGGTTTTCTGCTAATTAAGAAAGTAAATATTTTAATGCTATTTGGAGGGGAAATGCGTAAAAATTATAATATTTCAGTGCCACTGATAAATAATGGATTAACAGGAGAGAATAAAGCATTACGAAATAAGCTAAGTGATATGGAAAGTAAGGTAACTGATTTACAAAAGAAGATTAAAGTTATGGAAGAACAATATGAAGATTATTTTATAATAAAAGCTAATTTGGAGGCTGCTGAATACTATGTTAAGCAGCTGGAGAGTGAATTGATTAAAAGAAGAAAAGCAGAAGGTAGACCAGAGCGATTTTCTATAGCAGAAAAAGAAGTGATTAGGGAATGTAGGATGAGAGGAATGAGTATTAATCAGCTTGCTATAGAGTTTGATTGCTCTGTTAGTACGATACATAGACTTACTAAAGACATTGATGTAGATCTTCGTAAGAAGGGATAAATGCCATTATTAATAGGTGAAATATTAATGGTAGGCGTAGTCTCAAATTATACCTAGTAATTAGTACATTACATAAATAAATGAAGTGTTGAGATATATGATGAATACAGCATTACAAATAAAAAAGTTGATCAATGTTGGCCTTACGGAGCTCGTTCTACAAGACAATGTAAATGCCCCTGTTGCCATGGACATTAACATTCTCTACGGGTGCCCTCATGTGGTCCTTCCATAAGTCGTTAGGCATTCACCTAACTTTGGTGTTCAGGTCCACGACACTCCTTGTCTCACTTCGCTCCGTAAACTACGAAAGAAAACCGGCCTTCCGCCTTGACCATTCTGTGGCCATGGAGGCCAGTCACATTTCTGACGAAATGTTCGTCTGCCATTCGGCAGGAAGTGCATCGATATGTGGTGCTACTTCAATAACTATTTCAATATTAATTATGAAAGGAAATACAGCATGGCAAAACATGTTAAGAATTTCATCTACAAAGATAAGAACCTTTTTTCTATGTTAGCAAGAACTAATGTAGCAACCAAAGAACAAGTAGAAACCTTCATGGGGATTAGACGTGCAGAGTCACACATTAAAGATGGCTTAATTGAGAAGGCTATCCTAGTTATTAAAGATTCAGGAGAAGAAGCCAGGACAATTGAAGTCTATAGATTGACTGAAGAGGGAAAGGGTGTTGTTAGGGAAAGATGCAATATTTCCAGTATGTATGCCTCCAATTCAGTACGCCATGATCTTGCCTTAACTCACAGTTACATTGAGCTATTCAATAGAGACTCATCACTGGTAGATCGATGGGTTACTGAAAATGACTACAAGGTAATGTTGCAAGAGAGAGTCTTAGAGTTAAGAGAAGCAGGCAGAGATAGAGAAGCTGACCAAATGGAAGCTGACATCGAAAGAAAAAGATATTCTGCCCCGGACGGAGGCTATCGTGATGCTGAGGGCAGAATCCACTCAATTGAAATAACTACTCGATATTATAAAGAAGAGACGATTGTTGCCAAAGCGAATACCATACAGGCACTTGGTATTACCAGTTGCAATGAAATTTACATTAATTAAGGAGTTATTTGCATATGAAAAATAAAGATAAATACATTCCATACTTAGAGCTTATGAATACCTTAGGACAAGGAGTAATGATACTTCCTCAGTTATGGACAGTTGTGAACCATTTTAAAATAACTAATAAATCAACCTTCTATCGTCACATCAATAAAATGATAGAGATTAATATTATAAGAACTGTTGAGGTTGAGAGAGTAAAGATTATTTACTTTACTCAGTTAGCAGCAGACTTGATTTGCCTAAATAAAACGATTGCTACTAGCAAGATTGCAAACACTAGGACTTTAAATAACTCAATGTTGGTGACACAGTATGCTATTAAGTTTATACTTCCTAAATACAACGCCTATGAGGAATTTCTAAACAACGGACCACGTATGACTAATCTGTTTAGTAGTAATGCAGCTTTCTATAAATGTCTGGAAGAAGATTATTATGCTTACTGGAAGAATTCAGCAGCAGGAAGAAATTTCACTCATGAATATGAATACCTGCAATATACAGAGATGAGGAAAATAGCACAATTGACAGGTACCCACAAAGCATTGGAGTCTGTTGTTAAGCCAGCTTATACGCTTAATAATTTAAGAAGTAGAGGCATGTATTTAACGGAAGTAAAGGGAGATCCAGTGTGGCTTAATGTACAAGTTGTAATGCTAGAAAGCGATACAAAGCTTATATCTGCTAATAACTTCGCACTAGATGTGGAAGTCCTTGAAAAGTGGTCATATAAATTCCCATATGAAACGATTCGTTTGCAGATCGTAGTTAAACCATATCGTCAAAAGGCTGTAGAGCTAATTGTCCGTAAGTTTCTTCTGAAACACAATTTTCCTTTTGTGATTGAAGTGGTTACAATGGACTCTGCTATGAACGAATATTTCAAGACTTCGGCTATCTTTTTAGAGCTCAATGATGCTGCTTTTAGAAGCAATATTGATAGAAAAACAAGTACAATAAAGTTTGCAGCCAATAAGTTTAGAGGTAGTGTAAATGAGTTATAAGATTTATTTAGCTATAAATAAATTTCATGGAATATGCTGGACAGATCAATGTTGCGAACACCAAGCTAGACACTACAAATTGTTCGAAGTAGAGTGTATAGATGAATAGATCATGCAGGGGAATAAAGGCCCCTGCTCTTTTTTTACCAAGCAAGCCTTTTGAATTTAGAGTGTTTCCGTTATTGGAAGCACTTTTTTTGTGTTTTGGGTAATATTTACCCTCTTTAAATTTATTTAATTGTTGCCTGGAGGGCGTGTGTAAAGCAGCTTTTTGCTAGGTAATGAAAAGAATGTACGTCTTACAGCTGGTGCATACGTTGCGTACACGTGACTTAATGCACTCTTGTATAAGGTTTGTACCAATAAATAAAATAGGGGGATTTAATATGCTTAGAAATATTAAGGACATGTACGGAAAAATAAAGGTAAAGGTTATAATTTTATATTACGTTGGGTTTACGTGGGGATACGCTCATTTGAAATATTTTAAAACTACATATGATTTGTTGCGTATCTTGAAATGGATAAGAGACTTCAAGTCTTAACTTCGTGAGCTACCCAAAGAGCAGAGGTACGAAGTGGAGGTCGTAAAGGCTTGAAATAATGGTATTTACAAGGGGCAAGCTCTGTCTTATAATTAACTGCAAATAGCAAAAAAATCGAACCTGTGTTCGTTTGAATAGGCAGAGGGGGGAGGCACAATATGGGCGATATAGACATGGATGATAAGTATACCAGGGAACAATTTATAGAGCTTATCTCTTGGCATATTCGCAGTCAGCGAAGGGAACTAAGACAGGCAAGGTTAATGGGCGATCAGCGTCGACGCAAGAAGGCTGCATCAACACTTAGGCAATTTAAGATTGTATATTTTAGGGCGTGTAATTGGGTTGAACAAAAGGAGGAAAAGAAATGAAGAAAATAGGTTCACAGAAGCAGTGGTATGGGCGGTAACAGCTGCAGCTGTTATTGTTGGACTATTTTTAACACGTAACGTGTTGTGTTTGTTGGCATTAAACTTTCCTGCCAGCAAGGACTTCACATTCAGTGAAGAAGAAGAGGAAGATACAGAACCTGAGGATGATACGGATGAATAAAGAAGTGCAAGCATTGCAAGATCTGATTAAAGATAATACCGATGTAGAGTTGGTGTTCATTAAATTTCTTTTAGATAGGGAAATTATGCCTGAAAAGATGGACGATTACGCACGTAATTACGCAGAACTTACGGAAGAACAGAAGTGGGAATTTGCACATTTTTATAAGAAGGAATTAAACAAAGACATATTTGTGTGGGTGGAGTTCCTCGGGAGTTTAGAACTGCCGTTGCAGGATTTAAAAAAAAGTATAAAATAAAATTGAGTGCATTATTTCCTATTTGTCTAAAAAACATGCTATGCCGGTTAAGTGTAGCATGTTTTTGCCTATTTTAAAGCTTGGAAAAGCCTGTATTTACAGGTGAGAAGGAGGAGTAATAGGTATGTATAACTTTTTTTGCAGAAATCTAAAAAACTACATGTCCTCATGTGGTGGGGAACAGGACTATAGGTCTCAGATATCTCAAGTGTTTGAAGGCCTGTTAGATCAATCTACATATCAAAAATGGAAGGCAGAAAACCATCCTTTTTATAAAGAATTAAATAATCTTGTATACCGCATACAGAAAGAGGGAGAAATATCGCCCTTGTTCGAAACACTGGGAAGAGACTTATGGGCGTGCGATTATCTAGCAGCAGAAGATCCTGCGTTTAATACAGAAACCATTGAGGAACAACTTAAAATAATTAACTTGTGCCTTCGGGGACAGTATTTAGAATAATTAGGATGGAGGATTGATGTATGGCAGAAAAAGAAGATTTGAATCTTGAGGAAGCTAGAGAGAGGACCAGATCTGCAGCAAAAGTAGCGGGGCGAATTATAGCTAGCAGGGAATGGATTTTGGAAACTTTGGCTGAGAATGGAGATGTCTCAGCCGAGTTGGAAGAGGTAATTAATAAGCAGAAGGATGCAGATGTGCTTAGGCTCTGGTTTAGTTATGGGCTAAATGCAAAAGACGTAAATGAGTTTGTTAAAAGGTTAAGACTCGATTACGCAACCCAGCTCACTGAAGAGTTTAGCGAGCTAGATTTTTTAAAGGTATTAGAGTTTATGGAGCTTATTAAGGCTCAAAACAAGATTAATGGTCTAATGACCGAAAGAAAAGTGGAGGAGGCGGGAAAATGATGCCTGGGATGAAATACTATTACTCAGCTGTAGATGGAATTGTGCTGCATCATTCAGGCATCATGGAGACTAATTTTATGGAAGAAATTACGCTGTACTTCACTAGGGGCGATGATCTAGCAGAAGTGGTCTTGCCACATTATTGTTTTACAAAAGTCAGGGGATTTTCAGAAGATGATTTATTTGAATTAGAGGAATATGCACGAAATAATGCTCCATTAATATGGGAGTTGGCGTTAGAATATAGGGCCGCAGATAAAAACAACAATTAAGGATGGATATAGATAAATTAATACACTAAACATATTTAATTATGGAAGATTGGGGGAGAAATGATTGAGCGTTGAAATGTTAGACAAAAATGATTGGGAAATGTTTAAGGAGTTAATTAAAACGCAAGATGGTAAAGAAAGATTCCTAGAGTTAGTGGGTACAGATCTGTTAAATGAATTGGGACTACAAGAAAAAGACAAGTTAGATATGGAAATAGAAGATTTTATAAACAGTGTGGATGGTAAATTTAAAAGCTAAGTCTAATATTATAGGCAAAAAGAAGCAGACCAGTGGCCCGCTTCTTTTTCTGACTACTAATCAGATGTGCAGCAAGAAAGTGCTACATGTTTAGTATATATTTTGGGTCTTAAAAAGTAAATTTTTTAGGGCTATTTTGATAATCTCATGAATGTTCCATTAATATTTACGTAGTAACCCTCTTTAAGCGAATAATTAACAATAGCAATCTGTTCTTGATCTAGTAAGCCTAGAAGAGCAACAGCTAAAGCATTCGACAAAACTCCTTGTTCCCAGGTTGTCTTGTCTAGGCTAATTGAGTACTGTGAGTGCATATATATTACCTCGTTTAGTGCTTTTTTAGAGCATGTACAAAAACGAAGGCATATATACAATTCATAACAAAAATAGGCAAGGATAAATTAGATTATCTGTGCCTGTTTGTTAAATGTTAGCATTAAGTATTTAATTATCATTAACAGGATAAGAACGAATATATGTATTAGTGGTCTCATCAAACTTACTTTTATCTAAATCTCCGATATTATCTTTTAGTGAATTCTTCATTTTAATTAGCATTTTCTTGAACTGTTTATGTCTTGAATTGTAATTGCTGGGATCTGAATTATTAGCTTTAAGATATAGATATATGATAGGTTCTTCAGTTTGAGGGTAAGAATATTTAGTTATTAAGTATGAAAAGATTTTGTGCTGTATTTGAAGTGAGTCATATACCAAATCATAAAAATGTTTCTCATTACTATCATCTATAAATGACTCTCCATCCACTGTTATAATTTCTTCAAGTAATTTTGTGAATGTAAATAACGTAAACAGTAAGCTTTCAATGCGATATATGTTTTTGTTAAGAGTAAATATGTATTCATGTATATATGAAGATATATTAGAAAAATTGCAATGCGAAAAGCTACATAAGAACGAATAAAACATTGAGTAATATGTGGAATCTAATCCTAATAAGAAATCCTTTGGACCAGTTATTATTTTCCCTACTTGTTTATTGTCTTGCCTTTTTACTATGGACTTGTTAAGAATATATAAATTACCAATCATTAATTCAAGTGGGTTACTTAAAAAATCCTTAAACAATTGTTTAGAGTCCTCCTGGTTATCGTAGTATCTGCTAAATAAGTAGTTTTCAAAAATACTTCTAATTAATATAAAAGTATCTTCATTAAAGTTATAATTATGTTCTTGATTAATAAATAGTATAGCACGGAGAGTTTTTGTACTTTTAGTTAAAGCATAAAAATCAAAGTCATCAAAGAACATATTATAGCAAACGTCATTACTACCAAAGTGAGCATTATTTTCAACATTATAGGCACCACGTGGATATGCACATATTCGGCAAAAGGTTTCTGTGATATCAGCAAGCTCTGACAGAATATTGGTTAGCTCATTTGTGATTTCAGATTCAAATTCTTCTAGTTCTTTAAGCTGAGTTTGATAAATCATCTCTTCTTCATCCATTTTATATTTTCTCCCAATTTAAAAATAGTATATATAGTATATATAGTATATATCGTTAAAAAATAAATTCATAAACAGGTAAGCTGTAATAAGCTTAGTCAATATGAATCCTAAGTGAGAATTTATTGGTATATATTATGCATGGTGCCATAACTTAAAAGTATTGATACCGATTTTTAAGAACATATAATCAATACATTTAAAGTTGTCAATACATAGTGTCCGAACTAAAAAGGAGCAAGGTAGATATATTGAATATTGGTGTTAGGAATAATTCACCTGACCAAAGTTAGATAGATGAGATACTAAGCTAAAGCTTAAGATAAAATAAGTGAATAAGGATATAGAGGATAAAAGACGTAAGTGGTATTAATTCTTGGGGTAAGGGATAAATTTATTTGTCCCTATTTCTTCAAAAGCAGTAAGCATTAAATCATTCCTTCAATAAACTACCAGAAAACTGAATGGAGATACACAGAAGAACTGTAAATTTTAAGGAATATAATGACAAGTATTGTTTGGAATTGTTATAATAGACATAAAAGATAGATTTTTTGTGTTATAGAAAAAATAGTGGGGTGACAGAATGCTAACAGGAGAAATGAGAAATAAGATTGATAAGATATGGGAGACTTTTTGGACAGGAGGGCTTACAAACCCTCTTGAGATGATTGAGCAATTTACATACTTACTTTTCATTAAGCAATTAGATGAAGTAGAAACAGCTAAAGAAAGTGATGCAGTGATTTTAGGATTGCCTTATGAGGGCATGTTCCCGACTGACAAACAACATTTAAGATGGAGTCAGTTTAAGGATAAAGAAGCGGAAGAGATGTATAACATCATACTAAATGAGGTCTTTCCTTTTATTAAATCTTTACATCAAGATGGGGATTCAGCCTACTCAAAGTATATGGGGGATGCTATTTTCAAAGTACCTACACCACTACTTCTTTCAAAAGTTGTAGATGGGATTAATGGGCTTGAGATGAAAGATAGAGATACAAAGGGAGACGTCTATGAATATCTGCTTTCTAAGGTGGCTACCTCAGGAACGAATGGACAATTTAGAACGCCAAGACATATCATTAAAATGATGGTTGAATTGATGAAACCTACACCAACAGATACGATTATTGATCCGGCTATGGGAAGTGCGGGGTTCTTAGTATCCGCTAGTGAGTATTTAAGAGATCATCATAGCGACCTCTTTTTAAATGCAGGGCTTAAACAACACTATAATGACGATATGTTCTATGGTTTTGATATGGACAGAACAATGCTTCGTATTGGGGCAATGAATATGTTACTTCATGGTGTAGATAATCCTAACATTGAGTATAGAGATAGTTTGTCAGAGAACAACAAAGATATGGAAAAGTACACGTTAGTACTTGCCAATCCACCATTTAAAGGGTCATTGGATTATGAATCTGTAAGAGCAGATCTGTTAAAAGTAACCAAGACAAAGAAGACAGAGTTATTATTCTTGGCACTCATTCTAAAGGCACTTAAGATAGGGGGAAGAAGTGCAACTATTGTTCCTGATGGGGTGCTTTTTGGAAGTAGTAATGCACATAAGGATATTAGGAAGGAGATTGTTGATAACAATAAGTTAGAAGCAATTATTTCTATGCCAAGTGGTGTGTTTAAACCATATGCAGGCGTTAGTACAGCTATCCTCATCTTTACAAAAACAGGAGCAGGTGGAACGGATAAAGTGTGGTTCTACGATATGAAAGCTGATGGTTATTCGTTAGATGATAAGAGACAAACAGTTGAAGAAAATGATATTCCAGATATTATTGAGCGTTTTAATCATTTAGAAAAAGAGCAAGATAGAAAACGTACTGAACAAAGCTTCTTTGTAGATGTAGAGGAGATTAGAGAGAATGGCTATGACCTTTCTATTAATAAGTATAAAGAGATTGAATATGAAGAAGTAGAGTATGCTCATCCAAAAGAAATTCTTGCTAATATTAAGAAGCTAGAAGCAGAAGTAAATGCAGGAATTGAAGAGCTTGCGGCGATGTTGGAGGGATAAAAGTATGGAAAAAGTAAAAATGGTGCAGCTTAAGGATGTATGTGAGTTCATTAATGGTGATAGAGGCGTTAATTATCCAAAAGCAGATGAGTTAGTAGATGAAGGCATTCCGTTTATTAATGCAGGGCATATCCAAAATGGGAGCATTTCATTTGAAGATATGAACTATATTACACAAGAAAAGTATGATAAGTTGTCTTCTGGTAAAGTTAATAAAGGTGATATAGTATATTGTTTAAGGGGGTCACTTGGAAAACACGCAACTATTACATTTGATACAGGAGCTGTAGCATCATCATTGGTCATAATGAGACCTAGAACAATTATTCTATCTGATTATTTGGCGTATGTATTAGATTCAACAAGTATCAACACGCAAATGATAAAGGCTAATAACGGTAGTTCACAGCCAAACTTATCAGCAACCAGTGTGAAAGAATTTGTAGTTCCATTACCTAGTTTGAAAATGCAGGAGAAAATCATAAGTATAATGGATAAGGCAAAGAGCTTGGTTACGATGAGAAGACAACAAATTCAAGGTTGTGATGAGCTCATCAAATCCCAATTTATCGAGATGTTTGGAGACCCAGTTTTTAATACTATGAATTGGGAAACTAAAAAAGTTGGAGATTTTTGTTTTGTTACAAAATTAGCTGGATTTGAATATACAAAGTACATTCAATATAAGGACTCTGGGGATGTAATAATGATAAGAGGACTAAATGTAAAAAATAATAAGCTAAAATTAGATGATGTATATTACATTGATTCATCTATATCTGATTTGTTATCTCGTTCTCAATTAAAAGAAAATGACATTGTTATGACTTATGTTGGGGTTAATATTGGAGATGTTGCACTTGTTGATGGAAATAATAGGTATCATTTAGCACCTAATGTAGCTAAAATATCAGCTAATTCATTTAATGAAATCAACCCACTATTTTTTGTGAATTTAATGGCATTTAATAAATCAAATTTTGCTTCTAATGCAACTAATACTGCAAAGCAGGCATTAAATATGGATAAAATTCGCAAATTAGAGGTTATGTTTCCACCAATAGAACTTCAAAATCAGTTTGCTCAATTCGTTCAACAAATTGACAAATTGAAATTTGGAATGGAACAGAGCCTTAAAGAACTGGAAGACAATTTTGATTCACTTATGCAAAGAGCTTTTAAAGGAGAACTATTTTAACAGTATAAATTGACACCTAAGTTGGACAACATGGAATAAAAATTTAGGAGGAATTTCATGTGTACTAACTTTGATTTTTTGAAGTTTAAGAAAGAATTTAGCTCATTTGCAGACAGTAGCATTGAGGCAGAAAAGAGTCTTGCTATTTCACCTGCTACTTGTGCTATTTTATCAAGGCGAGCAGCTGAGCTTGCAGTGAAGTGGGTATATAGCTTTGATAATGATTTAACTGTACCTTATCAAGACAATATTTCAACGCTTATTCATGAATCTACTTTTAGGCAGATTATTGAGCCTAAGTTATTTCCACTCATTAAGTACATTGTTAAATTAGGCAATACAGCAGTTCATACCAATGCAATGATTACAAGAGATGAAGCAGTGCTGTCCCTTAGAAATCTACATGAGTTTGTGAAATGGATTGATTATTGTTATTCACAAGGAGATGCTGTTGGTGAGTTTGATGAGCATTTGTTACAGAAGGGTCAAGAGAGGCGTACTAGACCACAGGAGCTAGAAGACCTTTATGAACGTTTGAGTAGTAAGGATAAGCGTCTTGAAGAAATACGTAAAGAGAATGAAGAACTTAGAAAGGCAATGACAGCACAAAGAGTTGCTAGCTCACAAAATTATGATTTCAAGGTAGACCAGATTAGCGAAGCTGAAACCAGAAAGAGATACATTGATATAGAGCTTAAACTAGCAGGTTGGGAGATAGGTAAAGACTGCATGATAGAAGTGCCAGTAAATGGGATGCCTAATGCTTCTGGAACAGGTTTTGTGGATTATGTGCTCTATGGAAACAATAGTAAGCCTTTAGCTGTGGTAGAAGCCAAGAAGACTTCAGTGGACACAAGAGTAGGCTCACAGCAAGCTAAGCTTTACGCAGACTGCTTACATAATCAATATGGTCAAAGACCTCTTATATTTACGACAAATGGTTTTGAAATCGGCTTTACTAATGATGCAGAAGGATTTCCAGAACGTTCTGTAGCAGGTATATTTACTAAAGAAGAATTGCAGCTTATAGTAGATAGACGAACCAGTAAGAAAACATTAACCAATGTACAGATTAATGACAATATTTCTAATCGATATTATCAAAAAGAAGCCATTATGGCAGTTTGTGATGCAGTTAAGACGAATCATCGTAAGATGCTTCTAGTCATGGCAACAGGAAGTGGTAAGACACGAACGGCTATTTCCATGGTTGATGTCCTGATGAAACATAATTATGTGAAAAATGTTTTATTCTTAGCAGATAGAAAAGCGTTAGTCAAACAGGCTAAAAGGAACTTTAATAATCTACTTCCTAATCTTACGCTTTGTAATCTGTTAGATAATAAGGATAATCCAGAACAATCACGTATGATTTTTTCGACCTATCCAACGATGATGAATGCTATAGATGAAGCTAAATGTAAAGATGGTAGAAAGCTTTTTACACCTGCTCATTTTGATCTTATTATCATTGATGAAAGTCATAGGAGTATCTATAAGAAGTATCAAGACATCTTTAAGTACTTTGACGCCATGCTTATAGGGCTTACAGCAACTCCTAAAGATGAGATTGATAAAAATACATATTCTATTTTTGAATTAGAAAGTGGTGTGCCTACCTATGCTTATGAGCTTGAAAAGGCAGTTGAAGATGGCTATTTAGTGGATTACAGAACGAGAGAGATTAAGACAAAGATTATGGAAGATGGTATTCATTATGATGATTTGAGTGAAGAGGAAAAAGAAGCCTTTGATGAGACTTTTGAAGCTGATGAGAATATCAACGATACTATTGATAGCACAGCAGTTAATGAATGGCTCTTTAATGCTAATACCATTGATATGGTACTTAATGAGCTTATGGAGAATGGCATTAGGGTTGAGGGAGGAGATAAGCTTGGCAAGACCATTATCTTTGCTAAGAATAGTCGCCATGCAGAAGCTATTGTAAAAAGATTTAACACCATCTATCCAGAATACGGTTCTCATTTCGTTAAGCAGATAGATTATAGCATTAAATACGTAGACACCTTGATTGATGATTTTAGTACTAAAGAAAAGATGCCACAGATTGCTGTTTCAGTAGATATGTTGGATACAGGAATTGATATTCCAGAGATACTTAATCTAGTTTTCTTTAAGAAAGTACGTTCTAAGTCTAAGTTCTGGCAAATGATTGGTCGTGGAACAAGACTTTGCAAAGAGTTGCTTGGTTCAGGAGTAGATAAAGATAAGTTTGTCATCTTTGACTTCTGCAATAATTTTGATTTCTTTAGAGCTAATCCAAAAGGAATGGAAACAGGTATTGGAGAGAGTTTAACAGAGAAAATCTTTAATGCCAAAGTAGAAATTGTTAGGGCACTTCAAGATATCAAGTATCAAGAAGAAGATTATATTGCATACAGAAAGAATACAGTAGAGGAGCTCTTGAAAGCTGTTAGAAATCTAAATGATGAAAGTTTTAGGGTGAAATTACATCAGAAATATGTAGAAGTTTATAGAGCAGATGAGACTTGGCAGTGCCTAGAAACAAAAAAAGTAAGTGAGTTAAAGGGGCATATTGCACCACTCATTACATGGCTTGATGAAGATGAATTAGCTAAACGTTTTGATTACCTCATTTATACCGTGGACCTTGCTTATCTTGAAAGTAAGAATGCAAGCAAGCCAATTAAGAGTATTGTGAAGACAGCAGAGGAGCTATCCAAACTTGGCACAATTCCACAAGTTATGGAACAAAAGTATATTATTGAAAAGGTACAGACGGATGAATTTTGGGAGAGTGTAGACATCTTCGAACTTGAAGAAGTAAGAGAAGCATTAAGAGGACTCATTAAGTTCATCGAGAAAAAGAAACAACAGATTTATTATACAGATTTTAAAGATGAAGTCATAGATATTGGGGAACATGGGGCAATGTATAATAGTAATGACCTCAAAGATTATCGCAAGAAAGTTGAGTCTTATCTTAAAGTTCATGAAAGTGATCTAGCCATCTATAAGCTTCGTAATAACAAGCCCCTCACAAAAGAGGACTTAAAGACGCTGGAGCATATTCTATGGGAAGAGCTTGGTAGTAAAGCAGAATATGATAAAGAGTTTGGAGAAATGCCTGTCGGAAAGCTTGTTAGAAAGATTGTAGGTCTAGATAGAGGAGCAGCTAATGAAGCATTTAGTGCATTTCTTAGTGAAGAGAGATTAAGTATCAATCAGATACATTTTGTAAAACTTATTGTAGATTACATCGTAACGAATGGCATGATTGAGGACAACAAGGTGCTTATGGAAGAGCCATTTAGAAGTTTAGGAAGTATTACAACACTCTTTGGTGATAGAATGCAGGAAGTAAGAGAACTTATGGGAGTTATTGCAAGTGTGAAGAGTAATTGTGAATGTGTTTAAAATAGGAGATAAGCATTATATATCAATAGATAAAATGCTTATCTCTTTTTTTGGGTTGTATAAGCATATCTGATAGAATGAAAAAATCTTTAATGTATGTTGGTTGTAACTAACACATTTTCATATATACCATTAATAAATACACATAGATTACTTAAGTGAGCAATAAATAGAGGATGTTTTTATATAACTTGTGTACATTTTTGTGTGTCTAAATGTGTACACAAGTTAATTTAAGAGGAGAAAAAAAGAATATTTATTAAAGCATAATTAAGTATTAAATCTGAAGGTAAAGGTAGATTGTATTAAAAGTTGATGAATGAGTTATAAAATTATGTTAATATAGAAGAGTGAGAATGTACAAAAACTAATGAGCGTTAAATTTGAGACTATAAGGAGAGGAATATGAGCAAAATTTATGGGTATTGTAGAATTTCAAAAAAAACACAATCGATAGAGAGACAACAGAGAAATATATTGACTATGTATCCTAATGCTATCATTATTAATGAAGTTTTTACAGGAACTAAAATAGAGGGAAGAAAAGAGTTAAATAAGCTTCTTAAAAAATTAAAGGAATCTGATACAGTAGTGTTTGATTCTGTTAGCAGAATGAGTAGAGATGCTGAAAGTGGATTTAAGCTTTACAAGGAACTGTTTGAAAAAGGAGTTAATCTTATATTTTTAAAAGAAGGATATATTAATACAATTGTTTATAAAGAGCAATTAAGTTCACATCACAATATTAAGGTAGAAGACAAAGATTTAAATGATACAATTATGCAAGGAATTAGAGAATATTTGTTAAGACTTGCGGAGAAACAAATACAGATTGCTTTCCAACAAAGTGAAAAAGAGGTAATGGACTTACGCCAAAGGACTAAAGAGGGGATAGAGACAGCTCGTAGGAATGGAAAGCAAATAGGACAGATTCAAGGCACTACCCTAGTTACAAAGAAATCTATTCAGGCTAAAGGACAAATTAGGAAACACTGTAGAGATTTTGGAGGATCGCTTAATGACAGTGAGACAATGAAATTGGCAGGGGTAAGTAGAAATAGTTACTATAAATACAAAAAGCAATTAGAACAAGAACTTGTAGATGAAACCAGTGTTTAGAAATTTATTTTGTGAGTAGGCTAGTGACTATTTTTAATAATACAGTAAGGAGATGAGTTGATATAGATATTAATCATAATTTACTATCAAAACAAAAACCACGTAAACAGGGACTTGAGGTTACTGTTGATTTATTTCCATTAGCTGAAGGATTATATAATGAGTTAGAACGAATACAAATCATCAAAAGAATTAAGGAAGTACCACAGCTTGGAGTAATTAAAGTTAATAATAAGTTATCAAAGTATAGATATGATTATGTAATATTACAATTGTATTTTCATCAAATCATAAAGAAAAATATTCAAGGTAAATTGAAATTAACATACAATAACACGCTAAGAGCTAGTGAATTTATTTCTGGAATTGATTGTATTGATGAAACAGATAGGATTACTATTGCAGATGTTATTCAAATACTTAGCATTGTTTATAATATAGGACACTTTTATAATACATTTACAGCATCACGTGCTATTATAATGATTGCAGAAAGAGATAGTAATTTTATTAACTTTTTTAATTCTGGGATTGAAGATGAAAGATTTCATGAAACCGCAAAGAAAATTTTTTCGACAGGTGATTACCACAGAATGCATTTGCTAAATTCCTTAATGGTACTAGAACAGTGTGATTTACAAATTAAATCAGTTAAACTGGCGAAGGAAATTATATATGCGTATATTAATGAGAATGCACTAGAGAGTATGAGCAAACTACATTATGTATTCAAGCTTTTTAGAACAGTACGTAATGTTGCGTATGTAGCATATGATTTACAAATTGCTAATACGCCATTTACTTTAGATATAGGGAATGAGAAAGCTATGCTTAGTTTTTTTGAAGAACTACTATCTGAATTTAATAATAGAGAAGCGGCTAATAATCTTATTGAGTCAGTACAGAAATTACTTGATGATGCAGTCTATAATCAAAGTGATAACGTAATTTGTTATTATAAGATTTCAAAACAAATCTACCGTAAAATGATAGAAAATCGTTATGAGAATGTAGAAGGATTTTATCAAAACTATTGGTTGGATAAAGACAGTATATTTAATAAGAAATACAGTCAGAATCACGATTATGTTAAAGAAGGAATGTTGAAATTGACTTTTGGAAAGCAACAACAGCAAATAGCAAAAGAATTATTAATTAAACTTGAGAAACTTAATAATGTACGGGTAGGATATTACAATCGTTATTATGGTGAAATGACAATTGTTGCGTCAGTAAATGAAAAATGTGGAGATAAAAAGAAAGTAGCATTTCAGCTTATGAAAGTTGTTGTTAAATACCTTAAAATGATTGATGATATTGAGTCTAATGATCCGAGGTTTTTATTAATAACAAAATTCTTTATAAGATATGTGTTTGATGAAAATCCAATAATAATTAAGTCAGCACTAGATGAGAAAAAGTGTGTTATCTGTACTAGGGGAAGTAAGAAAAGAATATCTACATTACAATTAATTCTAAACAGTGCTAACGGATGTGATGATGATATACATGAAGTTCAAGCAATTATTAATTTCTTAAAGACGGATAATGTTAATGATGTTACAATTACTATTTCTGGAAGTACAGTGGTATATAGCAAAAATAATAGTAAGGAACTCTGTGAATTTGACGGTATTATAATTTATCCTAATAGAAAAGAGAATCAGATTATTTTAATAGAAGCAAAAAATACAACAGGAAGGCCTTCGTATGGAAAAAACTGCTTAAAGAGAAAAATAGAACAACTAAGAATACAGTATGATGTAGAAAAAAATAATATTATTAATTATGATTCATATTACAAGTTAAGTATTTAAAGTTAAGGTATCTGCTACAGATATAAATATGATTAAGAATGTGAAATAAGTATGCAATAAATGTATAGTATGTATAAAAAAGTATAGTGATTTGAAGTACATAAAAAGTTAATGCGGCTGAAATTGATGAGTATTAAAAAAGTATTAATTTATAAAATATTTAAACTTAATGGTGGAATCATAGGTGTCATGTAAAATATTGATCCATATGAAATTTTATGTTTTGGGCATTTATTAGAATATCCAAATTAATCACAGTAGAGATTGCAATAAAGCAAAAAAATTAGTAATGAGTCAAGAATTGATTGAAGTGGAAAGGTATCTAAATGGAAAGATATTACACTGCACTGCTTAATAATCGGAATGATGTGGGTTTGAATCATACTGTGTGTGTAAATGAAAAGAGAGAAAACTTATAAATCAAGTATTTATTGGTTTCTCTTATTTTGTTTATTTGGATAAAAACACCAATAGGTTGTAGTGGGTGAGAAGCAAAATTTAAGTATTATTTATGGTGCACACTTCTAAAATATAGGACTTAAACATAGATATCTATTTATAAGAAGAAATTTAATCAAAATTTAATATACTATTTGAAAAAATATATGTTTAGTATAAGTGTTCTTTTTTGGGGGGATTTTATACTTCTATATAAGCAAGTTTATAAGAACTAAACAAATTGTTGAATTTATGATTTGACAATTTTTAAAATACAAAATAATATTAAGTAAAATACATAAAAAGTACATTGTGTTGTTTAAAATAATAAATTTATGTACACAATAAAAAGGGTGTAGGAATAGAATGGTTTTAGCGAGTGATTTACGACCTAATATATTGGGATATCATGCAAATGATGCTGATAGATGCAAGAGATTTATAGAAGATAGTACTTATCTTATTATTAGTCCAGATACGAATTGGTTAGGAAAAGGAATGTATTTTTGGGACAATACTTGTAATCTAGAATACTGGGCTAATGAGAAATTGCGTAAAGCTATTAGAAGTGGTAATGTTATAGACGTAAAAAAAACAGTATCAAATGTATTTACAGATAATATGTTAGATTTATTAGATGATAAATTGTTAACGACGTTGGAAACATTATGGTCGAAGTGGTGTTCAAAGGATACTGAGCAAAAACCAAATGTTCCATTGGGAGAAAAGATAGATATATTATTTAAGCATTTTGATATTCTTTCTATATTCTCTGTAATTAGAGTTGCTGGACGTTATAACAAGACAATTAAGGAAACAAGAAATTTTTTGAATGATAACTTTTTTGATACTAATAAGATAAGAACAGGAAGAATAGTTCCTCATCCATCTCAAGATATAAAGATTATATATTGTGTTAGGGAAGATAGTTCTTATGTAGTGAACAGAAATTATGTGGAGGTGTAGAGTATGAATAATCAAGAAGCTTATGAAATATTAATGAAATGTATTGAACAGGTAGAAAATATGTCAGCAGATGATGTTAAGCAATTAAAATATCAAAAAGGGACTTATGGTAAAGTTTATAATGAATGTGATTATTTTAGTGATATGATACTAGGCTCTACATCTATGCTTATGAAAGAAAATATGAAAACGGTAACGATATATATGGATGAAATAGAAACCAATTATAAGTTGAATAGTTATCAAGAATCAAAAAGGATAATAAAAGATACAAATGAAAATATAGTGAGTGCTGCATAGTGGAAAGAAGGAGAATAGATGAAACGTAGTGTGTTAAAATTTGAAAATCCTGAGTTAAAAAAGTTAGAGTTTTACATAAATGATCAATTTGACTCACCAGAAGGGATTAACTTAAAAATAAGTTCTCAGACTAGAATACATAAAGAAGATGATTATGCTATTGTTGAATTAGAAGTAATGGTATTTGAAAAAGGAGATAATAGATATCCATTTAACATAGATATATGTATGGCAGGAAACTTTAGATGGAATCAAGAAGTAACTGAAGAAACTTTAGAGCAGTTATTGAAATGTAATGCACCGGCTATATTATTAGGGTATATAAGACCTTATATAAGTAGTGTTACAACTGGAGCTGGATATCCACCTTTAATATTACCATTAATGGATTTTAACTCTAATGATGATAGTACAATAGAACCCTGGTAAATAAGTAATAGATATAATAATGAAAAGGATAGCTTACTCGGGTAGTGTAAATAATCTTGTGTCTTAAGAAATAAATAGCTCCTTCCTGGCTAGAATTAGATAACGATAATTCTAATCAGGAAGGAGCCTTTTTATGGCCATTGCAAAAGAACAATTAAGACAGATTATTGCTGATAACAACATTACTAAAGTAGGTGATATTTACACCCTTTTTAAGGGATAGTTTCAAAGACATGCTACAAGAACTCTTTGAAGCTGAAATGGATGCTTGTATTGGATATACGAAAAATGAAAAAGCTCAATTAGAAACTAATAATAAAAGAAATGGTTATTCCACCAAAACAGTTAAAACTCAGTTTGGAGAGATGCCTACTGATATTCCTAGAGATCGTAATGGTGAGTTTGAGCCCATTATTGTCCCTAAATAATAACGTAATATTTCAGACATTGAGGAGAAAATAATCTCACTTTATGCTCATGGCATGAGTACACGAGATATCCATGAACAGATTAAAGAGATTTATGGTATTGAAGTCTCAGCAGATATGGAGAGTAAGATTACAAATAAGATTTTACCAGAAATTAAAGAATGGCAATCTAGGCCATTTAATGCTATTTATCCTTTTATCTTCATGGATACCATTCATTACAAAGTCAGAGAAGATGCAAGAATCCTTAATCGTGCAACTTATATAGTACTTGCTGTTACCGTAGATGGCATCAAAGATATCTTAAGCATTACTATAGGGACCAATGAGCCCTCAAAGTTTTGGTTAGGCATGTAAAATGATCTTAAAAACAGAGGGGTTGAAGATGTTTTATTCTTTTGTGTTGATGGATTAGCTGGATTCAAAGAAGCCATCAATGCTGTTTATTCTAATGCCCAAGTACAACGCTGTATCATTTATATGCTTCGTAAATCCTTTAAGTATGTGTCTTATAAAGATTTGAAGAAGTTTTCTTCTGACTTTAAGGCAGTTTATAAAGCTTCAAATCAACAAGCTACCTTAACTGAGCTTGAAAGTATAAAAGAAATATGGGGTAAAAAATATCCTTATGCTATCAGTAATTGGGAGACAAACTGGGATGTAGTAAGTCCATTTTATAAGTTCAGCGAGGATATTAGAAGAATCATGTATACAACAAATATTATTGAAGGGTTAAATAGGCAATTCAGAAAGGTAACCAAAACAAAGAGTGTATTTCCAAGTGATAGTTTTCTAGAAAAAATACTTTATCTAGCTGCACAAGGCATCACTAAGAAATGGACCCAATACTATCGAAACTGGGATTTAGTACTTAGCCAACTTAGCATTTTATATAAAGATAGGATTGATCTGAGGTCGGGTGTGGGCAGAGCCCACAAAAAGAAGTTTTGTAGATGCTTTATTGATAATGCAAAAATTTCTATTTCACGCATAAGTAATCAGTAATATGGTAATAACTTGCTTTATAATCCATTTATTTTTACATATCTAATTCAAGTTTTAGGAAGATCTTATTATAAGACACAGAAAAATTTACAGTCTCAACTTGTGTACATTTTTGTGTGTCAAAACGTGTACACAAGTTTATTTAGTAGTGCAATCATAAAAATACTTATTAAGTTATAAAAAAGCATAGAAAGTCATAAAAATATGATTTTCTATGCTTTTTTGCTCTGAAAGCTTACTAGCAATCAGTGATAAAGTCATAAAGGGGAGTAATAAATCATAAAAGGGTCCAGTAAGTCATAAAAATATGATTTTCTATACCTTTTTATGTTTTCACAAAAACCTAAAGTAACTTATCGAATGCTTTATTGCTATAAATTTACTTTATTCACTAGGAGTCATGTTGCGTATAACAATAGTTTACATAAGCTTGAAGAATTTGAGTAATTCAATTAATATATAAAAAGGCAACATACAAGAAAAAGATAATATGGAGGGGAAAATGAAATTAAAACAAAAATTATACATAGTTTCATTAATATTTGCATTAGCAATACCAGTATGTGCAGCTAATATGAATTTGGGGCTATATGTAAATAATTCAATTATTCATCAAACAAATGCTTTAGGACAAGCCTATGTAGTACCATCAACTAATCGCACAATGGTTCCAACTAGACTTGTTAGTGAGTCACTTGGATTTGATGTGAAATGGGATAACAACACCAAAACTGCAACTGTTTCTAATGGAACAGATACCGTTATTCTTAAATTAAATCAAAATACAGCAACTGTAAATGGAGTGACTAAAACATTGGATGCTCCAGTAGAATCTAAAAACGATAGAATCTATGTACCACTCAGATTTGTAGGTGAAGCATTAGGTTGTACAGTAGACTACAATTCAGCTAATAAAGCTGTATATATTACAACAGGTGGTAATGTATCCAAACCAAGTACGCCATCAACTGGTTTTGTAGGTATTGGTAACATGGTAGCAGGTCAAGAATATAAATTAGACCAACTTGTTACGAATAGAAATGAAAAATATGAATCGCTTAAAGTGATTATCAAAAAAGAACTTAGATGGGATACGAATACTATCATAGTTAAAAAAGGGACATTAGGCGACTCTGTAACAGGATTAACTGTTAAATCATTTGGATGGGATTGTGAAGAACCATTAGGTGGAGCGTTTGAATACACTGGTTCACCAGCATATGATCCAAGAGTAATTTTCTTCAAAGGAAATGAAATTCTTAGGATTGAAAAATGCCACTCTCAATATTCAAAAGGCGGAAAAACTTACTACTTATTTGGAGACGCCTTAAATAGAACATCTAAAGACATGCTAGATGCTACTCATATTGGCTTTGCTGTTCCGTATCAAGGTGAAATTCTAATTGTTCAAAAGCAATCATCAGTACCAACACTTAATATTTATAAATAAGACTGCTAAGCTTTGCAGTCTTATTTTATTGCCAATTATTAATGTTTAAAAGGTCTTTTGAGTATGGTAACTTATTAGCCACGAAAAGGAGGTAAAGGTTATTATGATATTAAAAAAAATCAAGAACTCATTATGCGTAGCCATGGCATCTTTTTTAACAATAACAAGTATGCCGATTATGGCGAATGAGTGGCAGCCAGTTTACGAGGAGAACGTTACGTCATCTTCGGATATAGAGCTATACTATCATCTAGGGATGGGTTATCACGTCACATGGCAAAGAACAAATGGACAATGGACAGACGGTGCACCAGGGAGCAATCAGACGGCAACAATTAATCTATCTAAGAATGAAATAATGACATTGGCCAACAATGTACCTGGATTAGCAGGAAAAACAATTAAGGATGTAAAGGTAAAACTCTACAGACAAGAGGATGAAGCTATCCCAGATTGGAATGATAAAAGATTTGGGTATTGGCCAACTGTCAAAAATGGTGGTAGAAACTCATCGGGGACAGTTACAGGAAAAGGAAGTGCAGATGACTTCTTTGAAAACTATCCTGAGTACTTTGCACAGAATATTAGATTAGATAATGATAGTATTAAATATAATTCGTCAACAGGGACATTAAGTTACAAATACTCTTACACATTATCTACTGTCGAGACATCAGCAACGGATAAAATGGGATTTCGTATTCATTACATCTTTAGAAACTATAGAAGATTCTTTAATTTCTCTCAATCTGAATCTAAAACAAATGCAGATATTAATGACTATTTAGGTACAACACCAGCTGTTACATATGAAGTATTAGAAAACAATAATAAAACATCTGCTACATTCTACATACTGCCATTGCTCTATGTATTTGAAGCAGAATCTGATAAACCAGGTGTAACGATTACAGCTCCACCAGAAGAAGAGAAAGTAATTTGTGCTCCAGCTACTAATAGTGGACCTATTCAATTGTTAGTAAACAGAGCCAAGGTATCATGGCAAAAAACAACTGGTAAAGTAATCTTCACAGATGCAACAGGTAAAAATAAAGACTTCCGTATTGAAAAAGAAATTCCTGCTTCGGCATACAAGAACAACTATCTATTGATGACATGGTGTATACCATATGAAACAGAAAAACTATTAGTTACTTTCATTCCTGATCCTTCTAATCCTGATGAAAAATATGAATCAGAATATGAAAGAAATCCAAACGATATGGGAGTAACAGATATTAAACTTCAACTTAATAACAAGAACGTATCAGCTCCTACTATAGGAAATGAACATACAATAAAAGTTGATGTTGCTAATTTAGGTAACAAGGTAGTAAAAGAGCCAACTGTTGATATTACTGTAACAGAAAAAGATAAAACTGTATTAGTAAAAGAAACAGTTAGTGTAAGTGACGACTTAAAAGAAAAAGGAACTGTTACGATTCCTTTAGATAAAGTGAAACCATCTACAAATGAAATTGAAGTTTGTGCAATTATTAATCAAGACAAACATACTGTAGCAGGTGATAATATAGCAAATGAAAACGATAAGCTTTGTAAAACATTTGCGGGCGTTCAAGATATGGGAATATCTTCGAATGTAACTTTGTTAGGTAGAAATGGAGAAACAACAGAATTTGTTCCTGGAGAAGAAATGACAGTTGTATTTAGACCTAAACATGTAGTAGGGAGTGAGGCTGTAGGAACACATGATACCCTTAATCCTAAAGCAACTATAAAAGTTACTATTACAGATGCAAATAACGACTTATCTACAAGTAGCATTCAATAGAGAAGAAAGTCATAGAAATGTGATTTTCTTCAGACAGGATTAAGACTATTTACAATATTCGTTTACATAAGCTTGAGAATGTTGAGCGATTAAGGTAATATATAAGAAAAATAAATATCAATTTGAATGTTGTTATTTTATAGAGTTAAGAAAAAGGCTTTTAAATATATAAAGCTGAATATAGATAGGTTGTAGTAGAAGTTGTAGTAAAAGAAGAAAAAGTTAAAATGAAAAGTATCATAGATACAGAAAAATAATAGAAAATGGATGCTTATTAAAGGTTAGGTACACAAGTAAATCTTAACGTTACCCATTAACTACAAATCAGAATGTCGTGGGTTCGAATCCTACTGCGTGTGGTAAATGAAAGAGGGAAGCCTTACAGATTAAATAATCTAGG
>SVDC01000086.1 GCA_015058045.1 Cellulosilyticum sp.
ATGGGTGGCAATATAGGGGTAAGAAGTCAATTAGGAGAGGGAACAACGTTTACGCTAGTATTACCTATTACACACATAAAAGAAAGCGAAGCAGAAAAAATTAAGAATGATCGACAAGGTAATAATAGACGAATAGAAAAATGCTACATTGAATTTTCGGATATTTATAATAGGGATTTTAATTGATAATAGAAGTATAAGTAAAGAATAGGGGGAGGGGTATTGCAGGAGGTTAAGAAGTATCAGGTACAATATATTTATGATACAACCACAGGAATTGAACTTATAAAAGCCAATCAGTCTAGTATATCTTATCCCCTACATAATCATACATCTGTTTATATTATAGGAATGGTATTATCTGGAGTCGTAGAAATGAACTTAAATCATCAGATATTACAACGAGAGCAGAATCAAACTTTCTTGATTTTACCTTATATGCCCCATAGTATAAAAGCTTATCAAGAGTATTCTATGATTAGCATTTGTATGAGTAAAACACAGTTACTACTATTTAAAGGGGATACAATAAAAAAGGCTGTAAAAGGATTATTAGAAAAAGAGGAAATTGTAAAGTTAAGCCATTGGCAGATATTAAATTTAATCCAAATGGTAGATATCTTACTAGTAAGTATCTATAAGCAACAATCAGATAGAATATTTACTAATATTACCGAGCGGATAGAGAAGAATCCTGAACAACAACTCAATATAGATGAAATGGCTAAAGAGGCTTCACTTAGTAAGTACCATTTTATTCGTAGGTTTAAAAAGATGATGGGGCTTACACCCCATCAATTTCAAATACAAAATCGAGTGCGTAAGGCACAGCGATTAATTTGCCAACAATCTTCCATGGTAGAAGTGGCTTTAACCACAGGTTTTTATGATCAAAGCCATTTTATAAGGTACTTTGGAAAGATAGTGGGGCTATCTCCTGCTTCATATCAAGAAGCCTATAAGGTGATTGAATCTAATGTTTTAGATTAGCAAAGCGCAGGTATAAATTTAGCAAATAGATATAGTCCTTCTGAATGAGCAGTTACTTCATGTTCTACATTCATTGGGAAGATGGATATTGTACCTGGTATGTAGTTAAGTCTTACACCATTATTTAGGCAATAACCACTACCTGCTATAATTTCGTGAGTTTCTAATTGTAGTGGATGAGTATGCATAGCAATTTTCTTATGAGGGGCAATTCTTACAAGGTGATAGCTAAAAGCATTAGTTGTTTGACTTCCAGTAACAATATGTTTTAATTCTACTCCTTCAAAAGTTGGATGTTTAGACCAAGCAATTTCATCAAAGTTATAGGTTTCGTTAGGCAGTATAAGTTTTCCATTATTATTAAATTGCTCAAATAAATTTAAGGTATTCAAATACAATCACTCCTTTTTAGATGATAGTTCATTAAAGAACATATTTTCATAATACTGGAGTCATTGTATTTTTTATTGTATAAAATTGCTTTTTGATAAAGATTAAGATAAGAGTCTATTAATAAAACGAATTAATCAATAGTAAGCTGATGTCTATTTTCTACTAGCCAATAGAACATCTTTTAATTCATTTCATAAAGAGCAGTAAATCGATCATCATGACTAAAATAAGCCACACACATGAGTTGAATTGAGTAGACAACATATGGTAGTGGCAGCATAGCAAGGATCAAATACATAAAAAACATGACCTTGCTTATCTCCTGATAATTGAGAATGAATGATTATGAAAATATTAAGAAAAATTAAAAAATATAAATAGTATATTTAGAACTTTTAGCTATAATGAGGTAGAAAATAATAGAGAGGACATTAAAGAATAATAAGGCAGAGGTTAAAACGTAGAATAAAGATGAGGAAAGCATAAAAATCAAAGTGATGAGAGGAAAAGAAGATGAAAATAGGTGAAAACTGGATTCAAAAAATAGGTAAGGTAAATAGTGTTATTCTAGGACTACTTATAGTTCTATGGGGATGTGTTTTTCTAGTACATGGTCAGGTCGGGGTGGTTGCCTTTGTGCTATTAAAATTATATTTACCTTTTATAGGGATTGCATTAATGGGAATAACCTTTATTTGGACGATCTGGCGAGTGGTTAAGAAGAGAAAAATCGCTCAGCCACTTGTAGGATTTTTAATGAGTAGTATCATGGGGGCTACGATGTTAACCAATTTAGGTATCATAGATTTAGCGTATCCAGCACAGACGGAAAATTTAACAAGTGTAATAGTAGAATGGCCTTTTCAGGAAACAACAGTTGTAGGCTGGGGAGGCAATACCGTAGCAGAAAATTATCATGCAGCGTATCCCAATATTCGTTATGCCTATGATTTAGTTATGCAGCCCTATGATATAAACAGTGAGAGTAATGCAGATTATGGAATCTGGAATAAGGCCATTTACTCACCGGTAAAGGGAACAGTCATAGGCACTTGCAATGAAGAAAAAGATATTATACCTAATTTAGAAGAGTTTAGCTCTCAGTTAGGTAATTATGTATTTATTGAAATAGAGGACACAGGGACCTATTTAGTACTTGCACACATGAAAGAGGGAAGTGTGCAAGTGAAGGTAGGTCAAGAGGTTGAGGTCGGTACTTTATTGGGGAACGTAGGCAATAGTGGGACTTCATCAGAACCTCATTTACATATCCATCATCAAAGACAAAATCCAGTAGAAATACTGACCTTTGCAGAGGGGCTACCACTTTATTTTAAAGGAATAGATGCAGGGGCATTACCTGTAAAAGGAACAGTAGTGACACCGAATCATTAGGTTTAGGTTAGTATACCTCCTTTTAGTACTATATATGGTATTAATACCAAAAGTGGGATTAGTAAAGATAAAAATAGAATAGAGGTAGACGGAGTACCTGTTAAAGGGACAGTCATGAGACAAAATGAATCATATGGATAGGATATGACCTAGCGTTGACAAATGAGTCTAATAGATATATATTTAGTGTATCTATTAGACTCATTTGCGATTGGAGAGGATTATGGAAAAATTAATTTTAGGTTTATTAATGATGTGTGGTATGAGCGTTTATGAGATGAAAGCATATATTCAAAAGAGATTGTCAACAGTGTGCAGTGCCAGTTCAGGAAGCATTCATACAGCCATACGTAAGCTGTTAGAAAAAGAGTTTGTGACTGTTTCAGAGGTAGACCATAAGAAGATTTATAGTATTACAGAGGAGGGGAGAAAGGATTTTCAGTCATGGATGCAAAAGCCAATGGAGTCTGGAAAAGCTAAAAATATGGAGTTTAGTAAGCTTTTCTTTTTTGGAATGTCCAAATCAGAGGAAAGAAGAAATCTAATTATGGATTATATTAAACAGCTTGAAGAGGAACTTGCCATTTTAGAAGCTTTAAATGAAGCGTATGATGGCAAGCAAGATCAGATTTTAAAAGAAAGTTATAAGCGTATATGTGATAATGATTGGAATGAAAATGGTATTAAGCAGCTAGGGAATACAGATGAATTACAGGATACGGTGAAGGAGATTCAACGTTTTCAACACCTTTATTTAAAGTATGGAATAGACTCAATTAAGTTTGAAATTAAGTGGTATTATGATTTTCTAAAGGAGATGTAAAATCATGAAGAATGATAAGGGAGAGGTTAAAACGTAGAATAAAAATAGAATAAAGATAGGGAAAGCGTAAAAATCAAAGTGATGAGGGGAAAAGAAGATGAAAATAGGTAAGGTAAATAGTGTTATTCTAGGACTGCTTATAATTCTATTGGGATGTGTTTTTCTAGTACATGGTCAGGTCGGGGGGGATGCCTTTGTGCTATTAAAATTATATTTACCTTTTATAGGGATTGTATTAATGGGAATAACCTTTATTTGGACGGTCTGGCGAGTGGTTAAGAAGAGAAAAATCGCTCAGCCACTTGTAGGATTTTTAATGAGTAGTATCATGGGGTCTATGATGTTAACCAATTTAGGTATGCAGCCCTACGATATAAACAGTGAGAATAATGCGGATTATGGAATAGGGGATGCTAATAGAAAAGGTTTTCAAGATAAGATGGATCGTTTATACCATTCCATGGAACATGGGGCAGGGGATTGTTTTTATCTGATGACAGGGGATGGCTCGCGTTGCTATATGAATACAAGTGGTGTATTTAAGGAGAATAGTAGCTATTGTAATGCAAGCATAACAAAGCTTTATACAGCAACCGTCATACATCAATTAGTAGCAGAGGGAAAAATAACCTATGAAGATAAGCTTTTGAAATATTTTGCTGAAGATGAGATTGTAGGGATACATACTAGAAAGGGAAAAGATTACGCCAAAGAGATTACAGTAAAACAGTTAATGAATCAAACAAGTGGCATAGCGGACTTTTTTACGGAAAAGGCAAAGGGGGAAAAGAGCTTTTATGACAGACTTCTTTTAGAAGGTGATTTATCATTTAGTTTTTCTAACGCATGTGATAGATGTCGCAAGATTGAGGGACATTTTCCCCCAGGTCAGGGAAGAAAAGCACATTATTCAGATATGAATTATCATTTGCTTGGAGAAATCATAATAAGAAAAACAGGTAAAAGTCTTCAGGATAATTTTTCAGAGAGAATATTTAAGCCACTAGGTTTAGAGAATACTTATCTCATGGAAGAAGAAAAATGGAGCTGTGTGCCAGTAGACAATAAGGGCAAGGAATTAAAGGCAATCCATTATTTAATATCAGACGGTGCAGCAGGTGGAATCATTACAACCATGCAGGATTCTATGAGATTTATACAAGCATTTTGCAAGGGGGAGCTTTTTGACATTAAAAAAGTACCAGATTACGATTGTTATCGGTACATACAATTTTTTCCTATGCAATATGGTATGGGGAAAATGCGTTTTAGTATGCCTGGTGCGCCAAAAGCGGTTGGACATTCAGGAGCAACAGGCGCATTTGCATATTATATTGAAAAATATGATGTATATGCAGTAGGGACCACTAATGATTTAAATGAAGCGGGTAGTATTAAAAAAATGTTACGTATGGCAGAGGGCTTCCGTTAGAAGATAAGAATGAATGATAAGATATCGCCAATTACAGGATTGTGATTGGCGATATTTTAATTCTCTCAAAACACTGTTATAATATTTTGAATATTAAAATCGCATAAGAGAGCGCAATAAGTAAGAAGACGTTGAGTTAATAAGTCATAAGTGAGGGAGATACGATGGCAAAGATTTTAATTGTAGATGATGAAGAGGCAATTAATAAACTGGTTAAAAATAATTTGTGTTTAATAGGGCATCAGTGTGAGCAAGCCTATGATGGTAAGGAAGCTTTAGAAAAGATTCAAACAAATGAATATGACTTAATCTTATTGGATGTCATGCTACCTTATAAATCAGGTTTTGAGATTATACAGGAGATTAAGGACACACCTGTTATTTTCCTAACGGCGAAAGATCGATTGGAGGATAAAATAGAAGGTTTAACATCAGGAGCAGAAGACTATATTGTTAAGCCTTTTGAGATATTAGAGCTAATCGCTAGAATCAATATTGTTCTAAGAAGAACTAAGAAAGAAGCAAAAGAAGTTGAAATAGGACAAGTACAGATTAATATGGAAAGTCAAATTGTAAAATGTATGGGGCAGATGATTGAACTTAAGCCACAGGAATATGCACTGTTAGAAGTGCTCATTCAAAATCGTAATTTAGCGCTAAGCAGGGAGAAGCTTTTGGAGCTGGCTTGGGGCTTTGAGTATGAAGGAGACACTCGAACGGTGGATGTACATATTCAGCAGCTACGAAAGAAATTAAAGTTAGAGGATTATATTAAGACTGTCTACAAGGTGGGGTATCGTTTAGAGATAGAATAAGGGGGATAGGTCATGAAATTTTGGCAGAAAACATTTCTTATTTTACTTGTTGTATTTGTGCTTACTTTTAATATGAGTATGGTCATTGTGCTTCATTTTACTTATGAAGAAGAGCTAGGAAGCATTAAAGATAAAGCAATAGGAGAAGCGTACTTTTTAGTTTCTTCATTAAGTACAGATTTTAGTAGTTTAGAGGAAATAGGAAATATATCTATAGAAAGTAAGCGCTCTGCTTTTAAGAGTTATAGTACATATTATAAACAAAAGCAGGTTTTCTTAGGACTATATAAAGAAGAGAGCATGGTTGAAAGTAGTTTACCCGAGATATTATCTGATGCCTTAGATTTAGATATAGAAAAGGGTGTGCAGAAGATATGGACAAAACAAGGAGAAGAGGGCAAATACATTGTGGTGATGAGTACACTGCTTGCACCTTATGATGAGTATAAACTCTGCTATGCATACGAAATTAGTATGTTAGATGCCTCTAGCCAAAGGCTAATGAAAATGGCAATAGGTGTGGATATAGGAATGACGATCCTATTAGGTATTATTTTATATTTTGTACTAGGTAGATTAACAAGGCCCCTTATCCAATTACAAAAACAAGCAGCGAAGATCTCGTGTGGTAGTTATGGTCAAACAGTAGAGGTAAAAGGTTCAGATGAAATTGCTGACCTTGGAAAGCAGTTTAACGAGATGAGTCAAACGATTCATCAGCAGCTTGGTATGTTACAGGAAGAGAATAAAAAGAAACAACTACTCATTGATAATATGGCCCATGAGTTTAGAACGCCGTTAACTTCTATTTCTGGCTATGCCCAGTACTTAATGATGGCGGCATTAGATGAGGAAGAGAGGTATGAGGCGTTAGATTATATTATTTCTGAAACAGAGCGTCTTAAGAAATTAAGTCATACCCTTCTTTATATGGTGGAGTTAAGAGAAGAGACATTAGAGATAGAACATATAGATAGCCATGAACTAATAGAAAAACTACATAAGCTTTTTAGTCAGCAAGAGCAATATAAAAAGATACAGTTTATAGCTACAACTGAAGTAGATCAGTTTAAAGGCAATAGGATTATGGTAGAAAGCCTCTTAATTAATTTAGTTGAAAATGGTATGCGTGCCTGTGACGAAAAGGGACAAGTTCAATTAAGCATCCAAAACGAGCAGGAACATATTTTGATTGAGGTTTTGGATAATGGAAGAGGCATGTCAGAAGAAGAGCTTGAAAAAATACAAGAGCCATTTTACCGCATTGATAAGGCAAGAAGCCGAAAAATGGGGGGCGTAGGTTTAGGTGTAAGTTTATGCCAGCAGATTGTAGAAGTACATGGGGCCAGTATGCGTTATAGTTCTCAGTTAGATAAAGGAACTAAGGTAGTCATTAAGTGGGGGCTCCTATAAATGGAGTAGAGTTTAGGTGTAGGAAGAGTGAGCTAGTTATATTGTATTAAAGTTGGCGTGAGAGTAGGGGAAATTTTTAAATAGAATAAGTAGAATTTACAAGTTGATAACAAGTTGAGGAGAGATTGATGATGGGCAGAAGATATGCTTTAAATGTGCTAAGAAAAAAGCACTAAAAAGAAAGTAATTGGGGTGAAAAAATGAAATTTAAAGACTGGATGAATAAACAGAGACTGATTATGGGTGGTGTGGTATTAGGCATTTTAGGTATAGGAACTATAGGAATGATTTATGGTACACAAAAAGATAGAGCTATGCAAGAAAGTAAAGTAGATACGGTACCCATTTCAGTTACAGCGACTCCTGAAATGTACAAAGTGACTGGTGAAACCATAGAGCAGGAAGAAGAGACTAAGGTAGGGCAGTATAAGATTGTATATGGAGATATAGAAGAGCAGATTGAGACAGTGATTAGTATGGAGCAGGCTGCTCAAATTGGTGCAGAAAACATTTGCCTAGAAACAGGATTAAGTTTAGAGGGGTGTCAAATTGAGATGTCCCAAGTGTATTTAAAAGGTGTTTCAGAAGGTGTAGCCTGGAAGGGGAAAGTAGAGGATGAAAATCAGCTATTTATTTTTACCGTAGGTTCCACATCAGGCAAGCTTTTAGAAAGGCAAGATTATTATAGAGAAGATAAAAATAGGCCATGGATGACTAGACTAGATAATGAACGTATTGAGCAATGGATAGACCATGAATCATTAGAGGCATTTACAAAAATAAACATAGATTTAGAATGTGATATGAAAGTTCAAATTATGGCATCAGGTGAAGATTATGCCTTAGATATGGAATATTTTGATGATGACTATAAGTTAAGTTATGAAGTAAAAGACGATACGATTTATATAGAAGACGAAAAAGTGCATAGTACAAAGAATAGGATAAATAGTGACCTTAATCAAATCACATTATATGTTCCAGAAGATACCCATTTAGAAACGGTTAAACTAAGCAATACCACAGGTGTGAATGAGGTCAATAATTTATTTGTAAAAACTATTGAGGTTACAAGTCATACAGGACAAATTACACTGAACTTGGTTGAGACAGAGGATTTGAAACTTAGTAATAATACGGGATTAACCCATATAGAAGATACTCAGGCAAAGGCTATTACCCTTTCGGGCGATACAGGTAAAGTGATGCTAAAAGGCATTACGGTAAGTAGTCTTAAAGCAGAGGATTTAGGATCAGGCTCTTTTGAACTACAAGATTCGAAGATACAAAAGGGGAAAATAAATCTTCAAACAGGAGCAATTACGATGGATGAGGTTATAGGAGAGGAAATGACTTTAAAAACACAGACAGGTGCTATTAATGTACAAAATACACAGTATGATACCTTAGAATTAAGGACTGAAACAGGATGTATTAATTTAGGTACAGGTTTAAAGGGAAGTATTGAGGCGAGTACCCAGGTTGGCATAGTTAATGTGGTCGAACCGAATAATAGAGCTTGTACTTATCAGATAGATAGTGGACTTAATGAGTTTATAAATAGTGATATAGAAAAGCAAATAGAAAATGCCATGCAAGGGTTATGGCAATAGAAGAATATAATCAAAGCAGAATATAGCAGGCAAAATGATAGAATAATGGGGAAAACAAAATGAAAAAATTAGTTTATCTAGTGATACTTATGGTGATTAGTACGCAATTTATAGCATGTGGCGTAAGTAAAGATATAGACATGGAAGAAGTAGTGAAGGTATCAAATGATATAGCTGATAGTCCACTACAACTATCAACAGAGCAAAAGATAGAAGATTTTCAGTATCTATATGAAACCATGAATAAGCTTTATCCCTATTGGGGAGAAATCAAAGATTTAGGAAAAGACCCAGAAGGACTTTATAATAAGTATTTAGAAGAAGTCCAAAAGACAGAGAGCGATATGGCATTTTGTAATACGGTCTTAGCTTATTTTGATGAACTAGATGCATATACCATAGGGCATCTTTCAGTAATGAACCCGGGCAGTTATGAATACTTAAAGGTGTTGTATGGTGATATAGAGAATCGTCGATCTTGGTTTAAGGTACTAAGCAATCCTATTTCCACCAAACTTTATAGCGCCTGTGATATAGATGAAGTAGCTCAATTTAAACGACATAAAGAAGATGAATTAGAAAATGAGGAACAAAAGGAAGCGATAAAGGAAATAGCATTAGATTCAAATCCGATTCGTCTAGAGGTCATAGAGGATGGAGAAGTAGGTTATATTAAAGTACCTTCATTTGATGCACTTAATATAGAAGAACAAGTACCTAAGATCAGAGCATTTATACAAGAACATCAGGATTTAGAGCATATGATTATTGATATTAGAGGGAATGGTGGCGGAGGTGATAGTTATTGGCGTGAGGCATTTGTGAGTCCTAATATTACAGAAGAGCAGTATTATACAAATTACTATTTGTACAATTTAGAGACCATTGAAAATGAGCTGACAAAACCTTTTATAGAGGAGATAAATGCCTATCTTTATGAGGAGAAGAGGAAAATAGAAGAGTTTCCAGATTCTATTCCACTTAATTCAAATGGATGCCAATTTGAGTATTTTACTTATGAAACTCAAGAGATAAAACCTCATTCACAGGAAGCAGATTACAGTGGAAAGTTTTGGCTGCTTATAGATCACCATAATGCTTCGGCTTCCGCAAGTTTTATTCAATTTTGTAAGGAAAATCAGTTTGCCACATTGGTGGGAGAACCAGATAACGGAGATAATTGTAATGGCGATCCTTTCTTATTTAGCCTGCCAAATAGTGGTGTCATTATTCGCTTTGATTTATTTTACGGTGTGAATATAGATGGCACTTGTAATGGTATTTCAGGTTGCCAGCCAGATATCGAATGTGCTTCTGTAGAGGCACTTCAAGTTTGTCTAGAAAATATACGTATGTCATAGGCTCCCTTTAAATGTATTAAAAGTAGGATTCTATTATTTTTTATTCTCATACCAGTTGTTTGCTCACTTTCTAATTTATGGGGAGAGCGTAAAAAGAGATAATAGGATAACTTATGTTATAATACAAGCAAAACATAACATAAGGTGAACGTAGATGGAACTAGTTGTTAAACATTTTAAAGTATTATCTTTAGAAGAGTTTTACGAAATATTAAGAGTTAGAGCAGCGGTATTTGTAGTAGAGCAGGCTTGTGTGTATTAGGATTTAGATGAGGAGGAGATGATATCCAAATTCAGGTTAAAGATAATGGCGTAGGATTAGGTGTTACTTTATGTCAGCAGATTATGATGTTACATGGAGGCGAGATGATTTGAATATCTAAAGTAAATAAGAGGCTCAAATTATAAAATGATTGGGGTAAAAGTCATGAAAAGATGGAATTGGATTACAAAAAATAAAGTATGTATGGGGAGCTTGGTGGTAGGTATTTTTTCTATAGGTACAGTAGGAATGTTTTATACCACAAAACGAGATAGGGGTCAGCAAGAAGAAAAAGTAATGGAAGTAACCATACCTCAGCAAGGAGAGTTAGATAGTTGTACAATGTCAGTAGAACCGTTAAGTAGTCAGAGTAATGAGGAGAAAACAAGAAAACAAACGGATACTCAGCAGACTAAGGTAATTAAAGATTACACAGTAGAATTTCAAGGGGGGATACCAGAAGAAACAGAAATTAATGCGAATCAAGCAGTAGAAATAGGGATGAATTGGATAAGTGAAGTAGCAGATTCATCTTTGCATTTAGAAAGCAGTAAGATAGAAATGTATTATTTAGCCTACGGTGGAACCGTAGGAGGTGGTTTTTGGAAGGGAATAGTTGAAGTAGATGCATTACATAGCTTTATGTTTCATGTGAGTAGTACAACTGGGGAGATTTTGCATACGCAAGTACGTACAAGAACAAAGCCTACTGAGGCTTGGTTTGTGACGAAAGGAGATGGGACATTTTTTCAATATATAGAAGAAAGTCAGATTCCAGCATTTCATAAGGTAGAGATTGATTTGAATGCACCAATGAGTGTATCGCTTAATGGAGAGGATGAAGCTGGATTAGATATGTATTATGAGCAGAATGATTATACGTTTACTTATGAAGTGAAAGAGGATACTTTATATATTAAAGATAGTACAAATAAGCAAGCTACTCATATAAGCAAAAAACAAGACAGTAATAACTTACAGGTATACATTCCATACACAGTAGAAGAAGTTAAAATCAGCTTAAGCACAGGGGGGATTTTTTTACAGGATATAGAGGCAAATAAAATGCAAATTACAAGCCAAACAGGTAGCATTTCAGTAGAAAAGGTGAAAAGTAACCAGCTTACTATAGAAGCACAAGCAGGAAGTATTTATTTAGGAGGAGGACTTGAAGGAAAAGTGAAGGTTCATACACAAGTAGGTACCATTTTTGTAGAGGA
Source organism: Cellulosilyticum sp. (assembly GCA_015058045.1). Lineage (GTDB taxonomy): Bacteria > Bacillota > Clostridia > Lachnospirales > Cellulosilyticaceae > Cellulosilyticum. The sequence continues at coordinate 11,718 of SVDC01000086.1, forward strand.
AAAAGAAAATAGTGCATGTGAATATGAGCTTTCAAGTGAAATGGATAATATACAATCTCGATAGACTTTAAGTAAAAAGGAGAACGTAGATGGAACTAGTTGTTAAACATTTTAAAGCATTATCTCTAGAAGAGCTTTATGAAATATTAAGAGTTAGAGCAGCTGTATTTGTAGTAGAGCAGACTTGTGTGTATCAGGATTTAGATGAGAAGGATAAATTAGCTTATCATGTCTTTTTAAGGGATGAGAAGGGAATTAAAGCCTATTTACGTGTACTAGATAAAGGCGTATCTTATGAAGATGCTAGTATTGGAAGAGTGCTTACTGTAGATAGAGGATGTGGATTAGGCGATATAATTGTTTCTGAAGGCATTAAGGTTGCAAGGGAGAAATTTCAAGCAGACCGCATTAGAATATCTGCTCAGTTATACGCTAAAGGCTTTTATGAAAAGGCAGGCTTTAAGCAAGTATCAGATGAATACTTAGAAGATGATATTGTGCATATTGAAATGGTATTAGAATAGAGTAAAAGTACAAAGTGGAAGAGTAGCAAATAAAAAGGGGCTAGAATATGCCTAATTTTTAAGGAGGTATCGCATTTCGCGACACCTCCCTTTTATTTCTCTGCTATGCCCAAGGGGTCCAGTGATCTATGCCACAAAGGACTGCTTGGCGAGAATAGTGTTCAAGGTCATTTGTTTTAATCACATGGCTAAAGTCCACACGTTTATTAAGACAAGCACTAGCGCCTGTATTATCCGCTTCTGCAAAGAAACTTTGCACTTCGGCCTCTTTTTTATTCCAGTTATGCCAACCTTCTTCTTTAATATGTTCACCGATTTCACAACGAATGAAAAC
>SVDC01000087.1 GCA_015058045.1 Cellulosilyticum sp.
AACAATGACCCATACGGGAATCGAACCCGTGTTACCGCCGTGAAAGGGCGATGTCTTAACCGCTTGACCAATGGGCCATGTGATATATACTTTACACTATTCATTTACTTATGTCAATAACTTTTTATATGTTTTTTTCTATTTTTCTCTTTTTATTCTTCTAAATAAACAAATTGCCTGTATATCATATTTATATTAACAGAAAACAAGAGACCTTAAGAATATAAGCATCTCTTGTATCTATTAATATGTATTCCACTTTAGATACCTAGTTTTTCTCATCTGTAGTTATCACTTTGAAGGTTTCTACGCTTTTATCTAACCCGCTTACTGTAACTAATAAGTCCTTAGATAGACTTCTAAATTGTTCAACAATAGATGTCTGTTCTTCTGTCAGAGCATTAACTTCCTCAACTACAGCTGCATTCTCTTCACTAACCGATGCAATGTTTTCAATCTGATGGGACATTTCATCCTTGTATTGTTTCATCAACTCTACTCTTTTATTAATATTCTCTAACCGCTGATTAGTTTCTTTTAATCCTGTAATCATTTGATTAAGCGAATCATTAGCTTTATCAACTGCATTTTCTTGTTGTTTTATCATACTATTAGACTTAATGACTAACTGGGATGTATCGCCAACCTTCATTTCAATACTCTTTAATGTTTCTTTAACATGATTAGAAGATTCTTTAGACTGATTCGCTAGATTTCTTACCTCATCAGCTACTACTGCAAAACCACGCCCCAGTACGCCTGCTCTAGCTGCCTCAATGCTTGCATTTAGTGCTAGTAAATTTGTTCTTTCACTAACATCATCTAATAACTGCATAATTTCGTTAATGGATTTTGTTAATTCATTAAGCTCCATAATATTTTCACTCATTTCACCGGAAATCTGGCGCGTAGAGTGAACTACTGAATCCAAAAACGCCATGCTTGCATTAGCGTTTTGTATAATATCTCTTGTTCTTTCATTGTACTCAATCAAGTTAGTTGTATCTTCTATTACATCATAAATACTAGAAGAGAGTTGCTCCATAGTCTGTACACTACTTTTAATCTCTTCTGCTTGTTCATTAGAGCCTTCTGCTATGCTATCCATAGACATTGCAAGTTGTGAAAATCCTTCTATTGAACTCTCAGTACTCCTATCTATTACATTGCTTATCTCTAAACTATTTTTGGTTGTATTTTTCGCTTCCATTAATAGCATTCTTATGTTTTTCAACATATCATTGAAGCTACTTCCAAGCTCTGCCATTTCATCTTTTCCCTTAACCTTAGCAGTTACTGTTAAATCTCCTATAGCAGCTTTCTTCATTAAATTCTTTAACTGTTCTACAGAACTTACAATATTTCTAGAAATATTATTGCCTAGACCAATAGCTATTATGGCAATAATCACTATCAAGATCCATATAATGTTTACTACCTTATTAATTCTAAGCATTAATACTTCTTCTGGTATCTCAGTTACAATTAACCACCCATTGTTACTTACCGCATTTACCACTAATGTGTGGTTAATGCTTTCCGATTCTGGTCTATTCGTTTTTTGAATATGTGTTTGTAATTCCTTACTCATCTTTTCTGTAGAGTTAGAACAAATTACTTGACCTGTTTCATCAAGAATACTAATAATAGCACCTTCAACAAGCTTAATATTTTTCACTTCTTCTTGTAGCTTCATAAAGTTAGCTTTAACAACTAATACTCCTACTGTTTTCCCAGTTTTAACATTAACAACGTCTCTTAAAGCATAAATATCCAGTTCTCCTTCATTATTACTAGTATACCATGTTACGTCTTCTGTTAATTCCTGCTGAACTATTCCTTTAACCTCATCTTTTGTCAACTGATTCCCTGCTAGTATTATGTCTTCTTCATTTATCACTAAAGCTATATCATCAATACTTGCATCTAATGCCATACTATAATTAAGCTGTGAAATTATCTTCTTTTTAAGATTATTTTTTTCTAAATTAGTAGGTGTGTCCTGGTTAACTGCCGATAATGTTACATACTCATTAATCAAATTATTCACAGTAGAATTTAAATCATTTATAATGATTCTTGTCATACTTGTTTCTATAGAATCTGTATAAAAGCTAATATTATTGCCTGTCTGCTTTACTAATTCTATAGCCAATTCACTAGAAGTATCCTTTACTGTCATCTTGGATTGACTAGCTGAGAACAAATTAACCATCACTAATGGCACAATGGAACAAAGAATATACGATAATAATAATTTTTTCTTTATCGAACTATGAAAAATGATACTTTTTATTCCTTTTGATTTTCTTATGGTTTTATCCCTTTTCTTATATCGGAATCCTTTCAAGCTGCATCCCCCTTATTATATTAATATTAAGTTATCTGCATCTTACCAAATTCTATATTTACCACTAAGCGCTAAAAAGGCAAATATATATAAACAGTTATCATAATATCTTCTGCTTCCTTTTCTTAAAGGTGTATTCCAGAACTTTTCAATCCATACTCTACTATACTGTCCCTTCGCTGCTAAAGAACCCATTGCATTTGTAGCTATAATGGCTACTGGATGTAATGCTAATTCGTCTATTACTTTTCCATCTATCCTATAAACTTTATATTCATCATTCTCTACATTCTCAGAAAAGAACGTCTGTATTTTATCGGCACATTTCTCTTCCCAATCATTTGGTCCAAACCATAGATAATCTAAACCAATATTAGCTACTACTCTGTATGCATCACTGTAATAAAAACCATGTCCTTCATCATATCTAGGCGAACCATCATAATAACTGTATTCAGCTGCTAAACCTGTTGTCTCATGACATGCTTTTTTCAAAAAGCTCCTACTAGCTTGGGCTGCCTCTTTCCAAAAATCTCTATCTTCTTCATCCGCCCATAGAGCAAATAATTCATAAAAATGAGGTAAATGATAAGATGGATCAGTAAAATCTACAGAAGGTACAAATTTTATAAGCTTATTATTGCTCTCCCACATAGGGTCTCCTATACCATCTTCTCCTTTATGTACACATTCATGAAGAATAGCCCTAGCTTCTTTAGCATATGCAAAAATCCCATCTCCTTCACCCCATCTGTGAGAAGCAAAGAATAATGCCATTGCAAAGTATTCTTCTCCATCAGGAGCAGGTCCCATTGAATTCTTAGTACCATTAGGATCTACCGACCATGCAAAATAACCTTTATTGGGTCCATCACTTATCCACATATAAGTTTTTGTCCATTTCCATAGACAATCAAATTCTTTCTTCATATCTTTTTGTACACACATCATCATAGCATAAGACATTCCCTCTGTTCGAACATCATCATTTCCTGTATCCACAACATAAGCCATATCCTCGCTAAACTCATGATAAATACGTTCATCTTCGCTACCATAGAAAAAAGTATGGTATATACTTTCTAGCTTATTATCAATCTCTTCTTCACTACATCCTATTGATTTAAAGTAATTGGTATAATCTATCCTTCTCATAGTCCTCCCCCTCTTTAATAACACATTATTTTTCACATAGCCCTTCGCTTTTAATCTTTTAATGCCACTTCATATTTAAATATTAATATTAAATCAAATTAATTAAAACCTTATAAATTATATGATATAACCTTAAGAATTATATGATTTTTACATTTTCATTTCTAATCTCTATATATTTTTAGTATATTTTACTTTATATTTTTCCTTTTCTATTTGAACCCTCTACATTATGCTTATTTTTAGTATATCACAGCAAACTTTATATTTTTTCAAATATAAAACCAGTAAATTTATAAACTTTGATATCTAGCTAATAGTTTTTCTATAATATTTATGGTTATTTTTTCATAATTATAGTGTTTTATTTCAGACAATTCATGTTATTATATACAATATACTAGTTTTATACTTTTAACTTTAACTCAAAGATGTAATGTTAAAATTCACAACAACATTAAAAGGAGAAATAAAATATGAAACTATTTAAAAAGCATATGACTTATCTAGCAGCTTCTGCACTTGTTGCTAGTACTCTTTTCAGTACAGTAGCCTGTTTGGCAACTACTACTACAACTCCTTCTGCAACTCCTTCTACAGCTCCTACTGCAGCTGCAAGTAGTACAATCTCTTGGAACTTTGAAAAGGATTTAGGGAACTGGACACCACGTGGAGATGGCTCGCCTAATCTTGTTACCACTGACAAACATGCTGGTAGTAAAAGTGCTTTCGTCACTGGACGTACTCAAGATTGGCAAGGTACTCAAATTGACCTGACTGACTCAGTTGTAGCTGGTGGAAAATATAAATTTGATGGCTGGGTAAAATATGATAAAAGTGAAAAAGCTACTGAAAAATTTATACTCACCTTACAAATAGAAACTGATGATGGTACACAATATAACTGGGTTGCAAATAATGACTTTGCTAGTGGTAAGTGGAATTATTTATCTGGTGAATATACTCTCCCTAGTAAATTTAATAAAGTTTATCTTTACATACAAACCCAAGAAAGTACTATAGATTTCTATATAGATGATATTACAATGGAAAGTTTAGATAATATTACAGTGGAAAATTTAAAAGCTCCTGTTATTGAAGTTCAAAAAGATATTCCATCATTAAAGGATGTTTATGCTGAAAACTTTAAAATTGGTGCAGCACTTTCTTCTCGAAACTTAAATGAATATGAAAGAGAATTAGTTGCAAAGCACTTCAATAGTATCACTTGTGAAAATGCTATGAAACCAGATTCTATGCTAGATTATGAAGCTACTATTGCCTACATGAAGGCTAATAACGGCGACCAAACACATCCACAAGTTCGTTTAACTAAAGATGCAAGAGCTATCTTAGATTTTGCTAGAGATCATAAGATTTCTGTAAGAGGTCACGTTCTTACATGGCATACTCAACAACCAGTTTGGATGTTTACAGAGAACTACTCTAACTCTCTAGATCCTGATACACCACTTGTTTCTAAAGAGGTTATGCTAGAAAGATTAAATAATTATGTCGATGCAGTCTTCAAACTTCTTAGCGAAGAATATCCTGATGTAGATTTTTACGCTTTTGATGTTGTTAACGAAGCAATCAATTCAAATAATCCAGATGGTTTCCGTGATCCTGCTAATGCTGCTACTGGTAACGGTCAAGCAACTGCTGAAGGAGAGAATGAACCTTCTTTATGGATTACTACCATGGGTCCTGATTATATCAAAGAAGCCTTTAAAGCAGCTAGAACAGCAACCAAAAAATATGGTTTTGAAAATACAAAGCTTGCTTACAATGACTATAACGAATGTAGTACAAAAAAATCAGAGTTTATGTATAAAATATGTAAAGACCTTTATGATGAAGGACTTTTAGATATTGTTGGTATGCAAGGTCATTACAATATGACTTCTCCAACTACTTCTCAATTTGAAGATGCTATTCGTAAATATGCTTCTATCGGCAAAGATATTGAAATTGAAATTACAGAACTAGATATTCCTCAACCAGATGACTCTAAAGATGGTCTAACCAGGCAAGCCTATCGCTATAAATCTTTCTTTGATGTGATGAAGAAATTAGATACTGAAGGCATTGCTAATATTACATCTTGTACTTTATGGGGTGTAAAAGATGATGAATCTTGGAGAAGCGAAGGAAATCCTCTTTTATTCGATGACAATTATTTAGCAAAACCTGCTTTTTGGGGAATTACCGATTCGACTAAACTTCCAGCACCAGCTCAAGAAGTAAAAGCTTACAGTACCGAAAATAGTAACTATGATAAAGCATTTGCAATCCAAAATGGTACAGCTATCAAAACAGCTAATGGTGCAGAAATTGCAAAATTCAAAGCTGCATGGGATAAAAAGAATGTTTATATTAACGTACTTCCTACTACAAAAGGTACAGCAGGCACTGTTAAAGTATTTATTGGAGATCAAACAACTAGTGCCAAACTTACTGATAACACAGTCGTTACTATTCCATTATCAAGTATTAGTGAATATAACACTCTTGCATTTGATGTATTTATCGAAACTAATGACCAAAAGGCTACATGGAATAATGTCAACTATACTGGTGATACAGAACCAGATCAAGATAGCTTTGGTAAACTCATGATTACAAAAGCTCCAAGTTATGCAAAGGCTCAAAAAGCCACCCCTACCATTGATGGCAAAATAGATGATGTTTGGAATAATTCGCAGGTGATGGATATTGCAAAATTCTCTGTTGGTAGTAAGGGTGCTGTTGGTACTGCTAAGGCACTTTGGGATGATAAATATATTTATGTATTAGTGGAGGTAAAAGATAATTTACTAACTAAAGCAAGTGCTGATGCTTATCAACAAGACTCTGTAGAAATCTTTATCGATGAAAATAATGCAAAAACTACTTCTTATGAATTAGGAGATGTTCAATATCGTGTTAATTTCGATAATGAGCGTTCGATTAACGGTGTAGATGATGCAAATAGCTTCATTACTGCAACTTCACTTATTGACGGTGGCTATATTATTGAAGCAGCTCTTCCCTCACGCTTAGGTACTTTCTCAGAAGGGCAGGTAATCGGATTTGATTTACAAATCAATGATGATGATAATAATGATGGCACACGTGATAATGTTACAAACTGGAATGATTTCACTGGAAATGGATGGTCTAGCACATCTAACTATGGTGTATTAGAATTAGGTAAATAGGACTTACCAATCACTTTTCAGGTCTTTGAGTCATATAACTAAAGCACTCGACTGTAATTTAACTCTCAATGTCATTCCTATCTAAATGCAAAATAACCTTGTAGCCCAGTCTCTATTTCATACTGACTGAGCTACAAGGTTATTATTATTTTGCCTCTTCAATAATTTGTTCCATCGTCTGCTTATTCATAGCACCTGGAACATATAGCTTGATATATCCTTCTTTATCAATAATAAGCGTACTTGGAAACGAATTAAATCCATAAGTATAGATTTGTTCGTAGTCTAAATCAAATACAACTGGAAATGTATAACCCTCTTCTTCTAAAAATGTAACAATGCTCTCCTGACTTACCTCACTCCCTAAATTAGGATTGGCTATTCCTAAAATGACTACTTCTTCCTCATTGTAACCATATTCTTCATATAATTCCTCAATGTATGGCATTTCACCTACACAAGGTGGGCACCAAGTTGCCCAAAAGTTTAAGAATACTACCTTACCTCTATAATCACTAAGCTTATGCAAATTTCCATACTGATCATTTAATTCAAAATCAATAGCTTGTAGTTTTTTCTCTTCTTCTTGAATGTCACTAGAGGATTCTATCTCTGTTTCTGGTGTAGCCTGCTCACTATTCTGCTGATTTAATGCTCTTTGATTCCCAATGATTCCTTGTCCAGATGTGATCATCATTCCTATCCCAGCTATAATTAAGATGACCCCTCCCATTCTCTTAATTAAGAGCATATGATTTTTAATTCGATCTATGTATCGTACTAACTTTTTATAGAAAATAGCCAAAATCATAAATGGCATCGTAAAACCAATGGTATAAATCAAAATAAGAAATAACGCTGTACTTCTATTACTTGAGGTAGAAGCCATTACTAATACAGAAGCTAAAGTCGGTCCAATACATGGTGTCCATCCAAAACTAAAAGTAAGTCCTAAGATAAAAGAAGAAACGATATTCATTTGTCCCGTTTTCATTTGAAATCTTCTATCTTTATTTAATACATTAGACTGAATAACTCCCATATAGAATAAGCCCATGACTACAATAATAACGCCACCTATTAAAGTCAGTAAAATTTGATAGTCTGAGAAGAAACTTCCTACCGTATAAACAGACATCCCTAGTAAGAAAAAGGTGCTGGAAATACCTAAAACAAAGCCTAATGTATTCTTTATCAATCCTTCCGTGTGCTCCGTCATACTATTTGCTAAAATACTTAAGTATACTGGCAGCAAAGGTAAAATACACGGCGAAAGAAATGACACTATACCTTCTAGCCCTACTAACCATAAATTTAAATGTTCCATACTTTCCTCCTATTTTCATGTTAACTTATTATAAACTATAATTTAATAAACGAATATGATTAATTGTAAACTCAAACCAATTTTAATATAAAAGCCCATAGCGACTTTTCTGTTTTAAGCAAAAATGAGTATCTATCATTTTTACAGAAAAGAAGGTCACTATGGACTTCTCTTATCATCCTATAAATTCTAGTCAGTATAACTACACATTTTTAAAGAATATCTACTTATAGACTTATTGCTTTCTCATCTAGATTTAATCCCTAATTAAAATTATAATTTGTTAAGATACTTTCTCTACCATCAGTTTGGTCTTTAAAATATTCATAAAAACTAAGTGCTAAAAAGCTACCTGTTATATTAAACACATCTGTATATCCTAGATTTTGCAATGCTAATACAGCGTTATAACTTCTTTGTCCGCTACGGCAATGAATATAAACTGGCTCATCTTTTGGAATCTCATTGATACGTGTTCTTAACTGGCTAAGCGGTATAAGGTGTGCCCCTTTTATATGTCCTCTTTCATACTCTACCTGCTCCCTAACATCTAGAATATAAGCACCTTTTTCTACAAGCTCTCTTACTTTGTCTACTGTAATTTGTTTAAAGCGTCCCTCAAGCACATTACACGCAATAAAGCCTGCATAATTCACAATATCTTTAGCTGTTCCAAAAGGTGGTGCATAACAAAATTCTAATTCTGTTAAGTCATAAACCGTTGCTCCAAACTTAATAGCTGTAGCAATAACATCAATTCGTTTATCTACTGCTCCCTTGCCAATGGCTTGTGCCCCTAGAATTTTTCCAGTTGGTATTTCATAAATGAGTTTAAAATGCATTGGATGACTTTCTGGCATAAGCCCTACTTTATCACCCATAATAAAGTGAACCTTATCATACTGAATATCTAACTTTTGAGCCTTAATAAAGCCTTCTGTAAGTCCAGTCGCTGCACCATTATAATCAAATACTTTAATCGCTGAGCTTCCCATATAAGCTTGTTTCTTTACCGTCTCACCATTAATATGACCTGCTACCGCCCTAGCGGCTTTTTGAGCTGGGCCTGCTAATGTCAATCGTATTTTGCCTCCAGTTAGTAAATGATTTACCTCTATGGCATCACCAACAGCATAAATATCTGGATCATTTGTTTGGAAGTTATCATTCACCTTTATGCTTCCATTTGAACTGATTTCTAATCCTGCTTTTTCTGCAAGCTTACTCTCTGGACTTACACCAGCCGCCATAATAACCATTTCAGTATAAATCTTTTCACCATTTGATAGCTTAACTTGATTCTTCTCAAAACCTTCTATTTGATTGCCTAATAATAATTTAATCCCCTTATCACAAAGCTCCTTATGGAATATTTGAACCATTTCCTCATCAAAAGTACGTAAAATCTGTGGTGTACTTTCAATCAGTGTCACCCCATATCCTGCCTCACGTAAGTTTTCTGCAACTTCAATCCCTATATAGCCTCCACCTACTACAGTCATTTGAGTCAAATTATTTTCTACTATATAAGTTTTGATTTGATGGATATCTACTACATTACGTACTGTAAAAAGAGGGATTGTTTCGCTACCAGGAATATTGGGTTTATTTGACTTAGCTCCTGGTGATAAGATAAGCTTATCATAGCTTTCCTCATAAGTTTCCCCTGTTAATCCCTTACGAACCTTTACCTTTTTATTAGTCCTATCAATTTCTACAACTTCCTCATTGACTCTTGCTTCAATCCCATATTGTTTCATAAACTTCTCTGGATTCATGAGGACTAATCTACTTGCAGGGTCAACTATCCCACTTAAATGATAAGGAAGCGCACAGTTTGAGAAGGATACATGTGGACCTCTTTCAAACATAATAATTTGATCTTCTTCACTAAAACGTCTTAATTTTGCTGCAGCTGAAGCACCACCTGCTACGCCACCTACAATTAATATTTTCATCTTTATCTTCTCCTCCCTATTTCTATATCCTATTTATTTTCTAATACTCATTTTTCTATTTTATTCTATTATCACCTGTATAAACACCCATTCCACCGCTTACATTAATCACCTGATATCCTGCTTTTTTTAACGCACTAACCACACGATTACTTCGCATCCCTGACTGACACATTAAATAGCTTTTTTTATTCTTATGGAATGTTTCTGTTTTTATATCTATATCCATTATAATCCATAAACTTTATTATGTATGTGACTAACTCACAGTGTACTATCTAATAGAAAAAAGGACCTGTATTATAACTAAATTTGAATCATTATATTACAGGTCCTTTATTTCATTCTCTACAATCAATAGGTAACAATATATTTCTATACTTTTTCTATATCATTATAGGCCATATATATTTATAATATATGTAATTCTATTATATGCATTTAAAATATAATATTATAAATCATATCATGAAAATACTCAAAGTGGATTTAGACTTATAGGAGGTATTGTATGACACATGAAAATCGTTTATTACTAAAGAAATACTTAAGTTTCTGGGATAAGTTAACTCCTCTTGAACAAACTTATATAGAAGAACATACTAATCTAATGACTTACCAGGCGGGTCAAAATATCCATAATGCAGATATAAATTGTTTAGGTATGATTATTGTAAAAACAGGCTGTATCCGTTCCTATATACTTTCTGAAAAAGGAAAAGATGTTACACTCTATCGCTTATACCCTGGTGATATTTGCATTTTATCAGCCTCTTGTATTATACCTCATCTTACTTTTGATGTTCACGTAGATGTTGAAGAAATAAGTGAACTTTTAATTATCCCAAGCACTATTCTCTCTAAGCTCATTAAAGAAAATATTTATATTGAAAATTTCTCATATAAGATTGCAGCAGATAAATTTTCAAATGTTATGTGGACGATGGAACAAATTCTTTTTATGAGTTTTGATAAAAGGCTGGCTATCTTCTTATTAGATGAATCTAATAAGCGTCAAACCAATATTCTTCCATTAACCCATGAACAAATTGCTAGATATATAGGTAGTGCGCGTGAAGTTGTCTCGCGTATGTTGAAGTACTTTGCATCCGAAGGATTGATTAGTCTTCAACGTGGTGAGATTATATTGAAAGATATTGAAAAACTCAAAAAGCTAACACTGTAACTAAGTCACTTTCTTCTAATGACTTAGTTATTTAAAACTTCTTCTAGTGCCGGAATAGAAACTCCTGCACCTTTCTTAGTAACTGAAAGAGCCGCTGCCTTTGATGCCAACACCATAGCCTCTTTAATCTCTTTTCCTTGTGCTAACGCTCCTATAAAGAATCCAGTAAAAGTATCCCCTGCAGCAGTCGTATCTACTACCTTCACTTTATATGCCTTTTGAAAGATGGCTGTATCTTCATCCACATAAATTGAACCCTTATCCCCTAAGGTTAAAATAATTTTAACTTGTGGTAAATAAGATACTAGTCCATTTAATACTTGCTCTACTATCTCTTGGTTAATATTTTCTATCCCTTTTATTGCTTCTCTTACTCTAGCACACCCTATTCCCATATTATTAGCTTCTTTTAGCTCATTAGCATTCATTTCACTAATCTGTTTAGCTTCTATCTCATTTAAGATTAAATAGCTTACATATTTTAAAGGATACGTTTTTATTTGTTCATTCATTGGTGATGGATTAAACACAATTTGCATACCCTTTTCATAAGCTTTTTGCATCATATAACCTACATGACTTACTTCATTTTGTAAGATTAAATAATCGCCCTTATCAAACTGCTTAATAATTAGATCTATATCCTCTTTAGTTAGTTTTTGGTTAGCACCACCATATAACAAAATACAGTTTTGACCATTTAAGTCCTTTTGTATGATTGCATGTCCTGTACTGCCTTCTTTCTTAGAAATGAGATTAATGTGCACGCCTTCTTGTAATAAGTTTTCTACTAATCTATCCCCATCACTCTCACCAATGGCTCCTGCATGCCAAACCTCTTGTCCACTTTTACATATAGCTAATGACTGATTAAATCCCTTGCCACCACAAAAAATCTCCATTCCAGTAGATGCTAAAGTTTCACCTGCTTGTACAAAATGATTGACATCATAAACATAATCTAAATTTAATGACCCATAATTTAGTATGCGCATTATATACTTCCCCTTCTTTTATAGTATTCTGCTGTATATATTACATTTACCCAAATGCAAAAAAGACATCCTTTCGGATGTCTTCTCTCATACTTTCAAAAACAAATACTACATAATGTTTGCTTAACCGTTTGGAGTGTTTTTTACTCCATTTTTTAGGTCAAACC
>SVDC01000088.1 GCA_015058045.1 Cellulosilyticum sp.
AATCTAGCCTCTGCCTTTTCCCAGCTATCTTCTCCTAATAACTCATCTTGGCATATATGGTCAAAATACTTTCCCATTGGTCCCTTTCCTTCTTTAGGCCCTACATTTGAATAGGCACCAGTGATAACGGGTGGTGTTTTGTAAGTAATGGTTTGTTTACCTAGATGTCCCATAATAGACCTTCCTTCTATACAAAGTAATAAATAATACCTATAATAACACTAGCAATGGTTCCAAATACAATAACAGGACCTGCAATAGTAAAAAGCTTTGCACCTAATCCATAAATATAGCCTTCTTTTTTATACTCCATCCCTGCACTTACCATAGAATTTGCAAATCCTGTAATAGGTACAAGTGCGCCTGCACCTCCCACTTTTCCAATATCATCATATACATTAAAGGCAGTCAGTACAAAACTAATAAAAATTAGACTATCTGTAGCCAATGTAGTAGATTCATAAAAAGAAAGGCCAAAGTACATATAAATATCAATAAGGCCCTGTCCTATTGAGCAGATAATCCCTCCTATAATAAAGGCTTTAATACTGTTAGTAAAAACTTTATTTTTGGGTGAATGCTGATCTACAATATTTTGATACTGATCTTTTACCTGTTTGATATTTGCCATTTTCTTCACTCCTTTAAGATAAATAAACCTCAGTAAAATATGGATAAATCCAATAGCATAAAGAACCTACTAATTTTCCCATTGCTATGGCAATTACAATTAAAGAAATACACTTCTTAAGCTTAATTCTTCGATTAATAATAGGAAATACATCTAAAACCTCTGCTAATGCAATAATTAAGACACCTATAAATATCCCATAGGCAAATAGTAAGAGCATTGTGAATATAGGACCTATAGGTAGACTAATTTCCCAACAGGTTAAAATACTCCCTACAATGCTTCCTAAAATGACCATATTTTCATACCACATCATATAATGCGATGTTTTTGTGCGATACCCTATAATAGGTATAATGCCTATTATAGAAATAAAAGCGACAACACCTCCTGCTACCACAAAACCTGCTCCTAATCCAATTAAAATCAGTATGATACCTTGAAAAAAAGTTTGCATTAGGGTTCTCCTCTTCGCCTATCTGTAATCGTTTCAATTTCACAATCCTCTGAATCTTTCTCATACTTTTTCATCTCAACTTGCATAGGTGTAGGATCCTGTGTAATCTTTCGAAAACCTATGTGATTAAAGAAAATAAAGACGCCTACCGAAATTCCCAAACTATAGGGAATGGTAAGTAAATAAGGTTGCTGAACTTCCTCTCCTGTAATCATACGGTTAAGAGTAATAAAGGTTTTTGCTAAAGAAACATCTGTGTTATAAGTCATAATGGCAATAAAAGCACCTGCAAAAATGATAATACTTGCACCTATGACTTTAAGCCATTCAGCTACATCCTTTGGCTTGATAGGCTTTTTATGGTATTCAATAACAGTATCTGGATCCCCTATACTTTGAATATCTGCCTTAGGATATTCCTTTAAAATACTTTCTACCACATCCATAATAGGGATAATGTAACGCCCATCTTCCTGAGTATCTGGTACACAGAAGATTTTCATAGCAGCTACTTTACTTTTTACTTCTCCACATGCTCCCACATCTGCAATCTCTCCTATCGTTACCCACTTTTTTACCTCTATTGTTTTTCGCTTATACATCCGTATATAAATTGTACATTGTTGCATATCCATTATCATCGCCCCTATCTACAAACATTCCACTTGTATAATCTGGATGTTCATGATCACCTAAATAGACATAAGCGGTAATACCGCCTGCAATAATTAAGGTTAAACAAAGAATAGCTAAAATCATACGCTTCATCATTGTGATACCTCCCTTTTTACTTAGTCATTTTTAGTCTTTCCCTTTATAAATTTATTATTCTTGAAACCTGATTCATTCTAGTGGCTTCCCTCCTAAAACTTATCCTCTTAACATTTAAAAAAATAAAAGCTTCTTAGATCAAAATAGATATTTTATTAACAGTATTGTTATTCAAGAGGGTAGAAGCATATAATGAAAAGTAAATCAGACTTTTATTCAAATAAATAGTTGTTTTATGACACAAAGAAGGCGCTATACCTATAAAATAGGTATAGCGCCTTCTTTACAAAAAATGATTACGCTTTTATTCTATAATAAAAAAACGTTTGCCCCTTTAAAACTAGATTCTTTATCTTACACAATGACCTATTGATATTTTAAGAAGCCTTCACGTTTTCTTTCAATCATTTCATCAATACGTTCAATATAATCTTTTAAGCTCTTTACATTTGGAATACGGTCAATACGCTCTCCATTTTGATAAACGATTTTAGTAATAGCACCTGCCCCTAAAGCAATAATACTTTCTGCTTCTTCCATAATTTCAATATTATAAATACCTTCTGTACCAGGCTTTGCATACCCTACGTTTTCAAAGTTTCCTAGCATATTTTTTTGACGATACATATAATATGGTGCAAGTCCCATACCTGTGATTTCTTGTTCACAGAGACTAAGCATCTTTTGAATTTTATCGCCTTCTGTTAAATGGACAGACGCCTCATCATCTCTTAAGGCTTCTCTTAATCTAGATGCACGTTTGATTGCCATGGTATGCACTGTAATATTTTCTGGTGCTAACTTTTTAAGCTCTTGCAGCGTATATGCTACATCCTCCACCTCTTCATCAGGTAACCCTAAAATCATATCCATATTAATGTTATCGTGCCCTAACGCTCTTGCTGTTTGGAATACTTCTATAATCTCTTCTACAGTATGTCTTCTACCAATAGCATCTAAGGTCTTTTGATTCATACTTTGTGGATTAATTGAAATACGTCCTACGCCATGCGCTTTCATAATACGTAGTTTCTCAGCTGTAATGGTATCTGGTCGCCCTGCTTCTACTGTATATTCTTCAATTTGGCTTAAATCAAAAGACTGCTCTACATGAGCAAGAAGTCTTTCTAATTGGTCCTCATTTAAGCTTGTTGGTGTGCCACCACCAATGTATAAGCTACGAATAGGTACGCCTGATTTTGCCTCTGCCACAAAGCTAATCTCTTTAAAAAGTGCTTCTAAGTATGGTTCTACTTCCTTTTGCTTTTGTTCTAAAGAATAAGCTGTAAAGGAACAATATACGCAGCGTGTTGGACAAAATGGAATCCCAATATAAATACTCACTTCTTCTGGTTTATTCTTACTTAAAATGGCAAGCTCCTGTTTTGCCACTTCTCGCATTAATATGCGCTTACTTGGGCTTACCTTATATGCCTCTTCTAAATAAGTATCAATCGCTTCATCACTCATACCTGATTTTAAAGCTTCATGTACTAATTTCGTTGGACGAATTCCTGTTAAAATCCCCCAAGGCATTTGTCTATGGGTATAAGCACTTAAAGTATCATATACTGCTTTTTTTAAGGCTTCTTTAAGTGCTTTCTTATCTTTTATTTCATCTCCTACTAGAATGACTTCATAAGTCGCTTCTTGCAATAAGGTATTTTCTTTTTTTAAGTAGGCTTTTGCTACCTTTCCATCATAAACAGTCTCTAAAACTAATGCTTCTTTGACATAAGGTAAAAAGAGATTTCTCACATTACCTAATTCATAAGCAGCATCATGTCCTTCGCATAATAATTCAATCACTGTGTTATCCTCTTTTCTTATTCATCAAACATGTTAAATACAGGATTTGTATCTTTTTCATGACCTACTGTTGTTTGTGGTCCATGTCCTGGTAAAAGTACTGTTTCCGCTGGTAAAGTAAAGATTTGAGCGCGGATGGCACTTAAAAGTCTTACACTATTACCTCCTGGGAAATCTGAACGCCCTACTGCCCCTGCAAAAATAATATCTCCTACAAAAGCTAGACCTTCTTTTTCTGAGTAATAGGCTACACCATCTGTGGTATGACCTGGTACATGAATCATACGTACTTTAAAATCAGGATTGGCCTCTAAAGCAATTTCATCTCCATGCTCTAAATAACAATCTGCTTCAAAACTAATCTTTTCTCCGCAAAGCATATATGCTAAATTCCAGTCTGGATTCGTTACATAGTTATGTCCCTCTTTGTGCATCACAATTGGCGCACCTGTTGCAGCTCTTAATGC
The DNA here is from genome assembly GCA_015058045.1 of Cellulosilyticum sp. Classification (GTDB taxonomy): domain Bacteria; phylum Bacillota; class Clostridia; order Lachnospirales; family Cellulosilyticaceae; genus Cellulosilyticum. The sequence goes on from SVDC01000088.1 coordinate 4,136, forward strand.
CTCTGCACCATACATATGATCTCCATGACCATGTGTTAATAAAATCTTTTCAATCACATAACCTTTTTCTTTAGCATAATCTGCTAAACGATTCCCATCTGCACCTGGATCAATGACAAAACCATGTTTTGTCTTTTCATCTATATAAAAGTATGTTAATTCTTCACATAACATCCCTCTTGCGATTTCTATCATATCCTATCCTCCAACTATTATTTTACTATAAAATGTATCTTCAATGCCTTCTTCAACTTACTTATTTCTAAATAGCATAGTTATAGTTTATTATACTATGTGTCTTTAGGTTTTGCATCTTTTAGTCCAATGATTAGAATAACTTGCTACTATCTAAAAGAATCGTTACAGGTCCATCATTGACTAATGCCACTTTCATATCTGCTTGGAAAATACCAGTCTCAACTGGTACGTCCTCTTGCTTTAAACGCTCTAAAAATTGTTCAAATTTTAAACGTGCTTCTTCTACTGAGCCAGAAGCTGTAAAACTTGGTCTCATTCCTTTCACAGCACTTCCATAGAGGGTGAATTGAGGCACAATTAAAAGAGCCCCACCTATATCTTTAACAGACAAGTTCATTTTCCCTTCTTCATCGCTAAAAATACGTAAGCCTGCAATTTTTTTAGCCATATAATCCATATCTTGTATTGTATCTTCTCCTCTAACGGCTACTAATACCATTAGCCCCTCTTTAATGGCACCTACCACTTGTCCTTCTACTGTAACTGACGCTTCTGTTACACGTTGTACAACTGCTCTCATTTATTTTCTCCTTTGTGATGATTTTAAATCATTTATTGTTCACTATTACACTTTCTATTCTTTTTTAAGTATCAAAGATATTTTATGCCTATTATCTGCTTTATTTTATCATACCATAAATAAAGGGTGCTATTATAGCAAGTAGCCTTTACGCCTACACTACTATAATTGCACCCTTTTACTTACTAAGCATTCACACGAATAATTTCTAGCACATCTCGTACCGCTTCAACTTTCTTGGTGAGCTCTTCTAACTGATAAATATCTGAAATCTCGATTTTTACATTAAATATCGCATGACTCTTAGTTGTTTTTGCATTTAAAGATTTAACAGGTAATTTCATATCTGATAAAATCTTTGAAATATCTACTATGATACCCATACGATCTAAACAAGTAATTTGTATTTCTGTTACATAAGTACGCTTAATTGGTACTTGTTTACGATCTTGCCATGTTGCGTCAATAAGACGTTCTCTTTCTTCTGCTGGCATATGAATAATATTAATACAGTCTTTACGATGAATAGAAACACCTCGCCCACGGGTAATATAGCCAATAATATCATCCCCTGGAAGTGGTCCGCAACATTTAGAAAAACGAACTGCTATATCCCCTACACCTTTCACAACAATGCCACTTGAATGACGATGTGGTTTTGGTATAAAGGTCTCTTTCTCTCCCTGAATATCTAAAATAGGTTCAGGTGTTACAAGTTCTTTTTTCACCTTTAGTGTTTCATCAATAAGTTTTTGGATAATCTGACGTTCTTTCATACTACCATAACCAATGGCTGCACAAATATCAGCCCATGATTTCATTCCATAGCGCTTATAAATCACTTCTACAACTGCATGGTCTGTTAAATAAGATAAATTATAGCCACGTTGTTTTGCCGCAATCTCAAGAAGCTCTTTTCCTTTTACAATATCTTCTTCCTTAAACTGCTTGCGAAACCACTGGTTAATCTTTGTACGTGCCTGTGTACTCTTAACAATATTAAGCCAGTCTCTACTTGGTCCTTTGGAATTACCCGAAGTTAAAATTTCAATTCGGTCACCATTTTTAAGTACATAATCAATCGTAACAATCTTACCATTAACTTTTGCACCAACCATTTTATTGCCTACACCACTATGGATTTGATAAGCAAAGTCGATTGGCGTAGAACCTTGTGGTAAAGTAAGTAATTCACCTTTTGGTGTAAAAACATAAACTTGGTCACTGTAAACGTCTAAGTCCCCTTTTAAGGCACTCATAAATTCACGGTTATCGCTCATATCGCGTTGCCACTCTAAAATCTGTCTCAGCCATGCAAGTTTTTCTTCAGACTTATCTTGCATTCCCTTATCCGTTTTACCTTCTTTATATTTCCAGTGCGCTGCAATCCCATATTCTGCTGTACGGTGCATCTCTTCTGTACGAATTTGCATTTCAAATGGCGTACCCTCTTCACCAATTAGAGTGGTATGCAATGAACGATACATATTTGGTTTTGGCATAGCAATGTAATCTTTAAAACGACCTGGTATTGGCGTATACATCTCATGAATAATTCCAAGTACCCCATAGCAGTCTTTAACAGTTTTAACAATGGCACGCACTGCAAATAAATCATAGATTTGATCCAGTGTTTTACTCTTGTTAACAATCTTTTTATATATACTAAAGAAGTGCTTTGGTCTGCCTTCAATAATGGCATCAATTCCTGCTTCTTCAACCTTTGCCTTAATTTGATCTACAATATGCTCAATATATTGTACACGTTCTTTTCGCTTACTGGCAATCTGGTGTGCAAGATCATAATAAACCTCTGGTTCAATATAACGAAGCGATAAATCTTCAAGATCTGCTTTAATCTTGCAAATCCCTAATCTATTGGCAATAGGTGCATAAATACTTAATGTCTCTTCTGCAATTTCTTTTTGCTTTTGAGGTGTCATATATTTTAAAGTTTGCATATTATGCAATCTATCCGCTAACTTAATAAGTACGACACGAATATCCTGTGCCATAGCAAGAAACATCTTACGATAGTTCTCCGCTTGAATTTCCTCTTTTTGAAGTTGCTTATCTTGATTTTTAGCAGAATATTGAATTTTATCTAACTTCGTAACACCATCTACTAAAAGTGCAACTTCTTTATTAAATAGATGCTCCATATCACTGAGCGTATAATCTGTATCCTCAACCACATCATGTAATAGGCCCGCTACAATAGACTCTATATCTAGTTCTAAATCCGCCAAATTACAAGCCACTTCTAAAGGGTGAATAATATAGGGTTCTCCTGATTTTCTAAATTGGCTAGCATGTGCTTTCTTAGCAAGGGCATAAGCACGCTCTACCATATCTAAATTATCAGATGGATGATAGGAACGTATTTTCTTTATTAGTCTTTCATAAATTTCATCTGGCTCTGCTGACATCTTCAACCCCCCTTTATGTAGTCTTATTATAATATTTTATATTATAGTCATCTTAACTCGAAAATTCAATGCTAATATACATAAACTTATCTAGATTTCCATTTTTTGATTTTTTTTGCCCGCATTTAGATAATAAAGAAGCAAAGCACATTTCTATGCTTTGCTTCTTTATTATTGCCTAATATTGTAAAATTGATTCAATGTCATATCCTTCTAATAACTCACGACCATTAAGATCTTTAAGCTCAATAAGGAATACAACCTTAGAAACTTCTCCGCCCATTTTTTCAATTAAGTCGATCATTGCTTTTGTTGTACCACCAGTAGCTAATAAGTCGTCTACAATAACAACTTTTTGTCCTTTTTGAATGGCATCGATATGCATTTCAATAGTAGATGAACCATATTCTAAGTCATAACTTTGAGATACACATTCATATGGTAATTTCCCAGGTTTTCTTACTGGAACGAAACCTTTTTGTAATTTATAAGCTGTTGGTACACCAAAAATAAAACCTCTTGCTTCTGGTCCTACAACAAGGTCAAATTCAACACCTTCAAGTTTTTCAGCAATTTGGTCAATAGAAGCTACTAACCCCTCACCATTTTGAAGTAATGTTGTAATATCTTTAAAAAGAATTCCTTCTTTTGGGAAATCTTTTACATCACGAATAAGAGCATGTAAATTCATATCTTCCTCCTTAAATCTAGGTTCTAGCTAACCATAGTTTTAACCGTTACTTATTTTTTTACGCTTTTTTCAATCTTTTTTAATGGCAAACCTCATTATAGCATAACTACTTAAACATGATAATAGGGTTTATAAACATTTTAATAAAATTTACATTTTATTTAAGATTTTTCTCGTTCCTAGTTGATGAAATATTTTTTAAATATATATACACCTTTTCTAAAACTATGCTATAATATAGAAGTTATTTATATTAATAGGAGTGTTATCATGTCGGAAAAATTTCAAGTAGGCCAAATTATTGAAGGAACTGTTACAGGAATTAAACCTTTTGGGGCTTTCGTATCTTTAGATGCAACAACTCAAGGGCTTGTTCATATCTCTCACATCACTCATGGCTATTTAGAAAACATCAATGATGCAATTAAAGTTGGGGATACTGTTAAAGTCAAAATTTTATCTATCGATTCTGAAAAAGGGAAAATTTCCCTCTCAATCAAAGAAACACAGGAAAAACCAAGACCAGCTTCTAGACCTTCTTCTAGACCAAACAATTCAAAGCCGCCAAAAAAAGAAACAAGCGTAGGTAGTTTCGAAGATTTAATGAAAGATTTCTTAAAAGTTTCAAATGACCGTCAAGCTGATATTAATAAACGTTTAAACCGCTAGACACTTTAAAGGCACCTTTTACAAGGTGCCTTTTTGTGTGACTTAATGTCTACTTTTTTGATTTAAAAAGCACTCAATAGACTCTAGAATTTCCATTTCCAAAGCTGTATTAAACCCATCCTTTTGTAACTGTTTAAGCTGATCTGCTATTTCATGTATCCCTATAAAAAGTTGCCACTGGTCTTTTCCCATTTCATAGGCTTTTATAATTTCTTGTTTTTCTCTTTTTGCTTGTTCTAAGGTAATAACCTTTGTTTCATATTGTTCATATAAACCCCTGGAGGCAATATAATAACACTGCTCATGCATAGGAAGTCCCTCTGGCATGGGTGCCTTTTCTTTGGCTAATTTATCTAATTTCTTAATTTCCATTTTCAGCACCTACTTTCTCTTATATCATCCGCTCTTTTTCATATTTATTGTACCATATGTATATCCAAATATCCAAAGTCTCTATTTTATTTTATATCTTATTACAAATCTATCTTATTTTTACACTATTACATTTCCCACTTTTATCCGATAAGTTATTTAGTGTATAAATTTTCTGAATTTTTTAAGCTATAAGAAAGGGGAGGATATTATGGCGTCTAAAATATACAATGTTCCTACAACTTCAACTTCCGCTATAGGTTCTATAAACAATCCCGTTTATAGAGGAAATTTAAATTCACCGTATTTAAAAAATCTTCCGAAAGCCCAATATAGCATGTTAGACTACGCTGCAACTTGTACAGACTTTAGAGTACTATACTATGCACTTACAAGTAAGATGCCTTCGCTCACTCATACAGAACAATCTCGGTTAGAGGCATTAACCGAAGCACAAAAAAGAGCGGCTGCTGCAGCTACAGAAAGCAAAAATAAAACTACTAATCAAACCAATTCCGTCAAAAAGAATAATGAGTCTGAAGATTTTTATCAAAATCTTCTTAAGCAAAGCGAACAATCTACTGTTTATAATGCACTAAATACTTAAAATCAAGATATTTATTTAAATCTTAGTCTGTCGTATCAAAAAGAAAATTTATACTAAAAAAGAACGAGCTACTATACTAGATCGTTCTTTTTTACTTTCAAACAAATATTTCTATTCACCAAGTAGTAATGCTTTGATCTCTTCTTTACTTAAGCTACTTATTTGATTGTCACCTTGCCCTTTCATGACTTCTTCAATCAATGCTTGTTTCTCCTCTTGGAGTGCCATAATCTGTTCTTCAATGGTTCCTTTTGCAATAAGTTTAATGACATTGACCACCTGTTTTTGTCCCATACGATGGGCTCTATCACTAGCTTGATTTTCTACTGCTGGATTCCACCATGGGTCAAAATGAATGACTGTACTTGCACTTGTTAAATTAAGACCTGTTCCCCCAGCTTTCAATGAAATAAGAAAGACTTTCTTCTCCTTGTCTGCATTAAATGCTTCTACTAATGTCATACGTTCTTTCGCTTCTGTCTTCCCATCTAAATAAGAAAAAACGATATCCTCTTCTTCTAAACGCTTTCTAATCTCACCAAGAACTGTAGTAAACTGTGAAAAAATTAAAACTTTCTCATTGGGGCTGTCTTTTAATAAACTGATTAAATATTCTAGTTTAGAGTTTTGTCCTGCATACTCTTTAACAAGTCGTTCTGGCATCAAACAAACTTGCCTTAGCTTTGTTAGATAAGCTAATAAAGCTGCCTGAGCTGCCTCTTCTTCAGCAAGCTTTCTTTTAATAAGTCTCTGCATGGCTAAATAAGCCTTTTTATGATGCCCCTCTAAGGTAATAAGCACTTTTTGCTCTATTTTATCTGGAAGCTCTGTTAAAACCTCTTTCTTAGTACGCCTTAACATAAACGGTGCAATAAGTTTGCTAAGTGCTTCTACTTGTGGTGGCTCTGTCATAAAAATATTTTTAAAACGTAGTGGCTGATATAAATACCCTGGCATTACAAAATCCATAATAGACCATAGTTCCATTAGATTATTTTCCATTGGCGTTCCTGTTAATGCAAAATGCACATGGCTTTGAATACGCTTTATTACCTGAGTAATTTGTGCACTCGCATTTTTAATTTGTTGGGCTTCATCAATAATACAGTAGTCCCATACCATCTCTTTATAACAAGCCTCATCATTTTTATACGTATGATAGGTTGTTAAAATCACATCATATGCTGACCTCTGCGCCAGAACCTGGCTACGTTTTGCTTTGTCTCCGTGTACAATCCCCACTTTTAAATCGGGTGCAAAACGCCTTATTTCTTTCTCCCAGTTATAAATTAAGGCAGTCGGGGTAATAACAATAGACTTCGTCCCTTGCTGAGCACTTAAAAAAGCAATAACCTGTAAGGTTTTTCCTAGCCCCATTTCATCGGCTAAAATCCCACCCAGTCCATAACTTGCTACGCTTGCTAAAAACCTAAAACCTTCCTTTTGATAATGCCTTAAAACTGCTTCTAAATGCTGTGGAATCTGGGTGTTTACCTTAACCTTTTGTAACTTCTTAAGCTTCTTAGTTACACAGTCACGATTTTGTACAAAGTCCATTTCAGAAAGCTGACTTTCTAGAAATAAAGCTTTTTCTTCTGGAATCACAATATTTTCAATCTCATTATATACACCTAGTAAATCAATGAGTGATAATACTTCCTGTAGTCTAGAGTCTTCTAAATTTAAATAACGCTCATCACCTAAATACAATCGTTTCTTCTTTTCTTTATAGGCTGTAAAAATCTTACGATATTCTTTTTTTTCAATCCCTTCAATGGTAAATGCCATACCAAATCCACCTTTTTTAAGGGCACTTAAACATACTTCTATGGCTGGGGAAATAACGACTTGTTCATCCCCTGGCACTTCTTTACGCTTTAGTATGTCAATACCTGCAAAGGAAACCGCCACAGCATGTGGACAAAGTCCAAAACTATGTGCTTCAATTGCAATACTTTGACAATCACAACTACTTTCTAATATACGGCGACCTAGCTGATCTACGCGAACAAGTGCACTATAAGTCTGTCTGCGATACTCATCCATCACATTTCCATAAAAAAGTACCTCTCGCCCTTCAGCTTTGGCATAAGCTCCCGATACAACACCCATTTGATACATTGCAGCGCCACTATCATATTTTCCACGCTCTGTATTGCCCTTTAAATAGCTCTTGATCCAATCCATTTTTCACCTCATCACTTTTCATTTTTCCATAATGTTTATTAATACTTTACTCGATTTTATTAATTTACCACAAATCTAAGGATTTGACACCCCATATCCATTTATCTCATGAAAAATAGCTAAAAACAAAAATAAGGTTAATCTGCTTACACACCGCAAATTAACCTTATCCTCATGCAATGAGCCATCTGGGACTCGAACCCAGGACCCTCAGATTAAGAGTCTGATGCTCTACCAACTAAGCTAATGACCCAT
>SVDC01000089.1 GCA_015058045.1 Cellulosilyticum sp.
GTTTGACCTAAAAAATGAGTGTAAACACTCAACAAACGGTTAAGCAAACATTATGTAGTATTTGTTTTTGAAAGTACGAGAGCAGAGACATCCAAGAGGATGTCTTTTTTGTTATTTACAAGTTTGGAAAAGTACAAGCTAAAGACTTGTACTTTTGGTTTTATTTAAAATACAAGTTAATCAAGAGCTTTTTTAATAATTACGTTTTTTGCTTAAATCAGGATATGAAATGCAGAAATCTATGTAGTCTGGAATAAAACCTAATGTTTTATGAGTTTTTCTATATGAATAATCCCCCCAAGACATTTTTGTTTCGGGGGATTGTTTGTTATTGTAAAAATATAAATTTTAACTTATGCGATTCTAAAAATAGAAAGTGTACCTTGAAGTGTATTAGCACCAGTAGCACTACTATTGATAGTATAAGTTAAAGTACCATTAGGTAATGCAGTCAATAAACTAGTATAAATTACACGTTGATTAGCTTGATTTGCACCCAGAGATGTTGAGCTTGTGCTTGGTGTCACAGTAACACCTGTGCCACTAGTAGTTAAGTTAATAGTAGTAGCATTAGAAGTGGTAACAGGGATATCAAGAGATACATAATAGGTTCCAGCTGTAGGGAAGGTAATACTTGAATCATTCATGGTAATATTTCTACTTGATATAGGTGCATTAAAGATTAAAGTCGTTGGTGTAGATGAAAGAGCTGTTCCAGTTCCTGAAGGGGTGCTGGTTGTTGTAATTAGGTATGCACTTGATAGGGTACAAGTAGGTGCCATAGGACAAGTGGGTCCAGCATGCTCCGTAGGACTAGGCCCAGGACTAGGAATAATAGGAGCAGGAGCAGTAGGCTCGGGGTTAGGAATAGTAGGAGCAGGAGCAACAGGCTCAGGACTAGGAATAATAGGAGCACTATCATTATCGTCAGGGAGTATAGAGCTAGGACAAATACGACTATTTCCTCCAGTAGGTGGGCATGGACGAGAGCAAAGTGCTGGTGGAGAACATGCTGGTGGAGGACATAAAGGTGGGCAAGGGGCAGGACAAGGTTGTGCACATGGTGGAGGACAAAAATGTTTAGGATTAATATAAGGTAGTTCTGACATATCTTCTGAAGAATTTCTATGACAATTGCAATAACGACAAGATTTCGTATGATAATCTTGGCAATCATGTTTATTATAACTCATAGCTCGTTCCTCCTATAAAAATTTATAAGTTGAGTAAACTCACTATATTATATGTGGATTAATTCCTAAAGTTATAAAAAACAGGAATAAATTGTTTATTAATTACTATTTTGTAAAATATATAGTAGAAATTTATCTAGAAATGGCAGTTTATGCTAGTTGAAAAATGATAATAGAAATAGAAGAAGCTGTAAGCCCAGTTTGAGTAGTTGAAAGTTGAAAAGCAATAGATGAGTGTGAGTGGTCTGAAATATTTATAAAAGCGTTGTAAAGAACATTTTGAGGGTTATCAAGCGATATAGAATAAGTATTAGGTGTAATTAAGGATGAATATTTTGATAGGGGCCAAACAGTTAATGTACTAGGTGTTATGACAAGAATAGGAATAGTCATAGACATATAATAAAGACCAGGTGTAGTAAAGTTGATTAAGGTAGTATCAGTAATATCTATTGAAATAGCTTTATCACAAAATGATTGGGCCCACTGGATAGGAGTTGGTTTAACTGGCAGAGAAGAACCTAGTGGACTTGGAACTATTGAGGAAGTAGAGATGAAAGCGGATGAAAAGGCACCATTTGCATCAGTAATATCAGAAGGGCTAGTGAGACCTATATTACCATTAGTCGGAACAGAACTATCTAGATTACAAGTATTAGATTGGAGTGAAGGATCAGTCTGTAAAGGAGCACCCGATATTTGAGAATGAGAAGTGGATTGAGTATAAGATTGAAGATTTATTATATCCATAATTATATTACCTCCTTAGATAAGAGTCTAAAATAAAGCATTTATTATAATATATGTCGAGTTTGTTCAAATGTTATGATTGGAAGAGAAGATTGATAAAAAGATAAGAGTATGATATACAAGAAGAAGATTATTGACTATAATCAGAGAGAATGTTTTAAGGCTAAAAGAAAACTAGAGAGGGCTAAAAAAGAATATGAGGAGGAGACAACGTGAGTAGACAAATTGACTTAACAACGGGATCTATTACAGGAAAACTAATTCAGCTATCTATGCCAATAATGGGTGTTTCGTTTGTTCAGACAGCATACAATCTAATTGATATGATTTGGATTGGAAAAGCAGGAAGTGCAGCTTTAGCTGCAGTAGGAACAGCAGGATTTTTTACATGGCTTGCTGAAGCTTTCTATATGTTACCACGATTGGGAGCAAGTATTAGAGTAGCACAAAGTGTGGGACAAAAAGATTATAAGAAAACTAAGCAGTATATTACGAGTGCATTGCAAATGACAGTGGTTTTAGCTTTTCTTTATGGTCTTACTTTATTAGCATTTAATAAACCACTTATTGAGTTTTTTGAACTAGGAGATGAATCTATTAATCAAATGGCAAGAACTTATTTAATGACCATAGGTGCAGGGATGTTATTTTATTTTAGTGGGCCTGTGTTTACTGGAATATTTACAGGGTTAGGTGATAGTAAAACGCCATTTATTGTAAATAGTATTGGGCTGATTATTAATATTGTGCTTGATCCTATTTTAATTTTTGGATTGGGAAGTTTTGAGGGATTAGGTGTGCTAGGGGCAGCTTTAGCAACTGTGTCAGCACAAGTGGTAGTAACGATTTTATTTATTAGTATTGTTCTAAAAAGAAAATTAGAGTACTTGTCCATTAACATCTTAAAAAAGCCAAAATGGAAGCTTATTAAGGATATGACAATACTGGGATTACCAGGAGCAATTCAGAGTGCCATTTATACTATAATTTCTATGGTGATAGGCCGTATTGTGGCAAATTGGGGTCCAGTACCTATTGCAGCACAAAAGGTAGGCTCACAGATAGAAGCTATTTCATGGATGACAGCTGGTGGATTTTCTACAGCAATTTCTACTTATGTAGGACAAAATTATGGTGCAAAACAATATAAACGTATTGAGAAGGGGATTAGAGTAACCCTCTTACTGGCTATAGGAGTAGGGGCTTTTGCTATGTTATTATTAATACTAGTACCAGAGTCGTTAATGCACATTTTTGTTTCGGAAATAGATACGATTGAAGTAGGAAAACAATATCTCCAAATCTTAGGTTATTCACAAATTTTTATGTGCGTGGAAATTACGATGATTGGGGCATTTAGTGGTTTAGGACGAACTTATTTACCAAATACCATTGTTATTCTATTTACAGCATTACGCATTCCAATGGCACTTTTCTTAAGTAGCCAGCTTGCACTAAATGGTGTATGGTGGAGTATTAGTATATCTAGTATTATTAAGGGGCTTGTTTTAGTTTTAATGTATGTGACTTTAAGAAAAGCAAGTAGGTTATTTAAGGATAGGACAGAATAATTTAAAGTTGTTAATTTATAAAAATAGATAAGTAAATTAATAAACGGGTAATGATGATATACATTTATTACCTGTTTATTTTTAAAATAGATTTATTACCATAAAAATAATAAAAATATATATATGAATAGAATAGTTAGGCATTCTAAGAATTGATTATAATGAGAGTATATTCTACCCTAGAAATCAAGGAATAGGTCAAAGAGATAGACAGATATAAATATGGTTAACAGAAATAAAAGAGGGATGTAAAATAAAAAAATGATAAATATGCTTGACGTATGTATGGGTATATGTTATATTAAATGAGTCGTAGCGAGTAGATACTCAGAAGATGACGAAAGAACAAAATATGGTGGGTATAGCTCAGTTGGTAGTAGCACTGGATTGTGGTTCCAGGTGTCGTGGGTTCGAGTCCCATTACCCACCCTTTACTATGAAAATAGTAATGTAGGGTTATCGCCAAGCGGTAAGGCACAGGATTTTGATTCCTGCATGCGGAGGTTCGAATCCTCCTAGCCCTGTGTAGCATAGCTACTTTAATTAAATAAGCAGAGATGGTCGAGTTGGTTTAAGGCACCGGTCTTGAAAACCGGCGAGGGTAACACCTCCCTGGGTTCGAATCCCAGTCTCTGCGTCTTATAAAGGACTTCCTATAATGGGAGTCCTTTTGCGTTGTAAAAATATGATGACTAATAAATATAAAAAGATTTTTTTCTCTATAATGGTAAATATGAGGGGAGAGAATACTTGACGTAATCATAAGGACATGGTATATTAGATAAGTCCTAACGAGTGAACACTTAAAAAGCGACAAAAGAAAACAAAATATGGTGGGTATAGCTCAGTTGGTAGTAGCACTGGATTGTGGTTCCAGGTGTCGTGGGTTCGAGTCCCATTACCCACCCTTTACTATGAAAATAGTAATGTAGGGTTATCGCCAAGCGGTAAGGCACAGGATTTTGATTCCTGCATGCGGAGGTTCGAATCCTCCTAGCCCTGTGTAGCATAGCTACTTTAATTAAATAAGCAGAGATGGTCGAGTTGGTTTAAGGCACCGGTCTTGAAAACCGGCGAGGGTAACACCTCCCTGGGTTCGAATCCCAGTCTCTGCGTCATATACAAAAAGAGGCGTATAAACAAATGTTTATACGCCTCTTTTTGTATATGTGAACTTTTTTGGTTTTACTTATCATGTTAAGATGATATAATTTTAAATGTTGATAAAATATTTATAAAATTAAATAATAATATAGTATATTTGCATAGAACTACATTAGGTGATAAGTAAAAGGGGGATAAAAATGCTTTTAGAAGCTGAATTAGTAATCAAGATACGTGTTCAATGTGGAAAGGCATTAGAAGTTAAAGCGGGAATAGATGGTTATTTAAGGGTTATTCCTATAGTGGGAGGGACATTTGAAGGAAAAATCAAAGGACATGTCATATCCGGAGGGGCAGATTGGAATACAGAGAAACAAGATGGGATTTCTCATGTTGTAGCTAAGTATGTAATACAAACTGAAGATGGGGAATATATCGGGGTTGAAAATGTAGGGATTATTCACTGGGATGATCAAAGAAAGATTAAAACAGTACCAAAATTTTCAACGTGTAAAGAGGGAAAGTATGCTTGGTTAAATAGTGGAGTTTATGTAGGCGCGTTAGAGGTGCTAAAGGAGGATCTAGTGGAAATCACCGTTTATCAGATGATGTAATCAAGTGGGAGAGAAATAACAGCTTGTGAAGCAGATTTCAGATAAGGAGAATATTTATCATGTGTCAACTTGTACATAAATATAGAAACTCTGGAGGTCTAATCATATGGAGAAGTTAAAAGTCGTATTACTAGATGATGAGATACTAACTAGAAAATTGATTCGTATGAAAGTAGATTGGAAACGATTAAATTTAGAGGTGGTTGCTGAATTTTCAAATGGAAGAAAAGCACTAGAACAAATAGAGAGTATTAAACCAGACATTGTTATTACCGATATTTGCTTGGCTGGTATGGATGGTATTGAATTTAGTGAGGCTTGTATGAGGTTGTTGCCTAATATTAAGATTATGATTTTAACGAGTCATGATGAATTTGAATATGCTAAAAAGAGTATAAATATTGGGGTATCGGATTATATTCTAAAACCAATTAATGAAGAGGAAATTACAAGATCCTTGTGTACTATGATACAGAAAAAATATAAAGAGTATTTAGTGAAAAAGGAATATCAGGCTTTGCGTGATTGCATTGAAGAGCATTTACCTACATTTAGGGAAAAATACTTAAATCAAGTATTGATTCACTCTGATGAGGTAGCTGTATTTTGTAATAAGATGAGTAATTTTCATGTGAGGCTAAATCCTCTATCTACTCAAATTCAAATTGCTATTTTGAAGTTAGAAAGTATTAAAAGGAAAATAGATGAACAGGATAGTGATAGAAGTGAGGTTAACTTATATATAAAAGCGAAGAAATTAACAGAGGATTTTTTTTCTGGCGACAGGTATATGATGTTTTGTAGAGATGGTCTAGGTCGTATTGTTGTGATTTGCAATAATCCAGAGGTACCCTTGTTGGAGTGCCTAGAGTTATTAAGGAGGATATTAATGACGCATCTTGGATGTGACGTAGCTATTGGAGCAAGCTTAAAAAAACAAGATTATAGCCAGATTTCTTGTGCATATAAGGAGGCAGTAGATGCTCTAGATGATAAAGTGCTGGAGCTGAGTAACAAAGTTATTTATTATAATAAGTTTATTAAGAGTAAGGCTGTAATTTCTACTACAGATAATTTGGTTCAGGAGATTTTGACATTTATGAGTAAAAATATAGCAGATTCAAAATTGAGTATGAACAAAGTGGCAGAGCATGCTTTTATTAGTACGGGCTATTTAGGGAGAATCATAAAGAAATATACTGGTAAGACTTATGGAGAATACTTATCTGAACTTAGATTCAATAAAGCAAAAGAGTTACTAGAGAATACAGATTTAAGAGGATATGAAATAGGGGAGAGAATCGGTATTTCAGATGCTCACTACTTAAGTATTTGGTTTAGGAAAATGAGTGGGTATTCATTGAGTGAATATAGAAAAAGATTAAATGACAACAAAGATAAGAAGTCTATTTTAGGATAAAAGGCAAAAAAGTGAATAATAAAGAATGAAAAATGAATTAAGTCCTTTGGGCAATTTGGATATAATATTTTTATAGTCAAGAAGGTTTACATGTTTGTACATTTTTTTAAGAATAGGAGAATAGAGATGGCATATATTCAAATTAATTTTTATTCAAATCAATTAAGACGTAATGTACCTATAAGTGCGTTTATACCTAATGATATTCCAGAGGGGCAATGTGGAGGAAAAGATAATGATGAGCCGATGAAGACATTGTATCTTTTACCAGGGTTTGCAGGCAATCATCAAGATTGGATATTAAATGCTTGTTTACAAAATATGAGTAGTAGATTTCATTTGGCTATTATTTCGCTAAATGGTGAAAATAGTTTTTACGTGGATAGAGAAGCAACGGGGTATGCTTATGGAAAATATGTAGGAGAAGAATTAGTTGATTATACGCGTAGATTATTTAATCTTTCATGTAAAAGAGAAGATACTTTTATAGGAGGCTTTTCTATGGGAGGGTTTGGCGCATTAAGAAATGGTTTGAAATATAATCAAACTTTTTCTAAAATCATAGCATTATCCTCTGCACTTATTATTCATGAAATGTCTGAAATGACACCAGATGTTGATAATGGTATTGCTAATTATGAGTATTATACTTCTTTATTTGGAGATTTAAGCAAAGTAATTGAAAGTGATAAAAACCCAGAGACATTTGTATTAAAGCATCAAAAAGAAGGAAATGAGCTACCAGAAATTTATATGGCATGTGGGACAGAAGACTTTTTAATTGAGCATAACAGAGCATTTAAGAATTTCTTACAAGAGCAGCAAGTTACTTTTACTTATACAGAAGATAGTGGCGTTCACGATTGGAACTTCTGGAATACTTATATAGAAAAAGCTATTAATTGGCTGAATTTAGAAGAACGCTCTTAATAGTTTAGTTACACGCATAGTTTACGATTACATAATGAATGTACATAGCAAAATATTTATATAAGAAAGAGATAGGAGTATCCCCCATCTACTGATTAAGGATTATTTACATCCTTAGAAGGTGGGGGATACTCCTATTTCCATATTTTTCACAAATACTTCACTTGATTATCATTAATTTATCGTATTGGACCATTAAGATATTAATATAAAGTGATTCAGAAAGGAGCGTAGTAGATGATAAAATCCAAATATATAATTCAAAGGGTTGAAAAAAAATACATGCTAACTAAGGATGAATATAATTGGCTGCTAGAAGAGTTAGAGCCACATATAAGTATGGATGCTTATGGAAAACATACGATAGGAAACATATATTATGATACAGATACATATGAACTGATTAGATATTCTATTGAAAAACCTAAATATAAAGAAAAGCTTCGTTTAAGAAGCTATGGCATTCCTAATACAGATAGTGATGTGTATTTGGAAATTAAAAAGAAATATGATGGCATTGTATATAAAAGACGTGTTGATTTAACGCTTGCAGAAGCTGAAGCCTATTTAAATGAAGGGATGAGACCGCAAAAAGATAGTCAAATCCTAAGGGAAATTGATTATTTTATTTCCTATTATAAACCAAAACCAAAATTGTATTTAGCATATGATAGGATGGCGTATTTTGGACGAGAGGATTCTAGTGTACGCATTACATTTGATCACAACATTAGAAGTAGAGAATATGATCTTAGTTTAGGAAAAGGAGATTATGGCGTTTTGCTTTTGGATGAAGATCGGTATTTAATGGAGATAAAAGTAGCAGGTGCAATGCCTATATGGTTATCAGAAATTTTATCTAAGTTAGCAATTTATCCATCTTCATTTTCAAAGTATGGAAATGTTTATAAAAAATCTATATTACTTGATAGGAGAGAAGAATTATGTTTACAAGCGTATTAGCAGGAACAAGTGGCTTAACCATTACTGGAGCAGGAACTTGTACAGTAGCATCTATAATATTAGGATTAATCATTGCTTTTGTTTATATGGGACAAGGAAAGTATTCTAAAAATTTTGCTATTACATTAGTGACTCTGCCAGTACTTGTGCAAATTGTTATTATGATGGTTAATGGGAATTTAGGGACAAGTGTAGCTATTTTAGGGGCATTTAGTTTAGTAAGATTTAGGTCTGTACCAGGAACTTCTAAAGAGATTTGTTGTGTATTCTTTGCAATGGCAATTGGACTTGCAACAGGTATGGGATACATTACATTTGCTTTTATGACTACTATAGTAATTAATTTATTGTTCATTGTGCTAACAAAAACATCGTTTGGTGAAATGAAAAGCGGACTTAGATATTTAAAAGTAACGATTCCAGAAACACTTGATTACACAAATGTTTTTGATGATTTATTTGATCAATATACAAAAGAAGTAATCTTAGAGAAGGTAAAAACAACAAACTTAGGAAGTATGTTTGAATTGCAATATGATGTAATTTTAAAAGATGATAAACAAGAGAAAGCTTTTATTGATGCGTTAAGATGCCGAAATGGAAATCTTACCATTATATGTAGTAGACCACAGATTGAAAGAGAACAATTATAAGGTTTTACTAAAAAATAGACCTTAGCATAAGTAAACGCTAAGGTCTATCTATTTAATGGCAGGGGGGTTATTAATAATGATTAAAAGAAATAATATGAAGATTACAGCTATATTTCTTATTATGGGAAGTTCTTTATTAACTGGGTGTGGCAATCAAAATACTATGGTGCAGAAACAACCAGTTACCACTGAGGTAAATACAGAGACTAGTACATTGAAAGTAAACTATGAAGAGGATGATTACTATACAAGTTGGAATGAAAATGAAGTAACTCAAATTAATTTAGGAGAGAGCATTGAAGTAAATGGCTTAGGTGTAAGTGTTCAAGATTCAATATTAACGATTTCAAGTGGTGGAACTTATATTATTAGTGGAACATTAGCAGATGGACAAATTATTGTAAATTCAGATACAAAGGATACAGTGAGACTTGTATTAAATGGAGCAAAGATTACTTCTTCAAATAGTGCGCCTATTTATATTAAAGATGCAGGGAAAGTGGTTGTTTCATTAGAAGAAGGAACAGAAAATATGCTAGTAGATGGAGAAAGTTACATTCTTGAAACGGATGGTGATGAGCCAGACGCAACATTATTTAGTAAAGCGGATTTAACAATTAATGGAACAGGGACACTTACAATAGATGCAAATTATAAAGATGCTATTGCTTCGAAAGATACTTTAAAAATCGTTGAAGGAAATATTATTGTAGATGCAGCAGATGATGGAATTAGAGGGAAAGATTTAGTTGCAATTAAAGATGGAAATGTAACCATTACTGCAGCAGGAGATGGCATTAAATCAACCAATATGCAAGATCAAGGAATGGGATTTGTTTGTATAGAAAATGGAGTATTTAATATTACAGTTCAAAAAGATGCCATTCAAGCAGAAACAGATTTAGAGATTGTAGATGGAACATTTAATCTGATTACCGGGGGTGGTAGTGAAAATGGAGAAAATCATATGGATACTATGATGACTCCAGGAGGAATGAACTTCCAACAAGGTAGTGGAACAGGCACAAATGGACAAACTATGCCAGAAATGCCAAGTGGAGAAGTACCGGCAGATAGACCAACAGATATGCCAGAAATACCAAGTGGAGAAGTACCAGCAGATAGACCAACAGATATGCCAGCACTTCCAAATGGAGAAGCACCAACAGATACATCAACAATACCAAGTGGAGAAGTGCCAGCAGATAGACCAACGGATATGCCGGCACTTCCAAATGGAGAGGTACCAACAGAGGAATCAACAGTACCAAGTGGAGAAACATCAGTAGTACAAAGCGGAGAATCAGAAACAACTGTAGGTTCCTTACAAGAATCGGCAAATACATCTAGTACAGAGTCAAGTGACACAGCAACTGATGAAGAAAGTACCAGTAGCAAAGCAATTAAAGCAGGAAAAAATATAGTGATTAATAGTGGGGAGTTTACAATAGATTCAGCTGACGATGCCATTCATGGAGGAGAAATAGTAGAAATTAATAACGGGAATTTCAATATTACAACAGGGGATGATGGTATTCATTCGGATTTAGAACTAGTTATTAATAATGGGATAATTAATATTATAAAGAGTTATGAAGGTTTAGAAGGGGAAAAGATTACTGTTCAAGCAGGAGAAATTTACGTGAAAGCTAGTGATGATGGGATTAATGCAGCAGAATCTACTGGAACAGAAAATTCTACAGGAGACTTAGTATTTAGTAAGGGGACAGCTGAGCTTATTATAAATGGAGGTTACCTTTATGTGGATGCAGATGGGGATGGTTTAGATTCAAATGGCAGTATTGTAGTAAATGATGGAACGGTTATTGTAAATGGGCCGACAAATGGAGCAAATGGCGCATTGGATTATGATACAACATGCAATGTAAATGGCGGTACATTTATTACAGCAGGAAGTAGTCAAATGGCACAAGCAATATCCAATTCATCTACGCAAAATGCAGTTAATATAACATTCCCAATGACACAAGAAATAGGTCAAAATGTGAGCATATTAGATGAAGAAGGAAATGTAGTAGCTGCATTCACACCGAGTAAAGCATTCCAAACTGTACTGATTTCAAGCCCAGCATTTGAAGAAGGTAAGACCTACACTTATGCATATGGTGGAACAGCTGAGGGCAAAGTAACGGATGGTTTAAGCCAAGATGGGACCTATACAAATGGAACAGTAGTAACTGAATTCACCATAAGTGATATCAACACGTATTTTAATGAGTCAGGTGTTACAACCCAAAGTACTAATGGGATGATGGGCGGACATGGTCAAGTTGGAGGAAGAGGACAAAAGCCTCAAAATACGGGAACCACACAAAGACACGATCAGACAAATGGAGCTCAAAATACAATGAGTCAAGAAACAACAACTGTATCGTAATAAATATAATAAAGAAAGCGCTAATTAAATTAGGATATTTGATTAGTGCTTTTTTACAATCAGTATTTTCGCCATAGGTAAAAAATTAAAATAAAAATCAATGATGTAAGCACAGGTAGATAGGATAGAACAAAGGATTGTAGTATGAAATATATTTAGTTAGACAGACTTTATTTGCCTAGTTTACAGATATTAAAACAGAAAATTCTTAGGGTATAGTATAAAGTTATGCACAATCTGTGGATAATACGGTTGATAACTTGTGTAAAAGCATGTCCAACATATGGATAAATGAAAAAAAGTATAAATTGGTAACAAAAGCTATTGACTTATGCAAAGTTATCATGTAATATAGTACAAGTCAGTAGCAACAGCACTGATAATAAATGAACTTTGAAAACAAAATAGTAACCATAAAACCAGTCGATTCATTAAGTCTCTACGGAGACAAATGAGTACAT
>SVDC01000090.1 GCA_015058045.1 Cellulosilyticum sp.
AAATAAATAACCTTCAGATCTTAATTTTCTGAAGGTCATTTTCTTTATAAATTACAATCGCTCTCTTTTAAATAGGTTGATTAATTAATTTTCAAAGGTAATTAACCCACCACTTCTTACAACTGCTTTAGTAAAATCATATTCCTTGGACTTACCCGTAAAATAATAGTTTATTACCCGTGCATTTGCAGCGTGAGTCACAATTAAAATATTTTTACCTTTATATTGCTCTGTAATCATATCACAAAAATCACAATTTCGTTTTAAAAACAATTTAAAGCTTTCTGTCCCCTTACTGCCACTCATAACAGCTTGCCAAAATAATTTTAACGTCTCCATCGTTTCTTCTGTGCCCTCAAACTCACCACAATTTATTTCAATTAGCCTTTCATCCCGCTCAATCTCTCCTTTATAGATGATTTCACAAGTTTGATATGCTCTTTTTTGAGGACTACAAAAACACTTATCAAAATGAATACTTTTCAAGTTTTCAGCTTGTAATTTTGCCTGTTCTATTCCTGTTTGATTCAAGTCAATATCTGTACAACCATTAAATTTTTTTAATAAATTCCAATCTGTTTCTCCTTGACGAACAAGATAAATCATCTTCTCTTAGCCTCCCCCTAATATATCGCCTACCACTTCTTTGTCAGGCTACTATTTCTAATAATATAAACCTTTTTCCATTAAGTAAAATCTGCCTTTTCTCCAATGTGTATGGCCTACTATATCATATCCACATCCTTTATAAAGCTTTAGTGCATATGGATTTTCAGTAAATACATCTAATCGAATAGATTGTCCTCCCCATGATTTAATTTCTTTTTCTATATGTGCCATGGTCATTTTAGCAAGCCCACAATTTTGGAAAGAAGGCTTAACGCATAATCTATGTATAATATAAAAAGATGTGTCAGTATATCTCCACTCTCCATTTTCATACGCTTCATCATATTCTTGATTTAAAACATAAATCACTGCTATTTCATTTTCAACTATCCCAACAAAAAGTTGCTTTTTTTCAATGTCCTGTTGAAAGTCTTTACTGATTGGATATAAGGCATCCCACTGGTCAATATTACACTGTTTCATGTTCACAATTGCTTGATGGACAAGTGCACCTATTTCAGTTAAATCTTCTATTGTACCCATTCTATAAATTATATTCATATCTTATCTCCTGTTATTTATATCTGCACAACATTAACGCTTTAATCTCCTTAATGAGAAAAGCTAATCTAATTCACTGACAGTTTTTTGACTAAATTTTATGGTTATAGCATAAACATGTTCATACCCGTACTGACTATACTCACTAGGTTCATAAAAATCCTCTACATTACAAGATACTACTTCATTTTTATGTGTTAAAGTTTGCATAACTAGGGGTATTTCTTTTTCATATTCTATTATCTCTTTGTTCTCTAGATAGGAAGTCATTCTTCCCATATTTTTATCTTCTTCACTAACTTCTATTATGTAGGTATTGGAACCATTTGTGTTTTCACTTTGTATTGCCGTGCGATACCCCTCCCCTATGTTTTCAAACGAAAAAGCTATCCTACCTGAAGAATCTGTAAAATGTTTTCCCCCTTTACCTGCAACTATTTCCCACTTTCCATCTCTTAATTCATATGTATTAACTTGAATAGCCTTCACTTGATGATCTACTTTAAAATCATAAATTACATAATGTGAATCTACACCTAGCAAGTCTATAATAGATTGTTCCGTATCATTCAGCTTTGCTTTTTGAATAAATATCTTATTTTCGTGTCCTTCTTTACTACTATTCTTTGTCTCTTTTACTGTACATCCAGATACACTAAAGAGCACGGCTAAAGCTAGAATAATTCTCCTTATTTTTAATCGTTTCATTTTCATCCTCCTTCATACCATAGTTTTCTATTGACTTTTAAGCCCTTGTTACTATACTACTTGCGAAAGTGAACTACTAACTAATCTTTCATATCCTTGATTGCATCAATCAAGCCTTTATAAACTTGAGATTTGTTTAGTGATTCTTTAAATTTTTCAGCACATGGCATTACTGTCTCCCTAAAAAACAAATTTCCAAACTATTCATTTAAATCATATCATACTTATCATTATTTATTTCTAATCCTCACGTTTATTTTATTATTCATTTATATTTAATTTCTGTTTTATCCTCTTACATAAAAGTAAAAAATATTCTACTTATCTTTTCTTCTTTATATATTATGGATATTCCTATAAAATAAAAATATATAACTCATTTACATAACATTAAAAGGAGACTTGCATAATGACAAAAAAAATCTTACCATGCTTTTTACTAGTATGTAGTTTTATCAGTCCTAATCTATCGGCAAATACCTCTTATTGGTCAGGTTATTGTCCAAATAATAATCCTTATCATATCTTAGTTAATAAAACACATAGTCTAAGTCCAAACTACATACCCTCTAATCTTGTAATCCCTAATGTAACCTTTCAATCACCAGGTAACATTCAAAAAAACTATATGGAAGCTACTGCTGCTAAAGCTCTAGAGGAAATGTTTGTAGCAGCTAAAGCTCAGGGGATTCGTCTTGTAGCCATTAGTGGCTATCGAAATTATAATAGGCAATCTGTTCTTTACAAAAATGCCATTGCTACTTATGGTGTAAATCAGATGAGTTCAGCTAAACCAGGACATTCTGAACATCAAACAGGTTTAGCCATGGATCTTAATAGTATTTATCAATCTTTTCAGTATACAAAAGAAAGTAAATGGCTAGCTCAAAATGCCCACCTTTATGGCTATATTATTCGATATCCTCAAAATAAAACAGATATTACTGGCTATATCTATGAACCATGGCATATCCGCTATGTTGGTTCGGAATTAGCCACCTATTGTTATACCCATAACCTGACTTTAGAAGAACTTACTAGTTGCTGTACATACTATGAAAATGTTGAGATGGTTATTCAAACTGATCCAGCCTCTGAAAATCTTTCTGAAATCACGCCTTATGCCCTCCTTCGCCTAGAAGGTGTTACCTATATTCGGGCAAGAGATTTAATGTCCCTCCTTAATGGTGATATTACATTAGATAATCAAATATTAACACTAACAGTGCCTAATTACATACTTTCTCTAACAGCAGATACCACTTATGCTACATTAAATGAAGAGGAGATCACTCTATCCTATGCTCCTTTCATTTTTAATGAATCTTACTATGTTCCTCTAAGAGCTGTGCTTACTTTATTGGAACATCAGTTAAGTTTTATAGATGAATCTACACTGTTAATTCATTGATAAAAATAAAGCCCCCTACTCATACTTCAATGATGGGGGGCCTTTTAATTCATCCTATATAATACTCCTTAGTTCATCTTAAGCCCTAAATCACTTATTATGAATTAGAGGGTACTATTTTTTATAGCTTGCTTTATTCTATTTTAAACTTGAAACAAATTCTAATCTTGCCTCTTCATCTACTATAAAATAGGAACGTCCATATTCATATGCCGCTTCTCCTGGCAACGTCCTAAAAGTAGCCTGTTCTAAATTAACTTTTTTAAGGATTTGGTAATAACGCCCTAAATCTAAAAATGAAATATTAGTATCTACTGTATCCCTAATACTTTTTACAACGCTCTCAAATGACTGTAAGTCAGAAAGCTTCAGAGCTTGCTCTAATATAGCTTTTACAGCAAGTTGAGTCGTCTGTACTCTCATTAAGTCACCTTCTGGATATCTTCTAAAACGTATAAGCTCCATAGTCTGTGCACCATCTAAATGCTGCATTCCTTCTTTTAAATCAATATGTAAGTTTTGCTCATAATCATCATACTTCATATCTTGCGGCACCTGGACTTCTATTCCCCCTAGAGCATCTACTACCTTTTCTGCTTCTTCTAAATCGACTAAGATATAATAACCTATCTCTAAATTTAATAGGCTTTCTAGCTCTTTAATGATGATTTTTGGTCTTGCCTCTTCTCCACCATAAGCTAATAGTTCACAATATTTTACGTTTTGTATGTCTTTAAGCTTACTATAATCTGGATCTTCTCTTTTGGCATCATCTATTGTAAATTTTGTATCTCTTGGTATGGAAATCACATTGAAGCTTCCTTGGTTACAATCCATATTGACAACCATAATGGTATCCACCCTGATTTTATCTCTATCCAGCCCCAATATGGCAATATTTTGCACGCCCGCCCACTCACTATCGCGATTAACTTGAGGTCTTTTATTACTGTCATTTTGAGTACTGGTACTACTAGATGATACACTTTCATTGTTTGACACACCTGAATCTGCATCAGTTAAACATCCTACAGATAATATAACCACTAATAATATAGATAATGCAGAGCCTAATAAACGTTGCTTCTTTAAAACAGCTATATTTTGAATACGTTTCTTTGCGTGCTTTGCACTATCCCCCATACCTTGTATAAAAGCTATATCTGTCTTAACAGGCATTAACATTTTTAATAATGTTTCAGCATATCCCTTTTTACTAATCCCTAGACGAATCACACGTTCATCACAAGCATATTCCATATCTTCCTTCATTTGTTTAATAGCTACCCATACTAGAGGATTAAACCAGTGCAGGCACAATACAATAAGCTGAATATACCCTATCCAATGATCCTTATATCGATAATGTGTCAGCTCATGTAGTAAAATAACTTCTAATTCTTCCTTGGTACATTTCTCTGGTAAAGTGATGGTAGGCGCTATTATACCAAATATCATAGAAGTCTCCCATTTTGCTAATCTTATAGGCATATCAATTCCATTCTTACATACCTTTTCCTTACATCTCTGAAACAAGCTTAATATCTCTTGATCTTCTATGGTCTCAAAACAGGCTATCTTATGTTTGACTCTAAAATAACCATATAGAAAGTATCCCCCTAAACCAATGACGCCCAATATCCAAATTCCATATAAAATCTGTTCTATACTTAATGTGACTTGCTGCGCTTGCATCACATGATTAGAAATAGTCTCTACTTCATTTCCTTGCATGCTAATGTCACTTGCTATGATTTCCTCTTCCTCTATTCCATTGTTAACCGCTTCTATCGATCTACTTATTTCTTTCTCTAGTCTGTGCTCACTCGTAATTTTTATCTCTTGCTCCCTATCTAGCAAATTCAATAAACTAAGTGAACTACTTGGCATATTAGGAATTAATAATCTTAATAGTACCACCCCCCATAACATACACTGATAAGTTTTATTTAACCACCTACCTAATATCCATCTCACTAAAAAAACAAAACCCATAATGCTACTTGCGGTTAAAGTCCACTGCATTATCTCCCCAATGGTTCCCATACTATTCCTCCTCTATTTTTTCAATGAGTTTCTTAAGTTCTTCTTCATCTTTTTTGGTAAGCTTTCCCTTTTTCATAAAAGCTGTTATAAACATCCCCATAGAACCTTCAAATACTCGATCTAAAAAATCCTTTGCTTCTTCCTTCTGACAAACTTCCTTTGCAATAAGTGGTGCATATTTAAAATTACCTGTGCTTTTATCTGCCTCAATATATTTTTTTTCCATAAGTCTTACAATCAATGTCCTTACTGTTGTATTGGACCAACTGGTTTCTTCCTTTAAACTTGCCACAATTTCCTTGAGTGATAAAGGCGACTGCTCCCAAAGTACTTTCATAACTTTCCATTCTGAATCGGTTATATTAAATTTCATTCTATCCCTCCATAAAAACTAACTACAGCTGTAACTATTTTCAGATTACATCTGTAGTTACTTTTTGTCAATATCATTTACTACTTTATCTACTTATTTTGTACTTCTTTTTAATTTACTAGGTATAAAATCAAAAAGAGGTATCGCGAAATGCGATACCTCCTAAAAATTAGGTATATTCTAGCTCATAAGGGAGAAAAAAGTGTTTCTGGAAGAAGCTTTTATAATATTCTATGTATATCTTTCATATAATCTATTCTTTTTAATGACTATGCCTTAATTTCTATAGTCTTTTGTAATTCTTGACTAGATTCTTTAATATGGAGCATTGCTTCTGATATTTGACTTATATTTGCATTATTTTCTTCTACTGTTGCCATTAAGTTTTGTGTTGCACTCGCATGTTTTTCTGAAATCATAGAAATTTCTTCTATTTCACGTGTTGTATTAGAGAAGATTTGAGATACATTATTGATTTGCTCATATTGTTTCATTAAGCTTAAATCAATACTTTCAAAGGCTTCTTGTATATCTGAAAAACTCTTTTCTACTTCAATAATGAGTTTTTCACCTTCTTTAGTTGCCAGACTCTCGTTTTCTGCTTCATTTAATACAAGACTTGTTTTGCCTTCAATGGCTCTCATAACCTCATATATCTCATCTACTGTACGACCACTTTGCTCTGCCAGTTTTCTTATTTCTTCAGCTACTACTGCAAAACCTTTTCCTGCTTCTCCAGCTCTACTTGCTTCAATAGATGCATTTAATGCCAGTAAATTAGTTTGATCTGCAATCTGTGTAATACCTTCTAAGAATGTGGTAATAGCCCTTATATTGTTACTGAGTTCTTGAATCGTATTAAATGTTTTGCCTGAAGCTGTACTAATTACGCCCATTTGATTTGACATCTGATGAATACCTTTTTTTCCATCTACAACTACATCGTTGGCTTTTTTAGCAATATATTTCAACTCTTGACTTAACTGATTTACTTCTATAATCTTGCTATCTGTTTCGGTCATCATTTGATTAATTTTACTTAAACTTTCATTTTGACTCGTAATACCCACTGTCATTTCTTCCATAGACTTTCCTATAAACTGACTTGTCTTCTCAGCTACATCTATGTAATCGTTACTTTCTAAAATACTATGGTCTAAATCTACTGTATTTTTTCTAATGACTTCTACATTACCTTGTAGCTTTTCTAAAAGTTCTTCTACATCTTGTTTCCCTACTTGACTTTCTTGCATAATTTTCTTTCCAGCACTTGTAATAACAAATAAAATCACTGCCGCAAAGACTACGCCTATAATTGCTTGCCCTACTTGAGATATCTCTAAATTACCACTTATCCCATGATATACTAAAACACTTGATGATATAATCCCCGCAATAATAGGTAGTCTTCTATCAAAGTACATTGCTGAAATGATCGCTAATGAACTTGCTAAACTCATCCCTACATCAGGTTGATTTAACATAATACCGACTAATACAACAAATATGGTCATAATATTTAATAATTTAACTAGCTCAGCTTTATTTTTTTTGTATAGGACTATACTAGTTGGTGTCATAGCAAAAAGTAGTATTAATGGAATAATAGCACCTTTCATTCCAATTAAAACTTGAACAAAATGTATAATTATATTAACACCTAAAACACCAATAAATATCTTATTCACTTTATTTTGATACTGCTCAAACACTCTATCATTCCTTTCTTAACTATACTTTTTATGCACTATAAATCTGACGTAATTCCCGACTAGATTCTTTCATATCCCACTCAAACACTTTTTCCCCCTATTCCCTCCTATTTCTCACCCATATCTGTATTTAGTATAACTATCTTCGTAGCAAATTTTTATAAAAATTATCATTTCTTCTATTATTTTCATTCATCAAGTAGCCATGAACTTTTTTCCACTAAATGAATCTATAATAATTATTAAATTTATTTTTTAAGTTTTAGATTAATGTTATAATAGAAGCAAATTCTCAGCAAAGGAGTGTATACAATTGGGATAGCTAAAATGAACCATTTACTAGAAGAACTATTTAATGTTTCTTCACGCACAACGCACTACTTTTGTGAGTTAATCGGTCTTCCTAGTGAATCATCCTATAATGATACATTAGCTTTATTGAATCATAGATTAAAAGAACCTGGTAAAGGAATCATCTTAACTGACACTATTCCTAAACCAAGTGACCGTGCTTTAATCGATAGTATTTTGCAAGAACTCACGACCATGCGTATAGGATATTTTGTCCATGAAGATATTAATCTCACTTCATCTGATGCTTTAAATATCAAACTTCGAAAGGCTTTGGATGAGGTTATTGCTATTGCCATTGCCACCGAAAAGTTTTCTAATGAAACCATTAGAAATAATTTTATTGCCAAACTCATGATTTGGTGTAATTTATACCTTGAAGGGTTAGACTTTAATGAGGTAACGCCTCCTAAATGCTTGTTTTATGGGCCAATTAAGCGTCATGAAGTTTATTTTCTCATGATCTTAGATGCCCTCGGTATGGATGTTGTTTATTTTAACCCTACTCATGACCCTACTTTAAGAAGTATTGATACAAAAGGTCTGTGTCAGGTGATTACTCTAGGTGAAGCTAGCTCTACTTTCGTGCCTTATGAAGAACGTATAGCAAATGGCGTTGTTGTTGAAAAAGTAACTACCTATGCCCGCAAGGCAACCAATCACTTAGAGCAAACCTTATATCAAGATACAGGGATTTATAAACCTTGGCAGTTTTCTAACGGCACCACAAGGCCTATTATTTTAGATTCTGTTATTGAAGATACCCTTACTTATTGGAATGAGCCTGCCAAACTTAGGCCAGGCTTTAAAGTAGAAGGTCAGATGGTATATACACCTGCTTTCTTTACTAAAATTAGTGGTGTCTATCATGATGTAAATGAATACTATGAACTAGTGGAAAAACTTAAACAGGCAAAAAACTGTGCCTTTTATGAAACACCACACCTAACCCGTATGGGAAATGGATTTGGACAAACTCGGACGATTCAGTATCATAATATGCCTACTCAAGGTGCGGGGGAAAATCTAGCACAATTTAATCAGCAAGATCTCTATTCTCTCGCCTTTTGTTTAAATCCAGATCAAACCATTAAGCGAGATGCCATTAAAACGCATATACTTTATAAAAGAATGCTTTCGCTTAGAGGCGATCTTCAAGAATTTATTTTAAGTAAATTAGAAGAAACCTTTGCAAGTAATAACTTATCTTTCTTTAACTTTAATGTAACAGATAAGGAACGCGTACGCTTAATGGCAGCACTTTTCACAGCAGATGAAAAACTCATCAATCTCATTGATAGCTACGACTTTACTGCTGATGTACCAAAGCTTGTGATGTATGTTAATTCCAGGGAACCCTTTAACCAAGATGATGCTATGCTACTTGGCTTACTACGTACCATAGGAATTGATGTCATTTTACTTTCTCCTAATGGTGCCAACAATATTGAGCTGGTTATTTCAGAGAAATTTATTAACCCTATTAAATTAGATGAATTTGTATATGATTTACCGCTGAAGTCACCTCAGAAAAAAGGGTCATTCTTTAGCAAATTATTTAGATAAAAAGGAGTGTTATTATGGCAATTACTTTAAACCCGTCACCAAGTTCGGTTCCTGAACCAACACCATCTATGACTGTAGAAGAATCTATCTTCGGTGGTGTAAACTTAGAAAAAGCACAAACAACAGCGCTTGCACCTGTACAGGAAACTGAGGTTGCAAACTTTACACAAAACTATAAACAAAAACTACGTCAACTTCCTGAAGTAGAAGCTCTTACAAGCGAGATTCACGTAGATGATTTAAATACGATTTTAGTCTTTGGTCAAACAGCTTCAGAAGGGATTTCCAAAGTATCTGACAACTTACTTGGCACTATGAAATCAGTTAATGCTGAAGAAGCTGGGGAAATGATCCAACAACTTACTAAAGTTATGGATAAATTTGACATCAAAGAGTTAGAAGACATTAAGGAGCCATCAGGACTTCAAAAACTCTTTAATCGTGCTAAAAATTCTATCGATGCCCTTTTCCAAAAATACGAGACAATGGGGACTGAAGTCGATAAAATCTATGTAATCCTTAAAAAATATGAAATGCAAATTGAAAATGCCAATAAAAATCTTAAACAAATGTATGATGCTAACATTAGCTACTACCAAGAACTTGAAAAATATATTGTAGCTGGTGAAATGGGTCTTGAAGAATTAGATACAAAACTTATTCCTCAATTTGAACAAGAAGCTATGGCAACAGGCGACCGTTTAGCATTAAGTAATGTGGAAACACTAAGACGTACACGTGATATGCTTGAGCAACGTGTTTATGACCTTCAAATTGCTGAAAATATTGCCCTTCAAACCATTCCGATGATTCAAGGGATTCAATACAGTAACTTTAATTTAACACGTAAAATCAACTCAGCCTTCATCATTACTTTACCTATTTTTAAACAATGTTTAGCCCAAGCAGTAATGCTTAAACGTCAAGAATTACAAGCTAAAAGCTTAAAGGCATTAGATGATAAAACAAATGAACTTCTTCTTCGTAATGCACAAAATATGGCAGCACAAACTACAAGCATTGCACGTATGGCAGGCGGTAGCTCTGTTCAAATGGAAACCCTTGAAAAAACATGGCAAACTATTATGAACGGTATTGAACAAACCAGACAAATTGAAGAAGATAATCACCGTGAGCGCATAAATAATGCAGCTAAACTTGAAAATATGAAAGCAAAAATGCTTTCTCCAAGAAAATAAAGATAGTAACAAAAATAGCTATGACCTTTATATACAGTCATAGCTATTTTTTATCCAGTGTTATCTTTCCTATATAGTATTCAGCTCAATGCAATAATTCCCTTTTAATTATTTATTCCTTATTCTATGAACTCTACAACCCTTGCTCAAAATCAAATACACCATTAGGGTCATAACATTTTTTTATACATTCTAACCGCTCTCTATGTTCACCATAATAAGCACTACGATAATCTTCGATTTCTCCTGCTGGAAAGTTTACAAAAGATCCTGCTGTTATCCCTTCAATTCTCTTAAATCTTTCTAAAAACCAATTTTTGTTTTCTTTGCGACATTGATTATCTACCCATACGGTTTGAAAGCCTAGGATATATAAGCTTTCTCGATAGTAAAATGATGCATCCTTATGAGCCACTTGCCGCATCTGTCCTCCCATCCCATAACATGATATGGCTGTATAAATAGCCCCATTAGCTCTTTTCTCAATACTATCTAAAATAGTATCTATTTGCATAGTCGTTAGCTTTTCATTAACAAAACGTCCAGAGGACTTATAATGCTCATAATCCGGATGGGCATCTTGAATCCAACGATTCACCTCTAACACAGACATCGTTTTAATATCTATATGAATGCTACGTCCTACTTTAATAAACGGTGCAATAATCTCATGTGCCCCTTGAGCATCTCCATAGTAAATACCTAAAAGTAGCATACCCTTACCCTTTTCCTTAGAATCATAAAAGCTCAGTTTAAAATTCACCTCATCACATGCTGTTTGGATGGTTTCTTGAAATAACTCAAACATTTGAATTTGTTCCTCACGCCCAGTCTCATGATATTCTAATCTTATAAGGGTTGCTTCTTGTCGTTTGCTAGGCAATCTAAAAGACATCCTAAGCACCACACCAAACTGACCACCTCCACTGCCTTTTAGCGCCCAAAAAAGCTCTGGATTTTGTGCTTGACTTGCAATAATCTTTTCTCCTTCTCCATTCATCAGCTGAATCTCCTCAATCGCATCACACCCTAATCCTAATAACCTGCCTGAGTATCCCCAGCCTCCACCTAAAGCAAAGCCTACAACACCTACCGTTGGACAGCCTCCTCCTGGAAAAGGATAGCCTCTTACCCCAAGAAACTCATATAATTCTCTATTTCTAACCCCTCCATCAATCGTTACTGTTTGACGTTCTTCATTGATACTTATGGTATTCATTCTACTGACATCAATCACTAATACCTCATTGCCAATAGAATACCCATCATAATGATGTCTACCTGAACGAATACGAATCCCAATTTGATGCTTTCTTGACCAAAGAATACTATTTCTAACATCTTCCTCATTGTTACAATAACAAATTACTAGTGGATACTTATCGATGGCACGATTCCACATGGTGCGTGCCACTTCATAGGATTCATCTCCTCTAACGACAATTTCTCCTGTTAAACCAGTTATATCTATTGCAGTTCT
>SVDC01000091.1 GCA_015058045.1 Cellulosilyticum sp.
ACTTGTAGAAAGGCTTTTTTATGTTTATACTCATGAGAAGAAGCAATTAAAGGAGAGAATAATAGAACTCATTAAAATATAGAACATCAAATGATGCAATCTCATCATTTAATTAACGAAGAGGTGAAAAATGAAAGGTTTAATTGGAGATAAAAAGTTTTATAAAATGGTGCTTGCAATAGCTATTCCTATTATGATTCAAAATGGAATTACTAATTTTGTAAGTCTTCTAGATAATATGATGGTAGGGCAAATGGGTACAGAACAAATGACAGGTGTAGCCATTGCAAATCAATTGATTTTTGTTTTTAACTTATGTATCTTTGGAGGACTATCAGGAGCAGGTATATTTGGTGCTCAATTTTATGGACAAGGTGATAAGACAGGCGTACAGTATGTTTTTAGATTTAAAATAATTATTGGACTCATACTACTTGCTTTAGCAGAAGTCATTTTAATAACACTAGGAGAACCACTCATTCAAAAATTTTTACATGATGGAGGATCAGGAGGAGATTTAGCTTCATCCTTATTATATGGTAAACAATATCTGGCAATTATGCTTATAGGATTAATTCCATTTACAATCACTCAAATTTATGCTAGTACACTTCGCGAGACGGGAGAAACTTTAATTCCTATGAAAGCAGGGATAGTTGCCGTAATTGTTAATTTAATGTTTAACTGGGTTTTAATCTTTGGCTATATGGGACTACCTGCTTTAGGTGCAAGAGGTGCTGCTATTGCTACAGTTATTTCTCGTTTTGTAGAATGTAGCATTATTGTGATATGGACACATACTCATGTAAAACAAAATCCATATATTAAAGGCGTTTATCATAGTTTATATGTACCAAAAGCTTTGACAACTCAAATTATATTAAAGGGAACACCACTTATGCTTAATGAAGCAGCGTGGTCAAGTGGTATGACAATGCTAATGCAGTGTTATTCTGTTAGGGGATTATCCGTAGTAGCTGGACTAAATATTGCTTCAACCATTTCTAATGTGTTTAATGTAGTATTTATTGCACTAGGAAGCTCTGTATCTATTATAGTGGGTCAACTTTTAGGTGCAGGAAAAATGGAAGAAGCTAGAGAAACAGATACAAAACTTATATTCTTTTCTGTAGCAAGTTGCTTGGTAATTGGTGCAATTTTAGCTTTAACCTCGCCACTGTTCCCAAATCTATATAATACTACAGCAGATGTAAAACATTATGCCACATGGTTTATTTTAATTGCAGCAGTATGTATGCCGCAAAATGCTTTTATACATGCTACTTATTTTACATTACGTTCAGGCGGAAAAACCATTGTAACATTTTTATTTGATAGTGTGTATATATGGGTCATTAGTATTCCTATCGCTTATGCTTTAACACATTATACAGATATTAATATTATCTACATTTATTTTATTTGCCAATTTGTAGATATTATTAAATGTATGATTGGATTTATTCTAGTAAAAAAGGGTGTTTGGTTAGAAAATATTACAGTAGATACAGGAAATTAAAAAAGGGGACTAGCTTTTACTCTAAGCTAGTCCCTTTTTTGTATCAGATATTGCTACTTCCTCAGCTGTTTCATGTGCTATTCTAAAACACTTATCTCGATATCTTTTAGGTGTAAATCCTGTGTATTTTTCAAAGGTTTGAATAAAGTGACTTTGTGAAGAAAAAGCAAGATGATTTGAAATCTCAATCAAACTCAAATCAGAATACTGTAATAGATTTTTTGCAGTTTCTATTTTCTTTTCACGAATATAATCACTAACTGATATACCTACTTCCTTTTTAAAAAGTTTAGAAAGGTGACTGGTTGATAAATTAGTATACTCTGCAATTTCATTAATCGTAATACGATCATGAATATGAGTATAAATATAATCCATACAAAGAGATATAGATTTAGAAAATTTCTTTCTTATTAAGGACATTCGGCGAGTAAAGTCAAATGTCATATGTTTATGTAGTGCTGTTACTTCTTCAATGGAGTGACAGCTATCTAGTTTCAAGATATAGAAGTCACTTAGTCTATAAGATTCCTCTAACGTCATGCCACCTTCCACACAATATCGTGTAATCATAGCTACAGTAATCACAAAGTGATATTTTATGTTCGTTAATGCATCCATTGAAAGAATACCCATACCCTGAGGATTAGAAAAACATTTTCTATCACAGTTTTCATGTATATAGTTTAAATCTCCCATTTTAACTGCTTGATAAAATGAGTATTCCTCCTCCAAAGGGCGATGTATAGGCGAGGTTTCGCTATTGTCAAATTCTAGAATGTACCATTCCTTATGCAGATCCATGTTTCACCTCATATAAATTATTAGTTGTTATAAATGATGTACAATTATACAAAATGAATATTATATGTTGTGTATAATTGTTGGATTTCAAAATAAATAATACAATATTTCAAAAAACAATACAATATATTATAACATGATTTTGCTATTTTTGAGTTCTTTATTATATAAAAGGTAATGTGGAATGAGTAATATATAAATATACAACAAAGCAAGGAGGAATAATTATGAATAAAAAATTAATAAGTTCATTAATGGCAACAGCTCTAGTATTACCAATGTTAGTAGGTTGTGGTAACACTGCAAGTACTACTAATAGTACAAATGAAAGCAAAGTAGAAGCAACTACTCCAGTAGAAGAAACTGCTAAAGTAGAAGAAGTTGCTACAGAAGAAGGAAAAGTATTTAATATTTATTGTTGGAATGAAGAATTCAAATCTCGTATGGCATCTCATTACCCTACATATGAAGAAGTAGATGCAACAACAGGAAAAATTGGTGATGTTACAGTTAATTGGATTATTACTCCAAATGATAACAATGCTTATCAAAATGCTTTAGACGAAGCACTTCTTCTACAAGCAGATGCATCAACAGATAAAAAGATTGATTTATTCTTAATAGAATCTGATTACGCATTAAAATATGTAGATACAGAATATACATTAGATGTAATCAATGATTTAGGCATTTCAGAAGATCAGTTAAGTGAACAATATCAATATACAAAAGATATTGTAACGGATTCAAATGGAAACTTAAAAGGTGTTTCATGGCAAGGTTGTCCTGGGGCAATGATTTACAGAAGAGATGTTGCAAAACAAGTGTATGGAACTGATGAACCAGCAGCTATCCAAGAAAAATTCAGTGATTGGGATAAGTTCCTAGCAGAAGGTGAAGTATTAAAAGGTGCAGGCTATCAATTAACCTCATCAGTAAATGATACATATCGTGTATTTTCTAATAACGTAAGTT
The DNA here is from genome assembly GCA_015058045.1 of Cellulosilyticum sp. GTDB lineage: Bacteria > Bacillota > Clostridia > Lachnospirales > Cellulosilyticaceae > Cellulosilyticum. The sequence continues at coordinate 3,299 of SVDC01000091.1, forward strand.
CAAAATGGGTAGTAGATGGAAAAATTAATATTGACGAAAACATCATGAAATGGGTTGAAATGTCTAAAACAATGAAAGATGCAGGTTATACTCAAACTCATGATATGTGGGCAGATGACTGGTCAAAAGGCTTTACAACAGCAGGTAATGTATTTTGTTATTTTGGACCAGCATGGTTTATTGACTTCACACTTGGTGGACATGATTTAGATGGACAATGGGCAATGACTACAGGACCTCAAAGCTTTTACTGGGGAGGAACATGGATTTGTGGCGCAACAGGAACAGACAATCCAAGCCTTGTAAAAGATATTATAGAAACATTAACTTGTGATAAAGACACAATGGTTAATATCGTAAAAGCGGATAATGATTTTGTAAATAATAAATCAGCTATGGAAGAAATGGCAGCAGATACAACTTATACAAATGCTGTATTAGGTGGGCAAAATCCATTAAAGATGTTCTGTGAAGGTGCTGAACAAATTGATTTAAGTAACTTAAGTCCATATGATTTAGGATGTACAGAAGAATTCCAAAATGCAATGAAAAATTACTACTTAGGAACAGCTACATTAGATGAAGCATTAGACTTATTCTATAAAAATGTTGAAATTAAATATCCAGATATTCACAGATAGAAAAGTGAAGGATACGTAAATTATTAAAAGAATGTAGCTAAGTTTTATCAGTTACATTCTTATTTCTTTAAATGGAGGAGTGACTAAAATGCAGAAACCTCATAAGATTAAAAATAGCAAGGCTGTAAGCTATAACAGGTGGGGGTACTATTTTCTGATCCCATTTGTTTTAGTATATGTAATCTTTCAGTTAATACCACTTTGTAGTACAATCTATAACAGTTTTTTTGAAAATTACCGTTCAGGATTAACACAGATTGGTCCTAATTTTGTAGGCTTCGATAATTATATCAAGCTTTTTCAAGACGGAGATATATGGCGTTATTTAGGGAATACAATGATTATGTGGGTTATGTGCTTTATTCCACAAATATTATTGTCATTGGTATTAGGAGCATGGTTTATTAATGCACGCTTAAAGATAAAAGCTATTGGATTTTTTAAAACCGTCATTTATCTTCCTAACTTAATTATGGCATCAGCATTCTCTATGTTATTCTTTACATTATTCTCAGATGGAGGACCAATTAACTCTATCTTAGTAAACTTAGGTATTTTTTCTGAACCATATAGCTTTTTAGATCATGTATGGAGTACAAGAATACTAATTGCTTCTATGAACTTATTAATGTGGTTTGGTAATACCACTATCTTATTAATGGCCGGAATGATGGGGATTGATGCTTCACTATTTGAGTCAGCAGAAGTAGACGGTGCAACTCAAACTCAGACATTCTTTAAGATTACCTTACCATTACTAAAACCTATATTAGTATATGTTATGATTACTTCACTAATTGGTGGTATTCAAATGTTTGATGTACCACAAGTATTAACAGATGGAACAGGAAATCCAATGGAATCCACTACCACACTTATTATGTACCTTAATAAACATTTATATAGTAAAAACTTTGGTATGGGTGGGGCTTTATCTGTATTTTTATTTGTTATAACAGCTATTCTAAGCTTGATTGTATTTAAAGTCTCTAATAATAAGGAGGAAAATTAAATGGCACAAGTTAAATTAGCACAGCCAAATAGTGATAAGGGTGTTAAAGGACAAAGAGTGTTAGTTTACATTGCACTTACTATTATAACCTTTTTCTGTTTATTTTGGTTTTATATTCTTTTTGTAAATGCTACAAGAGCACATTCAGATATTCAATTAGGCTTCTCTCCATTACCAGGAAAGAACTTAGTAGAAAACTGGAGTAATTTACTTAATGGCACACTGCCAATATGGTCAGGATTGTTTAATAGTTTATTTATTGCATTAGCTAGTGCGGCATTAACAACTTATTTCTCAACTATGACAGCTTATGCAATTCACGCGTATAATTTTAAGCTGAAGAAATTTATGTTTACATTTATCTTAGTGGTTATGATGATCCCAACACAAGTAACTGCACTTGGTTTTTTACAACTCGTTACAAAAATGAAGTTAACAGATTCATTTATTCCTTTAATCGTACCATCAATTGCAGCCCCTGTTACATTCTTTTATTTAAAACAGTATATGGATGCCACATTACCATTAGCAATTATAGAAGCAGCAAGAATTGATGGAGCAGGAGAGTTCAGGATTTTTAATACAATTATTCTTCCAATTATGAAACCAGCTATTGCTGTACAAGCAATTTTTGGATTTGTAGCAAGTTGGAATAATTACTTTACACCTGCACTTATTATACGTGATGACAGTAAAAAAACATTACCTATTTTAATTGCACAATTACGTGCTGCAGACTGGTTAAAATTTGATATGGGCCAAGTTTATATGATGATAGCTTTTTCTATTCTTCCTGTTATGATTGTATATTTATGTCTCTCTAAATTTATTGTACAAGGTGTAACACTTGGAAGCGTTAAAGGTTAATTGACTAAAATAATGGAGGAAATATTTATGTTAAAAAGTGTACAAGCAAGAACAGTACTTAATGAAGCAGATAAAAAACTTCAAGAGTATTTTAAGGACTATTTAGATAAAGCATTTGTATATGATTGTCAATTTACGGATATTACCCAGACACATATTATAGCTATTGGTAGTTTTAGTTTTAAAGTACCTGCATTAAAGGAACTTTTTAAAGATGAGAAGGTAAGTATTTATTTTGAAAGATTATCTTCTACAAATTCTCACCTATTTAAAATTCAAGATAATCATGAAGTTCTCCATTTTGTTTATAAGAATGGAAGAGTTGAAGAAGAAGCAATAGATCCTGAAATTCAAGAACTCATGCTGGAAATATGCAAGGACTATAAAAATTGGGCAGGTTACATTAATGAAAAAGGTGAACATGTTATTGATTTAAAAAAACCAGTGCCTGGTCCACATTTTTACACTAATATGCTTTTGGGCGATCGTATGAATTTTGATCTTGCGCTTCAATCTACACCAAAAAGTGTTGTTGACCGTTTTGGTGCAGGTAGCTTTAGAGCGCATGCAGCCACACAAGTTCTAGCAACTAGATGGGATATGCTTCCAGAGGAAAATGGATTCCCAGCTAATAGACAATTTTATCTTGTAGAAGATGGAAAACAAATTTTTTATTCAGCAGATGTATTAGATGTAAACGTTAAAAAAGCTGAGTGTCGTCATGGGCAAAATTATACAGAGATTGAATATGAAACACAATGTGGACTTAAAATTGTAAGAACAATCTTCTTATTACCTCAATATGAGGGATTACCAATTGCTACAGAGGTTCAAAGAATCACACTTATTAATACAACATCAAAAACTAGAAACATTAAGATTGTGACGACAGGTATGTTAGCTACAGCAGCCCCAGGTGCATTAATGGAAGATGTTGTGTATTCAACTGTTATTATGCAAGCACAACTTATTAAAGATGAAGAAGATCATTTAATGGGTTATGTACCTTACTATTATCCAGAACCAGCAAGTAAAGATATGCGTTATACAACAATGGTTGCTTATGAAAAAGGTGCTAAGAAATATCCAACAGAAATATGTACACATTATGGTGAATTTATTGGAAGTGGTAACTTAAATAGACCACAAGGTGTATTAAAACTCTCTAATCGTTTAAATACAAAAGGTCCTGGGTTCTTTGCATTAGGATGCAGCATTGAACTAGAAGCACAAGAAACTAGTTATGTAGATCATTTTGTGGGGCTTATTTCTGAATTAGGTGAAACAAGAGTGCCAGATGAGCTGATTCATACACAACTTGCAAATTTACATGATAAATTTAGCAATAAAGAAGTTGTATTACAAAGCTTAGAAGAACAATTAGAAAGCTATAGAAAGTACAGTACATATTTGCAAGTTCATACAGGAGATCAAGATTTAGATCGTTATGTAAATAAAAATTTACCTTTCCAAGTACTTTATCAAACATTTGTATCACGTTCTTTTGACTTAACACAAAAAGGATATAGAGAAATTGGATTTAGAGAAATTCAGGATATTTTTGTATCTCAATATTATCTTGTTTCTATGGGAGAAAAAGCCTATACAAAATCATTACTTCGTGAATGGATTGAAAAGGTATTTGAATATGGTTACTGCTACCATAATTTCTTCTGGAAAGGAAAAGAAGCAGGTAAGTGGTCAGATGATGGTTTATGGCTAGTACAGGCTGTATATCGCTATATTAGTTATAGTGGTGATAAAGCTTTCTTAAATGAACAATATGAAATTCCAGAATCAAATGGAAAGAGAAGAAGTGTTTATGAAACACTTCAAGCAATCATTAACTATTCAGCTGAAATCTCAATTGGTGAACACGGATTACCACTTATTGATTTTGCAGATTGGAATGACTGTTTAAAAGTAGATCATAACTTCCTAACAGGACCAGAAAAAGAAAAATCAGAAAAACCATTTAAAGGTTATTCAGAAAGTGTCATGAATGCATTTTTATTAAAGCTTGCTTTGTTACATATGAAAGAATTCGCAGACATAATGAAGGATGTTACTTACGAAACATATATTAAAAAAGTAACAAACAAACTAGATGATCAAATTCAAAAACATGCTTGGAAGGAAGACTTCTTTGCTAGAGTTCTCTTCAACCGTTATGGTGATGAGATTACTTATCTAGGTGCAAAAAATGATGGTTTCTCTTCAGATGAAAAAATTCCTGGAACTTATTTCTTAAATTCATTTAGTTGGTCAATTCTTTCATCTTGTGCAAGTGAAACTCAAATTGCTACTATGTTAGATCAAATTGAGACTTATCTAAAAACACCATATGGCTTAAAACTTATGAGTCCAACAGACTTATCTAAGGTTGCTAAACATACAGCTACAGGTGAATACTTCCCAGGGGATCGTGAAAATGGTGGTATTTTCAAACATGCAACAATGATGGCAACAGCTGCTATGGTCGGTGCTGCTAAGAAAGTAGAAAGTAAAGAATTGGCTAATAGACTCAGTCAGTTAGCATATTGGATGATAGAACGTGTTTTACCATACAAAACTTTAGAAAATCCATTTGAAGTATGTGGAAATCCTCGTTGGTGTACACAATATAACAATAGCCAAACAGGAGAAAATATTGGGCCTACATTAAGTGGAACTTCTACATGGCTTGCTATCACTTTATTTGAGATGTTAGGAATTAAATATGAAAAAGATGTTTTAATCCTAGACCCTCTTTTAAGTGAAAATCAAACTGAAGTAAACTATACTTTAAGACATTTATCTTCTGAATATCATATTGAAATTCATAAACCAGAAGGTATAGCAAGAACTAAAGATCATAAATATCATATTATTTTAGATGGAGTGCTCCTTCCAGATAATAAGGTAACTTTAGTGGATGATGGACGCAAGCATCAAATCGTCCTAGATTTCACTTTATAAAGTTATAATAATCTATAAAAAGGTGGCTGGATAATGATGAGATATACATTTATAGATAATAAAGGAACATTTAAACTTACAAATCCAGAGAGAAATAGCTATAGCTATTTCCCTCTGGCTAATGAAGCTGGCGTCATGTCAAGTATAACGCCTACCTTAAATGGGGATTGTAAAATGGGTCAGAATACTTTCCTGTTAACACCAGTAAGTAGCGAAGATCTTCATAATAATAAATCTTCAAGAAATTTTTGGTTATATGTAGAAAATAAAGGTGCTTGGTCAGCTACTGGTGGTTCAGCAATGGCACAAGCTCAGTTATTTTCTAAAGATAAAGAAGAGACCCAATTAGAAGCAGGAATCATGTGGCATAAGATTACAAGAATTTCTAAAGAATTCGGTATCACATCAGAAATTACTTCTTTTGTATCCTCTTCTTCAGATACAGTGGAATTAATGAAAGTTAAGGTTACGAATATAGGTGATGAGCCTCTAACGTTTGTACCAACAGCTGCTATTCCATTATATGCTCGTTCAGCAGATAACTTAAGAGATCATAGACATGTAACCTCTTTATTACACCGTATTAAAACCACTGATTATAGTGTACTAATCAATCCAACGCTCACTTTCGATGAAAGAGGGCATAAGAAGAATACAGTTATTTATGGTGTATCAGGAGCAGAGGATAATGGCAACAAACCTGTAGGTTATTTCCCTATTGTAGAGGACTATATTGGTGAGGGTGGCTCTTTTGATATGCCAGAAGCTATTATTTCACAAAAGAAACCATCAGTCACTGCAGGTACAAGTATAGATGGCTATGAAGCATTAGGAGGTATTGCTTTTGGTTCAGTAACACTTAAACCACAGGACTCAAAAAGTTATATTATAGTGCTTGGTTTTAATAAGGACGAAGAAACTTTTGACCAAGTGTCTAAAAAGTATTTATCTGAAGCAGCTTTTGATAAAGCATTAGAAGAAACAAAAGCTTACTGGGAACAAAAAATTAATGTCTCATATCAAACTAATGACCATCAATTTGATAACTGGATGTATTGGGTAAACTTTCAACCAATGCTTAGAAGAATTTATGGGTGTTCCTTCCTTCCACACCATGATTATGGAAAAGGTGGACGTGGTTGGAGAGATTTATGGCAAGATTGCTTAGCACTTTTAGTAATGGATCCTAGTGATGTAAGAGAAATGTTATTAGGTAATTTTGGCGGAGTTCGTATAGATGGAACCAATGCCACCATTATTGGTACAAAACAAGGAGAATTTATTGCAGACCGTAATAATATTACTCGTGTTTGGATGGATCATGGTGCATGGCCATTCTTAACCATCAAATTTTACATTGAACAAAGTGGGGATCTTCAATTCTTATTACAAGAGCAGAATTATTTTAAAGATCCACAAGTGGAAAGAGGCACTGCTAAGGATGAAAAATGGTTACCTAGTGAAGGAAATTGGTTATTAACAGCTAACCAAGATGTTTACAAAGGAACAATTATAGAACACCTCCTAGTTCAGCATCTTACAGCCTTTTATGATGTAGGTGAACATAATCATTTAAGATTACATGGTGCAGACTGGAACGATGCATTAGATATGGCAAGTGAAAAAGGAGAAAGTGTAGCCTTTTCAGCACTTTATGCCGGAAACATGAAGCAAATCGCAATATTGCTTAAGGCCTTAAAAGAAAAAGAAAATCAAGAAGACTTAATGTTAGCTGAAGAATTACAAGACCTAATAACCAATGACATCCATTTATATGAGGATATTCATAAGAAACAGGCAATCTTAAAAGGATATTGTCAAAAGGTAAGACGTACTGTATCCGGTCAAAAAGTAGCCGTATCTATTGATGCTTTAATCGAAGATTTAGAAGCTAAAGCAAACTGGATGGCAGCACATATTCAGAATACAGAATGGATAACTAATGAAACTGGATATAGTTGGTATAATGGTTATTATGACAATCTTGGTAGAAGAGTAGAGGGCGATCATGAAAATGGCACACGTATGATGCTAACCAGTCAAGTGTTTACTGTAATGAATCAAATTGCAACTAACGAACAAGTATCAGAAATTATTAAAGCATCTGACCAGTACCTATATGATGCTGCTGTAGGAGGTTATAAGCTTAATACAGACTTTAAAGAAGTTAAGATGGACTTAGGAAGAATGTTTGGTTTTGCTTATGGTCATAAAGAAAATGGAGCAGTATTTAGTCATATGGCAACTATGTATGCTAATGCTTTATATCAAAGAGGATTTGTTAAAGAAGGCTTTAAGGTTATTCATACACTTTATAATCATTGTAATGATTTTGAGAAAAGTAGAATTTATCCAGGTGTACCAGAGTATATAAGTGGCAAAGGTCGCGGCATGTATCATTATTTAACAGGTACTGCAAGTTGGTTAATGCTCACAGTGATTACAGAAATGTTTGGTATAAAAGGTAAACTTGGTGATTTAGTCTTTGAACCTAAACTTTTAAAAGAACAATTTGATCAAGAGGGTAAAGCAACTATTCAAATAACTTTTGCAGATAGAAAGCTAAAAGTTACTTATTACAATAAGGCTCTGAAACAACCTGAAGCATATAGTGTTAAAGAAATAAAAATAAATAATCAATTATATGCACATCAGAATGCTATAATTAGACGATTAGATATTGAAAATCTAAATTCATCAGTAGAACATAAGATTGATGTGATTTTGGAATAATATATTGGGATTGGTAAATATATAGGTAAAAAAGCTATCTAGAGACGAGTATTTTGATGTGACCCCAAAAAGTTAGACTTTTATTGAGTAACAGATTTTTGATAAATCTGTTACTCATTTTTTATGCAGCT
>SVDC01000092.1 GCA_015058045.1 Cellulosilyticum sp.
GTAACTAACCAATAAGTGGCTTCAAATGTAGTTTCACTTAACTTAAGCATCTTTTGGTGTACTTGCATTTGCTCCTTAAAATACTTCCAATAATAACTTATATCAAATATATTATAGGGAGGTAATACTTCTGAAGGGATACCGCTCAATCCAAAATCTCTAATACTTTCTAAGCGTTTTACAGCATCAGTTGCTTCATAAGTTGTTCCTTCTCCTAAAGCAAGTAATCTTTTGTCTGCTTCACTAGAAAACCAAATCTCTTTTATATTTTGACCCTTTCCTAATGTACTGGTAATCGGAAAATAAATCACTTCTTCTCCATCATCTACCAATGCTTCTATAAGATGTTGTGGTTTTTCATACACCCCTATAATCTGATAACTTTGTCCTTCTAACTGCAAAGTCTCTCCTAACACTTCATAGGTATTAAATAGTTTTGCTGCTAATGTTTTGCTAACTACCACTACTTGGCGTGCTTCCTTTTCAGCTTGCTCTCCCCAAAAGTTTCCCTTAAGTAGATGAAGCTTTTCATAAAGTGAATAGGTATGACTCACCCCCAATCCTTTTACCTCTACTTCTTTTTTACCCTCTATTTTATAAAATTGACTACCTAAATAAACTCTTGGACTTTCCTTGGGTGCTTCCATAAAAACGAATTGCTCATAATGAGTTGCTTCTTTAGGATAAAAAGCCAGACGCGAAGTAGGATAAGCTTCTTTAAAATCTTGAAGCATCATGATTTTAAGACACTGAAATAAGATTAATACCATCAAAACGATTCCTCTTTTTCCAATTTGCCTTTTCATTGTAATGTAACCTCCTGCCCATCTTCTAACTGGCTTAAATCTCCTTCTACTATTTTCATCTCAGAACTCACATTTCCTGAAATAGCTGATTTAAAGTCTCCTTCTTCTAATAAGTTAACTTGTGTTTTTCTTAAAATATAACTGGTTCGACCTAAGTGCTGTTTTTCTTCAATGACATAAACAAAATAGGTCTCATTTTCTTTTTGTAAGGCACTATTACTGATAATCATTGAATAATCCTCAGAAGTCTTAGATACTTGTACATTCACTGTGCGATAACTATTATATTCTAAGTTCATCTTATCTAAGATCTCTTGGTCTACTTCACAATCAATCTGGATATTACCTGTTTCCTCATTAAAGCTTTTCTTAATCATTCGTGCTTTATAAGGGATTTGTGTATAACTAAAGCTTATCTCTTGTCCTGTCGTTACCTTACTTGCTGCTATCTCTGGTAATTCAAAACTTAATCTATACGCAATGCCTTCTGGCACAATAACCACTAGCTGCTGGTTTGCTTCTACATAAGCGCCGTTGTAAGCATTAATGGTTTGGATATAACCGGAAATAGGACTGACTAATGATTCTCCTTGGGCTTCTCCCCCTTCACCTTTTTTCATATTAAGCTGGTATTGATCATCTAGTTTAAGTAGCTCATCTTCTGCCAGTGCAATTTCCTCTTTGTAACTTGTCATACTTTCTTCTAAACTCTTTTTTAATTCCTTTCTGCCTTCTTCTAGATTTCTATTGAGCTGATCTAATTTTAACTGTGCACTGTCTATTTCCTCTTTGGAAATGGCTCCTACCTCATACAAATCTTTATGACTTTGAATGAATTTTTCTTGCTGGCTGATTTCTTCCTTTAAACTCACAATTTTATAATCTAATTCTATATTTTGAAGTGCTTCTTCTTTTTCTTTATATTTTTTTTCTAAGCTCTGAATTTTTTCCTGCTTTTGCTGACTGGATCTTGTTATCTGCTCCATTTCTTGCATGAGCTGTATTTGCTGAACTTCCTCTTCATGACGTACCTTGGAATCTGTAAGTTTCTCAATAACTCCAATGACTTCTCCTTGCTCAACATAGTCTCCTTCTATTTTTTGAAGTCCCCTTACTTTTCCTGCTGTAAAACTTGTTAGAATAGTTTTTTCTTGTTTTAACTGCGTTTCATCTAAGCCAATTTTTCCTATTGCCGTATGTTTCACTTCCACACTACCACTTGTTACTTTTGTGGATGAAACAACAGGTAATAAATAATCATAAATACTTTTAGATACAATCGTACAAGCTAAAATGCCACCTAAAAAATACACCATATATCGTACAACTTTTTGTTTAATGTCTTGCGCTTCTTTCATATGTAATCTCCTCACTCTACCTATAATTCCTCTATCCCATCTTTATCTTTTATGAGCAACTATACACCCTATGCCTTAAGTTTTACTTTAAGGTAATAAGCTTTTTTTCCCATCCCTATGTTTCTACTTCAGGCTTGTAATCTTTAAGCCATCAGATAAATCCTCTTGCCCATACAACACACATAAAATGGGTAAAATCATATAAAGTACACTACATGCAAACCCAATGTGAATATTGTCACTAGCTAAGCTTGAAAGATACACCGATAAGGGCATCTTTTCTGGTGTACTGATAAAAATGACGGGCTGCTCCACCATACTCCAATAATCTATAAATATTAAAATCATTGCAGATACAATAATAGGCTTACACATTGGAATAACTAAACTGAGTAATATTCTTAACTCCCCTGCCCCCATTAACCTCCCTTCTTCTAAGAAGGCTTCATCAATTCCTTCCATAAACTGCTTTAAAAAAAAGACACCGAAGCTACTAAAAATACCTGGTAAAATCAAACTCCCTATTCTATCTAATAAAGCTAGCTTTTTAAGTACGATAAATGATGGTACTAAGGTTACCTGAAAAGGCATGAGCATCATAACAATATAAATAAAAAACAATGTCTCGGACCCTTTAAACTTATGCTTACTAAATCCATAGGCTGCTAAAACAGCTACACTCATTTGTCCTACTACAATTCCTCCTACAATTAAAACCGTATTCCAAAACAAATATAAATACTGAGGAGAGCGAAACAAAATACGATAATATTGTTCAAAATGAATACTAAAGGGATGAATCCATAACTTTTCTAAGGCATTCCCTTCTTTTGTATAAAGTAAAGAAATCAGTTTTTCTGGTTTTAAAGAATGGCTTACAATATAAAAAATAGGTAATAACATGATTAAAAGAATGCCTAGAATTAAAATGCCTTGCATTCCCTTTTTAAGTTGCTTCATCTCGCTTCCTCCTTACAACTTACCAAGTGTTTTGATAACGATGTTGACATTTTGCTAATACTAAAATGACTAAGAAAATAACACTATACAATGTAAATGCTGCTGTTGATAAAAGCTCATAATTTAATTTTGCAAAATGATTGTTCATAAAATGTTGCAATAAGTATAAATTAGTTTCTGGATAATTACCTTGTAATAAGTACACTTCTCTAAAAATTTTAAAGCAATTTAAGAGTGAGATCAGAAATACAAAAAAGAGCATAGGCATCAAATAAGGTAATTTAATATGTAGCGCAATACGTCTTCCATTAGCGCCATCTAACAAGGCTGCTTCTTCATATTCTTTAGGCATCATTAGTAAACTACTCATCATCATTAAAATATTGTAGCCTAGATTCTTCCATACAATCATACCAATCACAATCCAAGGTGCAACATCACTATGGAGCCAATCCACCTGTATTCCTAATAAATAACTGACTAATCCCTTTTGTGAAAAAAGATCTTGCCATAAGAGCATTAATGAAGCTGCTGGCACTGCCATAGGCATTAATAATGTCCCTTGTAACCATTTTCTCTTTGCTAATGCCTTTTCTATAAAAAATGCACCGACTATGGCCATTACACATAACAAGGGTAGTGCTACCCCTGTAATGTATAATGTATTTTTTAAAGCTAATCTATAGTTGGCATTTTCAAAAAGCTGCTTAAAATTTGTAAGTCCTACAAATTTCTTTTGATTTATACCAGATGTAAAACAGTACGTTAAACTTACTATAAATGGAATAAAATAAAAGATTAGCATTCCTATTAAACTTGGCATAATAAAGGCTATGCCTATCCATTTTCTCCATCTTTTCATCTCACATTCCTCACTTTACCCCTCACTATAAAGTGCAACTTTAGGCTCAAGCGCTGCCATAACTTCTTCCAGACTCTTTTCATTATTAAAATAAGGTTTTGCCTCTTCTAAGACCATTTTTTCTAAGGTGCTTTGTTTAATGACTGCTTGACCTAAATCCTCTAATGCCTTTTCAAATACAGGAATCATATCTCTTGTTTCCCAAAAAGCCTTAAGGTTTTCTCTATCACTTCTTCCTACACCCATCATTGTATCTTTATTAATCATTTCTCCTGCCAACCATTTCTTTAAACTACTTTGTCTTACTGGGAATCCTTCTTTTGTATCCACATCCTGATTATCTTCTTGTAACATAAAACTTACAATCTCCTTAGCAAGTTCTATATTTTTACTATTTTGATTCACCCCAATCATAGAAAGAGGTTTAAAACAAGCTTTTCCCTCTTGTTGTAAGGTTTTTAACCCTACTTCTTCTCTCTTTACCATTAAATCACTGGCAAAAAGTAAATCCCAAATATCTTTTATCTCCCAGATTTGTGCTTGTGCTTTATTATTAGCTATATCAAGTGCTTCTAATATACTATCTTCTTGTTCTAATATAAAATCGGATGCTGCTGCATTTTCTGTTAAGACTTTAATTCCTTTTAAGAAAGTACTTACTTCCTCACCATTTAGTTTTCCTTCACTATTAAGCCATTTACTCACTTCAAGTGAAGCTATGCTATTATATAAAACTTCTGGTTTCATAGCTGTAAATATTTGATTTTCTGGATGAGCTTCTTGATAAGCTACTAATTCACTTATATCATTAACTGAATTTATTACTTCTTCACTTCCTACAAGACAAGGTACTGAAAAACGTAAAGGTACACTATAAATTTCTTGTTGTAAACCTATCTTTATTTGTGGCACTATGTTTTCTAATTCATCTAAACCTTCTAAGTTAGCTAATACACCTTTCTCCTTATAAGTCTCTTGCTCTAAACCATCTAGTAATAGAAGATCTGGTCCCCCACCTGCTAATAACTCTGTATGTAACGCTTTAATGGCATCATCTTTAGTGATTCCACTACCTTCATTCATTCCTTGCAAAATATTAACTCTTACTTCTGGATGGGTTAACTCATAAGCTGTTAGAGTTTCTCTAAGTGTTTGATTTTCTTCTAGCATATATGCCGTTAATTCTATTTCTGGTTTGCTAGGAGTTTTATCTGAATAGGTATATACTTTAAAACTGGTACGTCCTTCTGCATCCATTAAGTATGCAATAAACTGATTTTCTACGTAAAAACCAGCTTCTACATAGCGACTTGGTAACCCTAGCGTTACCCCTGTTCCTTCCATTAGTTGCTCACAAATAGCACCTTGTTCTGCTAAATGCCAAATTCCTTCTCTATTCATTAGATAAATACCCTGTTCCCCTTTAAAAATCTTCGTCTCATCATTCACTTTTTCACATGGGATATTTTCTTCTATTTGACCAGACTCTAGATTATAAATATCAATGCCTTGACTCACACTACTTGCTACATAAAGCTTATTATCCTTAAGCATTAAATTGCCTTCTGCATCATTTGAATAGCTTCTTACTAAATTCCCTGTATCTAAATTAAACTGTAAAATACCAGTATAACCTCCACTAATAATGCAATCACCATTATCTAATACAAGCAGTTGTTTAGGCATTACATAAGGGAGATTTCCTTCTATGTTTAAAAGCGTAGTTTTTATTTCTCCCTCTGAGAATTTAAAGATATAAGAACGTGAATTGGCTGTATCATTGGCTTCTTCCTCTGTACAACCTTCCTTACTTCCTGTCACTGCCATATAGATTGCACCTTTATCATCTATTCCCATGGCTGTTATATATCCATAGATCTCGTCCAACTTGCTATTAAAGGTCTCACTCCATTCTAAGACTATAGGTTCAAAACTCAAATTTTCTTTTTGTACCAAACAGCTTAGTACACCTTCTTTAAATGTAAATAGCCTTAGTTTTCCATCACTACCTTGAAGCATAAAATTTTGAGCTGTCTCATTATCCTCTCCTATTTCTAATGCCTTTTCTATGTATCTCCCCATTGCCGTTTGGCTTATTGCTTGCTTTCCACAAGCTGTTAAAAGTAGAACTTGTATCATGGCTAATCCCATACAAATATGCTTAATCCATCGTTTCATCTGTTGACTCCCCTTTTGTTTTTTATTGGCTTTTTATTTGATAACTTTACTTTATCAGACAAATCTCTAAAAAACCTTGATTGTTTTTAGAGAATTTTTAGAGATTTCTTTCTTTTGCTAGTGTATAATAATTTTTAATACATCTTAGGAGGTTTAATATGCGCATATTATGTATTGAAGATGATACTGCTCTTACGGAAATTATAGGCTTTCACCTTAAAGAAGAAGGCTATGAAATAGATTTTGCTTATACAGGATTAGATGGACTGATTCTGATTAAAGAAGGGGCTTATGATTTAATTTTATTAGATTGTATGTTACCTGAATTAGATGGGATAAGTGTACTAAAAAAGATTAGAAACCTTTCCATTTTTACACCTGTCCTCATGATCACTGCCTTGGACGGCATTGATGATCGTGTGAATGGGCTAGATGCTGGAGCTGATGATTACCTAATCAAACCTTTTGCTACCAAAGAACTTTTGGCAAGGGTTAGAGCCCTATCTAGGCGCCCTAATCAAATGGCTAAAGCAGATAAAATCAAATATCAGGATATTACTTTAGATTTATTGGGACTTGCCTTAGAAGGGCCTGTTAAGACCTGTTCCCTTTCTAAAAGAGAAGCTTTACTTATTGAGGTTTTTCTTAGACATCCCAATGAACCTTTAACTAGGGAATTTATTTTTGCTAAAGTATGGGGGCCTACCTCCGAAGTAGAAGACGGTAATCTAGATAACTATATCCACTTTGTGAGAAGACGGTTAAAAAGTATTGGTAGCCATTTGCAAGTTAAAACCCTGCGTTCTGTAGGCTATAAATTGGAGATGCAAAATGCTTAAAAAACTTCGCCTTAAAATGATTGTAACCTGCCTTGGCATCACAGCTACTATACTTGCCATTGTATGTATCATTAGTTTCTGTATCTTTAATACTCACTATAAAAATGAAACAACTGCCACACTGGAAAACCAGCTCACCAATTTAGTCCTTACTTTACAACAACAAAAAACCATATCCCATACCTACCTGAGCCAGTTGCAAGCCACTCACAACACTTTAATTTACATAGAGGACCACGGCACCCCTCTTCTTTTTCAAAACCAACTAGAATCGACTACTATGCAACAACAACTTTTTGATCAGGCAAAAGAAATTGCACTTACTACTTATAACTTTAACTTTTCTCCCTTTTACCTGAACTCCTTAGAACTTTCCACCCTGTCTTTTCGCTTTAATGGGGTTAATCATAAGGATTATCTTGCTGCACTAGCACTTTTCCCAACAGAGACTGGCCAGTGCCAAGTCATACTTTTAAAAGATTTGGAAACAACTCACATTTATATTTTTTATATGAAGCTCCTTTTTATAGGACTTGCCTTAGTAGGTACTTTACTTCTTGTTATCTTTAGTTTTTGGTTTGTTTCTATCGCCCTTAAACCCATTAAACAAAATCAACAAAGACAAGCTGAATTTATTGCTGCGGCTTCTCATGAACTGCGTGCCCCACTTACTGTTATTGAGTCGGGTCTTACTTCTTTAGAATCTCATGAGATGGATGCCCATCATGCTTCTCATTTTATTGGGCTGATGCAAAATGAATGTACACGTATGAAAAGACTGATTAGTGATCTACTGACTCTAGCACGAAGTGATGCTCATCAGTGGCATATGCAGTTTTCAGAAGTAGAAATTGATAGTTTACTGATAGACCTCTATGATAGCTTTTATTGTTTATGTACCAAGAAAGGACTCACCTTAAGTTTGCAACTTCCAGATGAATTATTGCCTCGTATTACTTGTGATGGTGACCGAATCAAACAAGCACTTACCATTCTACTAGACAACGCTTTAAGCTATGTTCCTGCTGGCAACTCTATCACGCTATCTACTTCAATGACTTCTAAAGCATTGGAAATTCAAGTCATTGACACAGGAATAGGTATTAGTAAAACAGATCAAGAACATATCTTTGATCGTTTTTATCAAGGCGATCGTTCAAGGCATGAAAAAAATCACTATGGCTTAGGTCTTAATATTGCTATGGAAATTATACAATTACATCACGGCAAATTAAGCCTAACGGATACCCCTGGAGGTGGATGTACTTTTACGATCAGCTTGCCCTACTAAAATTTTGATTTATAGGACTTAAGTCATTATTACTTGCTCTAAAATAGGAGCATCCTATTATGAAAAAATTGATATCCTTTATTTTGAGACATAAACCCGACCCAAGTGCGCACAAAATGTCAGACTATTATTTTTATTTTTTACTATAATGATACTAACAGCACTAGAAAGGAGCTATGAAAAGATGAACGACTGGAGTACCGGTATTCAAAATGCCATTTGCTATATTGAAGAAAATATCCTAGATGACCTAAATATCAATGATATTGCTGCTAAAGCTTATGTTTCAAGTTTCCATTTTCAGCGCATCTTTAATGTATTATGCGGCTTTACGGTTGGAGAGTATATTAGAAATCGACGGCTTACACTTGCTGCTCAAGAACTTTCTAGTACCGATCAAAAAATCATCGATATCGCTTTAAAGTATGGCTATGATTCTCCTGATAGTTTTACAAGAGCATTTACCAAATTTCATGGCATCTCTCCTTCTGCTGCTAAAAAACAAGATGTATTCTTAAATGCCTTTGCGCCTTTAAGAATTAAATTAACTTTGGAGGGTGGTACAATGTTAGAGTATAAAATTGTTGAAAAGGCTGCTTTTACTATTATGGGGCGAACTAGAACCTTTCAGTATAATGTTGCCTATGCACAGATTCCCCAGTTTTGGTTAGAACATATGAATGATGGTGGAAGTGACATCGTCTGTGGTATGTATGGTATTTGTCTAGATAGTAATGAAGATGGTTTTGAATATGTAATAGCTGATAATTATCTTCCTCATCAAGAAGTTCCAGAGGGTTATATTACAAGAACTATTCCAGCTGGCTTCTGGGCAGTCTTTCCTTGCCATGGCGCACTTCCAAAAGCACTACAAGATGTGAATACAAAAATTTGGAACGAGTGGCTCCCTAACTGCAAAAACTATAAATTAGCAGGAAATTATAATATTGAAATGTATATGCCACCTTGTGAAAATCCTGAAGAAAACTATAGTGAAATTTGGGTTCCTGTAGAAAAAATATAACACTTTATTTAAACCAAAAAGCTGACATCACTCCCCAGTTCTGGGTAAGGATTGTCAGCTTTTTATTCTTAAAATCTTATTATTCAAATACCTATGAATCTTCTTTAATCTGGTAAAGTCGCATTATAAGCCTCAATAGCTGTTACCACTGCTGTCATTAGCTTTGTTTGATAAGCCTGGTCACAAAGCATGCGGTCTTCATTCCAGTTACTCATAAATCCCATTTCAAAAATCACCACTGGTACCCTCGACCAGTTAAAACCTGTCATATCACTACGCTCAAAAATCCCATTAACTTTAACACCTGCATCTTGAAGCGCTTTCTTTAAACATTCTGCGTACTTGTAGCTAGCTGGATAAATACCTGCTGTATATTTACCTGTTTTGGCAGGGACAATGAGCACAGAACCTGTCTTCCCACTATTTCCAATGCTATCACAGTGAAGTCGAATAGTCATATCAGCTTTTGCATTGTTGGCAATTTCAGCACGTTCTGCATTACTGACATTGACTTCATTCGTTTCTCTTGTCATCACTACTTGATAGCCTTTTTGTGTAAGCAATTCTTTTAAAATAAGTCCTGCTTCCATATTCACTGCATACTCTGGCTTCTTTGTGCCTACACCTGCTGTTCCAGAAGCGACTCTTGCTTTTTTACTACTTGAACCTGGCGCAATGGGTTCACCCTTTGGATCACCTTTTGCCTGATGGCCTGGATCAATACAAACCACAAAATTTTGCTTTGCCCAAAGATTAGCCTGTTTCCCCATTCCTTGTCCTATAATCGTTCCCAATAAAAGAGTATAAACCATGATTTTTTTTAATGTCTTCACCTCATCTAGCCTCCTTATGGTTTATTTCATCTTTTTATTTATATGTAATTTTAAAATTTTTACTCTTACTCTTAAAGTACACACCTACAGATTTACTCTATTTTCCCTATCTAAAAAAACTATAACCATCCGCTCATACATGTTATAATTGGTTTAATATTTATATTAGACATTTAATTTAACTTGAGGAGGTACATTTTATGCAAGGTAATATAATCGGAATGATTAGTGCATGGCTATGTGCCAGTGTCTTTACTTGGATTGGCATCTATGCTGGAAAAAACAAAAAGCCTATGCACTTTTGGTCAGGCACCACTGTAAAACCTGAAAGTATATCTGATATTACGGCATATAACAAAGCCAATCAAAAAATGTGGTATGTCTATGCTACTCCTTTTTGGATTACAGGTATTAGTTACATATGGTTTCCTAAGATTTCAACTATTATCATGACTTTATCAACTACATTAGGTCTTTTATGGCTTATTGGGTGCTATCGCTGTATCGAAAAAAAGTATAAAATACACAAACCTTAAATTAAAACAAGTTATATAGATAAAAGAGATTGCTCCTTCAATAATGAGCAATCTCTTTTATTTTTAAATCATTACCCTACTAAACTTAGTACGATATAATAAATCATAGGAATAAAAAGAGCTGGTAAAAAGTTTGCTACTTTTATCTTAGTAATCTCTAACATATTCAGCCCAAGTGCAATGATGAGAACGCTACCTATTGCCCCGATATTGGTAATCTGAACTTCAACTAAAAGATTACCTAAAAACCCTGAAGCAAGCGTAATCATGCCTTGATATAAAAAAACCGCTATAGCTGAAAAGATAACTCCAATCCCCATAGTGGATGTATAAATAATAGAGGTAATCCCATCTAACATAGACTTTACAAATAAGGTTTCATGATTTCCTTCTAAGCCACTTTGAATAGAACCCACAATCGCCATGGACCCCACACAAAAAAGAAGACTGGCTGCTACAAAACCTTCTGCAATGCTGCCTTTACTTTTAGAGTGTTTCTTAAACATCCTTTCAATCCATTGTCCTAGCCGATTTAAAGCCCTATCTAAATCTAGAATTTCTCCAACTATAACGCCTATTACTAGGGATAAAATCAGTAGTAAGGTTTCGCTACACTTTAAGCTACCTGAAATACCTACATATAAAACACTTAACCCCAAGGCTTTCATAATGGCTTCATCTAACTTCTTTGGAAGCCCACCTTTTAAAAATAATCCAATAATACTGCCTAAAATAACTGCAATAGTGTTGACAATTGTCCCTAACATGCATTTCCTTCTTTCTTTATGTACTACCTACATTTTTATAACTTATAAAATCCTAAT
>SVDC01000093.1 GCA_015058045.1 Cellulosilyticum sp.
TTTAATCTCACTCACGTATTTTACACTGTTGGTATGTTCTTCGCCTTTGTTGTTTTCTTTGTTGCATCCAACAACTATATGATGTTCAACATCACCGTAAACAGTATCAGTAAGGATATCTTTTCTACATTAGGAACTGGTCTGCTGGTATTTGATACTAACTATCACCTCAATTTATCCAATGAATACGCTGACAAGCTTTTGGGGCTTGATAATGAACCACATCGTATTCGTTTAAAGGAGATTTTTGAGTTAAAAACAGGTGAGCCGCTAAAGATGTTTGAAAAAGCCTCCAAAGGAGACATAATTGACTATCGATTGACGTCAAAGTTGACAAACAAGGTCATCCTCGTCAATTTCTCTTGCAAATTTGACCGAAGCAACCAGCCAATGTGCTACATCCTCGTAGCTACAGACCTTACAGAGGAAAACAGACTCATAGATGAAGCTCAGGCAGCTAACAAGGCAAAGTCTGAATTCATCAGTAATATTTCTCATGAAATCCGTACTCCTATCAATATTATTTCTGGTATGGATGAACTGATTCGTCGCGAATGCAAGGATGAAACTATTTTGAAGTACGCCGAAAACATCAACGTTGCTTCAAAGAACCTTACATCTTTAATAAATGATGTGCTCGATTTCTCAAAGATTGAATCAGGTAAGCTTGAAGTTGTTTCCGGGGAATACAACATTCAGCACCTTTTGATAGAGTGCTATCACATGTTTGCAGGCCTTTCTTCACAGAAGAATCAAATGCTTTCATTTACTTGCGACCCAAATCTTCCTGCAGGATTGATTGGTGATGACATTAGAATTAAGCAAATTCTATCTAATCTTCTATCTAACGCTGTGAAATACACTCCAGAAGGTGGAAGCATACAATTTAGCGCTACATACAAAGAGAGAAACGATAACTTCCTTGCTCTTGTTATCCAGGTCAAGGACAATGGTATCGGTATAAAAGAGGAAGACTTACCTCATATTTTTGAGAACTTCCAGCGATTTGATCTTTCTAAAAACAGAACAATCCAGGGTACTGGCCTGGGCTTAACCATCACTCAAAACCTTGTATCATTACTGCACGGTGTTATCAACGTAGAAAGTACTTACCAGCATGGCTCTACATTCACCGTTGAAATACCTCAGCAGATAAGCAACCCTGAGCCAATCGGTGAGTTAACTGATTTGGATATGCGCAAGAAGCTTACCTATACAAATAGCTTTATTGCACCAAAAGCTCGAATACTTGCAGTAGACGATGTGCAAATGAATCTGGATGTATTTGTTGGTCTATTAAAGAAAACGCAGATACAAATTGATACCGCTTTAAACGGGCCTGACGCTCTTGCGTTATCCCATAAACGTAAATACGATATCATCTTCCTGGATCACATGATGCCAGAGATGGACGGTATCGAAGTGCTTAAACGCATTCGAGCAAACGGTGCCAGTGCAAACCTTGAAACGCCTGTTGTTATGCTTACTGCTAATGCAATGATGGGTGCTGATAAGAAATACTTGGAAAACGGATTTACGGATTATCTTTCAAAACCTATAAAACCTGATGCTTTGGATGAAATGGTACTTAAGCATTTACCAGAGGAACTGATTCAAGCGGTGGAGGAACCAAAAGCCGATTCTAATCAGGAACCAGAAGAAAGCGAATTCCTCAAGTCACTTAGCTTTATAGATGCCAAGGCAGGCTTAGCATTTGCTGCAGGCGACGAAGATTTCTATCGCCAGATTGTAACTACATTTGTTAACGAGGACAAGCGAGAAGCGTTAAACAGCCTACTTCAAAAAGAGGACTGGACTAATTATCAAATCATTGCCCACTCACTAAAAGGCACTGCTCTTACCATCGGTGCAGAGGAACTTTCTAACGCAGCAAAGAACCTGGAATTCGCCGCAAAAGAAAGCAAAACTGACTATATTAAAAGCCATCACAACGACGTCATCGACCAGTACGGAAAGTTGCTAGAAAAACTAAAAAACGCATTGCAATTATCAATCTAATTTAGTATACTAGTCTGCGGACGCCGGCTTGTCGGAATTGGCAGACGAGGCAGACTCAAAATCTGTTGATGGCAACATCGTGCGGGTTCAAGTCCCGCAGCCGGCATAATAATTTTTAATGATTAGAGCTTGAGAAAGTTGATTTCTCAAGCTTTTTTCTTTTTGGTTGATTCGAAGTCAATTATATTTTGGGGCAACTTAGGGGCAACCTTACCATTTAGCCTATCTATTATTTCTTGATCAACCCCAATTCTTGCGTATGAATAATGCTTTATATTGGTTTCAACACTGTGGCCGAGCAATCTTGCTCTATCTGTTACAGGAATGCCGTTTGGAATAAAAACATTAGAATTAAGACTCATTCTGAATGCGTGATTATTCGTGACTGGTAAGTTTATACTTTTCATGAACTCACGAAGCCAAGCGTGATATGAACCAATTTTTATCCAATCGCCATTGAGTTTGCAAAACACGTAATCAGAAATAATATTTTTCTCAAGCTGATTTTTTTTCAAATCATCTAAAATAGCTGCAATATCATCTGTGATTGGAAATTGTCTTCCACCACGTGAAATACCCTTTTCATCCTTTGTCCAATCTACATAGAAATTTGCTGTATTTCCCTTACCTCGACCTGTTAACTGCTGTGCATGGATATGAATATAATAATCGTCAATATCAGTCCATTTCAAAGCACATAGCTCACCCGCACGCATACCTGTCGCAATAGCCATACGAACCATATAACCATAATAAAAATAGCCCTGATAGCGTGGAAGATTATTTCGTCTATTGATTTCAGAATAAATAGCTTCAATATCATGCAGCGAAAGAATTTTCTCACTGCTCTGTGGCTTTGAATTATCACACTGCATCAAGAACTTCTTGTTATTGATAGATTTAACAGGATTGTTTTGAATGTAATTGTTCTCTTCTGCATAGTCGAAGATTAGATTCAACACCCCTTTATAGCTTAAAAATGCTTTTTTCTTAGGATGAAGTCGTGCAGTCATTAATTTACTGTATGACTGTAATGAATCGTTATCAACCTTTCTGATATCTTTTTCCCTAAATTCTTCAGAGATAAAACGATTATACGAATCCTTATAGCGTTGAATTGTAAGTGGACTGCATATATCGATATCCTCTTTGTGCTTAAGAGCCAAAGTGAATATATGGTCGATAGTATATGACATTAAATGGCAATCATAGTATTCTAATATCTTATCTAATAATGCCTCTTCGGTTCGAGCATGAATTCTGATGTCGCCAGAAATCTTTGTTATCCATAAGTCTCTGACTGCGTCATATCTAATGCTTTTAGGCAGTCCATTTTTCTTCACATGGACCTGTGAAACAAGCGTACGCTTTAATTTAAGCTCCTTTTTATTGATCATGTCTAATTCTTTTAGCATGTCGGCAAGACTAATAATATCACACTTGTATTCGTCCTCCAAAGTCTTTTTGCGGCCAATTTGAATGTCTAATAATTTGGTTATTTCGTTTGCAAATAATAATATTTCCTTAGTTGTTTTCACTTATAATTCCTTTCTCTAAATCTTATTTAAATACATTTTTCCTTTTCTTTGCTTGTTTATTGGTTATCCAGAGAAGCTGAGCCGTCAAGGATGACACATGTCACTTGCGAAGTCCTTGATGGCGAAGATTCTCAGGATATAATTTCAAGCAGCAAAGAATAAGTATTTATACTGAAAATAGGTCATAGTCTTTTAGAAGATAGTTGCTGAGCTTACGCAATTCGTTAAGCCTTGTTTTTCTAATGCTTCTTCTATTATTATTTAAATACTCTGTTAGTTTTATAAGAAATCTATTTGATTTTTCTAGTTCTGAAATAAAATTCTCAATAACATCTTTCTCTAATGCGTTAATACTTTTTAGATTGTGTAAATACATATAGATTGATGTATAAATAGGTTCAACAACTGAATATACAAAGTCATAATCATCATCTTCGATTTTTATAGAAAGAACATTTTCTCCTTGAAGTGCCCTACGAGAAACAAATCTAGATAAAGGCTCATTCATAGCCATGTGTCTAAGTGCCATCATCTCATTATCGGTAAAGTAAGCTTTAACGCATTGACTCTTTGAACCTATCGCATAATTCACCTCAGCGCTTGGTATAAATATCACAGGCTTACTCTGTTTAGGCTTTTGGGAGCATATTAAGCTTTTTACATATGCAGTGGGCTTCATATTGTGTTGAGCCGCTAAAGCACAAACTATCGCTTTTTCTTCTGGATTTAGTGATACACATAAATTGTAATTTTTCATTTTTTACCTCTTTCTTAAATATATTATTTTTTTGTGCGCAGCCTTTGAGATTCTTTAATCTCAAGGGTTTGGGCATGCCCAATATTCTTATGGAAATTTATTTCCATGAAAAATGGGACATTTTTCTATGCTTGCAAAAAACAAACGGAACCTTTTTTCCAACCTCTACGTCTATAAAAGGGACCAAAATTCGAGAAATGGTCTACTTGTTTATGTTTTTATTTAAATACAATTTCGAAAGTTTCCATTAATCATAGTTAATGGAGCGTTAATGGGAATTATGGAAAAAAACGATGCAGCTTTAGAAAAAAATATTTTCCAATAATTGGGATTATCGTTACGTTAATTACTATTATTGGAAATTTGAACTGTTCACAACAAAAAAACTGCGTTTCACACAATAGGCAAGGTATATATATCGTAAAATCAGTTATAATATTCGTATATACGGTGGGGGTGGAAATGAAAATTGCAATATGTGATGATGAAAAATATATAAGAGATTTCATAGCTAAAAGCATTTCTGATGAGATTACAGATGCCATTGTTAAATGCTATGAATCTGCTGAGAACTTATTGGAAGCAGCATATAATCCTGACATTTTGTTTCTAGATATACAGATGCCTGGAATTGATGGCATGGAGCTCGCTAAGCAAGTCCGCGCTAATGGAAGTGATGCAGTGATTATCTTTGTTACTGCTTTGGAGGAATATGTTTTTAATGCCTTCGATGTGAGAGCTTTTAATTATCTAGTAAAACCTATAGATAAAGAAAAGCTAAACGAGGTATTACATGCAGCCGTTGAAGAAATAATACATAGACAAACTAGAGTAACTCCAGTAGTGCCTGATAATAAGTCATTTATAATCAAAGCCAATGGATTAAGCCGAAGTGTTTCTATTTCAGAAATTGCATTTGCTGAGGTATTTAACCGTAGAATTGTGCTTCACATGAGGGATAATGATGAGATTGAATACTATGGACGAATGACAGATTTAGAGAATACTGTTGGAAATGATTTTTTTAGGGTTCATAGGGCATATCTAATTAATCTTTCAGCAATTCAATCTTATAATTCCAAAATCGTAAAAGTGGCTGGCGAAGAAATACCTGTTGCCCGAGGCAAGTATCAAGATTTGGTAAAAGCTTATTTATCATTTAATACAAGAGGATTGTGATGATGGTGTCTGATGCATTCTTTAATTATTTTATGAATACTGTAATCGAGATATATTGCATAATTACTTCTGTGTTATTTATATATTGGCTCAGGCCGTTTGTAAAAAATATGAAGTCAGTTTATTATGCAGTAGTTTTCGAATGGATTACAGACTGTATACTAAGGCATGTTGATGTCCAAAATGGAATAAGACTGACAATCTCGATTTTTTCATTGTTTTTTGTTGGAGTGATTCTTTTCTATTTAGATGAAAAAAGAAATCTTATGCAGAAAATATTTCTATGTGTAAGCTTTTTTATCATTAGATGGTTAAGCTTGGAAATATTCACTGAGCTTGGTTTTTATGAAAGGGATTTTGTTTCTAACTTTAAATTATTTAGAGAAAGCATCCCTGCAATTGTAGCTGAATATGTTGTATCAACGATTGTCGAGTATGGATTAGCTTTATTGCTACTCTTCTTCTCTATCAAGCTGCTTCTAAAAACATATAAAAATAAGCAAGAAGACCTATCTTGGAAGGAACTGATTATGTTATTAATTCCATGTATAAGCATCTTCCTTGCTACACGAATTATTTATTCGTACTATATGCTATGGTTTGATGGCATTGAAAACGGAAGCATCAAGGCTAATATTCCAGGCAATATGTATCGCATACTGTTTTGCATAATGGCTTATTTAACGCTTTGTGTTACACTTTACTTTTATCAGAGCATAAAGGCTAACAAGGAAATAGAATATGCTAATCGTGTGTTGGCTAAACAGATTGAAGATAGCAAAAAGTATGTAAGTCAAATTGAGACTGTATATCAACAGATGAGAGCCTTGCGTCATGATACAGGCAATCATATGGCTGTAATGAAAGGTCTTTTGGAGACAGAAAAGTATCAGGAACTAAGGGATTACCTTGGTAATTGGGAAGAGACATATAAGAATATAGTTCCATCAGCTAAAACCGGAAATGCCGTAACTGATATTGCAATATCAGAGTTTGTAGATAGGTTTGCTGATAATGGCATAACACTAAAGACATCCTTAAAATATCCAAGTAATGTATCCGTTAATCCATTTGAAATGTGTGTGGTTCTTACAAATGCCATACAAAATGCCTATGAAGCCTCGCTTAGAGTTAATGAGCCATATGTTGAAATAACATCAGTTGAACGAGAAAATGTTTACATTATTAGCATTAAGAATAAGTCTGATAAAAAGGCTCAGATTGATGAAGAAGGTGTTCCTATTTCAATAAAGAATGATGATGGTCATGGATTTGGTGTACGTAACATAAGGGAAATCGCTAGAAAATACAATGGTGATATTGAAATTAAGCAATTCAGTGAAAATAATGAGTTATGGTTTGTGCTCAACATAATGTTTGTTGGATAAGAATACAGAATGGCGCCTGCTGCAGAAATGTAGCAGGCTTTTTTAGTGCTATTCACATCATATTAGATGCAGTCCACATCAAATGGGTTTAGATTGAAAAATTCATAGTCGATAGCGATTATAGAAAGCTACTACTATCTTTTTTATAAGAAAAGGATTTCGAATTTATACCAAGGAGGGTTAACGTATGGGGTCAGTTTATATGAATAGTATAAGTGAATTACATAAATCCAGAACAACATTTCAGATAAACCAGAATCAACAGATGGATTCATATAGTAAAAGCCTTCAAGAGCAGATAAATAATGCCAATGAACAGCTTCAATCTCTTGGCGATGATAAAGAAATGTCCATAGATGAAAAAATGAAAAAACGTCAAGAAATTCAAAAGCAAATAACTGATTTGCAAAATCAATTACGCCAACATCAAATTGAACAGAAGAAAGAAAACAGACAGAGCAAAGGTTCGTCTATGGAGGATATGCTTGGAGGCAAACAAACAGCAAAATCATCTAAAGCAGCAAAAATGGAATACAACAATGCTCAAATGTTCCATGTATTTGATGAGGCTCAGGAACTCGCAGAAAAGATTGCTGAAGCTGCTGAAAAGAATGAACCTAAGACGCCTGAAGAGCGTCGTGAAGATATGATTGAAGAAGCAACTGGCGTTGAGAATGACGGAATGCTTGACGAATTAATGGATAATCTTACAGATGCAGTTGAAGAAGTTACTGAGGAAATGGTTGAAGACTTACAGCAATCATCAGAAGAGATACTATCCGAGGATGAGTTGAATCAGATGATGCTGACTGAAGAAGAGTTAGAAAAACTTGAACAGGAAAAGAGGATTCCTGTGAATTATATACCATTTGATTATCGTATTTAAAAGGATTGGGTTATAGACAAGGAGGTCGATTATTATGGCAAGGATTAGCGACTATGTATCAAATCACAAGTATTTCGATGAGAACTACAACGTGAACAATCAAAACTATTCAAATGATTTCTTAGATGGGTTAAGCGCATCAGCGCCTAAAGTTTCCAGTGGATCATTTAGTCTATCCGACTATTCACTCATCAAAAGTGGAACTTACGGAAAGCTAATGAAGGCTTATTATGCACAGGACAAAGCCCAGAAAGCCAACGCTGGAAAAGACTCTTCGGCTAAGTTAACAGCAATGGCTGAAGCAGCAAGTGCTTTATCCAAATCTTCTGAAAGGCTCATGAGTGCATCCTTGTGGGAACAGAAAACAATTACAGAAAAAGATGAATTAACAGGAGAAGAAAAAACTAAATCAGATTATAACTGGACCGATATTGAGAAGGCTTTAAATGCATTTATTGAAGACTATAACAGTACTGTTGAAGCTGCAGGTAATTCCAACACTAAAAGCGTTTTACGAAATGGTGCGTGGATGACAAAAACAACTTCTGCACACCAGAAAACTCTTAACAAAGTAGGAATTTATATTGGAAAGGGAAATAAGCTTTCGTTAGATGTGGACCAGTTAAAAAAGGCTGATATAGGAGCCCTTAAATCGCTATTCACTGGCCATAATTCATATGCTTCGCAGTTAATGAATAAGGGAAATTCAATTGCGAATGCTGCTGGTGTAGGAAGCTCTTATAACAAACAAGGACGCTATTCTAATTCTCTAAATGACTTAGTAAAAAGTAAGTATGACTTCAAAGAATAGTTTTGTATGGAGGTATTTATTATGGGTATGGATATAAATGGAATTTCAAACGTAACACCTACAGCGTTAACTTCAAATGAACCTAGTAATATTGAGAATACAGAAACACCAGTAAGAATAAACAGTATAAATAAAAAATCCAATGACGAAGGTGTAACATACGAAAAGGGTGAAAAAACTGAAACGGGTTCATACAAAATCAATAAGATGAGCAAAGAGGACCGCGCTGCCCTAGTACAGCAATTAAAGGACAATATGGAAAAACAGAAGCAGCAAATGCTTGAATTAGTTAATAAGACTATTTCAGGACAAGTTGGAACATTTGGAAAAGCAAATGATGACAGCTTTTGGCGAATGTTAGCTGGCGGCAATTTCAAAGTTGATGCTGCCACAAAGGCCAAAGCTCAGGCTGATATTGGAGAAGATGGTTATTGGGGCGTAAAACAAACTTCTCAGAGACTTTTTGATTTTGCTAGCGCATTAGCTGGTGATGATGTAGAAAAAATGCATGAAATGCAAAAGGCAATGCATAAAGGATTTGGTTTAGCAGGTAAGTCTTGGGGAAGAAAACTACCTTCTATTTGCCAACAAACCATGGATGCTGCGGATTCGCTCTTTGATAATTATTTTAAGGCGAAGGAAAGCGAATCTAAGGAAGTGATTAATGAGAATACAGTAAATGTCAGCAAGTAAGGTCTGTTGGAAGCTCTGTATTAAGCATAAAATCCTCCATAAGATAAAAAAAGAATGGATATACCATTCTTAATCCCGCCGATGGAATATTTGGATTCGGGCATTACCCATGCCTTCCTGCAGTCTAATAAAAAAATACCATCATCAGCGAAGATTATCAATAGTTTTTTCTAAATAATATTTATTATTTACGTTGATTATTCTGCTTTATTTTTATCATTTTAACAGCATAAAAATAAACGGGCAACTTAGGGGCAACCTTGCCATTAAAAAAGGGGGCTGCATTTTCAACTTGCAGTCCTCCTTTTTTACCACTAGTTTAACTTTACAGTAGTTCCATCCATATTCAAAATTCAATCATTTATCCCCAAACATTCAATCCCTTATGGAAAATGAATTTCTTCCATGCCTAAATAAGTGGTAATGTTCTAACGTTTTCATTGACTTCTTTTCTAACTAAGCTGCTCGAGAAATCCAATTATTCCATCAGCAATAACTTTAATATCATCATCTATCCAACGCTGCCTTGAGGTTGAAACTCTTCTTAAATATTGAGAATCCTTAAAAGCGTATGAAACTCGCTTGAGTATGTCATCAATATCATTTTCTTTCATTCCATCATCATCGTAAATATAGTGTTTTACAAGTCTATTCGTTTTCTCAACATTAACAACATCTTTAAGGTAATACATATCAAAGATATCTTTATAGCGCCTGCTATTGTTTGCAAATATTAAAAGTGATCTAAGCTTTTCGGTAAAAGCCTGTTCCACTGTATTTTTTAATAGACTTGCACCATTCTCGTCTAGACATACATCAAAGCAATATTCTTCTTGTTCGATTGACAAATCTTTGTGAACCCCAATATCAATTTTACTCTCCACATGATTATCGAACTCATCTTTAATTGTTACTTCGATGCTTTTTCCATGATAATCCTGATGCTTGAGTTCTTTTATATCTCCTGATATTTCTATGCTTATTTCTTCTATGCAATTAAGGCGTCTTATAAATGCCTCTATAGATTCATCTGCTAGCGAATAATGTATAAAGTCCAAATCTATATCTCTTGTAGCTCTTCGATTATTATTGGTGATGCTTCTCATAACCACACCACCTTTTATTGTTACGTTTCTATTTAACGGTCCATCAGCAATAGCTTTTAGCACAATATCTTGGCATACTCTAGCTTCTGCTAATACCCTTGTCAATCCTTCCTCTATGTATAAATCGACCATTTCCTGTAAATTCAATCTATAAAACCTCCTCATCTATAGCTTTCTTTATCATTTTGCTCTTTGGGAAAATATCGGCATACTCCTGTATGCGCCATATTTCAAGATCATTTATTATCTCTCTATAATTTAACAACACCTCTTTGTATAAATCATATGGCATTGTATTCTTATGGCGAAGCAATTCTATAAGCATACGTTCCTTGTTATATATACGAATAATGTAACCATCAACTTCCTTTTCCACCACACCAAGATTTAACAGTTCATCTTTCATATATATTTGATTCACCCGACAATCCTTTAATTTGGCAGCTTTAGAGCCTGTTGCTAAATCATATTTTTCTGGTATAAGATCTGTAAGGTCATACATATAAAATGCATATTCTCCAGTAAGAACAGTCTTGGGATACTTCTTCATAATGATTCCTAGTTCATTTTCATGTTGCTTTGAAGAATAAATGCCATTTTCAATCTTATATAATTCCTTAGATTTAACTGCCTTATTTAATTGATAATCATTTCCGTATTGTTCAATTGCCTCTTTATAATTCATTATCATTTCAGTAAACCTCGGTAATTTCTTATTTTTCACCCACTTTTACTATAATATATCATCTAAAACGCCAACAGTAAAGTGAAACTCGGTAATTTTCCACTTTTTACCGATATATACTAAAATATTATTCTTCATACTATTTGTAAACTCATAACAATGAATACTTTCGATAAAATGATATAACGGGCAACCAAAAGGGCAACGAGACTTCCGACATGCTTTTCCTCCTTGATTTTATAGTATTTGTGAACCCTGTTTAAGGTTCAAGTCCCGCAGCCGGCATATGGAAATGAAAAAGACCTAGGTACATACCTAGGTCTTTTTCTATAAAATTAAAA
>SVDC01000006.1 GCA_015058045.1 Cellulosilyticum sp.
TACTAATAATCTCTTTTTCTTTCTATTTTTTGTAATCTTCTCTTACCATCCCATAATAAATAACATCGTAGTAATCTTGATTTTTCCTTGCGAAATGCTTTAAAACATGTTCTTTTATGAATTTTCTACTGGCTACAGTACTTTTTATTGTACCTTTCCACTACTTGGTTAAATCAGGCCTTGAAATATCTATAATGATTATGTAAATCAGCTTTTAATATTTTTTGACTACAGTGCTCCCTATTTTCTATTAAATGAACTTTAATCTATATATATTGCTATCAGGATAGACATACCTAAAGTCTATTTTGAATATCTTTAAACATATTCTTTATATTTGGATTCATATCTATCTTTCGACCCTCAAAATAAGCTTCATACCAACAAATAGCTAAGCCTATTATTGCAATAATCAATGATAAGCTAAATGGTATCAATAAATCATTACATAATAACGAGATTTTAAAACCACTTTTTCCATTAAAACTTACTGGATGTATAATTGAATACATAAAACAAAATGCAAATATAAAAAAACTACTCCAAAACACAAAAGCTCCAAATATAAATTTTTTCATTTATAGCTCCACTCCTATACAATATCCATTATATTTTTTTATTTTAGAACCACTTAATTACAACTCCTCATTACGTTTTTCAATTTCACTAGTCCAATCCTCTAGTTCTGTATACTTCTTTACAACACGCTCTTTGTATAACCAGAGGATCATCCTGTCTGAAAAACAGCTATGATCAATTTCCCCATTATTATTACCAATTTGTAAGCTACATAGAATTCTATCTTCGATATTTTCATCATCGTTCTATATTATAGCTTTAACCACAAAGCGGGACGTACGCCGCCTGTACATTTGCCGTCGCTTATGTTACCTCTCAATACATTATTGCCTTGGATACCTATATTACCATCACCATGGATATACACAGCTTTTACATGAACACGTCCTGGCGTCCGAATCCACCACCACCAAATTTGCTCTTTATTAGCCTCAAGCCTCGCAATACGCTTACTGTTATTTTCATCTTTTCTTTCAAACCAATATCTCTGATTTTTTCTTGGGTTGTACAATTTTGAGGTACTGTCGCCGAAATATCTGCAAACTTCATCAAGGCTTAATAAAAATATGCTATCCCACGTATCTTCTCCACCCTTTGTACCATACCATTGGTTGGCAGGATTTTTATTGAGCACCGGACTTATCCTAGCTTTATCGGCTTTACTAAACTTGTCATACCACTCACCACACAAATATTTTCGCAGCGTACAGTCAGCCCATGTTATTCCTACATAAGAATCATGGTAAGGACGTTGTTCTATAATATGTTCAGTTATCATTAAAGCCCTATTATTTTGTATGTCCAACACTTGCCAATCGTAACTGCCGAATGATATTTTATCCCCTATTTGCATTTTATCCCCCACCTATTTATTTACTTGTAAACATAATATAAATAATCTCCACCAAATAAATATCTACTACTTTACCTCAGTATATGCATAACAGAATATACTGTCAATTTTCACAATTACTTTGTTACCTTAATCAACAGCGACCTCACATTGTCCTTACTATATGTTCCATTGATTCACGCCTCTGAATACTAATCATCTCCTTCTCATGTAACACTCTAACCGCTCGTTCTAACTCTTTATCTATCCAATGTACAACGATATTTTTATTTGTTTCTATTTTAGTTTGTAGCCTACTCCATTTGCTTGGTGTGAATAACCTTTTCTAATGGCATGAGTAGCTTCTTTCTTGTAAATGCCATGCTCTGCACATCTTCTTTTTAGGTATTCTCCATATGATGTGTCTGCATAAACCCTTTTTTCTAGTTCATCAATATAAAGATAAGTTTTATATAACTCAGCTTCACAAGGTGCTATGGCATCAAATAAAAAAGAGCACATTATGCTCTCAATTGCTAAATAGACATCCTCTATATCCACTCAATAATTTGCCCTAAAAAGTTACAACGTACATTGCTCTTTTTACAGACTCCATTCACTTTATATTTTATCAAATAAAGTGATTCTCTTGTAGAAATGCTTCGTATACTTATAATTTCACCATCAATAGCCTGCACATATTTGCATATGCTGTTTTGTGCTAACTTCGGTTGTACTATAAATCCGTAGATTAATATAACTACTAATATTATAATTGTCCATACATTATCCATAGATTTTCCCCCATAAAGTAACACCCATATTAATAATATATACCATTTTGATTGGTACATGTCTCTGTATAAGCTGTCCTATTTCATTTTTTGTTTCTGAGTAAGATATAAATGTTATTCGTTTGTTTAGTTTTCTGCAATCAAAATACACTTTCTATCCTTATTTCTTATAGATTCATTTCAAATTCAATCTCATGTTTTAAAGGTATACCGAAATCGCCGATTGTTGGAATAGAGGGTTTTATTTTTCTGGATATATCAAGAGCATTTCTATATATTCTTAACATATCAAATCCTCGTTTTTGATAGAATTTTATCGCATTGATATTATCATTAGTTGTAATTAACTTAATCCTACTACATGTTGCTTTTTTAGCAACTCGATAAACACACTCAATTAATCTACATCCAATCCCTTTATTCTGAACTAAACTATCTAATGACAGTATTTCACATTCTCTATTTTTAATTTCATATGTTAACAATCCAATAATTTTTTCATCTTCATAAGCTACTATGCCCTCTACAGTAGTCATATCTACAATCTGTCCACGCAAAACCATTTCCGTTGAATACCAATGTTCTTGAATAAATGAATTTATATCTTCTCTATTTTTACTACTAATTTCTCTTAACACCATAATGTTCACCTCATACCTATATCTCATTTATGATAAATATTACTACCCTAAAACTCTACAGTAAATAAGATATTCTATACATTAAATAAGATTTATACTATCTACCAATTAAAGACTCCAACATCATATTCCCCATATAGAACTTAGTTCTGAATTATTATAGGTTTCTTTGCATCAATTACAATAGATACCATTCCTAACTTTTCTAAACTATTTCGTGTATCAAAACGAAATGATTTCCCAATCTTTCCATCTTGTTCATTCCAGTATTTATAATGGAAATTCCCCTCTTCATCACAGTATTCTAACAACTTTACTTCGAATCCAGCTTTTTTAAATACATCTACTAAATCTTTATAATGATATACAATTTTATAAGTATATGCTGGATGATTTACTGGACCAGGTCCACCTACTTTAATCATATCATGATACCATTTATTTCCAAATTTAGAGTCTGAAACAGCTACCCTTATGTACCCACCATCTTGAAGAAACTCATAGCAATGTTTCGCTGCTATAATCCCTTCTTCTCTCGTCATATGTTCCCATACATGTTCAGCAAGCATTGCAAATATACTATTATGATATAAAACATCTATGTAATAAAGATACTGGTTGGACCATCTGCCCAACCTATAATACCTACATCCATACTATCACTCCTATTCTCTAATATATTTAGGATAGCATAGCACCAAATACAATCTATTTAAGCATTCATTTTACGCATTTTATGTATCTTGTTGGGGGTACGCGGTCTTGGGTATACCTCATACTACTATTACCAATCTGAAAATTACGCATCCTACAAGGTACTGCCATATTATCCTACTAGATAAGTTTCAATTGATAAACTAGTTGATAGATTAAAATTTACAAATATCCTCTATTTTGAGCCTCTTCAAGTAATTTGGGTTGAATCAACGGATACGTCCAATTATCCACTAAATTATCAGTGATTAAAATTTTTTCTATCTCACTATGTAATGCTTCAAAGGAAAATATATCAGCAATGAAAAGCATTCCAAATGTCTCAGCATCAATGTTTTCATCTATTCTTGTTTTTCCTTTAACAGAATATACACAAATGGGTTTGATCGTGAAATCTATAGCACCTGTTTCTTCTCTCAATTCTCGCTTAGCAGTGTCCAGAATATCTTCGCCACTGTCTCTGTGTCCACCAGGTACTTCATATGTATCTCTCTTTTTCTCTTTACAAAACACCCATTTACCATCTGTTTTAGCAATAATAACAGCAAACTTCAATAATTGATCATCTACGTTGTCATAAAACTTTACTTCTACCATTCTATACACACCTCATCCAATTCATATTTACTAATCTACCTCACTACTATCACCAATCTGCAAATTACACCCCCTACAAGGCACAATCATGTTATCCTCATCTAATCTTAACTCTAGATACGCCTTAAAGGACTGAGTATGCTTTTGGCATTAAGGTACCATTTAATATTAACTCATCTACATTGCCCAAAAATTCATTCCTCTTCATACTATTCATTAAAACCCCTCCTAAAAAATGTATTTTTGATAGATTACTTTAAATCACGACAATACAATCATTATATTCTAAAAAGAAAAAATTATCTTTTATTAATATGTAATTTGTTTTTTATATCAAAATACACTTATATATACTAAATGCTAAATTTGATCTAGAATTCATGCCTTTTCAATACTCTTCTAATGCCTTTTTGATGTTTATTTAATATATTTTTAATACCCTTATAAATATCTTATGTATAAGTTGTTAAGGTAGAAAAATAGTAAAAAAATAGAGATAGTACTTTTATACTATCTCTATTCATTCTTATTCTTTATGTTTACTTATACTAAAAAACATGCATACTAACTTAATGTAGCCACCATCACAGCTTTAATGGTATGCATTCTATTCTCAGCTTCATCAAATACAACTGAATAAGATGCTTCAAATACATCTGCTGTTACTTCGTTTCCTTTAACAGCTGGTAAGCAATGCATAAAAATCATATTAGGATTATTGACTTTATCGATCAGTTTACGATTTACTTGATATGGACTGAGTAAAGCCACTCGTTCTTTTGCTTTATCTTCTTCTCCCATAGAACACCATACATCTGTGTAGATGACATTAGCGCCTTCTACCGCATTAATATCTTCTGTCACAAGGATATTTGAACCAGATTCTTTTGCATAACTTTCACATACAGCCACATGGTTTGGATCTGGCCAAAGTAATTTAGGGGCTACAATGACAATATCTATACCCATTTTACTACATCCAATGAGTAAACTATTACTCATATTGTTGCGTCCATCACCCATAAATACAAACTTTTTACCTTTTAATGTACCGAGGTGCTCTCTCATAGTTAATAAGTCTGCTAATATTTGTGTTGGATGGTATTCATCTGTTAAACCATTATAAACAGGTACACCACTATACTTTGCAAGATCTGTTACCACCTGTTGAGAAAACCCTCTAAATTCAATGGCATCAAACATACGACCGAGTACACGTGCTGTATCTTCTACGCTTTCTTTATAACCAAGTTGGATATCATCTTTTCCTAAATATTCAGGGTGAGCTCCTTCATCTACGCATGCTACTGTAAAAGCACAGCGTGTTCTTGTAGAGGGTTTTTCAAAAATTAAAGCCACATTTTTACCTTCCAAGCTCTTTCCTTTAATCCCCATACGTTTCTTAGCCTTTAAATCAGCAGCTAAATTTAATAAATAGTTGATTTGCTCTGCTGAAAAATCATGTAATGTTAAAAATGATTTACCCTTTAATCCAAACATCTCTAACGCCTCCTCAATATTGATTACATATATCACGTATATCAAATAACATATTTATAATTATACATAACATTAATAAAAATTCAATATATTTTTAAAACTTATGTGTTCATATACAAAAAAACCACCCTAAATATCTAGCATATATTTAGGATGGTTTTTGCATTTTAATTGACTTATGCTTGTTGAAGCGCAACTAATTCTTCTTTTGTAAGCTGACGATATTCACCCAAAGCCAAGTCTTCAGGTAATTTTAATTGCCCCATCTGAATACGTTGTAGGTAAGTCACTTCTTTCCCTACAAAACGCACCATTTTCTTCACTTGATGGAACTTTCCTTCACTAATTGTTACATAAATCTCCGATATTTCTTCTCCACTAGAGATAATCTCTAATTTGCCTGGTCTATAAGTTGTCCCATCATTTAAAGTCATCCCAGCAGCAAAGATTTCAATGTCTTCAGGCACCATTTTGCCTGCCACTTTGGCATAGTAAGTTTTATCCACATGCTTCTTGGGAGATAATAAGTCATGAGCTAATTTTCCATCATTGGTTAAAACCAGTAGCCCTTCAGTATCTTTATCTAAACGTCCTACGGGAAAAAGTTCTTTATTACGGTCAATAGTTTCCAATAAGTCAATGACGGTTTCATCTCTTGGATCTTCTGTAGCTGAAACGTAGCCTGCTGGCTTATTTAAAAGATAATAGTAAAATTCTTGATAATCTATATCTTCACCGGAAACGCAAATAGCCTGCATTTCTGGATTAACATTGGCTTCACTTTTAACGACACACTTGCCATCTACTGTCACTTTTTTACTTTTAATTAACTTTTGGACTTCTTTACGACTGCCATAGCCCACATGGCCTAACACTTTATCTAAGCGCATTATTATTTCACCTACTTTTTAGCATAAACGCCAGCTTGGCGGATATTGATTTTTTAACATACCATTTTGCGCCTTTACCCATCCTAATGGATAGCCATCTACACAAACGACATAATAACCTTTTGGCTTATCACATAAAACGGTTTCGCCTTTTAAATAACGCGTTACTTCTTCATCTTCTAAAGACCAGTGTATAGTTTGTTTAAACATACTTTGATCATAAGCTAATGCTAATACATGAGAAGGCTCAAAGCGTTTATTTTTGAGCTCACCTAATAAAAGTCCTCCACGAATTACGCGAATTCCTTTTAAATCAGGCGCACCTTCTGGTACACTATAGAGCTTTCCACTAATTTCTGTAACTGGCATATCTTCATTCAGATGTGTATATTGCTTCATAAAAGCAAGTGCATCCGGATAATCTTTAAGGCGTTTTTGTTTGCCATATACCGGGCATTTTCCCGCCTCGCCACCTGTTCTTTGAAGTAAACATACAAAATGCCCTTCCCCTTCTAAATGATGTGGCCATAATCTTAATGCTCCCCTAAGTTCAGGATTAGAATCCATAAATTCTGGACGTCCATGCTGAATCCCACCTACTGGTTCTAATGGCACCACCTTAAAATCAGGATGTTTCTTTAAGAATTCATCAATCATCCCTTCATTTTCTTCCGGTGAAAACGTACAAGTTGAATATAAAATCATACCATCTGGTTTTAGAAGGGTTACAGCATCTTCCAAAATAATACGTTGTAAATGGGCACAATGTTCTATCCCATGTGTATCCCAACTCTTAATAGCAGTTTCATTTTTACGAAACATGCCTTCTCCAGAACATGGAGCATCTATTAAAATCTTATCAAAATAACCTGGCCATTTACTTGCAAGACGTTCAGAGTTTTCACTCGTTACAATACTGGTTCGGTTTCCAAAGTTTTCTAGATTTTTAAGTAATGCCTTTACACGAGATGCACTAATGTCGTTTGAAACGAGTATACCTTCTTGCTGCATGCGCGCTGCAAGCTGTGTACTCTTTCCACCTGGTGCAGCACACATATCTAATATACGATCTCCTGGTTCAATGGGTAAATAGGCACCTGGTGACATGGCACTTGGTTCTTGAATATAATAAAGTCCTGCAAAGTAATAAGGATGCTTAGCTGGCTTCTCATGAGCATCGTAATAAAATCCTTCTTTACACCATGGTACTGTTTTAAGTGAGGTAAACGGATTGATTTTGTCCCACTCATCCAAACCTAATTTTAAAGTGTTGACTCTTAATCCTTGGTACTTAGGCAAATCATATGAGGCTAAATAAGCCTCATATTCTTCATTTAAGAGTCTTTTCATTTTTTCTTCAAAAGCTACTGGTAACTTCATCTTTCTTCTCCATATAATCTACTCATTTATTTTTAACTCTACTTTGGCTAATGGTAGAGGTTTAAACTCTAAATAATCTGCTGCTACAAGGTGATACTCTATACCGTCACAACTGCCAATAGGTGCTTTTTTCCATGATTCCTCATCATGCAAATGTCCATAAATCACCCTTGTCACTGGATACTGTTTGATAAGCTCTATAAAAGGTGAATCCATATGCCCCTCTTCATTAGGAGGATAATGAAGCATCACCCAAATTTCTTTTGCTCCACGCTTCATGGCATCATCCAAGGAAAGTTTAAGTCGTATGCATTCTCTTGAAATCATTTTTTCATCTGCCTTGTCTTCACTCTCTATACCACTTAATGCCCAACCTCTGGTACCACAAATAGCTAAATTGTCCAAAAGATAAGCTACATTTTGTAAGAAATAGATATGCTTATACATACGATTTAATGGACTAGGTCGGTCCCACCAATAATCATGATTTCCACGAATACAAATTTTTCGTCCTGGTAATTGATTTAGCCATTCTAAATCCATTTGCGCCTCTTTTAAACGCATTGCCCATGATATATCTCCAGGAATAAGCACCAGATCCTCTTTGCTTACCACCTGATGCCAATTAGCCTTTAGCTTTTCCATATGATTTTCCCAATGAACGCCAAAAACATCCATGGGTTTATCAGACTTGATACTTAAATGCAAATCTCCTATGGCAAATACGTTCATTTTCATCACTCCTTAACTCTCTCATTATAGCATAGCTACGCACTATTTTATGAGTGACTTTTACCACTACAACACCCTTTATTTTTTTCATCAAATACACGTAGTGCACGTCCTCCTAAATACTGACATAAGTCGCCTTGCTGATAGCCCTTTTCTTCCATTTCAGCCACAATGTCATCATGGATTTTCCACCAACTTGTATTCCAGTTGGCATAAAGCGTATGTTCTTCTGGTGCACGTCCTATAATACGCTGTACCACAATCTCTGGTGATAAGTATCGCAAGAAAGTAATCACACGTTTTTTATAGTCTTCAAGCGACACCATTTCAAGTGTACCCTTTTCATAAGCCTTAGCCAGTGGTGTATTCTTTACAACATATAAAGCATGTAGCTTTACGTAGGTATTTTGCATGGCACTTAAACATTTTGCTGTTTCAATGACATCCTGCATGTCGTCCCAAGGTAAATCCACAATAACATGAGTGCAAGTTGCAAAGGGATACTGCTTAATTTGCATCATTGCATCTAGATATTCTGCTAAAGTATGACCTCTATTAATCTTTTTCAGACTGCGATAGTTGACGGTTTGAAGTCCTAATTCAATACACACATCTTTTTTATATTTTTGTGACCACTGCCATAATGCTTCCAGATAGGGTCTACTAATACAGTCTGGTCTTGTGGAAACTGAAATTCCTACAATATCTGGATGTACTACTTTTTCTAATACAAGTTTAAAATCTTCAAGTGGCATATACGTATTGCTAAAGTTTTGTAAATACGGAATAAAATATTTTGCCTTATACTTTGCCTTAATCTTATCTATATTATGAGCCATTTGAGTAGCAATCGCCTCAGTAGCTTCTCTCATTTCATAACCTGTTCCTACATCCCCACAATAAATACATCCACCACTAGCTACATTGCCATCACGATTGGGACAAGTTGTTGGTAAATTTACAGGGATTTTATACACCTTTTCACCATATTTTTCTTTTAAATAGGTTGAATATTTGCGATATACTTCCAAAATTTTAGTCTCCTTTATTTGATTTCTAAGGTTTATTATAGCATAGCCCGTTTTATTAGCCTATGGTCAATACAAAATGTTATTTTTTCTCAAATAAATAATTTATTTTTTTATATTTTGCATAGTTTTTTTTCAAACGCGCATAATACTGGTATCATCTTGATTTGCTAAAAAAATTGGAAAGGTGGTAACTTGACGATGAAATCTAGAGCTTGGGATTATATCGCAATTACACTCATCATTATCGGAGCAATTAACTGGGGTCTTATTGGTTTCTTCCAATTTGATTTAGTTGCGTTTATTTTTGGAGGTATGAGTTCTTGGATTAGCCGAGTTATTTATGCTGTTATTGGTATTGCCGGCTTATATTGTCTCACTCTTTATGGTCGTGTTTACGATCAACCTTATTCAAATAGTTAATTTTGAAAACCACTTTTTGAAAGTGGTTTTCTTATTTTACATATTCTCTTTTAAATCTTTTTAGTCTTTTATATTTTTTTACTAAAAAAACTGGCATTTAAAGCTAAGAATTGAATAAATATAATAATAAAAAGATAATTAAAGAGGTGATGTGAATGATCAAAATTATTACTGGTCAAACAGGAGAAGGAAAAACAAAATGGCTTATCGATGCTGCTAATAAGCAAATTCATTCTTTAAAGGGCCATGCCATTTATATTGATAGCAGTACCACACATCGTTATGCTTTAGCTCATCAAATTCGTTTAATTGAAGCTGCTAACTTGCCCTTGCAATCCAGAGAAAGTTTTATAGCTTTCCTATGTGGTATTATCTCTACCAATCATGATATTGAAGTCGTTTTTATTGATGAGCTTTGTAGCATTACACGTTGTAATTTGGATGAAATAGCAGGTTGCTTTGACGATATTCAAAAAATTTCTGATTGTTATGGTATTGACTTTATTATTGGTACCTCTTGCTCAAAAAATGATCTCCCTCAACACCTCTCTCCTTATTTAATTGCCTAATAAAAAACGGCATAAAAAGTGCGATTCTCCATTTAGAATCGCACTTTTTTGCATTTAAACTACCTCTCTATTTATACTTTTGTCATCACTTCATGAACCACTCGAAATAAACAAACACTATATGCCTCTACCTCAAAAAAAGTGCTCTTAATGTCCTCTGCTTTTTCTTCACTAAAGTAAGCTGTATTAATTAAACACTCCCATTTTCCACTTATAATAGGTAATTCAAATTTTAATGGTTCATAGTAATTATTTACAATAAAGAATAAACTCTCTCGACCTTCAATAAAGCATGCAATACTTCGAGAATAATACGATAAATCTGGTTGTTTTTGATGGATTCCATGCCAACTAATGGTATAGGCTTCCTCATTTTTAAAGTAATCTAACGTCTTTCTATAATTTATAAGCTTACGTGTAAAACATAGAAGCGCTTCATTCTCTATACTTTTTTTCCAATCCACCCATACCAGTTCATTATCTTGACAAAAAGCATTGTTATTCCCCTTTTGTGTGCGTGCAAATTCATCTCCCATCAGTAACATTGGTGTTCCTTTAGATAAAAATAACAAACACAATAAATTACGCATCGCTTTTTGTCTTGCTCTTATAACATTAGCATCTTCTGTATCGCCCTCTGCTCCCCAGTTATAACTATAATTGGCATTATGTCCATCTCTATTATTTTCTCCATTTGCCTCATTATGCTTTTGATTATAGGAAACCAAATCCCACATAGTAAAACCATCGTGTGCCGCAATAAAATGAATAGTCTGATCTTTACCTTTTCTTGAATCTGTAAAATAAATTTCTTTCCCCAACATACAGTCTGATACAGAGGGGACTATGCCTTGATCACCTTTTACAAACTTGCGAATGGTATCTCTAAAATAGTCACTCCATTCACAAAATGGTGCAGGCATACGTCCTACATCATAGCTTCCTTTAACATCCCATCCCTCTGTAATAAGTTTTACTTTAGATAATATGGGATCTGTGGCAATTTCATTAAGTAGGGATTCCCTAAGCCATCTTCCTTTTTCGTCTTGCCCTAGAATAGACGCTAAATCAAATCGAAAACCATCCACACCAATTTCACTTGCCCAATAAATAAGGCTATCTTTAATTAATTTTTTAACAATGGGATGATTTGTATTAAGGGTATTACCTGTTCCTGAGCAATTTAGGTATTGCCCATGCTCACTATATTTATAATAAACTTCAGGCGCTAAGTATTTAAAGTGAATCATCACGCCACCCTCTCCACCTTCACCTGAATGATTATATACCACATCTAAGATAACTTCTAAACCTGACCTATGAGCTGCCTCTAGAAAGAGTTTAAACTCTCTAAGGGATCCTTCACTTGTTTTTTCCACGCTGTATCTTTCGTCTAATGCAAAAAAAGCTAATGTATTATAGCCCCATATATCTGCTAATAATTCACCTGTATAGGGACTTCTATTCTTCAAAGTATGGGCATACCACTTAAATATTGGTAGCATCTCTAATGTTGTTACCCCTAATTCTTTTAAATAAGGAATCTTTTTGATTAATCCTTTAAATGTTCCTCTTTCCTCCTTAGGAATACTTTCATCTATTTTAGTAAAATGCCCTACATGCAGCTCATAAATAATGGTTTCTTTCCATGGAATGTGTGGCTTAAGCTGCATATATTGTTGCTCACCAACTACTAAGTTACGCCACTCTCCCTGAAAATATATTACGCCTTTAGCATAAGGGTCCATAATCGCAGGTGAATAAGAATAGTCTTCATTCATAATCCGCCATACATAATACATGCCAGTCTTTATGCAAGGTACATATACACTAAAATAGTGACTCTCCTGATTCCGCTCAATGATTTGCTTCATGAGAGGGGTTGTTTGATAGGCATCTTTATAGACTTCTAATACCATGGCGTAAGCTTGTGTTGCATAAATCGTGAAACAAGCACCTTCATTTGATATATGACACCCTAACTTCTCATATTTCACCATGATTTCTGAATCTTCCATTTTACTTCCTCCTCAAAACAATCCACCTTATCTATTCATCTTTACCTTTCAAGGCAGATAAAGTTATTTTTTTACATACCATTTTATTGTGATAGATTATCCACATTTTTTCAATAGTTATTTTTGCTATTTTCAATCTTTTTCATATAGACCAACTATTTACAGGCTTGAAATCCCTTCTATCCTATGCTATGATTATTCATATTAAAATTATTTATTAAACGATGAAAAAGTCCAAGTAGTTTATAAAGATTTGTTTAGAGAGTGTGTGGTTGGTGCAAACACATCGTCTTTATAAAGCGAAATACACCTTTTGAGTTTATAACGGCCGTCACCGTTATCCGACATTGAGGCAAATTTATTTTGTAAATTAAGGTGGTACCACGGGTGATCTCGTCCTTATTGGATGGGCTCACCCTTTTTTAATATCATCTTTTAATTTTTTATCTTAGGAGGACTCATAATGAGCGTATTTGATATTTTAATGGAACGTGGTTTCATTGAACAATGTACACATGAAAATGAAATTAAAGAGTTATTAGAAAAAGAAAAAGTGACTTTCTATATTGGTTTTGACCCTACTGCTGATAGTCTTCATGTAGGTCACTTTGTAACGGTTATGGCAATGAGCCACAT
This sequence comes from Cellulosilyticum sp., assembly GCA_015058045.1. Taxonomy (GTDB): domain Bacteria; phylum Bacillota; class Clostridia; order Lachnospirales; family Cellulosilyticaceae; genus Cellulosilyticum. Next base: position 13,334 of record SVDC01000006.1, read on the forward strand.
GCAACGTGCTGGACATCGTCCAATCGTTTTATTTGGTGGCGGTACAGCTATGATTGGTGACCCTACTGGTAAAACAGATATGCGTAAGATGATGACTGTTGAAACAATCGACCACAATGTAGAATGTTTCAAAAAACAAATGTCTAAATTCATTTCATTTGATAATGATGCAGCCATTATGGTAAACAACGGAGATTGGCTTCGCAGTCTTAACTACATCGAGCTTTTAAGAGAAGTTGGTCCACTCTTCAACGTTAACCAAATGTTATCTGCTGAATGTTACAAACAACGTATGGAAAAAGGATTATCTTTCTTAGAGTTCAACTATATGATTATGCAATCATACGACTTCTTAGAATTATACCGTCGTTATAACTGTAAATTACAATTAGGTGGAAATGATCAATGGTCTAACATTTTAGGTGGTGTTAAACTTGTTCGTTGTTTACACGGTGACCAATCATTTGGTATGACTTTCTCTCTTCTTACAAACAGTGAAGGTAAGAAAATGGGTAAAACAGAAAAAGGTGCTGTATGGTTAGATCCAGCTAAAACATCTCCTTATGAATTCTACCAATACTGGAGAAACGTTGCTGATGCTGATGTAAAACGTTGTTTATCTCTTCTTACTTACGTACCAATGGATGAAGTAAACACTTTAACAAATGTTGAAGGTGCAGCTATTAATAAAGCAAAAGAACGTTTAGCATTTGAAGTTACAAAAATTGTACATGGCGAAGAAGAAGCAATAAAAGCTGAAACAGCTGCTAAAGCTTTATTCTTAGGTGGCGCTCATGGTGGTTCTATCCCATCTACAGAAATGTCTTCTACTGATTTTGAAGAAGGTATGGATATCTTAACACTTCTTCAGCAAACAAACCTTGTACCATCACGTTCAGAAGGTCGTCGTCTTGTAACACAAAATGGTATCAAAGTGAACGAACAACCTGTAACAGATCCAAATGCAAAAATTACATTAGCTGATTTCAAAGAAAATGAGTTAATGGTTCAAAAAGGCAAAAAAGTCTTCCACAAAGTTATTTTAAAATAACTTTTACTATAATAAATGCAATAAAAAGAAAGTATGCCACATAATATTGGCATACTTTCTTTTTATTTATGGAATTATAATGTAACATTTTACTCCTGATCTTCAAATAACATTGGCCAGCATCGAATACAGAGCAAGCGAATAAAAGCAGCTACAGGAACAGCTATGAGCATACCTAACAGACCGAATAAATTACCCCCAATTAAAATGGCTAATAAGACAACAATAGGATGTAACTTCACACACTCTCCTACTACTTTAGGTACAATAAACCATCCATCAATCTGCTGAATAATTAAAATGGCAATCCCACCGTATACTGCCTTCATAGGATTGGAATCTAATACCCCAATAATAATAGCAAGTCCAAAGCCTACAATAGGACCAAAATAAGGAATCAAATTAAAAATACCTGCAATAATTCCAATAATAATGGCAAAATCTAACTGAATGGCTAATAAAGCTCCACTCGTTAGAATCACTATAATGATAGCATCAATGACTTCTCCTCGTATATATCCTGATAAAATCCCATCTACTTCTATTCCCAAATGTCTTACATAATCGTAGCGCTCTCGTTTTAATACATACTTTAATAAACGCTTTATAAAATGTAAAAATCGTTCTTTATCTTGTAATAAGTAGAACGCAATTACTATGGCTAAAAGCCAGTTGAAAGCATGAACGCCAAATCCTAAAAGACCGCTGGTTACATCATTATATAGATATAAAACAAAGCGATTCACTTCAGCATAGATGCGCTCAATAATTCCCTGTCCTTTTACAATCCCCATCTCTTCGGTAAACTGCGAAATGCCACCAATCATATTTTCAAAATAATCTACATAGCCCGTAATGCTTTCTTGCAAGTCATTAATCGAAAAGCTACCTGCCACTTGCTCAATATTCATTTGAATCATTAAAATAAAAATGCCCAGTACAGAAATTAGAGTGATAAAAGTCAAAAGCGTTGGCACAGTTCTCATATGCCAACGCTTTTTTTCTTTCTGTTTGGTGCGCTGTGACAAATGAAACTTCCTTTCACTGTTTATATGGTGCCATCGTCTTTCATAGAAGACTACAATAGGATCTAATAAATAGGCTAAGATTAAACCAATAATAAGGGGTTCAATCAATATATAAATCAGTTCAATCACTTTTTTAATCCACTGCCACACTAATCTAAAATTAAGTAGTATAAAAATACCAATTAGAATAATAAAACAGCTAATTACTGCATAAGCAGCGATATTAAAATAGCGATTATTTTTTTGAAGTTTCATACACTGGCACCCTCCTAGCTTTAGTATGAAGCTAGGTTTTCCAAAAGTTGTAAAATATATTCATAAATTCGCGCAGTTGATGAAATACTTAATCTTTCTTCAGGTGAGTGAATATGCTCTAAATCTGGACCAATAGAAATCATATCTAGTCCTGGACATTTCTCTGCAATAAAGCCACATTCAAGCCCTGCATGAATAGCAGTTACTGTTGGACTTTTTCCATACATCTTCTCAAAAAGATCTACTGCTAACTCACGAATACGCGATTGACTATTGTATTGCCATGCTGGATAATCTCCTTTAACCTCATACACCATTCCAAAGCTTTCTGCTAAAGCTTTGAGCTTAGATAAGATTTCAGCTTTACGAGAAGCTACTGAACTTCTTACAGCACTTGCAAATCGAATGCTATTTTCATCCATTTTAACAATACCAAGGTTCAATGAAGTTTCTACTAAGCCTTCCATATGTTTTGCATAGCCCATCACACCATTCGGTACCACTAATAAATAGTTGATAAACTTTTGAGTCGACTCAGCATCCATAGCCATACCTTCACATTGCACCATTTCACATTTAATAGTGATTTCTGGATCTTGTACCTCATATTCTGCTTTAAAGATGCTTTCCATCTCATTCGCTACTTCTGTAACTTTTTCCTTATCTTCTGCTCTTACAGCAATCCAAACTTCACATTCACGAGTAATGACATTATCCTTTGTTCCACCTTCAACTTTTAAAACTTGAAGTGCTACTTGGTCGGTAATATTTTGTAATAAACGACCCATTAAAAGATGTGCATTAGCTCTTTCATGATGAATTTCTGCACCTGAGTGACCACCTTTTAAGCCATTAATAGTCATTTTACATACTACTGAACCTTCTTTAATCGCTACGCGGTTAAACCTTAAAGTAGAATAAGCTTTAGCACCACCAGCACAGCTTACAATAAATTCGCCTTCTTGTTCATTATCAATATTAATGAGTACTTTACCTTCTAAATACTCAGGACGCATATTAGCTACACCCGTCATACCACGTTCTTCATCTGTTGTCATTAAGCATTCTAATGCTGGATGCTTTAGTGTATGATCTGAAAGGATTGCCATTTGAATCGCAATAGCAATACCATTATCTCCTCCAAGAGTTGTTCCCTTTGCACGAATCCAATCACCATCTATAAAAAGCTTTAACCCTTCTTTTTCAAAATCATGGATTGTATCTTTATTTTTTTCACAAACCATATCCATATGACCTTGCAAAATTACAGCTGGTAAATGTTCATAGCCTGGCGTTGCTGGCTTTTTGATATAGATATTATAAGCTTCATCTTGATGAACTTCTAATCCTAAGCTATTTGCAAACTGTACCATATAATCACTAATAGCTTTTTCATTTCCTGATTCTCTTGGAATAGCACTAATGGCTTCAAAATACTCAAATACTTTCCTTGGTTGTAAGTCTTTTAACACGTCTGACATAAGTATTTATCTCCTTTTTATTACACTTAATTTTTAAAACTATGGATTGGAGCTGGAATTCTTCCACCTCGCATAATAAATTGTTCGCATTGATATGGATTGACAGGCATAATCGGTGCATAGCCTAATAACCCACCAAATTCAACACTTTCTCCTACCTTTTTACCTATTGCAGGAATTATACGTACAGCAGTTGTTTTGGCATTAATCATACCAATTGCCATCTCATCTGCTATAATACCAGAAATGGTGCTACTACTTGTATCTCCTGGTATAGCTATCATATCAAGACCTACTGAACACACGCAAGTCATTGCCTCTAATTTTTCTAAAGTTAAAGCACCGTTTTCTGCTGCACGAATCATAGCATGGTCTTCACTAACTGGGATAAAGGCACCACTTAATCCCCCTACGCAAGATGAAGCCATAACACCACCTTTTTTGACAGAGTCATTTAAGATGGCAAGTGCGGCTGTTGTACCTGGTGCCCCAGCACTTTCAAGACCCATTTCTTCAAAGATTTCTGCAATACTATCGCCTACAGCTGGTGTTGGGGCTAAAGATAAGTCAATAATCCCAAATGGTACATCTAACATTTGGGAAGCTTCTCTTGCAACCATTTGACCTGCACGTGTAATTTTAAAGGCTGTACGCTTAACTTGTTCACAAAGCGTTTCAAAATCTTTACCACGTACTTCTTCTAATGCTTTCTTAACAACACCTGGGCCGCTAACACCGACATTAATCACAACATCTCTTTCACCTACACCATGAAAAGCCCCTGCCATAAAAGGATTATCTTCTGGTGCATTACAGAACACAACAAACTTAGCACAGCCAATACTTGAACGGTCAGCTGTACGCTCTGCCGTTAATTTAATAATCTCCCCAATACGCTTAACGGCATCCATATTGATCCCTGTACGTGTAGATCCCACATTGATAGAAGAACACACATTTTGTGTGACATCTAATGCTTCAGGAATCGATTCTATAAGCACATTATCTGCATTTGAACAACCTTTATGCACTAGTGCAGAAAAGCCTCCAATAAAGTTAACACCTACCGTTTGTGCAGCTCGGTCTAAAGCTTTTGCAATAGGGACATAAGATGATGCGCCTGTTGCACCACCTACTAAAGCAATAGGTGTGACCGAAATACGTTTATTCACAATAGGAATCCCGTATTTTTTAGAGATAATCTCACCTGTTTCCACAAGTTTCTCTGCTCTAAATGTAATACGATCATAAATCTTATCGCAAAGTTTATTCATATCTTCACAAGCACAATCTAAAAGATTAATTCCCATGGTAATGGTACGAATATCAAGGTTTTCTTCTCGAATCATCTTATTCGTTTCTTGCACTTCATATCTTGAAATCATGATTATTTTCCTCTCTATGTATGCTTTAAGTTGCTTATTCTAATAGCTTACTTTTTATCACCTATTTCTTATATTCTATGCATGTTATCAAAGATGGCTTGATGTTGCAAACGAATATCTACACCTATCTCTTGACCTAGTTTAGAAATACAATCTACAACTTCCACAAATTCACTTTTTGCACTATCAATATCTACAATCATCATCATATTAAAATAGCCTTGAACGATGGTTTGAGAGATATCTAGAATATTAATATTTTCCTCACTTAAAAATGTACATACCTTTGCAATAATCCCTACTTTATCTTTTCCTACTACTGTAATAATCCCCTTCATATCTATTCTCCTTTCAATCTATTTTTTCCAATAGATTTCTAATTGATCTCCATCTCTTAAAATATCTGTTAATGCAGCTGCCTGATTATTTCTTACTAATTGGATTGTCCCTTGTGGTTTAGATAAGTCAAATGCAATATGGTCAAAAATACTTGCAAAAATATAAGCTGACTCTTTAACCGGTAAGGTAACTACTTCTCCATTAACTGTAATATACATTGATTCTGATTTCTTAACATCCTTTACTTCCAAGCTATTCATGTCTTCTATTACTTCGTATGGTATCTCATTACTATCTTCCTCTAACTCTACTACTGATTGCTTTACTAAGTCATGATCTTCCTCATGCATCTGCTTTGAATCAATAATGTCAATGAGCAAATGATCCCACTCTTGTAAAACATAATCCCCTTTCAATGGCACAAACTCTTTTGTAATACATTTATTATCCATTGAAATCTCTAGAGCAGACAGTAAATCTTCAAGTGTATGAATATGTACGACTTCAACTTCATCGCTAGGTAAAATTTTATAGGATCTTGATACCAACTGTCCATTGACTTTAACTAAAGGTAAGACATAGGTTTGATCTTCTAGATTAATACGCTTTTCTACCTCTACAAAAGTATCTATAGTAAGCTCTGGTGCCATACCATTGATTGCAAGCTCTACTTGTAAGATATCTCCATCCTTAATATGTTCTTGAATAGAAGCTTCCTGGCCATTTAATAAAATAGTAGCTGGTACCCCATTCTCACCTTTGATACGTTGCCTTTCACCATTTAGTTTAAACATAAGCGTATTTCCTTTTTTAGGAAAAATCGCACTATGCTCAATTCCTACTGCTATAATCGCATCTAAAATCGTCAGCTTTTTAGCATTTAGAAGCTGTACTTTTTGTCCGTTGACTGTGACAAAAGTAAACTGATTAAACTTATCTTGAATCATAGTCATACAAATTCCAAGAGGCGTAATCATCTCTGGACTATCGACCATCCCAACTTCATCTTTAAATTTAACAAGATGTTTTGTACTTCTTACAGCTACACGCTCTTCAGATAGCCCCAAATGCTGTGCAATCTTTTGAGTAACATGATACATTTGACTTCCACCCCCTACACAAAAAACAGCATTAGGTGATGTATCTCCATTCAAACGTAAGATTCTCTCTGCAATCTGACAAGTCATTGCATCAATAGTAGATTCTATGACCTTCCCAATCTCCTCTGCTGGAACACTGTGAGAAATACCAATAATATCTGTAAATTCAACAGTCGCATGATCTATAACTTGCTTTTTAATGGTTTCTGCAGTATTAAAATCAACTAGATATTTATGTACAATCGCTTCGGTGACTTCATCCCCTGCATTAGGAATCATGCCATAGGCAGCCACACTACCTTCTTTTGTAATAGCAATGTCTGATGTCCCCGCACCTATATCCACTAAGGCTAAATTTAAAAGCCTAATTTGTTCTGGTATAACTGCATTCATTGCAGCAATAGGCTCTAAAGTCAAATGACTTACAGTCAGTTCTGCACGCTCTGTCACAGCATATAAACTATCGATGACTTGCTTCGGTAAAAATGTTGCAATCATTTTTGCTCGAATTTGATGTCCTTTGTGCCCCTCTAGATTAGCTATGATATAATCTTCAAGATAATATTGAACCACCGAATAAGCAACACAGTAATATTCAGTTTCTGTGCCCATTTCCTGCTGCTTAATTTTGGCTTTTTCAACCCCTTCAAGCTCTAAATGATGAATATCAGCTAATGTTACTTCATGCATTTCATCAAAGTTTTGAACAACTTCTACCATTTGTGTTGTTAATGCACGCCCAGCTGCTGCTATTGCAACTTCTTTAAACATAATCCCTAATCTTTTTTCAAGTGCTATTTTAACCTCATAGACTACCCTAGCTACTTTTTGAATGTCATGAATTTGACCATCCATCATGGCTCTTTCTTCATGGGCCCTACATTCATAGTCAACAAGTACAAATTCATCTCCATCTCTATAGCCCACTACACCTACAACGGTACGCGTACCAATGTCTAATCCAAAGCATAGTGTTTCTTTTAAATACGCTTTCACTTATACATCCCCTTTAACATTTTCTTCATCTTATTTGCATAGGTTTCTGGTGCTATAGATAAAATATGACACCCCGTTGCAATCTCAAATCCTGCAATATGCCCCACTCTCATGACTAGCTTCACATAAAAATGGTAAGGATATTGTCTCCTTACATCACCACTCATCATACAAATATTAAAAGCATAATTAGGATTGATTTGATGATATACTTCTAACAAATACTTCATAAACTGCCCTAGTTTTTTAATCTCTCGAATCGAAAGTTCGCCATAGTGCTGATAATGATTTTTCGGAATGCACCATACTTCATATGGATATTCTGGTGCTGGTGGAACCCAAATTTCCCAAAAAGAATCCTCACCAATAAGAAATCCCTCTTCATTGTGTAATTCTTGACACAAATAGCATTCTCCCATGTGATTATAGGCTTTATACTTGCTTTTCATACTATTAGGAATCTCTTGTAAGGCAATGATTTGCCAATGAGAATGACTAATACTGGCTCCAGCACTAGTCCCATAGTTTTTAAAAACTTGGATAAGCTTAATTTCAGGCTCCTGCATTAGCACATTCCATCGCTTTTGAATCATCATTAAAATCTCTTCCCAGTGTGCTACAGTAAAATCTTTTGGATGCAAGGTATGATGGGCTGTATCAATAATCACATCGTGTTTTCCCTTGGTCTCTTCTTTAGATGTAGCGGGATAGCGATTTGGCACTATACGCGCAAGAAGTTCATCTTCTTGCCAACTTTCATCTAGAATGCGTTCTAAGCATCCTTTATTCACTAAGCAAAAGGGACATGTCTCGTCCTTTTCATTAATAAACGGACGTGCATCACGTCTAGGTGCAACTATAGATGCTTGATCAAAAAAATCCTGAAAATTTTTCATATCCCTCGCCTTTCTTTTTTTATCATTTTACACTATTACCTATTAAATTAAAAGTAATAAAATTTATAAAAATAAAAGACAAGGTCATTCCTTGTCTTTTATTTTTATAATCTATTCTTTATTAATTTAAGGTTTTTTATCATGAAATAGTCCATTCCTCAACATTTGCAAATATATTAAGTGGTGTAGCTTCAATATTCCCACCTATATGACTTTTCATCATGAGCACTGATTTCTTGAAGTATAAACTAATATATGGTGATACCTCAGCAAAATACTCCTGTAGCGCATTGTAAGCATCATAAATGCCTTCATGTGAAGCAATAAAAGCTTGTTGCAGTAATTCGTCCATCTTAGCATCTTTATAGCTCACATAGTTTTCTCCACCTACTATATTAGAGGAACGAAATGCAAAACTTAAATCTAATGCATAAGAGAGTTGCCATCCACCTAAAAAGGCATCAAACTGTCTACTTTGTAATCTAGATAAATAAGTTTCCTTATCCACCTCTTCAATTTGCATATCAATTCCTACCTCTGCATACATCTTTTTCATTTCCTTGGCTACTTTTACACGGTCTGTATTTTCCGTATTGACCATTAATGTAAAAGAAAGAGGCTCACCATTTTTTGCCATATAGCCTGTTACTTCATCCGGCTCATACCCCTCCTGGGCTAATAAATAACGTGCTCTTTCCTTATCATATGTTTTAATCTCTAAGTTTTTATCATACAAATAAGAAACTGGACTAATTGGTGTATCTGTAATAACTGCATGTTCTAGATAATATAACCTTACAATTTCTTCACGATTAAGTGCATACATTAAAGCATTCCTAATCCCTGCAGTTTGAAAAATAGATTGATTAAAATTGACACCCATAAATTCATAAATAGGTGCTACCATTTCATAATACTTATTAGATGAGCTATTCGTATACTTACCCCATTCAGTCTCTGTCGTATAAACCATATCAATCAGACCTTGCTTAAAAGAATATAGTCCACTAACCTCATCTGGAATTAAATTAATCTGAATCTCTTCAATTTGAGGCTTACCTTTAAAGTAATTTGGATTTGCCTTAAGATGAATCGCTTCTAGCGGGGTTGTATTCTCATAAATATAAGGTCCTGACCCCACCGGCGCAATACTCATATTCCCACTATTCTCTACATCGTAAATATGCTTAGGTACAACTGGGAAAAATAAAGTTTGTAGCACGCTACTAAACCCTTGTTTGTATATGATTTTAAAAGTTGTGCTATCTATTTTCTCCATAGACTGTATATTTTGTGCAGCCTGCCTATAAGGACAGTCTGGAATCTGTGCAATCTTATTTAATGTAAAAATCACATCATCACTTGTTAGTGGCTGTCCATCATGCCAGGTTAAACCTTGATTCAACGTAATAGTAATAGCTGTTTGCTCCTCATTCACCACCCATGATTGTGCCAAATTAGGACTAACCGTTCCATCTTCTTCAATATTCACTAATGGACTAAAAATAAGATACAATGCTTGCTCCACATTAGCTTGTGTATTATAAAGTGGATTAAGTGTTTTTGTCGTATTCATGGCAATAATCAAGCGTGATGCACCACTAGTTTCTACTGTTTCTTCTTCTGGCTGCGTTATATCGGTTGTTTCATCTATTTGGTTATTCATTGGTTCTTCTCTTAATCCGCATCCTGATATACCTAAAAGTAATAAGCTAAGTAGCATAAGCTTCTTCAGCTTCCTCATTATTCTTCCTCCTTAGACTTAAAGCTGCCTGCTTTCACTTTTTCTAAAAAAGTTTTTATTTGCTTAGTTGTTTCTTCAAGTGAAACACTGTTATCTATAACATAATCTGCTGCTGCTTTAAGTTCTTCCCATTCTTTCTGTGCTTTAAACCGCCTTAATATTTGTTCTTCTCCTAATCCTTCACGTGCAATAACTCTCTTAATACGAACCTCTGGATCTGCATAAACCGCAATAACTAAATCTGTTAAATCTACAAGACCACTTTCTAATAATAAAGCTGCCTCTAAAATAATGAGTTGTTCTGGTCTTGTCATCTTGTCTTCTTCAATACGTTCTACTACACGTTTTGTAATCAAGGGATGTGTAATCTCATTTAATTGTCTTACTTTTAACTCATCCCCAAATACAACTTCGCCTAAACGCTTTCGTACAATTTCACCTGTTTCATCTAAAATCCCTGTTCCAAATGTTTCTATAATTGGGGTATAAGCTGGTTGTCCTTTTAATAAGATTTCGTGCCCTATTAAATCAGCAGAAATATAGGATATAGGCTGCAGTTCACTTAAAATGGCAATCACTGTAGACTTGCCTGCTCCCATACCCCCAATAATTCCAATTACATTCATTTTTCTATTCTCCTATTTTGCTTCTAACCAATTTTCACCTTGATGTACATCTACATGAAGCGGTACACTATAATTTGCAACATGCTCCATTTCTTCTTTTAGTAATTTTTTAACCACATCAATTTCTTCACGATGTGTTTCAATTAAAAGTTCATCATGTACTGTTAAAATGAGTCTTGAACGTAGAGATAACTCATTAAGCTTTTTATGAACACGAATCATAGCAATTTTAATAAGATCCGCTGCTGTTCCTTGAATAGGTGTATTCATTGCCACACGTTTACCAAATTCTCTAAGATTATAGTTGCTTGCTAAAATTTCAGGAATTTCTCTTTTTCGATGATAAAGTGTTTCCACATAACCATGTTCCATGGCATAACTAATGGTATTCTCAATATAGGCTTTAATTTGTGGATACTTTTCAAAATAGCCATCGATATAACGTTGTGCTTCCTTTTGAGAAATTTTGAGGTCCTCAGATAACGCAAAAGCACTAATACCATAAACAATTCCAAAGTTAACCGCTTTTGCATTACTACGTTGTAGTGGTGTAACCTCCTCAAATGGTACATGGAAAACTTGTGAAGCAGTTAAGGCATGAATGTCCACACCATGTTTAAAAGCATCAATTAACGTGTCATCTCCTGAAATATGAGCAAGTAAACGTAATTCAATTTGAGAATAATCCCCATCTAGAAAAACATATTCAGGTGAAGAAGGAATAAAGAGTCTTCTAATTTTTTTACCCATCTCAAATTTAACTGGTATATTTTGCAAGTTTGGTTCTGTACTACTTAAGCGACCTGTTGCTGTAATCGTTTGATTAAAGGTAGAATGAATCTTATTTTGCTCTGTCATAACTGCAAGTAATCCTTCGACATAAGTAGACTTCAATTTTGAGTATTGACGATATTCCAAAATTTTATCAACAATCGGATAATCCTTACTTAATATTTCCAAAACTTCAGCAGCTGTAGAATAGCCTGTTTTGGTCTTCTTAACCGGTGGAATACCCATTTTTTCAAATAAAATAATACCTAGTTGTTTAGGCGAATTAATGTTAAAGATTTCTCCTGCTTCTTCATAAATTTTTTCAGAAATTTTACTCAGAAGAGCTTCGAGCTCTTCACCATATTGTTTTAATCCAACTGGATCTACAGAAATCCCTGCAATCTCCATATCAAATAAAACCTCAATAAGTGGCATTTCAATTTCTTCAAATAAGCGCATCATATTCTCATCTATTAATTGAGTCTTCATCTGCTCTGCAATTGGTAATAATTTAGAGGCACGTTTTGCAACCTCCACTTGACGTACTTCTTCCTCTAAGCTCATCCAATTTTTCTTACTCTTACCTTTTCCTAAAAGCTGTTCTTCAGATTGAAGATTATGACTACCTAAAAATAATGTCTCTAATTCTGCTAAATCATAATCCTTATTGGTTGGATGTAATAAGTAGGCTCCAATAAATGTATCTATTTTTACACCAGCTAGTTCTATTCCAAATTGAATAAGCTCATGCATCATTTTTTTACTATCATGTACAATCTTTTCATAGCTTGGACTCTCAAAGAAATCAATGAGTAATTCTTTTTCTTTTGTATCCGTTATATCCCATTCTCTATAATAAACCTCTTCCTTTAAAGCTAAAGCAAGGCCCAATGTACGTTCTTCTAAGAAATAGCTCATGGCAACTTGTTGGCCTTTAGCTGTTTCTAAGAAAGCTTGAAAATCTTCTACCTGAAGGCGCTTTACTTCAAAAGTTTCCTCTTCCTTCGCTGATTCTTTGCGTGGTAATTTGCTCATAACTGATTTAAGCTCAAGCGATTGAAAAAGCTCAGAGGCTTCTTCATCTAGTGTTAAATCAAAATCAAAATCTTCCCAACTATATTCTAGTGGTACATCACATACAATTGTTGCAAGCATTTTGCTATCTCTTGCATCTTGTGCATAAGTGGTTAAGTTTTCTTTCAATTTCTTTTGTTTGATTTCTTCTACATGTTCTAAAAGGTTTTCAATACTGCCATACTCTTTAATAAGTTTAACCGCTGTTTTTTCACCAATACCTGGTACGCCTTTAATATTATCGGAAGCATCTCCCATAAGTCCTTTTACATCGATAAATTCGGTTGGAGATACCCCATAAGTTTCTACGACATCCTTTGCAAAAAAGCTCTCTATTTCTGTTCCTGTCTTTTTCGTTCTAGGGATTTTAACTTCAATACGCTCAGAAGTAATTTGGAATAAGTCACGGTCACCAGATACAACCGTTACATCCATACCACTTTTTTCTGCCGCCTTAGCTAGTGTACCTAATACATCATCTGCTTCATATCCCTCTTTAGATAAAATATGAATATGCATAGCCGCTAACACCTCTTTTAAAAGAGGAATCTGTGCACGTAATTCTTGCGGCATCCCTTTACGATTTCCTTTATATTCATCTGAAAATTTATGTCTAAAAGTTGGTGTACTTAAATCAAAAGTCACTCCTAAATAATCTGGTTTTTCTTTTTCTATAATACTTAGCATCATATTTAAAAAGCCAAAAATGGCATTTGTATATTGGCCCTCTTTATTCGTTAATAATGGCACACCATAAAAAGCTCTATTTGCCATACTATGTCCATCAAATAACAATAGTTTCTTATTCATATTACACCTCATTGATTCATTTAAAATTATTATAGCATATTTCCATATTTTTTATTGCATGATTTTAAATTCCCTTTTATTATTTTCCCACATTCTTCCTTTATTATCTATTTTAGCCTATTTATTGATAGAATTTTCCTCTTAATACAAAATACTCCCCTATCGTTATGGCCATAGACCATACCTTCTAGGAGAGCATCTTATAAATACTTTTCTTAAATCAATTCAATTCCTCGAATAAACTCTAAAGTTTTAAAGCTTTTATCTATATAGTAAGGTACATAATATTCACCTATTTGATCCAGTTGTTTTTGAATCAATTTCGTTACTGTAAAATGATACAGCTGTTTCATCGGTGCGCTGAGTATATATTGCATGGTATACCTCGTGCTATAGCTTATACTCATTAAGTCTCCCATACCATATTTACAACTTTTACATACCAGCCCGCCTGTTTCCACCGAGAAAAAATAAGTCTCATCTTCCTCTTCTTTTAAAAGTTCACCACATTCAATGCAAGCTAAAAGCTGAGGTGCAAACCCTAATTCTCCTAATGCACGTAGCTCATAGATGCGCCTAATTAAATGATAATTTGCATTTTCTCTAGATAACGCTTGCAAGGTTACCAAAGTCAGTCTTAAAAGCTCGGGTTGAGCAAGCATCGGCTGAGATACATGTTGTAAAAATTCCATGATATAACTCGCGTAACTCAGCCTCTCTAAATCATTTCGAATCCCATGAAACATTTCTATAATTTCAGCGTTTACCATACGATATGTATCTTTAAAAGAAGTTAAAATAAAATCACCGTATACAAAGAGCTGCGTTGCAGAAGCAAACCCCCGATCTGCCTTTTTGGCTTTAGGTGCTAGTGCTTGAATCTTACCATATTCTTTAGTAAAGAGAGTGACGTACTTGTCACTCTCTCCTACAATATATTCTTTTACTACTAAAGCTTTTGTCTTAATAATCATACCTTAATCATCCTATCTTATTCACCACATTTTGGCTCCTCAATACTACCTGGACTCTGACTTGCCGCTTCATAGGCTTTGTAGTTAAGATACATTCCTATATCACCTGTTGTTGTGAAGTAACTCCAAAATTCCTGTAACATCATTCTAGCCCCCATTATGGTTGAATTTATAGCTATAATTATAGTTAAGATATGCAATTAAAGATAAATTATCCTATAAAAATATACCAATTCACAAAGGCTTGACAACTTTATAAGATAGTGTTACATTAAATCCTTGTTGTTATAACCGTAGTTTTTAATAAGGAAATCACTATCGCGCCAGTTTTTCTTGATTTTTACCCATAAAGTCAAATAAATTTTTGAACCTAATAGACGTTCAATATCATAACGCGCTTTCGTTCCAATAGACTTAATCATTTGGCCTTGTTTTCCAATGATAATACGTTTATGAGAATCTCTTTCACAAACAATAGTCGCCTCAATATCTACTACATGACCCTCTTCTCTTTTTTTCATTGTTTCAATTTCTACTGCAATTCCATGTGGAATTTCTTTATCTAAAAGGTGAAGGGCTTTTTCACGAATGATTTCAGCTACAATTTGACGCTCTGGCTGGTCTGTTAACATATCGCTTGGGAAGAACTGTGGTCCTTCTGGTAAATATTGTGGCATTGTTTTTAGAACAGCTTCTAAATTTAAACCTTCATAAGCAGAAATTGGAATAATTTCTTTAAAATCATAAGCTTTTCTATAAACATCAATCGTTTCTAGTACTGTTTCTTTAGACACACTATCAATTTTATTAATACATAGGAATACTGGTGTATCAATTTGTTTTAAACGTTCCATAATCTCTTCATCTAATTTACCAATGAAAGGATCCGCTTCTACTAAGTAAAAAACAACATCTACTTCATTTAAAGTAGTAATAGCAGATTTCACCATAAATTCTCCTAATTTATTTTTTGGTGTATGAATTCCTGGTGTATCAATAAAGACTGCTTGAAAATCTTCTGTTGTCAGTACTGTTTGAATACGGTTACGTGTCGTTTGTGGCTTATTAGACATAATGGCAATCTTTTCTCCAATAAGCTGGTTCATTAATGTAGATTTCCCTACGTTTGGTCTTCCAATAATAGAGACAAATCCTGATCTAAATGTTTCTTTCATATTTTATTTATTCCTCTCCTAATAAGTCAACTTTAGTAAAACTATATGGGAACATCTTTTCTAATGGTACGATTTGTATTTCGTCTTGCCCATTTTCAAAAATAAATTCGCCTTCTTTCATAAATTCTGCGATAACTTGTCTACAAATACCACATGGATAAGTAAATTCTTTTCCACTAGATACAATAGCAATTGCTTTAATTTCTTTTTCACCTTCAGATACAGCTTTAAAAATAGCTGTACGTTCAGCGCAGTTTGTTGCCCCATATGAGGCATTCTCAATGTTACAACCTGTATATATTTTTCCACTACTCATTAAAACAGCAGCACCCACCTTAAAGTTTGAATAGGGTGCATATGCACGTTCCATTGCCTCATTAGCATGTTTTAACAATTCTTTATGATTTATCATGTGGTCATCCCCTTATCGTAATATGGATAAATATTGTAACACACTTTCTTGCTTTGTAAACATATTTTTTTCATCTTCTGGTGTCATATGATCATATCCAAGCAAATGAAGCATGCTATGAGCTACTAAAAAACAAACTTCTCTTTCTAAACTATGACCATAATTTTCCGCTTGTTCCTTGGCTTTTTCATCACATAAAATAATATCGCCAAGCATCACTTCTTCTGTGTCATAATTCACACAACTACTAAAATCCACAGTATCCCAGTTAATATATCCAATTCTTTCTGCATCTATTTGCGGAAAAGATAAGACATCCGTAGGACGATCAATCTCTCGATGTTCCTTATTAATTTCATGAATGGTTTTTGAGTCCACAACAGATAAACTCACTTCCACTTCATAAGGCACTTCTTCCTCATCTAAACATCTGTTAATCACACTTTCTACCTTCTCATAAAGCCCAGGATTTTTTTCAAAAAAACCTGTTTCATCTTCTAAATAAATTGTCATTTCTTTTCATTCCTTTCTGGATAAGCAATACGTTGATGATACATACCTGTTAACATTTTAGTAAAGGATTCAATAATTTTATCTAAATCTGAAATGTAAAGCTGGCATTCATCTAATTGACCTTCATCTAACTTCTGTTTTACACTTTTTCTTACCACATCTTCTATTTGAATTTCTTTTCCTAATTTATCTTGCATAGCTCTTGTTGTAGCTTCCACAATATCTGCAAGCATTACCAGTGCGGCTTCCTTAGTTTGTGGTTTTGGTCCTGGATAAGAAAAATCCTGTTCACTAATAAGATCATTGGATTCTTTTTGGGCTTTAACATAAAAGTATTGCATCACGCCTGTCCCATGATGTTGAAGAATAAAATCTTTAATGTAATGTGGTAAATGATACTCTTCAGCTAAAGTAAGACCTGATGTTACATGAGATACAATAACCTCATAACTTTCTTTAGGTGTCATATAATCATGTGGATTAGTACTGCCTTGATTTTCTTTAAAATAATTACTACAAGTTAGTTTACCTATATCATGATAATAGCCCCCTACTCTCGTAAGTAGCGGGTTTGCCTCTACACTAGTTGCAGCTGCTTCAGCTAAGTTGGCCACAAGTAAACTATGATAATATGTTCCTGTTGCTTCTAATAACAAGCGCTTTAAAACAGGCTGATTAGGATTTGTCAGTTCTAAAAGTTGCATAGGCGTAACAAAGTCAAATAACGCTTCAAACATTGGTAGTGCCCCAATAACTGCTACAACTGAAATCATGCCCACAATAAAGGCAACTAGACCTTCTGAAATCACCGTCATTGTTAAAGCTGATCCAATTAAAAGTTTAAGCGCAATATATAAAACAAACTGAGCACCACCTACATATAGGCCATTCATAACTGTTCTTGTTCGTTCTTGCATCTTAGTAACAATTAAAGTACTAACCACCCCTGAGATTAGGAAATACAAAATAAATATAATATCTCCCTTAAAAATCGTTGCCGAAAAAACAACGATTAATACATGTGTTATTAAAGCAACATGCGCTCCCATGGCAAAGGCAATCACCATACAAGCAATACTTAATGGTAAATAGACAAATGAAACACCTAAAAAAGCTCTAGTCATCAACATTGCTAAACTGATTAAAATAAATATTAAACTTAAATACTTCTCTCGCTTTTTAGAAGGCAATTCATTATTTCTATATAAATAAATCTTATAGAGATAATAATAAAACAAACTACCAGTTAATAAAATAAAAAGTATCACCCCTATATATTGTATATAGCGACTACTTCGATCGGTTTCTAAATAACCTACTTTTTCAAGAAGTTTATAGCCTTCCTCTGTCACTCTAGAGCCTTTTTCAATAATTTTCTCTTGTGCTAAAACATATACCGGGTCCACTTTATCTTGAGCTAGCTTTTTCTTCTCATTAGTAGCCACCTCATCTACAACAACATTAGGTTCTATCACATTATTAATAATATCCTCTGTAATTCTCTTCATAGCCGTACTTAAGTTTTCTTCTTCAACTGCCATACGAATCTCTATACTTTTATTACTATCTTCTACTGAAATCCCATCGCTAAGTAGATTACTTGTTACCTCAATACATACCTCTTTCATCACTGTCAAGCTTTCACTATCTGCATTAAGTAGCGTAGCATACTGCTCATTATATAGTCCAATAGGAGACAGTTCACTTAATATTTCTACTGGTGTCTTTTCTAACTTCTCTGCTAAATCCGTTGTTTGTACAGTGTGAATATAATCAAAAAAAGTTTCAATATTATTAATAGCCTTTTCTTGAATCGTGCTATCTTTTTTATATTCAGGTTCTACTGCAGCCTCAGCTTCTTGTTTTTTTCTCAGCGTCGCCAGTTCATTTTCTACTTGAAAGGGTGCATAAACGGTTTCCTTAGCAATTTCCCCTAATTGAAGCGATACTCTTTTGGTAAAAAAATTCCCTGACAAAATGCAAATAAAAGTAATGACCACAGTAAGACCTGCAAATAACATCCACTTATAATTTTGATTTTTCATCTTTCGTCCCCCTCATACACTTCTTTTTTACGCCTTATGTTCAAAAGCATCATATGCTTCAACAATACGCTGTACGATAGGGTGTCTTACCACATCTTTTTGTGATAAATAAGTAAAACCTATACCTTCAACACCTTCTAAAACCTTCATTGCATGCTTTAGACCACTCATCTCATGATGTGGTAAGTCCACTTGTGTTAAATCTCCTGTAATAACTACTTTAGAATTAAAACCAATACGTGTTAAAAACATTTTCATCTGTGGCGAAGTTGTATTTTGTGCCTCATCTAATACAATAAAGGCATTATTTAATGTACGTCCTCTCATGTAAGCTAGAGGCGCAACTTCAATAAGCCCTTTCTCCATATTCTTCTCAAAGTTTTCAGGCCCCATAATCTCAAAAAGAGCATCATATAGAGGACGTAAGTAAGGATCTACTTTACTTTGTAAATCCCCAGGTAAAAAACCTAGCTTTTCACCTGCTTCGATAGCTGGCCTTGTTAAAATAATCTTATTTACCTCATTTTTGCGAAAAGCATTCACTGCCATAGCCATGGCTAAATAGGTTTTTCCTGTTCCAGCAGGACCAATTCCAAAAACAACTGTATTCTTTTTTATTTTTTGAATATATTCTGTTTGTCCTAATGTTTTACACTTAATTGGCTTACCTAAATGGGTTAGCGTTACGGTATGGGTTTCTAACTGTCCAAGCTCCTCTTCCTTTTTAGTTCCTACTAAATCCATAATATATTTAACACGTTGCTGATCAATAGATTCTCCCTTTTCTGCCAGCTTAAAAAGCTTCTTTAAAACTTTAACCGCTAGTGTTACATTTTCCCCTTCTCCTATTACTTTAACCTTATCATTACGTAATACAATTTCAACCTGCATATTCTTTTCTATTAAAATAGTGTGGGCATCAAACTGTCCAAATACACTAGCAACATCATATGCAGGTACATCTAGTTCTTTTTCTATTTTACTCATTTAACGTTTCTCCTTTATCTTGCATCTCTATATTATTTTCTACTGGATAACCTATTTCTTCTTCTACCACAATATAAAGTGTTCCTGTAATCTGGGTGTCAACCTGCTTAAAATAAGCTTCACGTTTTAAAATTGTTGCCTGTTTCCCTAAACTAAGACTAATCTCTTTCCACATATTCGATAAGAGTAAATCCTCAGCTTCCTCTTTTGTCAAAGTATAATAACTAGGGATATAACCTATTTGAGTTTGTACTTCAATCCCAAAGGGCAACGGGAAAAGTTTTGTGATTCTTAGTTGATGTAATGTATACATCGTATCAGCGGTACCCTCTAACGGTTTTTGTTTAAAAAGTGTCAATTCCTTATCGAATATTTTTAAAACATACTTTTTGCTTGTTTCTTCCTGATATTGCTTTTCTACCTGTTCTAAGTTCATTGTCTTGGTTAAACTATAAATCGTCTTACCACGAACAATCGCCTTTGCCATTGTATAATATAAACTTGGGTCCTCTTCACCTTTTGGCATTTCACCTGCTACTAACATGTCCCCTTTTTTGACAATGTCTCCCGCTTTAACCATAGGTTTTCCCTTTTCCACGGCAATGTATGTAATAAGTGCATCTCTTTTTGCAATAAGAGATCTGGGATTAACCTGCTTTTCATTCATCGTAGGGGGAAGGACACTTTCTGCTATATGAACTACCATGCGTGTCCCTTCATAGTCTACACCTACCCAAATAATATCTGGGTATTGCTTTAGCAAAATGGCTTCAGCTGTACGCAAATTCATTTTCATCTTCATTTTTCCAGTTCCATAGCCATTACTTTCTAATGTAGAAATCACATCCATACTGCTAATGCGAGTGTTTCCTTCTACTTCTACAAGCCAGACAAATGAAGAAAGTAGCCATAACATCATGACAAATAATCCTATTCCAAACAGAAATAATTTACGCTTTTTATAACGATATGTAAAAAACGGAAGCCCACATTTTTCTATAATCTTCAATCTGCTCCTCGTTTTATGTGCATCATATTTCATTGCTTTAAAGTTTTCAATTGATGTGCAAAACTGAATGTAATCACCTTTTCTTTGCACATGCCATATATCTATACCATGGTAAGTGACCAAATTTAGGAATTTTTCACCACTTACTCCATGTACTTCTACTATAACATACCCCTTTAAATAATGCCATAATGATAAAAGCAAAGTTTCTCCCCCTTTCATACTACAAAGCTTATTTGTATAATTGTCCCCTTAATGGTAATATAATCAGCTGTCATTTTCTGTGCTTCTAAATCTGCTCCATGAATTACTAAAATGCCACACTTAGTACTTAACCTTATCATTTGAGAAGTATATTCTAGAATTCCACCAAAATTTTCTACTTTTATTTCTTGATTACCCGACATTACAATCTGCGGAAAATCACTTACCACTTCAGGTGGCACATCAAGTAGCTTGGTAAGTTGACCCTTTAAGCCTTCTTGACTCCGATTTTTTTTTCGCTTCATTACATACAGCCCCCTTATAATTTATATTTATGCAATAGGACGGGCAAGTAGAAGTAAAAAGCCTAACGAGGCACAAAAAAACACCCAAAAAGCTTTGACACTTTTTGGGTGTTTTCTATGACCTAATAAAAGTAGTTATATGACATATTAGCCTCTCCAAGCATCTAATTGAGCTTGTTTATCAGCAATAATATCATCTACACCAGCTGCTTTTAATGATTCAATAAATTCTGGAAGTACAGTTTCAGGATCTACTGCACCTGTTTCTAAAGATGGCATATATTGTTTCCAAACATTTGTACATTGAGCAATTTGAGATTGTACTTCACCTGATTGATAAATGAATCCAAGTGTTTGTGTATTTGTAGCTGAGTTATTGAATTCTTCAAATTTATCCCATTTCTCAGCTCCAAGTGGTTCTGAATCCCATACATAGTTGATTAATTGGTTACCTAATGCCCAACCGCTGTTTACACTATATTTACTATAGTTTGGTCCTTGAGAAATAATATTATCTGTACCTTCAACTTTTGTATAGTGTTCGCCTTCAATACCAAAGTTAATTAAGTTATTGAAGGCTGGATCTGTATTAAATAATTCAAGAAGCATTAAAGCTCTTTCTGGATTTTTAGAAGTTGAAGAAATTGCTTCCATAGATCCTGTTGTTTCTCTATTAGAGATAACTGGAGCTGTTAATTCAATTTGCATATAGTCATGACCAAATGTTTGAGCTTCTTCTGATGCTTTTCCTGGTTTTAAAGAACGAACAGCAGCAAAGATTTTACCAGCTTTTTGGTCTACTTGATAATCTGTGATAGATGGTGCATCTTGACGGATATAGCCAGCTTTGTAGAATTTATTCATTAATTGGAATAACTCTTTCATTTCTGGTTTTTCAACTTGGTTGAATACAACTGAAGCATCATCATTGTATACTGCACCTGGCATAGAGTCAGAACCAATATAGTCGTAGTCAAGAAGTCTCTTAGCAGATTCACCTTCACAAGCTTCAAGAGCATACATACCTGGTTCATTTTCTTTAATAGTTTGGAAGAATGGTTCCATATCAGCTAATGTTTTTACATTAGAGAAATCCATTTGGTATTTGTCAGCAATATCTTTACGGATTACGAGACCCCATTGGTGAGCTTTTTCTTTGTTAGCTGGGATTGCATAGTTTCTACCACCAATTTGAGAACCTAAAACAAAGCCATCACCAAGAAGTGCTTTTGTTTTTGGTGCATATTGATCAAGCATTTCTGTAATATCAACATAAGCGCCTTTACCAGCTTGTGTCGTATAATCATTACACCAGTTACATGTGAAACAAATATCAAACTCTTCACCAGAGTTAATCATTGTGTTCATTTTTTCTGGGAATGTACCAAAGTCAAAGAAATACATTTTTAATTCGCAATTTAAATCTGTATTTTCTGCAATATATTGATTTGCAGCTGCTTCTACTTTTGCTAAATCTTCTGGTTCTGTAGCACCTGCTTGGTACCAAGTAATTGTTACTTTTTCTGATAAATCTACACCACTTGCGGCAGTTTCTGTAGCTTCACTTTCTGCTGGAGCTGTGCTTTCTTCTGTTGTTGCACTACTTTCTGCTGGTGTGCTACTTGCATCTGTTTGAGCAGATTGATTTCCACCACAACCAGTTACTGCCATACTTGCTACACAAGCCATTCCTGCAATAATTGCTAAACTTTTTTTTGCTAATTTCATAAAATCTCCTCCTAAATATGATTTAAATCTTTTAAACATACTTTGAAATAAAATGAAAATTTATATTAAACCATTTATTCTTTTGTAGCTCCCAATGTAATACCTTTTTGGAAATAACGTTGGAAGAACGGATAAGCAAGAATAATTGGTCCAATAGCGACAATAGCCATTGCCATACGAGCTGTTTCAGTTGGAATATTAGATAAATCTACGGCACCACCACGTCCAGATGCGGCAACAATACTATCTACTTTCTTTTGCATGTTATAAAGTAAGTATTGTAGGTTATAGTGATCAGACTTTGTAATATAAAGTAATGGGTAATACCAGTCATTCCAGTATACCAACATACTAAATAACATAACGGTTGCAAGTGCTGGCTTAGCAAGTGGTAATACAATCTTGAAGAATGTATAGTATTCGCTACTACCATCAATTTGAGCTGCTTCAATTAAGCTCTTAGGTACATTTGTTCTATAGAATGTACGAATAATCATGACATAAAACGCACTAAATAATGAAGGTAAAATGATTGCAAGATAATTATCTTTTAATCCTAATAATCTAACATATACCATGTAAGTTGGAATTAATCCCCCTGAGAAAAGCATGGTAATAACTGCAATTAAGTTAAAAAGTGATTTTTGTTTAAAATCATCTCTGGCAAGAGGGTACGCATACATTGCCATAATGAGAAGACCTAAAATCCCC
Organism: Cellulosilyticum sp.; assembly: GCA_015058045.1. Lineage (GTDB taxonomy): Bacteria > Bacillota > Clostridia > Lachnospirales > Cellulosilyticaceae > Cellulosilyticum. The sequence continues at coordinate 36,953 of SVDC01000006.1, forward strand.
CCAAATACTGTACAACCAATCGTAACCAAATAAGCCTTGCCAATTGCACCAAAGTTGCCAAAAATATATTCGTAAGCTGATAAACTAAATTCCTTTGGAATAATACTATATCCATAAGTTGGAATAGAGATTTCATCGGTTAAAGATACCATTAACACTAACACTAATGGATACATACATAAAATAGCTAAAATAATAAAGAATATATTCAATAAAATATTTGTTGATTTTTTAATTTGTACACCAGTAACAACTGACTCCATTTCTACATTTGAATCCATACTTCGCCCTCCTTCCTAGATAATGGCACTATCTTTATCATATTTTCTAACGATTGCATTAAAGCCTAAAATAATAATTAATCCTAATACAGATTGATAGAAACCTGCTGCAGCTGATAATCCAATATCGCCTGTCATAGAAAATGCACGATATACATAAGTATCGATTGTATTCGTTATATCAAACAACATTCCTGAATTTTTAGGAACAGTATAGAATAGACCCATATCTGTATAGAACATTCTTCCTAATCGAAGTAATACAAGTGTAATACAAAGCGGAATTAAACTTGGAAGCGTAATATGTACAATTTGTTGGAATCTTGTAGCACCATCAACTGCTGCTGCTTCAAATAATTCCTGATTAACACCTGATACAGCTGCAAGATAAACAATTGTATCATATCCGGTCCACTTCCATGTATTAACCAGAACTAAGATAATTGGCCAGTATTCTGGTGTGGTATACCAGCCTATTTTTTCAAAACCTAATGATTGAAGTAACCCATTAATTGAGCCATATTCATCACTTAACAAACCAAATGCAATATAACTTGCTACTACCCATGAAAGGAAGTGGGGAATAAAATAAATGCTTTGATATACTTTAGCTGCCTTCTTATTACGTAATTCATTTAAGCAAATTGCTAAAAAGATTGGTACAATAATACCAATGATGATAAAAACTAAGTTATAACCAATGGTGTTTCTAGTAATCAGCCAAGCATCATTAGACTTAAATAAGTATTCAAAGTTTTTAAGTCCATTCCAACCTGATCCCCAGAACTTTTGCACTGTGTTCATTTTTCTAAATGCGAAAACCAAACCAAACATTGGCATGTAATTGTTAATCAGCATGACAATGAGTCCTGGAAGAAGCATTGACAAAAGTGCAATGTTTTTCTTTTTCTTCTTTTTTGCCTTTATGGCATTTTGCATACTGTTCATTCACTTCACCTCTCCTTGACTTTATGTTATAACTTTTTACCATTTTTATTAATAGACTATGTTGTCTTTTTGTATATTTTCAATCGAATGTTTTTAAACAAAAAAATGCAACATCAACTAAAAATGATATGCTAACCATATATTTTTTAATTAATGTTGCATTTTATCTTAAAACTTTTATACAAATTTGCACTATAGTTGACTATCTTTATACTCTGTAGGTGTCATATTCACATATTTCTTAAATATCTTTGAAAAGTAATGTGGATCTTGTATACCAACAAGTTCAGCAATCTCATAAGTTTTATATTGATTTCCTTTTAATAATTCTTTAGCTTTTTCAATACGCACCTCATTTAAATACTCTACAAAGTTTTTACCTAATTCTTTTTTAAACATACGACTTAAATAATAAGTACTTACATAGGTATGTTCTGCTAACTCATTTAGTGTAATAGACATTGTATAATGATCTCGTATATAATCAATAGCATTCTGTAAAATTTGATTAATATTCTTTTTATTATATCGATTAATACGGTGTACCACGCTCATGGCCACTTCATCTAATAGACTTTGTAACTCTTTAACTTGAGTTGCCTGATCGATTAAACGATATAAGCTAGAAATATCATGACTCAGTTCTCTATCTTGTACTTCTAAATTTTTAATAGAAATACGAATCATATTAATCTCATAGATAAGATTCCAATAAAATGTCTTTATATATTCAGGATCTAGATTCGTCTCCACTACCTTCTTTGCAATCTTCTCTAAAATCCTTTTTACATCCTCTTCATTTCCGGTTTTGATTATTTCGCATAATTCCTTATCTATCCCATCAAAAGCTAAATGATCTTGCCCTTGATAAAAACCATTTAAGTCTCTATATAGAATAATAGAACTATTCCCCATGTAAAATCGATAAGATAAGGCGTTTTTGCATTCTTGCATCTTTTTATGAAGTTCACCTACTTCATAACCTTTTGTACTAATAGAAATGCTTACTGTAAAATCAAAACAACTTTCCACTAATTGTTGCACACTATGTACTTTTTTATAAACAGTGTCCTCAAGGAGCTCATCATCACTATCGCTACTAATGATAAAAGCAATTTGGCGGTTATTGAGTACAATTTTTTCCACTTTATAAGATTCTGTAAACATCTCTTCTACTGTATTAATAATACCAAATTGATAAAGTTGCCTTTGATAAGGTTCTCTCTTCTTTGTATCACTATCCATATCAATAATAATCATAATAAACTCATCAATTTCTACACCATACATTTTAAAGGCTTCTTTAATCTCTTCTTCATTAATGTTAATTTGAAAAATAATATCATATAGTAGTTTTTCTTTTAGTATAGGAATACTTTCATCAAAGCACTTTCTAAGCTTTTTAATCTCCAACTGATGATCGATCTGATATTTAAGCTCCATTACTGCACGTCTAACAACCTCACAAATCCCCTCTATACTAGATGGTTTTAAAATATAATCAAACGCTCCAATCTTTATGGCTTCTTGCATATAAGAAAACTCTCTATATCCTGAAAGAATAATAAACTTACAGTGAGGTACAATTTCTCTAGCTTGCTTAATCATTTCTAATCCATTAATTTCAGGCATATTAATGTCGGCAAATACAATATCCGGCTCATGGGCTTGAATTTTTTCTAAACCTTCAACGCCATCACTTGCTTCTCCGCAAATTTCACATTGATACTTTTTCCAATTAATAATATTAATAAGTCCCTTACGTATTGTTGGTTCATCGTCAATAATCAGTACCTTAAACACCTTGTTTTCCTCCTTTATCTGTCATTGGAACATAAAATTTCATTTTTGTATAACCTTCATATTCACTTTCTATTTCCAATCCATATTCCTGTCCAAAAAATAACTTTAGCCTTCCATTTACATTAGCAAGTCCAATACTCTTTCGATTGGTTCCCAGTAAATAATCATGGTTATCTTCTTTAAAAATCTGATTCATATCTGCCACTTCTTCAGGTGTCATGCCTTTTCCATTATCTCTAATTTCTATATAAATCTTATCTTCTTGCTTTTTAATAGTTAAGGAAATAACCCCTTTAGTCCTTATGCGATCAATTCCATGATAAATAGCATTTTCAACAAGCGGCTGCAAAATCAACTTAGGTACTTCATAATGTAATAAACTTTTATCAATACAACTTTCATAAGTTAAGCGTTCACCATATCGATTTTTCATAATCAACAAATAACTATCTATATACTTAAGTTCTTTGCTTAGAGGTACCATAGGACTTCCTTTACCAATGCTTGCTTCCATTAGAGCACTTAGAGAAGTCACCATATCTCTTATTTCAGGTACATTATTAAGTTGTGCCATCCAATTAATAGATTCAAGTGTATTAAATAAAAAGTGTGGATTAATTTGCGCCTGCAATGCTTTAAGCTCAGACTCTTTTCTGGTTAATTGCTCTTTATACACTCTATTTAATAAATTATCTATCTCACAAGACATTTTATTAAAACATTTACTGAGATAACCTAGTTCATCTTCACGATCTACCAATACTTCTTCATGAATATTTTCTTGTTCAACTTTTTTGATACTATATACTAAACGATTAATAGGTTCCAAGATATCCATCGCCATAAGTACACTAAAAATAGATAAGATAAGTACTGTACAAATCATAATCATCATAAATAACATTCTAAAATGTTCCATTTCCTGTCTAAATAAATCTTTAAGTGATGCTTTTGCAATGATTTTCCACGGCGTACCTGTTATATTCATATAGGCCATCATTTCATGTGTCCGCTGTTCAATTTTATAATTCCATTCCTCATTTTGCTGACTTAACCAATTGGTTTCTTGCTGACTCATCTGTTTCCTATCCATACCAATAATCCAGTAATTATCTTGAGATAAAATTTGTATACTTTCCATAAACTCTGTAGATAAATCAATATACACATCCTTAAGCTTTTCTCTATTGATTTGTAGGATAATAAGCCCCTTTTCACTAAAATCATCTACCCCATGAATCATACGTACAAAATATAAATCCGCCTCTTTATCATCAATCTTATCAAAATACCATGTTGGCATACGTTTTGCACTTCTTGCTGCCCTAAGCATCTCCTCTATCGGCAAAGCTTCTTCCTCTATATTGACACCTCCTGCATTGAGGTCATAGCTATACACTTTTCCATCTAATCCTACAATAGCAACTCTTTGCAGTTTGTCACTGGCCTTACAAATTCTACGAAGAGATTGATAGCAAATCTCTTTAAGCTGTTCCTGTACTTCGTCTTGATACTGGTCATCTAAGACTGCATACATATTTTGATCATAGAGAATATCATTAGTAATACCAGATAAATTATCTGAAAAATCATTCAATCTAAGTTCTATCATCTTTAATAAATCCGCTGTATAATTAACACATTTATTTTGAATAATGGATTCTGTATTTTTATAAAGCATTGTTCCCATAAAAACCATAGGAATAATAATTTGAACCGAAAACAATAGCAATAACTTTTGTCTAATAGATAACTTTTTATAGTATTGTTTTAAGTACTTCAATTGTCTCCCCCCTACTCCTGTAGCTGAGCCATTGCATCTTCTACCTGCTCACACAGATTTTCTGGTGTTAATGTTCCTCTTAATACAGATGAGAATTTTTTAATCATTATATTTTCCCATATATTTCTATTAATAAACCAATCTACAGCCCCCACTAGCTCTTTAGACTGCTGCACTAAAGCATCCCCTTTATTGCCCATGATACTTTCTTCTGCTGCATATTGATTCAGTTCAATATTACTAATAAATCCAGCATCCTCTGCCAGAATTGCTACATTCTCAGGCGCTGTTAATTCCTTTAAGATTGTTATACAATAATCCCTTAACTTCTCATCTTCCCAAGCTTTCTTGCTCATATGAAAGATTCCATTCCCACATCCATATATAATTGCCGTAGAATCTGCCTTGCCATTTGGCATATCCGGAAATGGGATAATATCCACCGATGTACTAAAACGACTCAATACATTATCTCCTATAAGCCATGATCCTTGCACAATCATTGCTGCCTTTTTTTCAATAAATAATTCATTTCTCTTTTTATCATCTATGCTATACCAATTAGTTGGAAAAGCCCCTAAGTCGTAGAGTTCTTTCATATAATACATAGCATCTTTAAAACAACTCTTAAGTCTACCTTCTTCATTAAAAGGCTGCTCCACATCTTCTTTTCCTCCTAACTTCATGACCATATTTTGATAAATATAACTGCCTTCTGCCGTTTGATTATAAGCAATTGGAATAATATCATGTGCTTTAAAAACATCTACAGCTACTAAAAGCTCTTCATACGTAGTAGGTATTTTCACATTGTACTGCTCAAATAAATCTCTATTAATAAATAGCCCTTCATAAATGAGTTCAATAGGCAAACCATATATTCTCCCATCTACCGTTACAGTATCCCATGTTGATTCTTTAAATTGTTTATACCAGGTAGGATTCGCTTCTAAAAGTTCCGTTAAGTCTGCTACTTTCTCCTCTTTAACCAATAACTGAAAATCCGACCCTGGCCACAGGCCAAAAACATCAGGATCATTTCCACTTGCAAAATCCATCTTCAAAATAGGTAGAAATTCTGATCCTGCTATAGAATAGTCTTCAATCTCTAAATATGCATATCTCTCACCTAAACGATTGAAAATCTCCTTAATTTTAGCTGCTCTGCTATCATAAGCTCCCCAGCTACTCATAAAAGTAATCTTCTCTTTTTGATTAAAAGCTTCCATTGGCTTAATTTTCACAGTCTCATGCCTATTCATTAAAAAGAACGTCCATACAAAAATTAAACATAAGATGATTGAGATTAATGCAATAATATATTTCTTACGCATTTCACTCCCCCTTATTTAGTACAATTTAATAATAAAAAGCTTACTTGCTTGTCTTAAATCGCCGGATTGAATAACCCCTTTTCTATATTATCACATTTTAACATAATTTTCATACTATATTAATCTTTTCACAAGATTTAATGCGCTATTTTGTACAAAATAAAAAGAAGTCTCTCGACTTCTTCATTACTTTAATGATTTTTCAGTTTTCACTTGTATACCTGATTGTAATAATAACTCTGCTGTAACGCCATTGCCATCTACTAGTTCACCTTTAAATTCACCATTATATACTTTCCCTTTGCCACAAGAAGGAGAATTAGCTTTCAATATAGCTTCCTTAATTTGATGAATCTTAGCTAGTTTTAATACTTCTTTAGCCCCTTGAAGAAAACATGAGGTTACATCTTCTCCCTGGTCATTTAATATTCTTGCTCTTCCTTCTAAAACATCTTTTGCAGAGCCTCCCACAATTTCTGCTGGATGCCTTGGTATCGGTAGACCACCTAATACTTCGGGACAAACCTGTAAAACCTCTTGATCTTGGCAATAAGCAATAACTGCTTCATTATAATTGTCTCCTCCACTATACTTGCATTTTTCACCACATAAACAACTACTTACCAGAATCATACTGTTTCCTCCCACTATCTTAGTTAGTCCATCTTTAATTTTTCAAACTTCATTTTTAATAGATGCTTATACTAATTTTGCTCTATATTAACTGTTAAATGCTCTCCATCATAATCCACAATAAAGGTTGAAAATGGTTGTACTTCTCCTGCAATCAAAGTTCTAGCAATTAATGTCTCTACTTTGCGTTGTAAAAATCTTCTAAGCGGCCTTGCTCCAAATACAGGATCGAAGCCCTGATCTGCTACATAATCTCTTGCACGTTCTGTTAAACGAACTTGTAATTGTTTATCTTCAAGACGTTTTTCTAAATCTCTCTCTAATAAAGAAACAATCTTAACAATTTCTTGCTTTTGAAGTGGCTTATAAATGACAATTTCATCTAGTCGGTTTAAAAATTCTGGCCTAAAGTGTGTCTTTAGTAAACTATCAACTGATTCTCTAGCTGCTTCATCAATTTCACCATCTTCTTTAATACCATCTAAAATAAATTGAGAACCTAAATTAGAAGTTAAGATAATAATAGTATTTTTAAAATCTACTACACGTCCTTTGGAATCTGTTACACGTCCATCATCTAAGATTTGAAGAAGTACATTAAATACATCAGGATGTGCTTTTTCTACTTCATCAAACAAAATCACTGCATAAGGTTTTCTACGAACAGCTTCTGTTAATTGCCCACCTTCTTCGTATCCTACATATCCTGGAGGTGCTCCAATAAGTCTTGCTACCGAATGCTTCTCCATATATTCACTCATATCAATACGAATCATATTATGCTCATCATCAAATAAAGCTTCTGCCAATGCTTTTGCAAGTTCTGTTTTTCCTACACCTGTAGGCCCTAGGAAGAGGAACGAACCTATCGGTCTTCTTGGATCTTTAATTCCTGCACGAGAACGTAGGATGGCATCTGTTACTGTATTTACTGCTTCATTTTGCCCAATAACACGTTTGTGTAAGATTTCTTCTAAACGCAGTAATTTATGGCGTTCCCCTTCCATGAGTTTTGTAATCGGGATTTGTGTCCAACGTGAAATAATTTTCGCAATTTCTTCCTCGTTGACTTTATCTCGAAGTAAAGTATTTTCACCACTTGCCTGTGCTTTAGCTTCTGCTTCTTCAAGTTTTTTTCTAAGCTCAGGAATAACACCATATTTCAGCTCAGCTGCTTTATTATAGTTGTACTCACGTTCGGCTTGTTGCATATTGGCTGTTTCTGTTTCAATTTGCTCTTTAATCTGTCTTACTGAAGTAATCACTTCTTTTTCATTTTCCCATTGGACTTTCATCGCCTTAAATTTTTCTCGAAGCTCTGCTAATTCTTTTTGAGTTTCTGCTAGATTTTGCTTAGAAATAGGATCCTCTTCTTTCTTAAGTGCTGTTTCCGCAATTTCTAGCTGAAGCATCTTACGTGCAATTTCATCCAATTCTACTGGCATCGAATCAATTTCTGTTCTTAATAAGGCACATGCTTCATCTACTAAGTCAATGGCTTTATCAGGTAAAAAACGGTCAGATATATAGCGATCAGATAATGTAGCTGCTGCAATAAGTGCATTATCTTGAATTTGTACCCCATGATAAATTTCATAACGCTCTTTAATACCACGTAAAATAGCAATAGTATCCTCAACAGTTGGTTCATCCACCATAACAGGTTGGAAACGTCTTGCAAGTGCTGCGTCCTTTTCAATATATTGTCTGTATTCATTAAGGGTTGTGGCACCAATACAATGAAGTTCTCCTCTAGCAAGCATAGGTTTTAATAAATTTCCTGCATCCATAGAGCCTTCTGTTTTACCTGCTCCTACAATGGTATGAAGCTCATCAATAAATAAAATAATTTTACCTTCACTTTTCTTAACTTCTTGTAAAACAGCTTTTAATCTTTCTTCAAACTCTCCACGATATTTAGCCCCTGCAATAAGTGAACCCATATCAAGAGAGAAAATACGTCTATCTCTTAAAGTTTCTGGTACATCTCCACGTACGATACGTTGAGCTAGCCCTTCAGCAATAGCCGTTTTACCTACACCTGGTTCACCAATTAAAACTGGATTATTTTTAGTTTTACGTGAAAGAATACGAATCACATTTCGAATCTCGCTATCACGTCCAATAACAGGATCTATTTTATGTGCTCTAGCACGTTCCACCAAATCATAACCATACTTATTTAACACATCATAAGTGCCTTCTGGTTCTTCACTTGTTACATGCATATTACCACGAATTTCTTTTAAGATATTCATGAAATTCTTCTTATCGATAGCATAAGCTCCTAAAATTTTACCCATTTCCCCTGTAGCCGTCTCAATTAATCCTAACATTAAGTGTTCTACAGAAATATATTCATCTTGCATTTTCTGTGCTAATCTTTCACTTTGACTTAAAGCTCTATCGGTTTCACTTGAAACATAGACTTTATCTAGTTCTCGACCAGGTCCACTCACACGTGGTAATCTACTAATAGCCTCTCCAACAGATTGTGTCATAGCCTCTACATTTACATTCATTTTCGTTAAAATCTGCGGAATTAACCCTTGTGATTGTGTCAGTAATGAGTATAAAAGATGCAAAGGTTCAATTTGATTATTTTGATAAGAAATAGCCATTTGCTGCGCATTTTGTATAGCTTCCATTGATTTCTTTGTAAAGTTTTGTCCATTCATCCTAATTCCTCCTTACGCCATAACATAATTTTTATTGTTAAAGGTTTCAATTTCACTAAACTAAATGAGATTGACCTTGATAATGCTGCTTATAATGTTGTTTTAACAGTTGATATTGTACCTCTTCATGATTCAACTCTCCAAAATAAATCTTAAGTCCATCATCTAATCCTTTAATATAATGAGATAACATGCTTGCTAACTCACTTTCTTGGCTCAATTTCTGAAAGGCATCTAAATGAAGTTCTCTTAACCATTTTGTCCCCTCTTCGCTCTCCCAGTGCGTTACTTGCCACTCATTTTCAATATGGCTCCATAATTTAAAAAAATGATTAAGGTAATCATATAACAAATCACTTTGTGTACGAGAAATAATTCTCAATTGACCTGTTAACTTACCAGCTTGCTGAGCCAAATAAACAGAATACCGAATGGTTGGATTATATTTATATCTTAAAGCACTTTTTATACTGTACATATGGTCAGCCGCTTGATCTTGTATTTGGAAATGTGTAAAAGGTTTTAAACACTTGGATAAGCTATTAAATATACGTTGCAAATGCTGTTCTGGTGTTACTAAAGCAACGCGCTCCGCTAAAATTTGATTAATTAAATTGGATCGGCTTGTATGAAGCACATAAGCTAATTCATCAATCGCCTCTATTACATCATCCATTAACACTAAACTATAAACACTTTTCTTCACAGCCTCACCCCTTTTCTAAAAACATAGTAACTCTAATCCTTTTTCTTGTCAATAACATTATATAATTTCACAAACCAATTAATTATAGTTATATCCAAATTATGATACCCTTTTCGTTAGGTTATATTTTTTTTAGTGCTGGTTACACTAATTTATATTATTTGTAGAAGGATGGATGTTTATGAAAATAATGAATACCATTTTATTGAAAAAAAAGATGATTAATCCCCCGCAACATTTTTTTAAAAGAAAAATCTGTTCTTTTCTTTTTAGCTTGTTTATTCTATGTACTATTCCTTTCCATCTTATTGGAAGCGAACTATCTAGCTTAGATAACACAAAAACAGATTGGTGGCTTGTTCGCGCTAAAAACCATCAAACTCCTGGATTTAACGATAAGCTAAGCTACAAGTTAGAAGATTATGGCGGCTGTTGCTTAGGGGATACAACAAGACAAGTGGTTTACCTTACCTTTGATGAGGGCTATGAAAATGGCTATACAGCTCGTATTCTAGATGTCCTAAAAAGCCAAGATGTTAAAGCCATGTTCTTTGTCACACTCCCTTATATTGAAAAAAATCCTGATCTTATTAAACGCATGTTTGAAGAAGGACATTATGTATGCAATCATACAGATCATCATCTCTCTATGCCAAGTGTTGCAAATGATGAAACAAAATTTAATTCAGAAATCACAAGTGTAGCTAATGCTTACGAGCAAATTACAAATAGTAAGATGCCACCTTTCTTCCGTCCACCAATGGGACACTATTCACAACGCTCTTTAGCAATGACTAAAGCACTTGGTTATCAAACAGTATTTTGGAGCTTTGCTTATTGTGACTGGAAGCCCGATGCACAACCCAATCCAACAAATGCCGAAAAACTCATGTTAGACGGTCTTCACAATGGTGCTATTTATTTACTTCATGCAGTCTCCAAAACCAATACAGAAGTTCTTGGTGATTTTATTACAAAAGCACGTGAAATGGGCTATACTTTTGAACTTCTTCCTAATCCTTAAGCCCTTATATACAACCTAAGTAGTTCTAACAAGTATAAAATGAAATACCGCCCATCACATGATGTGATGGGCGGTATTTCATTTTCTTATTTCTTATTGTTATTCAAAAAATACGCCAATATCCCATGACTCAAAATAAGGTAACTGTTCTTCATCCCCTATTTCTTCATTAATCGATTCAATCCAATCTTCTAAATCTGCAATTACTTCATCTATTGCTTCATAAGTCTTTTTACCTTTAACCATCTTTAAGTCTTGTTCTTCTAATACTTCAAGTATCTCACAAAGTTCCCCTATAATCTCCATCCATTGATGCTTATACGCTTTAGATATATTCTGGTCTTTAATCGCCTCTACTTTTTGCTCTAAAGCAATAAGCTCTGCTGCCACTTGACTAAGCATCTCATAGTAAACCTGATTTTCCATATTGCCTTGCGCTTTTAATTTAAACTGTTCTTTTTTACTATCTAATATATTTTGATATTGCATATAATCCTCCTATTGGTATCATTCCCTCTATTCTACCTCATTCCATCCTTTTTTATAAAGCCTTAAATGAACTAACCCTAATAAGTTAGATCTAAGACTCTAACTTATTAGGGTTGAATGCAAAGGATAAAGGCGCTTTTTTTATCTAGGACATATCATTTCAAAGCCCTTTAAATTTCTTAAAAAACCAAAAACTACTAATATAATTAAAACTACATATAAGCTTCGTTCTTCCCACTTTGTCAACTGACACGTACCTTGTTGTATATAGCGTGTATTCCATCTAATAGCTATAACCCCACCTATAGGCAATAATAAAAAGATTGCTGGATGACTGTAAAATGCAGCCTTTAAATCCCCTTTAAGCAAATTTAAACACATACGTGTTATCCCACAACCCGGACAATACTTGCCTGTTATTTTGTAAAATAAACAGGGTATACTAAGATTGGTTATTTCACACCATATACCATATAAAAAGCCTAATATAAGTCCTCCAAGAACCCAACAACCTACATGAATTGCTCTTTGCCTCATCTTACACTAATTTATTGAGTTCATATTGAATGACTGCATAGGAAATAATCCCACCAAAAATAAATAAAATAAGATATAAAATCCCACCATTAGTTGCAGGAATGCCTTGTTTTTGTTTAGCTATATCTAGTTTCTCTCCCATTTTATATGCCCAATAAAGACCATAGATTCCACAAGTAATAATCGTCAAGAGAACAGCCAATCCACCTGATGTCCCCTCTTCACCTGATACATAATTTACATCATTTGTTAAACATACAAACCAGTAAATTCCATAAATCCCACAAGTAATAATACTTAAAATAATACATGTTACAATACTTCTTTGTTTAACCATATTTTCCTCCTATTATTGCTTTTACATTTATTATTTCTTTACATTTATTATATCTTTTTTCTTTTATAAAGTCTTTATTTTTATACAAGAATTTAGATATTTTCGCTAAAACATTTGACACTAAATAAAGAATAATTCTCCTAGTCAAACAACTCATGATTTTGTTGCTTTCTTGTTATACTTTACTTATAATACAAAAGGTTTACCTTGACATTGGTAAACAAAACTTTTATACAGTGGGGTATAATACTATGAACAAAAAGAAATTTTTAGCTCAAGCACTTTGTTGTGTTCTTTCAGTTGGTTTATTAGCGGGATGTGGTAATTCAGCTTCTAATACAACAACTGATTCAAATGATTCATCCAAATTCGAACGTCTTGATACAGATCTTAACGTTGGCCTTGTAATTGGTACAGGGACAATTGATGATCGTTCTTTCAACCAAGGTTGTTGGGAAGGTATTACAGCTACTGTTGAAAATTCAAAATATGTTACACCTGCTAGTGAAACAGATTCAGATTACTTAGTTGCTATTGGTAATTTATATGAAGCTGACTTCAACTTTATCGTAACACCTGGTTACTACTTCGAACGTGCAGACTTTATTGCACAAGAAAAATATCCAGATGCTAAATTCGTTATTCTAGATGGTGCACCACGTGATGAAAGCGGTAATGCTGTAATTGGTAAAAACACAGTTTCTATTTCATTTGCTGAACAAGAAGCTGGATTTATTGCAGCTGTTGCTGCGGCATTAGAACTTAAGGAAGCAGATTTTGGATTCTTAGGTGGTATGAAACTTCCAGCCGTACAACGTTTTGATACTGGTTTCAGACAAGGTATTGAATATGCTAATGCAAACTTAGGTACTAATATTACACTAGATGACATTAATGTTGTATACCAAGGAACTTTTGGTGACAAAGCAGCTGGCCAACAAATTGCTGCTCAAATGTATGACCGTGGTGTGGATGTTATCTTTTGTGCTGCTGGCGGAACAGGTATGGGAGCAATTGCTGAAGCAAAAAGTCGTGTAACAAACGGTGAAACTGCTTGGGTAATCGGTGTAGACTCTGATCAATATGCAGACGGTGTATATGATTCAGCATCAAATGCTTCTGTTATTCTTACTTCAGCTATTAAAAATGTTGATCAAGCAACACACGATATGATTGTTGCTGAAACAGAAGGTACATTCCCTGGTGGAGAATCTTTAGTATTCTCAATCGCTAATGATGGTGTAGGTCTCCCAGCAGAAAATCCAAACTTAAGCGAAGAAACAATCACAAAAACAAATGAAGTATATAATCTCGTTAAAAACGGTACAATCACTGTAAATAGTGAAGTTTAATCAAATACACTTTAGCTTCAATCAAAAAAACACTTTAGCTAAACCTAAAGTGTTTTTTTGATTATCTATTTTTACCCTTCACCAACTCATTCAATTAAATGTCTAGTTACTGTAGATGCTTCTGCTCTCGTTGCAATATTTTATTTATACTATTTACTAACAGCTTTTCGGTTTTTCACAACAAAAAAAGCTATTATAAGCCCCACCAAGGTTAAGCCACCCGTACATGCAAAGGATACATTCATACCATGAACACTTGCTTCTAACGGATTACTTATTCCTGATGATGCAGTAGCCTTACTCATAATAGTAATAATAATAGATGAACCTATGGAGCCCGCAAGCTGCCTTAGTGTATTATTTGCTGCATTACCATGAGCGTACAATCTTCTTTCTAATGTGTTTAATCCAGATGTTGTTAATGGCATCATTGTCATAGATATTCCTACCATTCTTAGCGCATAAATGACAATAACATAAAGATTCGATGTATTTAGTGTCAAAAAAGATAAACCCACATTCCCTATAGTTAATATGCTAAGTCCTGACAAAGCCAACATTCTAGGTCCATATTTATCAAATAATTTCCCTGTTACGGGGTTTAATACCCCCATTACAATTGCACCTGGCATAAGAATTAACCCTGTATCAAATGCTGAATGTCCCTTAACATTTTCTAAATACATAGGCAAAATTAACTCTGATGAAATCAGTGCCGCATAGGAAATCATAACAATAATTGTTGAAAAGGTAAAAACCCTACTTCTAAATACATTTAAATCCAGCATTGGCTCGTCCATATTTAATTGTCTATAAACAAAGAAGCCTATAAAGACAATACCAATAATTAATGGCACATAAACAGAGGGAGCCGTCCAGCTATAATTTCCAGCATTACTAAATCCATATAAAAGTGCCCCAAAACCTATGGTAGAGGCAATAAATGACAGGATGCTAGCAGATACCTTCATTCCACCTGTTACATTCTTCAATAAGAAAAATCCCAGTATCAAATCTAAGACCGCAAAAGGTACAATCACATAGAACAAATATCTCCATGCATAGTGATTCACAATCCATCCGGATAATGTTGGTCCAATAGCTGGTGCAAACGCTGTAACAATGCCCACAATCCCCATGGCAAACCCTCTTTTATCCTTAGGGAAAATAATCATAAAGACTGTTTGCATTAAGGACGTCATAATGCCTCCAGCTACCCCTTGTATTAATCTTGCCAACAGAAGCAGTGCAAAATTATTAGCAAAAGCGCCTACAAGCGTCCCTATTGTAAAAATCCCCATTGCTAAAAAAAATACCGTTCTTGTTTTAAATCGATCAATTAAAAATGCCGTAAATGGAACGATTACCCCTGTTGCTAGCATATATCCTGTACTAAGCCACTGTACAGTAGATACACTTACGTTTAATTCTTTCATAATATCCGGCAAAGCAACATTCATAAATGTACTATTTAAGAAGGTTACAAATGCACCCAAAAGAATGACACCAGAAATGATAATAACATTATAATCCTTATCTTGCTTATCTTCCTTTGATACTTGTGTCATAGGTCCACCTCTTTTTTTAATTTATTTTCATCCATAGTATGTCCCTATATTTTCACTAATATTTATATTAAGATTAAAATCAACGCTATACTATGTATAATCACTCTACTTTTATGTACAAAAATATCCCCTGAGATAATCCTTTTACTTCGATTATAATCATTTAAATTTTTTATATCCTATTGTTGATCTTGTTATCCACACATTCATTTATCCATTATTTAAAACACCAAAGTATCTAATATCCTAATTAGTGCTCTCTATATTGTCTATTCATCACAGCGTTTATATATAAAAAACACCCAAAGTCTTTAAAGATATTTCTATCTCTAAAAATTTTGGGTGTTTGTGGAGCTAAAATAAAGTTTGTAAAAATAGAAGGTTCTAACCCTTGCAAATACGTTAGAACCCTCTTTATAATTTTTATCAAAGTTTGTATGAAACTTATAATATTATCTCTGTTGAAAAAGCTATTACTGCATTTCCACTAATTTGAACTAATACAGCTTTTCCTTGTTCCTTTTCAACATGAACATGCATCGTTCCATCTCTTTTGATTGCTTCACCTTGTAAGATATCAAAATCGAACCATCCTTCATTCTCATTCTGTAATATATTATAATGTACCAGATAAGCACCAAGAGGCCCATTTGCATTGCCTGTCACAGGGTCTTCAGCAATTCCGATTGCTGGCGCAAACATTCTTCCATGAACCAATATATCCTCGTGTGGATTTAGTGTAAAAACATAAAATCCATTACATCCTACTTGTCTACTGATATTTGTTAATTTCTGTAAATTAGGTTTTAATTTATGAAGTACTTTATTCGAATAGATAGGAACCATCACTTTTGAATGTCCTGTTGAAGATATCGCAATTGGATATTCTGTGCAAATATCCGCACTAGAAATACCTAAAGCATTAGCAATCTGATTTCTAACTTCATCATCTAGTGGATTTGCAACAGAAGGTTTTCCCTGTGTCATTACAATAGAATAGTCATCGCCATCTTTTATGATATCAACAGGTAATATACCTGCTTTTGTTTTCTGAATAACTCTTTCTGACTCAGCATTTTTCTCAAGTGCCCGAACATAATGAGCAGCTATAGTTGCATGTCCGCAAATTGGCACCTCAGTTGTTGGAGTAAAAAATCGAACTTCAACATCATAATCTGGAGAATTAGATTCAAAAATAAAGGCAGTTTCCGAATTGTTTAATTCTCGAGCAATCCTCTGCATCTGTTCATCAGTAAGTCCTTCTGCATTTGAGACAACTCCTGCAGGATTACCATGAAATCTATTTCTTGTAAACGAGTCCACTTGATATATTCTATACTTTTTCATAAATTCGCCCCCATACATTAATACTTAACCATTTGAATAATACAGTATTTTCCACTAACTATTAATTATACTCTACTCAATCAAATCATCGTTATCCCCAAATGCTTCAACATTGAAAATTACTGGACGTATTCCATCCGTACAACATACTATGGTTTGTCCATCCTTATTACTCCATGGTTTGCAAGTAGAACCTGATGACATGGCACTTACACTGCGGTAAATATCAATCCATGCCCATGGTCAATACTCTTCCGGCATTTTTGCACTGCCTTCCAAAATAAAAGTATCTCCAACCTTTAACAAAGGGCAAGGACCTACTTCTTTTCCATCAGTTTAATACTTTTCTGCAAAAACGGGATGGAAATTCTTTTGTAAAACCGTTATTTTGACCTTTTTCATATTAAATCCTTTCTATTAACGTAAATTCCATTCTATCTGCATGTTGAATATGTAAATTTAAATAAATTATAATTTATAGAATTTATTATAGCACAAACATCAAAAAATAACAGAAGCAAACACCCCTGTTAAAGTATTTATGCCGCTACTGGTGCTATGTCAAGAAAATGGCACTACAAACAATTATTCAATGCATGCATTATCATAGCAATTCCCTTTACGGCTCATACTTGAGATATTATTATATTTGTCCATTAAAGCTCTATATCCCTTTGAGCAATATTGTGTGCCACGGTCTGAATGATGAATAAGCCCTTTTTGAGGTGGTTGTCTCCAGATCGCCCGCTGTAATGCTAAAATAACAAGTTCTTTGACCATTTATTATTTAAACTTTAATATATTTTTATACATATATTTATATTTTTAATAAAAAAAGATGAAGCTATACATTTTATATAACTCCATCTTTTTCTTATATACTATTCAATTATTAATACACTCTGAATAAATTATACAAACCTAATTCTAGTGCTACAGTGTTTAACCTATTTTTACTTATATTATTCTACTGTAACTGATTTTGCTAAGTTTCTTGGTTTATCTACATCATTTCCTCTTGCTGTTGATACATAGTAAGAAATTAATTGAGTTGGAATAACTGCTAATACTGGCATTAATAAATCTTCTGCCACTGGAATATAGAATACATCATCTGCTACTTTTGCAATCTCTGTATCACCTTTTTTAGCAATAGCAATTACAAATGCACCTCTTGCTTTAACTTCTTTAATGTTAGAAATCATTTTTTCTTGAAGAGCGTCTTGTGTCACAATTGAAAGTACTGGTGTACCTTGATCAATTAAAGCAATTGGACCATGTTTTAATTCACCTGCTGCAAATGCTTCAGTGTAAATATAAGAAATCTCTTTTAATTTAAGTGCTGCTTCACGCGCTGTTGTGAAATCTACGCCACGCCCAAGATAGAATGCATTTTGAGCTTCTTTCATATCTTTTGCCATTTTTGCAATTTGATCTTTTTCTGCTAAGATTTCTTCTACAAGTGGTGCTAGCGCTTCAATATTGTTTACAAATTCATGATATCTTTCTAAAGTCACTGTGCCTTTTTTATATGCAAAGTCTAAAGCAATCATATAGAAAGCAATCATTTGTGCTGTATAAGCTTTCGTAGAAGCTACAGCAATTTCTGGACCTGCCCATGTATAGAATACATCATGTGCTTCTCTAGCTACAGATGATCCTACTACGTTTGTAATTGCAAGTACTCTTGCACCTTTTGCTTTAGCAAGTTTCATAGCTGCTAATGTATCTGCTGTTTCACCTGATTGTGATACAACAATAAGCATTGTGTGTTCATCAATAAATGGATCACTATATCTAAATTCTGAAGCAATATCCACTTCAACTGGTACTTTAGCTAATTTTTCGATAGCATATTTCCCTACAAGACCTGCATGGTAAGCTGTACCGCATGCTACGATATACATTTTTTGAATACCTTCTAAGTCTTCTTTAGTAAGTTTAATATCATCTAAATGAATCATACGTTCTTCATCAAGTCTTCTAAGGAGCGTATCACGAATAGCTTGTGGTTGATCATAGATTTCTTTCATCATAAAGTGTTCAAATCCACCTTTTGATGCTGCTTCGATATCCCATTCTACAACTTTTAATTCTTTATCCACTACATTTTGATTGCCATCTAAAATTTGAATGTTACCATCTTTTACATAAACAACTTCATCATTTTCTAAATAGTATACATTACGTGTATATTTTAAAATCGCTGGTACGTCTGATGCAATAAAGTATTCACCTTCACCCACACCAACAATAAGTGGACTTTCTTTTCTTACAGCTACTAATTCACCAGGGTGATTTGAAGAAACTACCCCTAAAGCATATGCTCCTCTAAATTCAGCTACTGCTTTATAAACTGCTTGTAATAAATCCCCTTCATAGTATTTATCAATTAAATG
This sequence comes from Cellulosilyticum sp., assembly GCA_015058045.1. Classification (GTDB taxonomy): domain Bacteria; phylum Bacillota; class Clostridia; order Lachnospirales; family Cellulosilyticaceae; genus Cellulosilyticum. Next base: position 56,172 of record SVDC01000006.1, read on the forward strand.
AACAGCTACTTCTGTATCTGTTTCTGATTTAAATACATAGCCTTCAGCCATTAATTTTTCACGAATTTCCATGTAGTTTTCAATAATTCCATTGTGAACAACTGCAATCGTTTCGCTCATATTAAGATGTGGATGTGAATTGACATCTGATGGTGCCCCATGAGTTGCCCATCTTGTGTGACCAATTCCTACTGTTCCTGCAATAGGTGACTGTTCTAAAAGATCTTCTAATCTACTAAGTCTACCTTGTTTCTTAGCCCAACTTACTTGCTTTCCTTCATTTACAACTGCAACACCTGCTGAGTCATAACCTCTGTACTCAAGTTTTTCTAATCCATCACAAATAATTTCTACTGCTTGCTTGTTTCCAATATAACCTACAATTCCGCACATAACAAAAAAACCTCCTGATATTTGTTTTTTAATCAGGGAAATTCACGATAAGCGCTTTGTCCTAAAAATCACTTTTTAGTTTTGTTCGCTTATTTAGGGTGTGAGCCCTCTAGAGTATCCGCCGAATTTTCGATAACTCTAGTCCTCGTCAACTTATAGATGCGCTTTCCATCTATATAAGTCCTGGCGCTTTTTATTTTCTATTTCCCTCGCGTCATTATATCACACTCTATCTTATGATGACTAGACCCAAATATAAATTTGTCCAACTCTATTTCTTTTTAATAATTCCATTTTTTACATTTTTCTGTTCTCTCTCCATTATTGAATCCATCAATATATGTAGATTTATAAGGATTACCTATATTACAGGTAACCCTTATAAGTTTTCTACTTATTTGGCAACCAATTTTTAATGGTTTCCTTAATTGCCGCTTTAAGCTGTTTAGATTGTTCACAAGTAATTTGTCCACTCTTTTGAGCTTCATCAATCACTTTATTGTATTCGTTAATAATGCACTTCTTAAATTTTTTAGGCTTAATATTTTCTGCTTGTAAAATATCTTCTAATTTTTTGCCATCTTTAATATAAGCCACGATTTTATTTTCTTCTACACCCATTTTTTTAAGTGTCGTTACAATCATCTTAAAATGATCTAGCATAAAAGGCTTTTTCTGCTCTGATTGACAACTAGATTTTTGGTCTGACTTATTTTGCTCCTTCTTATTTGCACTTACTTTGCCTTCTTGCATCTTGCTTTGTGCTGATTTATTTTGTTCAGGTTTAGCCTGTGGTTTATTGCCTTCACATGGTTTTGTGTTTTGAGCTGGCGTTGTTGTTGCAGGCGCAGGAGCTGGCTTTTGTGATGGACATGGCTCTGGTTTTGAAGCCCCAGGACTAGTACTTGTCCCTGGTGTTGCTCCTGGTCCACATGGTCCTGGTTTAGGTCCACTTGGAGTTGTTGTACTTGGTGCAGTAGTGCCGGATTGTGGTGCACCTGGTGAGGTAGTTGTTGATGGTTTTGGTGCATTCATTGTCCCTGGCGCTGTTGTACTTGGCTTGGATGTACTTGGTGCTACGGCTCCTGGAGCTGTTGTATTTGGTGTAGTTGCTGCTCCTTGATTTGGTGTGCTTTGTGTACTTGGTGCTGCCGTTGCACTTGGACTTGGTGTTGGATTTTCATTTCGAGTTGGTGCCGCAATAGTGGAACCTATCATAAGTGATGCTAATAAAAGGCAGGCTATACCTTGCCATTTGTTGCGATTCATAATCAACCTCCTAAAATATTTTATAGAATTAGAATATGGAAAATCCTTGATTCTATACTGTCAATAATAGGAATGCTTTGCTTAGTTAAAGTATATTTTTAAATTTAATGGACATATTAATTCTAACTTATTTTAAATAGGAGGTTCTATCATGGTGAAACATCTCTTATGTACAAATTGTGGCTATGACATGGTCGGTTCAGAATATATTTCAAATACTGTCGACTCTTCACTTTGTCAAACAGGTCCGATGTATAGTAATCAAACCTTACTAGATATAAATACTAAGCCTTATAGTCAAATTACTTGTCCATTTTGTAAATCCATTGGAACTTGGACAAATTAAAAAAGTGGACCATCGGTCCACTTTTTTATGTATCATCTCTCTTCCTACATATCCTATCTAACTTATTTCATTTAATGATTCTTATTCTATTAAGCAGTTGCTAAATATTTTTTATCAATAGCTAACAAGCTTTCTTCTACGCTCCAGAAGAAAGAGGCTTCTCCTAAATTATCAACCACACCACTTCTCTTCATATAGTCCATTACTTTAGGCTGCACACCTGCAAATAACACTTTTGTTCCTTGCATATGAAGTCTTTCACAAACTTCTTCAAAGAATTGTGTGCCTGTTGTATCTACTAATGGAACACCTCGCATAGAAAAAATGACATAATCCATATTTTCAAGTGTTTCAACTTCTGCATTAATTTTTTCTGTTGTTGTAAAGAATACTGGTCCTGTTAAATAAATAACTTTTGTTTTTTCATGATTATAAGTCACATTAATACCATTAGCTGCTAATCTGGCCGGATCAATATTACTTAAATTAATTTCAATATCTGAAATACGTACAACAAAGAATAAAATAGAGAAGACAACGCCTACTAAAATAGCTGTTGTTAAATCAAAAATAACTGTTGCGACCATCGTGATTAGAAATTGTGCTATAGCGGTTTTAAGTTTCTTTCTAAAAATAAAACGAATACTTTCCCATTCATTCATACGCCATGCTGTTACCATTAGCACCCCAGCTAAAGCTGAAAGTGGAATTCTTGACATAATTCCGCCAAGTAAAAACATAGAGGCTAAAAGCCCTACTGCATGAAAAATACCTGTTAATCTAGATTGTGCTCCTGATTTAATAGCTACACTAGTACGTGCAATAGCTGCTGTAGCTGGCACGCCACCAAAGAATGGAATTAAAATATTTCCTAGTCCTTGTGCCACAAGTTCTTGGTCCGCATTTAATTTTTCACCCTTCATACGTCCTGCTGAAGCACCACAAAGTAAACTTTCAATCATCCCTAATGCCGCAATAACAATAGCTGGTGATATCAAATTTTTCATTTCATTCATAGATAAATCTCCAAAATTTAAACGAACACTTGGCAAAAGTGTTTTTGGAATTTCTCCAACTGTTGCAACATCTGTTTTTATTACTAAGCTTGTACAAAGTGCTACAATAATCCCTACTAATGAAGAAGGCACTTTTGCATTCCATTTCTTAGGCCAAAAAACCATAATACCCACAACGATCATTGCAAAAAGAACCGCGTATAAATTAGGATTAAATCCTAACTCTCCATAAGACATGATTCTTTCGATATTACTACTTCCTTCTGATGTCACCCCAAAGAAATTATCAATTTGCCCCATAGCAATAATAATAGCAATTCCTGAAGTAAAACCTGTAATAACAGGTGCTGGAATGAGTGAAACAAGTTTACCTAGTTTTAAAACACCTGCTACTAGTAAAATAATTCCTGCAATTAATGTAGCTATAAAGACACCTTGCATCCCATAATTATATACTAAACTAATGAGTACTGCTGACATGGCACCTGTTGGTCCTGAAATTTGGTAAGAAGCACCTGCTAAAGCGCTCATTACAAGACCCGCTATAATGGCTGTAATAAGGCCTGCTGCTGCATCAGCACCACTACTTACACCAAATGCTAATGCTAATGGCAGTGCAACAGCCGTAACAGTTAGTCCAGCCATAACATCCTGCGAGAGCTTCTTACTATTGTAACCTGAAAACTCATTTTTTAAATCGGATACATACTGCTTAAACATTCTTTTCCCACCTTATAAAATTTTGTATATGAAACGTTTTAAGTATACCTCTAATACTTCATATTTTCTACACAATTTTATACAGTATTTAAAAATTCAGTACATTATACGAAACTCTGTTTCATTTTTACGATTCCATTAGCAATTTATCCAACCCTTATAATAAACTTTGTATAAATTGTTTAGCGACTCGACCAGAGCGTCCTCCATGCAATAACTCCCATTGTAATGCCTTTTCTCTCAGATGATTCTTAGGGAGCTGTAATTGATATTGTTCTGCTATTTTATACACCATTTCCAAATAAATATTTTGATTAGGCGATGTAAACGTAAGTGTTAAGCCAAAACGATCTGATAAGGATAATTTCTCTTGTCTTGTATCTGCTACATGAACATCTTCTCCTTGGCGTTCTTCCCATGTTTCACGAATCAAATGTCTGCGATTAGAGGTTGCGTAAATTAAAACATTGTCTGGCTTAACTTCTACCCCTCCCTCAATCAGTGCTTTCATATATTTATAGTCTGTTTCAAACTCTTCAAATGATAAATCATCTAAGAATAGAATAAACTTTAACCCTCTACGTTTAATATACTTTAAAATAACGTTAAAATCTTTAAAATCTGATTTACTCAGCTCAATAATCCTAAGCCCTTGGTCATAGTACGCATTTAATAAGGCTTTTACTGAGGAAGATTTCCCTGTTCCTCTATCTCCAAATAATAAAACATTATTAGCTTCTTTTCCCTGTAAGAAGCTCTCTGTATTATGTACTAAAAGTTGTTTTTGATAATCACATCCTACTAAATCCTCTAACTTTATAGGATCACACTGGCTCACCCCAACTAGACCTTCACCAGTACGCCATTTAAAAGCAGGATAACGATTCATAACTCCTGCACCATATGTTTCATGAAATCTCAATATACATTCTAATATTTCGCCTTCACTTGCACCTCTTTCAAATACCTCATAGATTACATTTGACTTATCTTGCTTTTCTTCCTTTAATTGAATGGTTACAATCTGACTATGAAAGAGATTCTTTAATTGTGCTATATCTTGAAGAGCTAATTCTTTTAAAGTTTCATCTATTTCACTTCCCTGCTTTTCAGCAGATAAAGTCAGCACATTTTCATCTGTGATGATTTCATAACAAATATATTTTTTTAAAAGATCTCCACCCCATTCTAACTGATACGCCATCTCAATAAGTTCACTTACCACCTCTTGCTCAAGAGAATATTCTTTACACGCTTGCAGCCTTAAAATCTTCTCCATAAGTGGCGCCTGTATCATTTTGTTATAAAAATAGCATTGCATTTTTCTTCCTCCCTATTCTAGTACTTTCACTTAAAATATTAAAAGCATTATAATACAATTCCTCTTTCTTTACTATTCAAACAACAATATTATCTGTATACTCAAAAAAGTGTAAAACTATTTAAGTTTTACACTTTTTCTTATCGAATCCAAATAGTTGTCTTAACAGGAATATGAGTGTACAACCATTGGCTATCTTTTTCAGATAATCTGATACATCCATGAGATGCTTTTCTTCCTAACTCATATTGCCCCGACTTAATATACTTACCTGTTTTATCAAATAAAATAGAATGATACATATAATCTCTAAAGAAGACTAATGCATATTTACAACGATAGCCTTTTTGTTCCCCTATATAAGGAATCATATATTGTACTTCATAAAAACCTGTTGGTGTTGGATTTACCAATTTTCCAGTGGAACAAATAAAACTTTTTTCTAATTGCCACTTCTCTCCTTCTCTTTTTAATACATAAGTACGTTGTCTATAGAGGTCTGTCCAAATCAAATAATCTGTCGCACTCTGCACATGACTTAATGTTGCAAAATCTTCTATCTCCTGACTACTCACCTTTCCTATTCTTGCACCTTTTTCACCTATAATATGGACACTTTCAAAAGGTACTTGATATTTATTGCCCTCATAATCTTTAACAGAGAAATAATAACGTTTTTCACTTCTCCAAATCTCCACTATATCTTTCTCTTTGAAGGGGCCTACTGCATGTTTCATCTGCCCTTCAATAATGCAAGGCGGAAACTTCATTGTCAGTTCTCTTAAATAAATGGATTCACTATACTGTTTGAAAATACGGGTATTTTCTTGTCCATAGCTTCCTGTATATGCTTCACGTATTTGCCACTCGTTGACTTCTTCTATGAGGGTCGTTACATAAAGTTTTTTCTCATCTATAGATCGATCCCATTCTTTATTTTCACCAGCTTCTAATAATATATCTATTTCTATTCTTTCAAACTCTGTTCCATTCCAATAAAGCGACTGACACTTTAGCTTCACAATATGATCTGTTAAGTTTTTAATGCCTACTTCATCTATTTTGATATGTTTAAGTGCATCTTGAAAGTCTTTTTCTAAATAAAATATCCCCTCACTATATTTTAATTGATCCATTGCCTTTAAGCCATCAATAGGAATAAGCGTATTATCAGCTACATTTAAAGCATAACTTCTTATATTGCTACAATAAACAGGAAAAGGTGCCATATAGGCACTACCTGTTATGGGTGTTATGGTCTCTGGTGCTACTGGCATTTCATCTGAATCCTCAATATAAGGAATCCCTCCTTCTTGCCTAACCTTAAACCCTGCTGCTTCTAAATCTTTAATGGCAATAAAAGTCTGTCCTTTAATCTGATAGAGTGGATACTCTACTTCTTGTTTCTTATAAACTTCTTGCATAGATTCTACTTGGCCAATATAAACCTTTTCAAATCTATCTATAGCATAACTAGGATATGGAATGCTGATGATGAATAAACCTATAAGCCAAATGAACCATCCTATGCCGATTTTTTTAACCATTTCATAGTTACCTCCTCAGCATTATCATATCCTTAAATCTTTAAATCTATGAGTTTAAATTGTGATTTGCATACTTTAAGCTTTTCTTTATTTCCTAGTACACAAACTACACCTTCTTGGGCTAAATGTTGGAATACTTTGCTCATATCATGAAAATCTTTTAACGTGGTCTGTTTAATTTGATCATAAATAAGTTGACGGTCTTCTTGTTTCATCCCTGTAATAAAGTAGGTACAAGCACGTTCGCTTTTCTGCTCCATGCTACACGGCGCAATCATCCCACCTAATGTACTAATAATCGCCCTTTCAATAGTCTTTGAACTCAGCTTGATATTTTTTAAGTAGTGCCCTATTTGACCATAAGTTTGAAGGGTCGTTTGCAGATGTGGATCACAATAAGAACAAATGACTAAATAACCTTCTTTGCTCAACATAACATCACATCCATAAGCCCCACCTTGCAGCCTGATACGATCCCATAAGTACGTATTTTCTAAAACATTAGCAACGACTTCATACTGCCCTTTATAAACTAGCCCTTTTCGTTTAAAGTCAATCCCCTGCGCAACAGCTTGTCCCTCTTGTCCATTAAAGAAGCCTTCATTTCCCATATAACAATCAAGTGGTACCTGCATTGACTTTGGTTTTTCTTTTACTGGTAAACTCTTTATCAATGCTTCTAACTGATCAAGAACCATATTTTCTAAAGCAATGGGTGCTGTTACAACAATCTTTAAGCAATTTTTGTTAAATATATCTTGCATCACTTGCATTAATCGAATCTTTAGAGCTTCATATTCACGGTCATAATGTGTATAAATCTCTTTTATATATTCATAAAAAGCCATACCTGATACTTGATCTTCATAAACCCCTTGTTCACATAAATAAGTATAGATGCGCTGGGTTGCACGATATTCTGGTGCGCCTGTAAAACTACGCTCCATTTCATATACAATATGTCCAATAAGTTCTTTTAACTTTTCTTTTTCTTCAAAAATGGTCTCACTAAATAGTTCCTTCATCAATTTCATAAATGCCCCTAGATGATGAGCAAGTACTTTACAACTGGTCTTAAAAGTCGGAAGTAATTTTCCATCTGTATGGGCTGTATAAGCATGTAACGCAGTATGAAATCCTCCAGACAAAGTGTTGATGGTATTTTCAATTTCATCATAACCACGCTTTTTTGTTCCAATATAAGAGAAAACATGTGCTAGTAGCCCCATATCCTGATATGAAGATGGTGGCATATGGCTAACATCCCATAAATAATGTAGATAGATAATATCTTTTGTTTCTTCCTCATGAAATAGAATAGAACAGTTTTCTTTACTAACTTCTTTCATCTTAAAACTCTCTAGCTTTTCTGGCATATCTTTTAAAGTAAGCTGTGGTAATGTATCTAAAAGTACCTCTTCATTTTCTTTAAGCTGCTCTTCTTCTAACCATTCATTCATAGTTTCAATTTCTTCTAAGCCCTCTACTCCTATATGATTCTTAATCTCTTCAAAATATCTTTCCTGAGCAGTTTCTTTTTCTTCTTGTAATGTTTTACTAGGTACTACTACTGTTAAACTGCGATGAAGGTTATTTAATAGGTAACGATTAATCAAATCTTCAAAATATCCTTTATGGCACTGTGCTTTAATACGTTCTAAAGCTTCCTTATAACATAAATGATTAAAAGGATTTCCCCCATACAAATAACTACTTAGCATCATTTCACTATAAATCATCCCAATTGGTTCATAGGAAGCATCTGTTTCTTTCAGCTCAAACTCCAAACTTTCTATGGCAGCATTAATTAGATCAACATCTAACCCATGTGTTACAAGAGATTCTAAAACGGCTAATACTTCTGCTTCAAATAAAGTTGCTTTCTTTTCTTCACTGCCTTTTAAGGTAATAGAGAACACAGGCTGCATGCGGCAACTATCATAGCCCCCTTCACTTAAACTCATACCTAATTGTTCTTCCATTACTAAACGCTTCAATAACGGTGATGCTGTACTACGAAGTAAAATCTGCTCTAAAATCTCAAAAGCAAGACGCATTTCACAATCCATACTTTGACCAATTACAAAACTTAAACTCATTAGAGTCGATCCATTATTTAAAGTAGTTGGATAATACCCTAGCGTATATCGCGGTGACTTAAAAGATTGCTGAACAGATGGCGGCAAACATTTCTCACCTTTTTTTACCTCTTGTAAACACACTCTATTAAAAAGCTTTAAAGTTTCTTCTAGATTAAAATCCCCATAAAGAGTAATCACTGCATTTTCACCTACATAATACTTTTGATAAAATGCCAGAAATTCTTCTTCTTTTAATTGAATGATTTCTTCAGGAATCCCACCAGAATCATATTGATAACATGTATCAGGAAATAGGGTTTCTAATTCATAGCGTTGTAAATAACTTCCTGCCTCTCCATACTCACCTAGCATCTCATGATAAACCACGCCAGAAGCATCTAACACATTACTTTCTTCATCATATTGATAGTGCCACCCCTCTTGTAAAAAATATTGACTACTTTCTTCTATGGATGGATGAAATACCATATCTAGAAAGACCTGCGCAATTCCCATTAAATCTTTTTCATGTGCGCTTGCCACATAATACATGGTACGGTCTGGATAAGTACAAGCATTCATAGTCGTACAAATAGACCCTTGGCTAACTGCCATAAATGTTTCTTTTAAAGGATACTTTTTTGATGCACAACATACGGCATGTTCTACAATATGAGCCGTCCCCTTATTATCTTCTGGTAAAGTAGCAAAGTTAACACTAAATACCTTATGCCTATCTTTATTTTGTAGTGCTAAAAGTGTTACACCACTTTTTTTATGATAAAGCCATTTTCCACTACCTTCTATTTCTGAAATAGCTTTTTCTTCTAATAACTCAAAGCCTTCGTAGCTTTCTCCTTTTTTTAGCTTCATACTAAATCCCTTCTATCTTCTACTTAACTTATATCAAAGCCAATTAAAACAGGTGCTGCAGATCCATTGGGTAAAATATAATTTAAAGTTCTTACTTCACCTTTTTCAATCTTGCCAATATCAATACGTTCCTTTTCTGTTTTAAAAGCATGTGCTCTTGCTATAATATGGGTCTGTCCATCTTCCCAACAAACAGTCCCTTGAAATACACCACCTCTTGGACAAATAAACACTTCTACCTCTTCCTTAGCATATATAATTATCTTATATAGTACACCATAATTTCCATAATTAACAGCTTCTTTGCCTGTTAAACTATCTTTGCCTTTTATCCAATCTTCCACTTCATCTTCAATTAAATAATAAGTATCTTGTTTTCCACATACCTCAATATATTGATATTTGGTTAAACACCCAAAAGTACCCCTTGGTGCTAAATCACGTTCCAATATCTTTAAGTCTTTTATTTGTTCCTCATTCTTCCATTTTTCAGTTAAAACAAAAGTAACCTCAACCTCATCTGTTGCATAGATATCCATCATCCCTGAAAGCACCATATTAGGTTTCCACATCCATGGAGAAGAATCATAAATAGCAAGACACTCATTTGGTTGTAAAAAATATACCCTAGAATTAAAATCCTTAAAATAGGCTTTTAATAAATGATTACCTGCTTCTAGATAATTATAAAATGGTGGTCCACAACCTATTTGATTAATCACAAAAAGTTGTGCATTTGTTGAGCAATTTTTTATCGTAATCAATAGCTTTTTATCATCTTTTTGCGTTGCATTTACATGATGAAAAACCAACCTACCTTTTTTTTCAAATTTTTCCTTATATAAAATCCCAGATTCTCTTACTGTTTCCGGAGAATTACTTAATATAAGCGTTCCTTTTTCTTCTCTTATTTCATATGGTTTAATTGGTTTGTAGTTTTCATAACCTGGTAAAACATCCCCTTTTATTCCAAAAGATAAGCTTAAGCTAAGTATGGCTATACTAAGTAAGCGCTTTTTCATAGGACCTCCTATTGAATAATTTATATTTAAAAAGAGTATATGCATTCTCTACATATACTCTTTTATTTTTACTTATTTCATAAAGTCCTATACTTTTATTGCTTAAGCCTTTACCATTTTTCGCATTTGTTCTACTGAAATAGGTGGCGTTTTACTATGCATTACCTGATGACAATTACAACATACAGGGATTAAATCATCTGTTGGATGAGTCATTTTTGTAATTTCTTCTACATGACCATGAACATTATGCACTTCAATAAAACCTTCATACTCTTCACCATAGGTATAACCAAAATCAAACCCACAGATATCACAGATTGCACCATAATAATCAATACATTGATTTTTAATACGTGTCTTATAATCTATTTCTGTATCTTCTTTGATTGTTTCTGTGAGTGGTAATACTGGTTCTTGAACAACTGTCTTACTGACACTTTCTGAAATCTGATTCTCTTTCTGAACTTGAGGCATAATGACCTCTTTTACCGTACTAGTTGATACTTCTTGTGTTTTCTCTTTTACTACTTCTTTTTTTGAAGAAGCTGGTGTTTCTTCTTTAGTAGGGGTTGGTGCCATAATGGCTTCAAATAATCTATCGAAGGCAGATAATCCGTCATCTTTTTTACTTACTATCCTTTGATCCACCTTTTCCACTTTTACAACTTGTTCTTCTTCAACTTGTTGAAGTGATTTTTGTCCTTGTACATGTACTGCTTCTATTTGACCTGCATCAATAAGCTCCTTGATAGCTGTTCTTAAATCATTTTTTAAACTCCATTCAAAAGCCCCATTATCTTTTAATCCACCATTAAATAATAAATGCCAGAAAATTGGTTTATTTGCCTCATCTGTAGGTACATCTACTTTTAACTGCATTTTAATACGTTTTCCTAATGCAGTTGTTACTTCCTTGAATGGATAAGTACTTGAATAGCCTTCTTCTTGGCTTAATTCTTTTGGTCCAACCTCATCACCAATAGCATAAATGCGAAGTAATAAGTCTAAGTTATTAGCTGTTACAATCTTACTATTAGTTAAAATACTTTTCCAATCTTCTACCGAAATACCTACTGACTTTTTGTAAATAGTATACTCTTTCTTCTTCATCTTAGGTAAGTACTGGTCTTTTTGCTTTAATAGCTCTGCTAAATCTATTTTTTCATCCTCATCAAAGTAACCCGTTGGCTCCTCTACTTCTTCGATTTTATTAGGTGCATAGCTATATTCTTTTAATTTACGGTCACAAAAGCTTAAAATATCTTCACTAAATAACGGGCGGTACTGCTCTTTAGTAATAAGTGCTTCAACAGATAAGTCTAATCGTTCTTTTTCCCATAAGATTGCAAAATCCTGTACATTACTTTCCGTGCTAATGTATTTCACTGCTGCTTCATATCCACCGTACTTATTAATAAAATCCATAAGTCTTGTTGGTTTGTATTTTACAGACTTAATTACTTGCTTATATAAGTCGATTATCTCTTGATGAAATAATTTTTTGAGTTGTTCTGTGTTTGTTTCCGTCATAATTACTACCTCTACTTTAAAGAATTCACACTAGACCACATTAAAATGACACTGTCATTTATCCAGTGTCATTGCAATAGTCTATCCAATTTAAAATAAAATATTAGCCTCTAAATCCGCTTGATTAGTTCTCTTCTAAGCCAAACGCAATTTCTTTCATTTCATTTATAAGTATAGCATACTTTTTTTTACCTTCATAGCAAAACTCACTTTTTTTAAAAAATTTTTCTGTACTACATAAAAAAAGTGTTTGAAAGACTTATACTTTCAAACACTTTTTTTAATTTTAGTATTCCATTTGTGCTAAACGTTTGTATGACATATAACGCTCTTTAGCTTGTTTTTCTGCCATTTGGAACATTTCTTCTGCTTGTTCTGGATATTGTTTTGCAATAGCTGTATAACGTACTTGACCCATAATGAAGTCTCTAAAGCTTTCTGTAGGCTCTTTAGAATCTAAAGTAAATGGATTTTTACCTTGTTCTTCAAGAAGTGGGTTGTAACGATATAAGTGCCAGTAACCTGATTTAACTGCATCGCCCATTACTGAGATTGATTTACCCATACCACATTTAAGTCCATGACTAATACATGTTGAATAAGCAATGATGATAGATGGACCATCATAATTTTCAGCTTCTAACATTGCTTTAACAAGTTGATTTTTATCTGCACCCATAGCAACTTGTGCAACATATACGTTACCATAAGACATCATCATACGTCCTAAGTCTTTTTTACGTGTACGTTTACCTGCCGCAGCGAATTTTGCCATAGCTGCCATTGGTGTTGATTTAGATGCTTGTCCACCTGTATTTGAATAAATTTCTGTATCGAATACAAGTACGTTTACATTTTCACCTGATGCAAGAACATGGTCTAAACCACCGTAACCGATGTCATAAGCCCATCCATCTCCACCGATGATCCAGTGTGAACGTTTTACAAGATAATCTCTTCTTTCTTCTACTTGTTTAAGTGCTTCCTGAGCTTCTGGTAAAGTAATTGTACCATTATCTAAGATTGCTTCAATCTCACGGCTGTATACTTTTGAAAGCTCACCGTTTTCTTTGTTTTCAATCCAGTTTGTAATGCTTGTTTTGCTTGCTTCATCAATTGGAAGAGCTGCTACTTCACTTAAGCACTCAGCAATACGATCTCTCATTTGGTTAACCCCAAGCATCATACCAAGTCCGTATTCTGCATTATCTTCGAATAATGAGTTTGCCCAAGCTGGACCTTTACCTTCATGGTTTGTTGTATATGGTGTACTTGGTGCAGAGCCACCCCAGATTGATGAACATCCTGTCGCATTAGCAATCATCATACGATCACCAAATAGTTGTGTTAAGAGTTTCATGTATGGTGTTTCACCACAACCTGCACATGCTCCTGAGAATTCCATAAGTGGTGTTTTAAATTGGCTATCTTTTACTGTTTTACCTGCTACAAGGTCACCTTTGTAAGAAACTTTGTCTGATACAGCAAAATCCCAGTTTGGAATTTCTTTTTCAACTTGAGTTGCCAGTGGTTTCATTTCTAGTGATTTAACTTTTGTTGGACAGATATCTACACAGTTACCGCAACCTGTACAGTCAAGTGTACTTACTTGCATTCTAAATACAAGTCCATCAAAGCCTTTACCAATTGCTTTCTTAGCAGCAAAGCCTTCTGGTGCATTTTGCATTTCTTCTTCAGAAACTAATACTGGACGAATACATGCATGTGGACATACAAATGCACATTGGTTACATTGGATACATGTATCAACATTCCATTCTGGTACGCTAATACCTACTCCACGTTTTTCATATGCTGCAGTACCTGCTGGGAATGTACCATCTTCTATGCCATTGAAAGCACTAACTGGTAATTTATCCCCTTCTTGGCGATTCATAGGTTCTACAATATTTTTAATGAAATCTGGTTTTGAACTTGTATCTTCATTTGTATCTACTGCTTCTAACCATGTTGTTGGTACATCAATCTTAACAAGTGATTTCATCCCTGCTTCTACAGCTTTGTAGTTCATTTCTACAACATCTTGACCTTTTTTACCATAAGCTTTTTCAATAGATTTTTTAAGATATGCCACTGCTTCATCTTCTGGAATAATACCAGCTAATTTAAAGAATGCCGCTTGCATAATCATATTTACACGTTTACCTAAACCAATTCCTGCTGCAATACCTACTGCATCAATTGTATAAAGGTTGATTTTGTGTTCTGCAATATAACGTTTCATAGCTGCTGGAAGCTTAGTTTCTAATTCTTCTGCTGACCATAAGCAGTTAAGAACAAAGTCTCCACCTTCTTTTAAACCTTTTAATAAATCATATTCATTTACATATGCTTGTTGTGAACATGCAATATAATCTGCTTCATCAATAAGATATGTGCTACGAATTGGTTGATCTCCAAATCTTAAGTGTGACATTGTAATCCCACCTGATTTTTTAGAGTCATAAGCAAAGTAAGCTTGAACATATTTATTTGTATGTTCACCAATAATTTTAATTGCTTGTTTGTTAGCACCTACTGTACCATCTGAACCAAGTCCCCAGAATTTACATCTTACTGTTCCTGGTGTTACAACTTTTAAGCTTTCTTTTACAGGAATTGATGTATAAGTTACATCATCCTCAATACCTACTGTAAACTGGTCTTTAGGATTTTCTGATTTTAAGTGATCAAAAATTGCCTTAATATCTGTTGGTGTTACATCCTTTGAACCAAGACCATAACGTCCACCAATAATTACTGGTGCATTGTCACGACCATATAATGCACTCTTAACATCTAGGTATAAAGGTTCACCGATTGCACCTGGTTCTTTTGTTCTATCCATTACACATACTTTTTGTACTGTTTTTGGAAGTACATTTAAGAAGCTATCTGTTACAAATGGACGGAATAAATGTACTTTAACAAGACCATATTTTTCACCTTGTGCATTAAGTGCATCAATTGCTTCTTCTATTGTTTCTGTTACAGAACCCATTGCTACAACTACATGTGTTGCATCTTCTGCACCATAGTAATTGAATAATCCATAGTTACGTCCTGTTAATTCATTCATTTTTTGCATATATTCTTCAACAATTGGAACAATATTGTTATAGAATTTATTTGAAGCTTCTCTTGTTTGGAAGTAAATATCTGCATTTTGAGCTGTTCCTCTTGTTACAGGATGATTTGGAGAAAGCGCTCTTGCTCTAAAGTCAGCTAATGCTTCTTGGTCCACAAGCTCTGCATAATCGCTATATTCTAATAATTCTACTTTTTGAATTTCATGTGATGTTCTAAATCCATCGAAGAAATGTACAAATGGTAATCTACCTTTAATTGCAGCAAGATGGGCTACTGGTGCAAGGTCTGCTACTTCTTGTACAGAACCTGATACAAGCATTACGCAACCTGATTGTCTTGCAGCCATAACATCTTGATGATCCCCAAAGATTGATAAAGCTTGTGCAGCAAGGGCACGTGCACTTACGTGGAATACACCTGGTAAGAGCTCTCCTGCTACTTTATACATATTAGGAATCATAAGAAGTAAACCTTGAGAAGCTGTGAAAGTTGTTGTTAATGCACCTGCTTGAAGTGAACCATGAAATGCACCTGCAGCACCTGCTTCTGATTGCATCTCCACTACTTTAACAGTTTGTCCAAAAATGTTCTTTCTATTTTGAGCAGACCAATCATCTACTACTTCAGCCATTGTTGAAGATGGTGTAATTGGAAAAATAGCTGCTACATCTGTAAAAGCATACGCTACATGAGCTGCTGCCGTATTTCCATCTACAGTCATTAATTGTTTTGCCATAATATAGACCCTTCTTTCTTTTATTAATTTATCATAATGTTTATATGCTATACATTTTATAAACTACTAGACTCAGTTAAATAATAACTATTATTAACTAATGATTTCTCAATGATATTATATCACTATTTCCATATATTGCACGTACTTTTTTTAGTACATTAATATTGAATATATTTACTTGACACTATCCATGTTTGTTTTATAATAATTATTATCTTTTAATCTTAAATTTTATGTAAAGACTTATATACTAGAAACATATTACAAGGAGATGAGTATATGCCTCATATATTAAATATTACATCAGATTTTTATTGGCTTGGTGCCTTAGATCCATCACTTCGTACATTTGATATTGTTATGACTACGGAATTTGGAACAACTTATAATGCTTACTTATTAAAAACCCCTGAAGGATGTGTTTTATTCGAAACAGTTAAAGATAGATGCTTCGATGAATACTTAGAAAAGATCAAATCTCTAACTAACTTAGAAGACATTAAATATATTGTTGTAGATCATACTGAACCAGATCACGCAGGCTCAGTAGCCAAATTACTCCAACATATACCAAATGCAACTGTTGTAGGGAGTTCTATTGCATTAAGCTATCTTAGTTCAATCATAAATATGCCTTTTAAAAGCCTTGCAGTTAAAGAAGGCGATACTTTAAAACTAGGTAATAAAACGATTCGCTTTTTAAGTGTACCTCAGCTCCACTGGCCAGACACTATTTATTCTTACATTGAAGAAGATAAACTACTTATTACTTGTGACTCATTTGGTGCACATTATTCAGATGAACGTATCTTCAGAAGCCAATTAGAACCTTCTAAAGATGCAGATTATCTTTCTGCTTACAAATATTACTACGATATGATCATGGGGCCATTTAAGCCATTTGTACTTAAAGCCTTAGATAAAATTGAATCTCTTGATATTGCTTTCATTTGTCCTGGTCATGGAATGATTCTAGATCAAAACAATATGAATCAATATATAGAACTTTATCGTACTTGGAGTACACCTGTTAAACCTAGCTCACGTATCGTTGTTGCCTATGTATCTGCATATGGCTATACTAAGAAAATTGCTGAAGCGATCTGTGAAGGAATTCAAAGTAGTCACTACTCTGGCGAAGTGGATCTCATTGATCTTGAAACAACAAGCACTGCAGATGCTATGGCTAAAATTAATGATTCAGAAGGTCTCCTTCTTGGTTCACCAACTATTTTAGCTGATGCCCTACCACCTATTTGGCAAGTACTTGTATCTCTTAATCCTGTCCTTCATAAAAAGCTTCATGTGGGTTGTTTTGGTTCATATGGTTGGAGTGGTGAAGGTGTTCACCACATGGCGGAACGTCTTAAATCATTAAAATGTCCAATGCCAGTAGAACCCCTTGCTATTCGCTTTAACCCAAGTGCAGCAGAATACACTATGGCTAAAGAATTTGGCGAAAAATTTGCTGATTCCTTTACAAACTAGTTAAAACTAATATCTCTCTTATTATTTAAGAGAGATATTAGTTTTTTTATTATCATTATCCTAGGAAAATTTTGAGTAGGTTGTGAGTCACCTTTTTATCTGATATATTATATAATATAAAATCAGTTTCCTTTGTACAAGTAGACACTTTTTTTATATATAGTACCACAAAAGATACTATATATCTTTTTAGAAAGTAAGAGGTAATGTTTATGTCAACTCAAGAAAATCTTACTCAACATTCAAGATGTCATATGAAAAATAGTTGTGCCCATTATAAAGCTTGTCCAATGATTACAGTGCATAAACTTATTTCAGGTAAATGGAAAATTCTTATACTTTGGTATTTAAGTGATCACATTTTACGGTTTAGTGATCTTAAAAAGAAACTTCCTGATATTACTCAAAAAATGCTCACTAATCAACTTAGAAGTTTAGAAGAAGATGGCCTTATATCTCGCACTGTATATCCAGTGGTCCCACCAAAAGTAGAATATGCCTTAACAGAGATTGGCATAGAAATGCTTCCTTTGCTTAAAAGTATGTATGACTATGGTGTTACATATAATCAGTTCTTAAAAGACTCCAATAACTAATATATTGATTATATTCTGTATTTTCTTCTAAATCTACAGACTAAAACCAATTTCTTTATGCAATGAACCAAAAAGCACTTACTTTCTAGAATGTACTTTCTAAATGTACCATTCTAAAAAGCAAGTGCTTTTTATCATCTCTTATTTAATACTTTTATTTTTATAGTGATTTTGAGTGACAATTCTTAGCTGAAGTACAACCTGAACAACCACAACCACAAGCACTTCCACCATTTTTATGAGCCTTAATCTTATGATAAATCACAAGAGCCATAAGGCCAAATACTAGCCCCGCAATTATAACAGTTGCCATATTCACTCATCTCCTTTTTAATTAGCCTTCTAATCCAATACTTTGACTTGATTTGAGTTTGGATTTACCTATTAATAATACACCAGTAATAACACAGATGACAATCGCAATTGCAATGGCAGCTTCTACCATACTACCACCTAATAATACTGCCGAACCAACTTTGTTAATAATAAGTGCTACTAAATAAGCCGTAATTGTTTGGAATCCTACTGTAATCAGTGTCCATTTTACAGATCCCATTTCTCTTCTAATCGCACCAATTGCTGCAAAGCATGGTGCACATAACATATTAAATGCCATAAATGAGTATGCAGAAACAGTTGTAAAGTTTGCTGCAATCATTGCTAATAAATCTTGTGACTCTTCTGTAGCGTCTGCAATACCATAGATTACACCATAAGTTGCTACAACGTTTTCTTTTGCAATTAAGCCTGTTACTGTTGCAACTGCAGCACCCCAATCACCAAAACCAAGTGGTGCAAAAATAGGTGCAATCACATTACCTATGCTTGCTAAAATACTTGTATCTGCATCTACCATTTCTAATGACCAGTTAAATGATTGTAAGAACCAAATAAGTCCACATGCTACGAAAATAATAGTACCTGCTTTAATAATAAATGCTTTTCCTCTATCCCACATATGAATGAGAACACCTTTTAAACTAGGAATATGATATGTAGGAAGCTCCATAACAAATGGTGCTGGCTCACCTGCAAACGCACTTGTATTTTTTAAAATGATACCACAAATAATGACCATTGCAATACACATAAAGTAAACTGAAGGTGCTACCCATGATGCACCACCAAATAATGCACCTGCAAATAGTGCAATGATTGGAAGTTTTGCACCACAAGGAATAAATGTTGTAAGCATAATTGTCATTTTTCTATCTTTATCATTTTCAAGAGTACGTGATGCCATAATTCCTGGTACCCCACATCCTGAACCAATAAGCATTGGAATAAATGATTTACCTGATAAACCAAATCTTCTAAAGACGCGGTCCATGATAAATGCCACACGTGCCATATATCCACAGTCTTCTAAGATTGCAAGTAGAAGAAATAGTAGCATAATTTGAGGCACGAATCCAAGTACTGCACCTACACCACCAATTAATCCATCTACTACAAGAGCTGTAAGCCATGGTGCCACATTACTGCTTTCCATAAAACTTTGTACATTACCCTGAATGATTTCACCAAATAGCACATCATTTGTCCAATCTGTTACAATCGCTCCTAAAGAACTCACAGAAATATAGTATACAAACCACATAACTAGTGCAAAAATAGGAAGTGCTAGTATTCTATTGGTTACAATTTTATCAATGCGGTCAGACGTTGTATCTTGACCTTTTTTAGCTTTTTTAACAGCATTTGCAACAATATTTCCAATAAAAGCATAGCGTTCAGCTGTTATAATACTTTCTGCATCATCATCTAATAATTTCTCACACTGTGCAATACAGCTTTCTACTTCTCTTTTAACTAAGCTGCTTAAACCAAGAGATTTAATCACCTCTTCATCTCTTTCAAAGAGTTTAATTGCTAACCACTTTTTAGGCAATGAATGATTGATTTTATTAGATTCAACTATTTTTTCAATTTGTGATAAAGCACTTTGTACTTCTTCCATTACTGGTACAACAAAGTTTTGTGATTTCTTTTGTTTTGCAAGTTCTACTGCTTTTTCGGTAACTGCATCAATCCCCTCTTCTTTTAGGGCTGAAATTTCCATAACTGGACATCCTAAAAGATTAGAAAGTTTCTTACAATCCAATTGATCCCCATTTTTTCTTACAAGATCCATCATATTTAAAGCAATAACCGTTGGTACACCTAGTTCTAAAATCTGAGTCGTTAAATATAAGTTTCTTTCAATATTGGTTGCATCCACAATATTAATAATTGCATCTGGATGTTCTCCTATAACAAAATTTCTTGTAACCACTTCTTCAAGTGTATATGGAGATAAGGAGTAAACGCCTGGTAAATCCACTATTTCTACTTCTTTATTCTTTTTATACTTTCCTGACTTTTTCTCTACAGTAACACCAGGCCAGTTCCCCACATACTGCGTTGCTCCTGTTAGTGCATTAAATAAGGTTGTCTTTCCACTATTTGGATTTCCTGCTAAACCTATCTTAATTGTCATCTTCACTCACCCTTTCTTATTACTAATCTACAATAATCATTTCTGCATCTGCTTTACGTAAAGAAAGCTCATAATTTCTTACTGTCACTTGAATAGGGTCCCCTAATGGTGCAACTTTTCGTACAAAAATGTCACAACCTTTTGTAATCCCCATATCCATTATTCTTCTACGAACTGCTCCATTTCCTTCAATCTTCGTAACACGAACACTTTCTCCACATTTTACTTCTTTTAGATTCTTCATCTATTTTCCTCCCCTTAAATCATAATGCGACTAGCCATAGATTGACCTAATGCTACTCGCGAATCTTTTATATTTACAATCATATTTTCTCCATTTTTTGAGATAATCGTAACTTGCTCTCCTACCACAAACCCTAAAGAACTCAAAAACTTTTTCGTTTCATCATTACCTGTAATCTTACGAATAGAATAGGCATTTCCTTCTTTTGCGATAATTAATGACATCTTAACGCCTCCTTTTCCCTCTTATTTTTAAATCTCCACACTAAATTCATTATATATTCACTATGATAATGAATTTCATTTATTTAGATTATAGAGTATCATTATATTTTTGTCAATTATCTCAAAAGATAGTTTTTTTCATCTTCCCTATCTGACTTCTAAGCAACTGCCGATATACATAAAGATATTTTATGTATGATGATACGGAGGTATATATGTTAAGCTTTAAATTTGATTGGGACCCACTACTTGAACTCCATATCCCTATTCTTGATGAACAACATCAACATTTCTTTAAATTAGGGCGCCATATTGAACAACTTTTACTTACTTCTTGTGCAGGTGTAACAAATCAAGACTTATTAAATTTACTTTATGAGTTACGTGACTATGTCACTTATCATTTTTATGAAGAAGAGAGAATTATGGAAGAATTAGCTTTTCCCGAGTTAGAGGCTCATAAATTAGAACACCAGAAATTCTTAACTTACATTAATAAAATTGATTATACTAAACTTTGTGAATCTCCTTTTTCAGAGTTATGTTCTCTTAGGGACAAAATGGTTTCTTGGACATTTACACACATTGTTCAACAAGATCAAAAATTAACACATTACTATAAAAAATAAAAAGGAAGCTTCTATCACGAAGCTTCCTTTTTATTTTGGACCATTATATTGATCCTTTAATACTCTTTTCCCATTTACTGCTACAATCTGATTACTTTGCCATTCATAAGCTTGATTCACCTGATCCTCTAGCGCCATATCAAAAAGGTCAATCTGTTCTCGTGCAGGAAAATATTTATCAAGTAACTTTTCTTCTAATTGTTCCTGCGTTTCTATCGTTCCATCCCATAAAATATGATGTACTTTATAACCTTTCTCTATAAGTGCTCGTGCCACTAATGTACTTCTATGACAATCACTTGGTGATTTTTCTGCACACATAAAGGCAATATGATATCCCTTTTCAATTCCTCGAATCATTTGCTGAATACCTTCTTTAAAAATTGGCAGCTTAGCAACTTGTCTAAAGTCCAAATAGCCTTCCTTATTGATTAGCGTACTATCTGGTCTTACAATACCAAATGCTTCTTTCATCTGACGATACTTAATACCATGGATATTTAAATAATACTTAAGAGGTTCTTTATTAAATTGCGGATGAAATTTTGAATAAGCCATTGTCCTTACATCAATCACATATTCAATTTTATATTTCATTAATAATTTCAAAAAACTCTCCTGGGTGTGATGTGCATAACCGATGGTATAAGCGCATGGAGTTACATGTTGTTTCAATTCAATCTACCTCTAATGTGCTTTAGCTGTTGTATTTTTAGGTGGCTTACGATTCTCAATAATGCTTCCTCTAAGCTTGTCCTTATCATAAAGCATCGTTATATAAATATTCTTTTCTCCACCTCTAGCTCTATAATAACAAATTGTTTCTCCCTTTTTCATCTTTTTTCCTCCTTCATCTACCCGTTCTCTTATTTTTCTACTTTACACAGTATATCACACATCGAACATTTGTTCTAGTGTTTTGTAAAATTTATTTACACTCATTAAATTATGCTTATTGCTTTAAAGTTATTCCTTATTTATAAATAAAACCAATCTATTCTTATAGAAATTAAACATCATTTTATTTAAACTATTAAAATATATTGCCATCCATCTATTTAGTTTAGATTTTTCTTTATCTTCTAGCTATAATCTTTATTTAATCTTGTAGTTTTTTTTTAATTTGGTTATGATGTATTAGAACAAAATATGTAGGAGGACATTATGCAGAAATCAATGGACTATATTCGTAAAATCAGTAGACGTTATCTTATTTTTTTCAAATGGTTAGTTCTAGCCTTTATTATCGGCGGAGTTGTTGGAAGTATCGGTACTCTTTTTCACTACGCCATTGACCAAGCCACTACCTTTAGAATAAATTCACCTTGGCTTGTTTTCTTATTGCCTATAGCCGGAATACTTATTGTGTTTTTATATCAGTTAGCTTCACAAACAGAAGATATTAGTACCAATTTAGTACTAGAGTCTATTCGCTCTTCTAAACATTTACCTCTAATCATGGCACCTCTCATTTTTATTTCAACAACTTTAACCCACCTAGTAGGTGGATCATCTGGACGTGAAGGTGCTGCATTACAATTAGGTGGAAGCTTATCTACCTTTATAGGAGAACGTTTTCATCTGGATAATGATGATCTGCGCATTCTTACAATGTGCGGTATGAGTGCTGCCTTTGCTGCTTTATTTAGAACACCTATCGGGGCAACAGTCTTTTCAATGGAAGTCGTTAGTGTTGGAATTATGTATTACGTCGCATTAGTTCCTTGCATTATTTCCTCTCTTTTAGGTTATGCGATATCTGGTTATTTTGGTGTGCAGCGTACTTATTATGAATTAAAACTTCTATCTTCCTTTGATTTACTAACATTAATTCAAGTTGTTGGACTTGGTATACTCTGTGCACTCTTAAGCATCTTATTTTGTAAAACACTACATATTACCCATAAACTCTATGCTAAATTCTTAAAAAATCCATATCTTCGTATTATTGTAGGTAGTCTTCTTATTATTAACCTTAACTTAATCATTCCTTCAAATGATTATCTGGGTACAGGCATGCCCACCATTGAAAAGGCCCTTTTTGGTTCTGCTCATTATGAAGCATTTGCTTTAAAAATCCTTTTTACAGCACTTACCTTAGGGGCCGGTTTTAAAGGTGGTGAAATTGTCCCTTCTTTCTTTGTTGGTGCAACCTTTGGTGCCGCTATTGGTCCTTTTCTAGGCCTTTCTAGTTCTTTCTCAGCAAGTCTTGGACTTATTGCACTATTCTGCGGTGTAACAAATTGCCCTATGACTGCTTTTATCTTAAGTACTGAAATGTTTGGTAATCATGGTAGTATTTACTTTATGCTTATTATTGCTATTAGTTATATGCTTTCAGGCTATAGCGGGCTTTATACAAAACAAAAAATGATGTATTCTAAGTTTAGGCCACAATTTTTAAACCAACTCACCCACTAAACAAAAAAGTCAGCGAAAAGCGATATGCTTTCCTCTGACTTTTTTCATTTATTTAACTTTTATTCGATTTACATTTATACAAACTTAATCCTAAACCTTATTTACCTGAAGAACCTAAACTACCTGTTCCTCTTTCAGATTCAAATTTAAGTAGATCTTCATAAGTTATTTCTTCAGCACTTAACCTAGGTACTTCTACCATAATACACTGACTAATTCCTTTTTCATACGGATAAATAATAACATCTTCTCTACCTTCAAATGCTGTACAGTCTTTTTTCATAATGACTAATGTTTTTGCATTATGGTTTGTAACTGGCACAAACCACTCTCCACGATAACCTGAATCTACAACACCAGCTCTTTGCCCTATACCTTTTGTACCTGTAGAACCACGCTCTTTTAAAATAGCTACATACATAGGCGAAAAAGCTGAAGCAAGCCCTGTTGATATCATTTTAGTCTCATGTGGTGCTATTTCAATATAGTCTTCATCAAAACATGCATAAATATCAAATGCACCATCTTCTATTCTTTTAGAAGGAATAATAGCGCCTTCTCTCATTTTAGCAAAATATATTTTTTGGTTATTCACTTTTAATCTCCTTTAATTTAAGTTCAATAAAATAGGCTTGTTGTTTACTAATGATTGCTTTACATCTAGTATACGTTGATTACTACTTCCTCTAAAACGAAGCTTTAAGTCTTTTAGGCCTTCTATAAATGGTCCATCTACTAGCACATCACAATACTCTAAAATCTCCCTCTTAGCTGGATCTTTAATAATCTTTTCAAAAGTATCTCCTGAATAAATCCATATATGCTTTCCAGTTTCTTTTTTAATACGCTCTAGTAACTGAAGTAAGTGATTATCTTGTTCCATAGGCTCTCCACCTAAAATAGTCACACCATGAACATTAGGATTCTTTACATAGCTCATAAATGTTTCTTCTGCTACTTCATCCCATAAAGTACCATATTTAAAATCTTGATATTCCTGATTAAAACACCCTGGACAATGATGGGTACATCCCGATACAAATAAAGTAGTCCGAATGCCTAAGCCATTTGCAATATCATATTTCCTCATTTGTGCATAGTACATCGTTTACCCTCTTTTTATTATAAATGTAATACACGATTTTTGATTTCTTGTGTTTTTCCTTTGTTCCAGTAGTTTCCACCTAAATACCCACAAGTACGTCGAATAACGTTCATTTGACTTTGGTCTTTATTGTGGCAGTTTGGACATTCCCACTCTAAATGATCATTTACAATCATTTCACCTTCATAATGACAAATATGACAGCAATCTGATTTTGTATTAAACTCTGCATATTGGATATTATGATAAATAAAATTGATCAGTTGTTTTAAAGCATCTAAATTGTGTTGTACTGGTGGAATCTCAATATAAGAAATACAACCACCTGTTGAAATAGGTTGGAATTGACTTTCAAAAATTAATTTTGAAAAGGCATCAATTTCCTCTCTCACATCAACATGATAGCTATTTGTATAATAACCTTTATCTGTAATGTCTTTAATTTCACCAAATTTCATGCGGTCAATTTTAGCAAAACGGTAACATAATGATTCTGCTGGACTTCCATATAAACCAAATCCAAGACCTGTTTCCTTTTTCCACTTATTAGTAGTGTCTGCCATATGCTTCATTACTTTAAGCGCAAAGGCTTCTCCAACAGGCTCTGTGTGAGATACACCTGTCATAATCTTTGTTAGTTCATACAGGCCAATATAACCTAAAGAAATTGTTGAATAGCCATCCATCAGAAGCTTATCAATTTTTTCTCCTTTTTCTAGCCTTGCAATAGCTCCATGCTGCCAGTGAATTGGTGATTCATCTGAAAGTGTTCCTAATAACGCTTTATGGCGACACATTAAAGCTTCATAACATAACTCTAAACGATTATCTAGAAGGTTCCAGAACACTTCTTCATTCCCTCTTGCAATGATACCAATTTGTGGTAAATTCAAACTCACTACCCCCTGATTAAATCTACCCTCAAATTTATATTCTCCTTTTTCATCTTTCCATGGAGAGAGGAAACTTCTACATCCCATACATGAAAAAACATTCCCTTCATAAATCTTACGCATCTCTTTTGCTGAAATATAATCTGGGTATAGACGCTTTGCGCTACAAGCTGCAGCCAGTTCTGTTACTTCGTCATATTTACCGCCTTCAAGTGCATTATGTTCATGTAGAACATAGATCAATTTAGGGAATGTTGGTGTTGTATAAATACCTTTTTCATTTTTAATACCTTCTAAACGTTGTGCTAGAATTTCTTTTACAATCAATACTACTTCTTCTACGTATTCGTCCTCTTCTTCAATATTTAAGAATAATGTAACAAATGGACTTTGACCATTGGTTGTCATTAACGTATTAATTTGATATTGAATAGTTTGAACACCTGACTGAAGTTCTTTTTTTAGTAGTGCCTCAACAGCTTTTCTACACTCTACTTCATCAGTAATTGTATCTTGAAGTAATACCTTATATTTTTCACGACTCTTTCTAAGGTATTTTCCTAAATGTCTAATGTCAACAGATTGTCCTCCATATTGACTACTTGCCACTTGAGCAATAATCTGAGTCATAACCGTACATGCTACTTGGAAGCTCTTAGGTGATTCAATCATGCGTCCATTAATAACCGTTCCATTATCTAGCATATCTTTGATGTTAATTAGGCAACAGTTAAAAATAGATTGCATAAAGTAATCCATATCATGGAAATGTAAAACTCCCTCATCATGAGCTTGAACAATACGGGCTGGTAATTTTTTTCTTCTAGAAATATCTTTAGATACTTCTCCTGCAATGAGGTCTCGTTGAGTAGAAGCCATCATTGCATTTTTATTAGAATTTTCATTCATAACTTCTTCATTGGTTAAATCAATAAGCCCTAAAATACTATGATCTGTTGTATTGGTTTCTCTCTTAAACGCTTGGATGGCACGATACCCTTCATAAGCTTTAGCCGTTAGCTCATGTCCATTTTCAATTAATTTTAAATAAACATAAGTTTCTATTTGAAATATAGTAGGATTAGCTGGCAATGTAGATACAATTGCATGTATTTCTTCTGCTATTTTTTTTGCAATTTGTTTATCTACAATACCACTTCCATATTTCATGGCTTTTAAAATAGCTTCATAAATCTTTACTTCATTAAACGCAACTTGGTTACCATCTCTCTTAATTACTTGCATATTCTCCATCCTATCTATGTTTGTTCCTTATATTATTTGTGTATTTTTTCTTATATCTCTTGGTATATTTTCTAACAAAATATATCATTTTTTCTTTCCCTTGTCCATTAAGCATCTCTTGTAAAATGGATAAATAAATTTTCTTCTTGACATCAATTAACCTTTATTTTACTTAAAAAACATTATTAGAATTCTAACCAATTTGTACGAATAAAATTTTTTCTTTTACTTTTTTTATCCAATCCTAATTTCCATCTTTTTCAAAGTATATATGCCGTGCTCAGATACTGAACACGGCATATATACTTCTTAAATTTATTTTACACTTTGGACTTCTACACATTCAAAACGATACTTTTGACCTGTTGGATTTTCTTTTTCCGACGGCACTTCTTCTATAAACATTTGATATGGTCTAACAAATAGTCCACAGTCCCCATAAAGAGCTTTATAAAGTACTAATATTTCTTGTGTCTCTGAATGTTTGACTAAATCCATCATCAAATAGTAATCACCTTTAAAATGTCTAAATATCTTCCCTTTATCTAATGTAATATCTCTCACTTTTTCTACCTCACATAATTTGTTAATGAACCAATCCCTTCAATTTCACAAGTAATTTCATCCCCTGACTTTAAAAACTGAGGTGGCTGCATCCCCATTCCTACACCTGCTGGTGTTCCCATGGCAATAATAGTCCCCGCTTTTAAAGTCATACCTTGTGAAAGCTCTGAAATTACATGACTAATTCCAAAAATCAAAAGGTCGGTAGTTGCATTTTGCCTAAGTTCACCATTAACTCTAGAACAAATAGATAATACTGGTGGTCTTGTAAAACAATCCTCAGTTACAATATATGGTCCCATTGGCAAAAATCCATCTAGACTCTTCCCAAAATACCATTGTTTATGGCGTGTCTGTAAATTCCTTGCACTGACATCATTAATAATGGTATAACCAAATACATACTCAAAGGCATCTTCTTGACGGACATTTTTAGCATCCTTACCAATAATTACGGCTAACTCTACCTCATAGTCTAAGCTATCTACTAGATTTTCATACGCAGGAATAATACTTCCATCTGCGCCTGCACGATTCACACGCTTTGAAAAATAAACAGCATAAGGTCTTTCTCCTCCAAAAGCTTCTTCTTTATATCGTGCAGATTCTACTGCATGTGCCATATAATTAATCCCTAAACAAATAATATCTTGTTGTGGGTGTGGGATAGGGGCCTGTATTTGGATTGCATCTTTCAGAATCCCCTTATTTTCTTTTATATAGTTTTCTAAAACTTGCTTTTCCTCTATGGTTATATTTTGAATGAACGCATTCATCGTCTTATAACTTAGTCCTGCCTCCTCAATAGAAACAACATGTGCCTGATCTTGGGTTAATACACCTACTTTTTCTATTCCATTTTCTGAGTAAGTTAATAGTTTCACTTCAATCTCCCCTTATATTAATCTTCTTATCTATTTTTATTTATAAACATCTATAGACGGTTATCTTCTGCATTAAGCTCACATCTATTCTACCGCTCTAGATCTTGTCTCTTTTAATTCCCACAAAAATTGGCGGACAGTTTGGACGATTATAAAACTCACTTACTATAACTGTATATTTTTTAGAATCGATAGTCTTAAGATATGCCATAATCGCATCCTTCTCTTCAAACCCTGTATCCCCACCATGATAAATACAAAGTGCCATAGCACCATCCAATTTTAAAAGTCTAAGCCCTTCTTCTATTGCACGAATACTTTCTTCTTTTTGGGTACAAATCTGATGATCCCCACCTGGTAAGTAGCCAAAATTAAACATCATACCATCTACACTGGCTTCACTAGCATAGTGTGCCATCTTAGTATGGCTTTCTAAATATACCTCTGCATTATAACCTTTCTCTTGTAAAAGTGCTTTAGTACTTGCTACTGCTTCTTCTTGAATATCAAATGCAATCACTTTTCCTGTAGCACCTACTAATTCACATAAGAACGCTGTATCATTTCCTCTACCAGCTGTAGCATCGATACAAAAGTTTCCCTCCTTAACAAAACGCTTCATCCAATCTTGTGCTAAATATACTGTATTAATCTTCATCCCACTTTCCTTTCTAGTTTCATCTCTCGTATTTTTTGTATCTCATATGGTCTTTTTAAGCATCCTTTTAAGATAAGGATTATTTTCTCTCTATTATAACGACTTCTTTCTCTTTAATCAAAAAATCATCTATATAATTTCTTAATGTATTTGATTTATACTACCTCATATCAGACTGACAGGAGGGGATACAATATGGATCGTTTTAAAAAATTTATGATAGGACGCTATGGAACTGATCAACTATCACTTTCACTATTAGGTTTAGGTTTATTCCTATGCCTAGTAACCATGCCTTTTCGCTTTATTCTTATTAGGCTTATTCCACTCATTCCTATTGTTCTTTGTTATTTTCGCGTTTTTAGTAAAAATATTTATAAGCGCCAACAAGAAAACTTTAAGTTTATTCGCTTCTATACACCGATTATAAAGCGTTTTCAAGTCTTAAAGAAACGTTTTAATGAAAGAAAAACTCATCGTTATTTTAAATGTCCTAGTTGTAAACAAACATTACGTGTACCAAAGGGGAAAGGGAATATTTCTATTACTTGTCCTAAATGTAAAAATATATTTCATGGACGCTCCTAAAGTATACTTATAATCTATAACTAAAGTCCTTTTTTGATTAGAGGAAAAATAAAAATGAGAGATTGCCTATGTCCAATCTCTCATTTTTTATTTTGGTTGATTCTTAGACGCCTTTTACTCTACCTAACTGAATTTGATCACATGTACGGTCACGTAAACATTCTATTGGATTGAGGGCTTCTTCAAAACGATAATCTTCGCCACGTTTACTAATTTCTTGATTAATAACTAAATGGCTCGTTACATTGCTTGTAGGATCATTTACTTTTTCTTGATATTTAAAAAATCTTGCATCATCTGGTAAGTTATCTACCTCTGTATAATCTTCTTTATCTTGTGTTAAACGTACTGTACGATTCAATACATCTCTTACATACTCTTTATTAGGTCCAAGATGTAATAGTTCTGGAAAAGTTGCATCTGGAATTACTTGTTGCCATTCTCGTCCTTCATATTGTTTCAGCAGTTCTGCAGCCTTATGAAGTTGTGCTACTTCTTGATGGAAATGACATTCCCAAATCTTTTTAATATCTGGATCTACTTCATCTTGATAACAAGAATAGTATAAATAGCATTCTGTATACTCGTGCATTAAAAGTTCCTCTAACCAAGTACAGTTTGGATCTTTTAAAGAACCATATTCAGAAACATGCTGCTCTTCTACAAGTCCTATTTCTTGATAAAGTTTACGGCCTATATCTGTTAAATAGACTGGGCTAACATTCATATAGTAGTTCATAGTTTGTTGTTCTGCAGCAGTGATAATGCCTATTTGTAATTTCGTTAATAAATCTGCTTCTTTATAATTGACAAATGGTTTAACTGAATCATACGGATGTCTATGATGGGCAATGGTTGGTCTAGCTGGCATAATCTCTGTATAGCAGCCCACTAATTTTTCTGCATGCATATTGGTCTCAAATTCCATTAAATCAGAATAACGATATAAATGATCAAAATCCTCCAACAGCGCAAAATTTAATGCCTTTTTTACCACTTCATTTTTTTCTTTTTTTGCAAGTTCACATGTTAAATCAACAGCCAACTGTTCATAACCAATGGTATGCTCTAGTACGGTTTCATCAATAGGTTTTAAGTTAGCAATTTTCATTTGTTGTTGCTTTTCAATTCTTCTAGAAAGCGCTAACTCTCTTCTTAAATCATTATTATTACAATGGCGATGGAATTGATGTGAAAACCAATTTGCCTCAAATTCTGTACCATTCATTAAAATAACACGTAATCTAGTATAAGGATCTACTGTATTTTTATTATAAGCTTTAGGATAAATTTGGTTCCAGTCTTCAATGGTTTTTTCTATTGGAACGGCTTTTTCTTCAAATGGGTTCATCTACGTTTTCTCTTCTTTCTCTATTAAATTTGTTTAACCCCAACTTCCTTTCTCTTTTTATTTATAGTGTATAAATTAGTTCTTATTAATAAGTTTCTTTAGGCGTATGCACATGCTCATGACTATATGCAACTTCACCATCAATAAATGTATAGAGTGTATGGGTTAAAGTCTGCATAGGATTATCATCGAATATGGCAATATCTGCATCCTTTCCAACCTCTAGGCTCCCTACTCTATCTGCTACTCCACAAATTTCAGCTGGATTAATCGTAATGGCCTTTAATCCTTCTTCCAGACTTAGCCCATCTCTAACTGCAAATCCTGCACATTTAGGTAAGTACTGAACAGGGGTAACAGGATGGTCTGTGGTAATAGCAATTTTAGTGCCTTCTTTGGCTATAATACCAGGTGTTTTAAAGCTTACATTTTGTACTTCTATTTTATTTCTTGTTGTTAATGCAGGTCCTACAATAGCAGGATAGCCAGAACGCTTGACCTCTTCTGGTATTAAATATCCTTCACTACAGTGATCCAGCGTCATGTGTAAATCAAACTCCTTGGCAATACGAATGGCTGTTAAAATATCATCTGCACGATGTACATGGGCTTTTAAAGGAATTTCTTTTTTTAGCACTGGAATCCATGGCTCTAACCTAAAATCAGGTTCAAAATCCTTACCACCTGCTTCTTTTTTCTTTAAATAAAGCTTTGCTTTAACAATTTCTTCTCTTAAAAGTGCTGCAATCCCCATTCGGGTGCAAGGCATTTTTTGTTGTCCGCCATATTCTCTTTTAGGATTCTCACCAAATGCAACCTTCATAGCTGCTGGCGCCATAAGAATTAGCTCATCAATAACACGTCCTTTTGTTTTCATGAAAACATATTGTCCACCAACTACATTAGCACTTCCTGGTCCAACCATAATAGATGTAATCCCTGCCCTTACTGCATCATCAAAAGCAGCATCTAAAGTATTAATTCCATCAATAGCTCTTACAAAAGGCGTAATAGGATTAGTCATCTCATTGCAATCATCCCCTTCAACACCTTTCTTTTCTTCTGTAATTCCTACATGGCAGTGTGCTTCAATAATACCTGGCATCACCCAACCACCTTTGGCATCAATCACTTCCATATCCGGTGTTTCTTCTATAACCTCAGCAATCTTGGCGATTTTGCTCCCTTTTATTAAAATACAGCCTTTTTCATAATTTTTCCCTATCATAGTAAGAATCTTACCATTTTTAATTAGTTTCATATAAATCCCTCATTTTCTATATTTCATCTCATATATATCCTATTATTTTCCTTTACTGCATAAAATATTCTTTTATCTTCTCTTTATCAGTAAAATCTCATTTTAATTACTACTTATTTTTTATTTTCAAATATCCTCTGGTATCAACTATACTATAGTGCCACATACTAAGTGTATTCACTCTCAACTTGACAATCACAAGGCTTAGCCTGATAATAATATAGTTATAAATGTAATGAAAATATAAGGATGGTTAATATGTCAAACACAATAAATGAAATTCAAAGACGTAGAACCTTTGCTATTATTTCTCACCCTGATGCTGGTAAAACCACATTAACTGAGAAATTCCTTCTTTACGGAGGTGCCATTAGAGAGGCTGGTTCTGTTAAATCTAGACGTTCCCAAAAACATGCAGTATCTGACTGGATGGAAATTGAAAAACAAAGAGGGATTTCGGTTACTTCCAGTGTGCTTCAATTTAACTACAACAATTTCTGTATCAATATTCTAGATACACCTGGGCATCAGGACTTCAGTGAGGATACTTACCGTACACTTGTTGCTGCAGATAGTGCGGTAATGGTTATCGATGCCGCTAAAGGGGTTGAGGAACAAACAAAGAAGCTTTTCAAGGTTTGTAAAATGCGTGGGATTCCTATCTTTACTTTCATCAATAAAATGGATGCTCATGGTAAAGACCCATTTGAACTTTTAGAAGAACTTGAAAATGTATTAGGGATTCGTTCTTATCCTATGGACTGGCCTATTGGTAGCGGGAAAGAATTTAAAGGGGTTTATAACCGTCGTAAAAAGCAAATTGAGTTATTTGATGAAGGAAACCATGGTGAATCTATTGTAGGCGCTGTAAAAGGTGAAGTAGATGATCCACAAATCAAAGAACTCCTTGGTGATTACTTACATGAAAAATTAACAGAAGATCTAGAGCTTCTTGATGTAGCAGGTGATGCTTATGAAGAAGAACGTATTTTAAATGGTGATTTAACACCTGTCTTCTTCGGAAGTGCTTTAACAAACTTTGGGGTAGAACCATTCCTTGAAGCCTTCCTCGATATTACAACACCACCACAACCACGTAAAAGTAATCTTGGTCCAATTGAGCCAACAGAAGATTATTTCTCAGGTTTCATTTTCAAAATTCAAGCCAATATGAATCCTGCTCATAGAGACCGTATTGCATTCCTTCGTATTTGTTCTGGTGTCTTTGAAAAAGGAATGATGGTTAACCTTGTTCAAAAAGGTAAAAAAGTAAAACTTGCTCAACCACAACAATTCTTAGCACAAGACCGTGCTACAGTAGATACAGCTTATCCAGGAGATATTATCGGTATTCATGATCCGGGTATCTTTAATATTGGTGATACACTTTGTAGCGATAACAAAAAACTCTTCTATGAAGGGATTCCTCAATTCGCTCCAGAACACTTTATGCGTGTTTCTACTTTAAATGCTTTAAAACGTAAACAATTTATGAAAGGCATTCTTCAACTTGCTGAAGAAGGTTCTATTCAAGTGTTTAGACCACACCTTACAGGTACTGAAGAATTAATCGTAGGGGTAGTTGGTGTCCTCCAATTTGAAGTTTTAGAATATCGTCTTAAAAATGAATATGGTGTAGAAATTAAAATGCAACGCTTACCATATCGTTTTATTCGTTGGATCGAAGCTGAAGACTTTAACTATGATAAATTTAAAGGTTCTATGGACTCTACTTTAGTAGAAACTCCAGAAGGTGAACCTGTTCTTCTTTGTGAATTTGAATGGTCTGTTCGTCAAATTCAAGAACGTAATCCAGAAGTAGTTTTACGTGAAACACATTTAAAGCCTGCTGAATAAAATATAGCAAAACAAAAGCGCTTCCTAAACCTCTGTTTGTTTGGAAGCGCTTTTACTTTATGTACTCATAAATGGTTAAAATCATTTCTATTAGCCTTTCTAAATAATGTCCTTTATTGTGTATTCTTCTAGTTCTTCTTTAAATTCTCTATCTCTTTATGCTCTTGTACAGGCAACCTCTTCGATGGGGATATAATCTTCTGCCTCTTCATTATAGATATTTCTAATGAGAATAAATGGGGTACATTCATCATCTTGACCTGCTGGATTATCTTGAATCATGGCCTTTAATGCTTCTTCTCTTCCTTTTAGATAGCTACTACTTCCTAAAATATCTACGCTGATATCATTAGCATCAACAATCATTGTTGGAATACCAAAGTTCACCTCAATCTCATCACATACCTTATCAGGCTCTTTAGGTGATAAAACAGCTAAAGAGTGATAACGCCGAAAAGCGGAATGTTCATAAAATCCATCTATTCCTGCTACTTCTTTTCCTAGGCAAACATAAAACAAGCCTTTTTTTCCAATGCATTTTCCTAATACGCCTACTATACAAGCGCCTAATACTCTCCAAATACCTTTCATATTAATCACTAGTTGTAACTTATAGGGCTCATCCATTCCAATACCACTTCTTGTTTTGGTTGCAAACTTAGATAAAAACTTTGCCCAAAACCCTAAATGGACTGCTTCTTTATGTACCGTTTGTTTTTGACACATGCCAATAACCTTCTCACTAATGGATAGGATGTCACCCTCTCTATAAAGTGGCATCACATACTTCTTAATAAGCTGATGATAATCTTCTCCCTCTTCTACAAAATGCGTTTGCAGAGCATAACGTTCATAACGTACATCATCTACACTAATAACTCCTCTTATATAATAAATCGACTCATTGAAAACTCTTTTATTCCCTTCAATATTTAAATTTCCCTCATACCATATCTTTGCCAACTAAATCACCTTTACTTTCTTAAGTTTTATCTCTTTTTAACTGTCCACCTTGAATGTTTTATTGTTTATTTTTTCCAAATTATGGTATAATTATATCAATTTCCGAGTTATTTGTCTACCTTCTAATCTTCTACCCAATTTAACTTTTTTAATACCTTAAATTAGAATAGATAATCTCCATTGGTTAAGCATAATAACAAGTACTTTGTAGACACTAAGAGAAAGATATCATAACTATTTATATACCAAATTGATCACAAGGGGATGACATCATGAACGAGATAGAAAAATCTTTAAATCCAATTATAAAATTAGAACATACCTATACAAGCTTACCAAATCATTTATTCACTAAGCAGATGCCAGCCCATGTTCCCTCTCCTAAGCTGATTGTACTCAATACTAAGCTCGCCCAAACATTAGGAATGGATGTAACACGCCTGCAAAGTGATGCAGGAACTCAGTTTTTTTCAGGTAATGGTCCTTTTGAAGAACCACCTATTGCACAAGCTTACGCTGGACATCAATTCGGCTATTTTACTAAATTAGGGGATGGTCGTGCGCTTCTTCTAGGTGAATATATTACACCTCATGGAGAAAAATACGATGTTCAGCTAAAGGGCTCTGGAAGAACACCTTATTCAAGAGGTGGAGATGGTAAAGCTGCTTTAGGTCCTATGTTAAGAGAATACATTATAAGTGAAGCCATGGACGCTTTAGGAATTCCTACTACACGTAGTTTAGCTGTTGTTACAACAGGAGAGATGATTCAGCGTGAAGTACCACTAGAGGGGGCCATCTTAACTCGTATTGCCAAGAGCCATATACGTGTGGGTACCTTTCAATATGTTGCTAAGTGGGGCACTATAAATGATCTTAAAGCATTAGCAGATTATACTCTAGAAAGACTTTTTAATCCCTGTCCAAACCAATCTAATCCCTACTTATATTTGTTAGAACAAGTTGTAAAACGTCAA
The DNA here is from genome assembly GCA_015058045.1 of Cellulosilyticum sp. Taxonomy (GTDB): domain Bacteria; phylum Bacillota; class Clostridia; order Lachnospirales; family Cellulosilyticaceae; genus Cellulosilyticum. The sequence continues at coordinate 92,549 of SVDC01000006.1, forward strand.
GCATCACTTATTGCTATATGGCAGCTTGTTGGCTTTATTCATGGTGTAATGAATACAGACAATATGACTATTAGTGGCGAAACTATTGACTATGGCCCTTGTGCTTTTATGGATATTTATGATCCTAAAACAGTTTTTAGTTCGATTGATCGTGAGGGTCGTTATGCTTATGGACAGCAACCTATTATGGCAGGCTGGGATTTAGCGCGATTTGCTGAGACCTTATTACCACTTCTCCATAGCGATGCTAAGGAATCAGTAAAAATAGCACAAGAAACCCTCAATGGATTTAAACAACAATATGATACTTTTTGGATAGAAGGTATGTGTGCTAAATTAGGCCTCCAAGAAACACAAGATGATGATTTAGACTTAATCCAATCCCTTCTTCATTTAATGGAGACCTATAAAGCCGACTATACCAATACTTTCCGCTTATTAACCCTAGGCCAACAAGCCTCCTTAGATTTTTCTCAAGCTGAAGACTTTAAGACCTGGGAAACCAAATGGCAAAATCGATTAAATGCTCAAGCAGTTTCCAAGGAAAACATTCAAAAATTGATGATGACCCATAATCCAGTAGTCATTCCACGTAATCATAAAGTAGAAGAAGCTTTAGCAGCAGCTACAAATCATCACAACTATAAGATTATGAATGAACTACTTAAAGCACTTCGTTCCCCTTATGACTATACTGGAGCTTATGCTGAAGATTTACTTGTGGTCAAACAAACAAGTTGTGGCTATAAAACTTTTTGTGGTACATGATTTTAAAATAAGAGGGTATCCCAATCATCTTTAAATGATTGGAGATACCCTCTTATCTTCTTATTATGCATTTAATACTTCTTTTAAGTAAGCTGCCATTTCTTCATCTTGGCAATTTGCAAAGAAATATTCTTGGAATCTTTCACCACTAATTGTTGCTTTTAAAAACTCTTGATCGATCTCTTTAAGAATAGACATCATATCTTTATGTGTGATTTTTTTCACATCATTAAGGATATTTCTGTTTTTAGCCATAATTTGTGCTCTTTCTTTTGGATAGCCTTGTCCCATTTCTTGTCCAAATAATTTTTCAAAGATATATTCTAAGTTTAATTCTGCACCCCAACCAAATCCTTTTGCAAATGGTAATGCAAGTGCATTTCCTGCATTGATTTGAGAGAATGTGAATGCATCTACTGGATCTTGTGCATGGCCACATACAACCCCTGGGAATGAGTTTGCTGCAAGCATTGCACCCATACCTGTACCACAACCTGTTACTACAAAATCCGCAGCTTTACTATTAATTAAAATTGCTGTTAAAAGTCCAGCTTGTACATATGTAAGTTGTGCTTTATCTTCACCTGTATACATACCATAGTTAAATACTTCATGGCTTTTTGCTTCTACTACTTTTTTAAGAGCAGCTTCAATTATACTATTTTTAGCTGCCTGACTATTTTCATTAATTAATGCAATTTTCATTTGTGTACTCCTTTATATTTTTTATATGATTATAATTTATTTTTATATCTTCATCAATAACCTTATCTACAATTGTATACTTTATACATATTCTAGCACTATTATTTGTCTATTCCTTCTCTTATCACCTCTCTTATCCTTATAAAAATAAAGGTATGATAGTCCATCTTCTTTATCTTAGAGAATAGATTATCATACCTCAAAATCATTTATCCAATATTCCTCACTTTTATTTTAACGCTTTATGAGCTCTTTTATCTTTTATCATCTATGCTGAAGTGCTTTCTACTAGCTCAATAACATTTCTCCAGCAACGCGTCACACATAAACCACATCCTATACATGCGCTTTGCTTAATCACATAGGGCTGCCCTTTGCTAATACAATGTTTGGGACAAATTGTTTTACATGCACCACATCCTACACATTCATGATTAATTCTATATTGTTTTTTCATTGATTTTATTCCTTTCTTCATGCCACCTATATTCCTTCACCATTAAACAAGGGAATAAAACTTTCTTTGGCCGTCTCCCCTTCTTGAATAAATCCATTTTCTACACCTAATGCAAGTGCAAAATCTATTAAGCGATTATAGGCTCTCCTTGTGACTTTTCGGTTTAGTTCTGGATAATCAGCTACATGCTCTAATGGCGTATATTGATTCATTAAGCTGAGCCAAATAGAATCTCCAAAGGTTTCATATAAATATCTTACTACGGCCTTAGAATCTATAAGCCCACCCGGTAATAGTAAATGTCTTACAATTACGCCTTTTTGAATCATCCCTTCTTCATTAAACTGAGCTTTACCTACTTGTCGTACCATTTCTGCTATAGCCATTGAGGCATACTCAAAATAACGGGGTGCCTTAGAATATTTTTTTGCTAAATCCTCACTATAATACTTAAAATCAGGTAAATAGACATCTACTAACCCTTCTAATAATCTTAAGGTCTCAACTTTTTCATATCCACTACAGTTGTATATAATGGGTATTGTAAGCCCATGCTTCTTTGCAATCGTTAAGGCTTCTGTGATTTGCAAAGTATAGTGGGTAGGTGTTACTAAATTAATGTTATGTGCTTCTTGATTTTGAAGCTCTATAAAAATTTCTGCTAAACGCTCTATAGAAAGTGCCTTGCCTGCATCCCCTTTGGAAAGAATATGATTTTGACAAAAAACACACCCCATCGTACATCCCGAGAAAAAAACGGCGCCAGACCCCTTGGTTCCAGAAATGCAAGGTTCCTCCCAATGATGGAGCGCGGCTCTTCCAACTACCAATTCGGCTGTTTCATGGCAATAGCCTTTTTGTCCACTCTCACGATTGACTTTGCAATTTCTTGGGCATAATTGACACGCCGTTAAAGTTAATCCTTCACTCACCATTCTACTCCTTTAATGTTTGTTCATTTTACTATTGTACACTTTTTAATCACTTTTGACCAATCCCTACTCCTTTTTTCCAATATATGATAAAATAAGTTAACTTAATCAAAGGAGAAACACCATGTATTATACAATCCTTCATCTTAAATTTGCCAACGAATCACCTGAAAGCTTATGCGCCATTGAACTCATTGAAATGCATAACAAACATATTCTTGAACAAAAAAGTTGGCTCATCAGTCCTGATACACTTTCTATTAGTCCAATCTGCCAGTCTCGCTATGGTATACAACTTTCTGATTTTATAGATGCCCCTTCCCTTACTGAAGTTTGGGATGATATTTTACCTTATTTACAAAATAAAGTACTCTTTAGTCATAAATCTATTTGGATCATTTCTATGTTATTAAAAGTACTAAACTACTATCAGTTAGACTATCCTAAATGCCAAATAGGCTGCACATTAATAATGAGTAAACGTATTTATCCACTATGTACTGGTCATAGCTTAGATAAACTAAAAGAATACTTAGGTTATTCTCCTTCTAGTAAACAGTCAGCAAGTGATGCCATGTTTATAGTTGCACTTATTCGTGCTCTGATGCAATCACAAAATGTTTTTACAATGTATGACCTACTAGAAAGCTTACAACTTCAATTAGGTGAAATCCCTACAAATGGCTCTCTACCTATTATATGGCCTACTTTTAACGGTTCATTAAAATCACATTCTAAGGCTACTACCGAATCTCCTTCTGATTCCGATCTTATAGCCTCATCCAATGGATTAATACCTACCACACTACACTATGATTTTACAGATAAAGTTATTTGCTTAACTGGCGCTTTAGAAAGCATGGTACGTGTCGATGCTGTTAAAAGATTACATGCTCTGGGAGCCACTTATACAAGCTCAGTTAATTGTAAGACCAATGCTATTCTTACAAATGTCAAAAACCCTGAACTTTTACCTTTAGATACACTATCTTCTAAACTGCGACGTGCACTTCTTTTAAAAGCTCAGGGTCAAGCCATTGATATTATTGATGAAGAGACCCTATTAAACGCATGGTCTCATTTCAATCACAAATAAAAGCTTATACTAAGCTTTATATTTTGTATAAAAAGCTTTAAGTTCTGCTTTCTTTTCATCGGACAACTGATGCCATCGTATGCCTTGTAACGCCCCCTCTAATGCACATAAGCGATTATAACAAGCAGACTCATCTATTTTTAAAATGCGAAGCCATGCCTGTTGACTGCCTATTGTTTTTAAATCTTCTAGTGTATTAATCCCAACTTCTTTAAGTTGTTTTTCTAATATTTTCCCTATATTTGGTAAATTTATTAACCTATCCTCTTTTAGCTTTTTATTCGCTACAACTTTTTGCGCATTACTTCCCTCCTCTATATCATTTACTGCCTGTACCTCTTTTGTTTTCTTTTTAGAAGAAACAAACTCTTTACTTGAAGCCACTTAAGCTCCTCCCCTACTTCAAATATTTTTTCTTATTATTTTATAATCCTGTCTATAATAACTTTTTCAAGCCTACTTGCGCTATAAAACGGCGCCAATTCGTCTCATAAGTAATCTTAGCAAGTATTTTACTCAGTACATAGCCTAAAACAACATCAATAATAGAATGTTGTTTTAAGAAAAGTGTGGAAAGACAAATAAGCCAAGCTAAAAGCCCCACGCTTAAGACAATGCCTTTTCTTTCTTTAAAACACACTGAACGTTTAGTCACTTCATAAATCGCAATGGTACTAGAAACGTGAATCGAAGGACATACATTAGTAGGCGTATCTATAAGATAGAGTAGTGACACCCATTTACAGAATATATTATCTCTTGGTAGATCGCTTCTAAGGGATAGCCCATTAGGAAAAATCGCATAAATTACAATACAAATTGTCATGCCTATAAACATAAGAAAACATAGATTCTGAAAATCTTCTTTCTGCTTAAATAAATAATAACCCAGTGCCCCAATAAGTAAAATAAACCAAATAAAGTATGGTATAATAAAAATTTCACAAAATGGAATCCAATCATCTACAATGCAGTGAATCGTGTATTTAGGGACCGAAAACTGCTCTAGCAAAAAGAAGGCACTTAAATAAAACACAAAATACAATAGTGAAAGGCAATAGGTATGGGTCTTAAACCACGTTTTCATTTCTATCTACTCCTCTTCTTTTTTAATACTTTATATGAGTTTAATTTCCAAATATCAAAACTATTATACTTTTTATTAAGAAAACATGCTATAATAACAGCGTTTAATAAATTATTAGAAAGAATCAGGTAATTATTATGTTAAAAAAATCTTATGAAATGGATTTATGTCATGGTCCTTTATGGCGTAAAATTCTTGTTTTTTCAATTCCACTTATGTTATCTGGTATTTTACAACTTTTATTTAATGCCGCAGATATTGTAGTGGTCGGTCAATATGCTGGTAGTACATCACTTGCAGCAGTAGGTGCTACGAGTTCGCTCATTAATTTACTAACTAATCTTTTTATGGGGCTATCTATAGGCAGTAATGTACTCATTGCACGCTATTATGGTGCTAAAAATATAAAGGCAACTTCTGAAACATTGCATACTTCTATTTTACTAAGTCTCATTAGTGGCTTAGCTTTATCTTTTATAGGCGTTATGCTTGCAGATCCACTTTTAACACTTATGGGTACACCGAATGATGTTTTAAGACTTGCCACACTTTATATGAAAATTTATTTTTTAGGTATGCCAGCCATGATGCTATATAACTTTGGAAGTGCCATTTTAAGAGCTATTGGCGATACCAAACGTCCTTTATATTTTTTAGCCTGTGCTGGTGTGATTAATGTGGTACTCAATCTTTGTTTTGTTATTGTATTTAAGATGAATGTAGCTGGGGTCGCTCTAGCAACAGTGATAGCACAATATGTTTCTGCCTTCATGATTATTGTAAGCTTAATGCACCAAGAAGGCGCATGTCATTTAGATTTACATGCCCTTCGCCTCTACCCAGATAAGGTTATTGAAATTTTAAAAATTGGTCTTCCTGCTGGTCTGCAAGGTTCTATTTTTTCTATTTCTAATGTACTAATTCAATCTTCTATCAACGGCTTTGGTTCTATTGCTATGGCAGGTAATACAGCTGCTTCTAATATTGAAAGTTTTATTTACATATCCATGAATTCTATTCATCAAACTGCTTTAAGTTTTACAAGTCAAAACTATGGTGCTAAGCAATATCATCGTATTGGTAAAATACTTGCTATTTGTCTAGCCCTTGTTTCAGGGATTGGATTAGGGATGGGCTTTTTTGCCTTTCAGTTTGGTTCTAGTCTCCTTAGCATTTATTCTTCAGACCCTGAAGTAATCAGTTATGGTCTAAAACGTATGTCTATTATTTGTACCTCCTACTTCTTATGTGGTATGATGGATGTCATTGTAGGTTCTTTAAGAGGATTAGGTTTTTCTATGCTGCCTATGATTGTTTCATTAATTGGCGCTTGTGGTCTCCGTATCCTTTGGATTTTTACCATTTTTAAAGCACACCATAGCCTTTGGACACTGTATATTTCTTATCCGATTACATGGATTATTACTTTTACGGCTCATCTGATTTGTTATTGGATTATCCGCCGTAAATATTTGCAACATCCTTGTCCACAAGAAATACAAGCGATATAGCTTATACTGATCGCACTTAAAAGGCAGCGAAAATGTTTCTACCATTTTCACTGCCTTTTATTCTTTATTTATATTGTATTTGATCACTTTAGATAACTAGGGATCATTTTTTTATTAAAGCTCTACTTTAGAATTTATCTTCTCATCATATCCTTCCCAATTATTTCACTCTATTTCTTCTTCATACAGTTTGCTTAGAGATTTATTAAAAATCATATACTCATCTTCATAAAATGTCTTAAAGTTTTCTGCCATTTCATGTCCTTTATAAGGCACCCAAAATGTACCATTTGGTCCATTCCACCAATTAAGCATATATGTCATTTGTCTTGCTAAAGGGTCTTCTTTAATAGCCTGTAAAAGCCACGTATACCAGTCTGGAATTTCATTGTGTGCAAGTGCCCAGCCACGCTCATCTGCATTAAAACGTACCCCAACTTCTGTAATGGCCCCTACTTTTCCTTGTACTTTAGCAATTCGAGTAATAATTTGACAATCTTTTATAAAAGCTTGTAACCATCCATCTTCTCGCTCAGGTTTATCATGATACATATCAACCCCTAAAATATCAATATAATCTGCTCCCGGATAACGATCTAAGTAATCTTCTTCATCTTCAAAATGTCCATTTGGTGAATAGACATACAATAAATTATGTAGTTTCTTGGTTTCTTTTAAATAATCTATTGTGTATTGAAATAGCTCTATAAATTGTGCTTTGCTGCAATGATCTTTCCCCCACCAAAACCAGCTCCCTGAATGTTCATGAAAAGGTCGAAACAAAAGTGGCACTGAATGACCATTAGGTAATTTAACCTCACTTGCAAACTGAGCAAATAAATCTAAATGGGCTTTAAATCTTTTAAAAGTTTCACCTTTAAATGTCAAGATTTCAGCTACTTCATTCCCTGCTATCTCATTAAAAAGACCTCCTGTCTTAGGATTAAGCATATGCGCACTAATTGTCACAATACCACCTCTAGTAGCTGCCTTCTGTACCCATACCTTAAGGTCCTCATAACTTCCTTCCTTACCAATCAATGCTAATGTATCCCATCCATAAACAGCTGGAAAATCACCTACTAAATGTGCAACATCTGATTCATCTCCATTTTGCACTTGGATAGTTGCACCACTACTGGTTGTATTCTGATGACCAAATAGCATAGCTTTTCCCTGAATACTTTTTAAATAAGCATACACTTTTTTAGTTTCTTTTGTTGCATTTGGATCTACCACTTTTATTCCTCCCTAGTATCTTTCCTCTATATTTTTCTAAGTAAAATACTACTTTATACTATAAAATCACTTTCCTATTCACAATGGTATTTCTAATATTCTCTCTTTATTTCATGTTCTTTTTTATCCACTTTTCTAACATGTCTATACATACAAACTTAGTCTTTAATAGGTGCTATTTGATTTTATATTTTAAGCATGGTAAAGTTTAAATATTAAGAAAGAAAACAATACTTATATGAAACAGACTAAATGGAGGCTAATTATATGAGTCATATCGTTGGTAAAGAAGCTTATAAAAGTTTAGAAGAACGCTTAAATTTATTTCCTCAAGGTGCTCCATCTTCTAAAACCCTTTATCAAATTTTAAATTTACTTTTTTCAGAAGAAGAGGCTAAAATGGCTGCACTTCTACCTGTTCGTCCTTTTACCGTGAAAAAAGCAGCAAAAGTATGGAATATAAGCGAATACCAAGCTCAACTGCAATTAGAAAATTTATGTAGTAAAGGCGTTTTACTCGATTTAACGCAAGAAGGACAAACGACTTACTTTTTACCTCCTCCTATGATTGGATTCTTTGAATTTTCATTAATGCGCACCCATGGACATATGGATCAACAGCTCCTAAGTACTCTTTATCATCAATACCTTAATGTAGAAGAAGATTTCATTAAGGATTTATTCTTTTCTACCGAAACTAAATTTGGAAGAGCCTTTGTTCAAGAAGGCGTTTTGTCTAGGGAAAATGCTATTCATGTTTTAGATTTTGAACGGACAAGCTATCTTATTGAAAATGCTAGAGATATTAGCCTAAGCCTATGTTATTGCCGTCATAAGGAACACCATTTAGGTCATGATTGTTATGCACCTATGGAAACTTGTATGACCTTTGGCGCTACAGCACGTTCTTTAACTAAACAAGGTTATGGACGAATAATTGATGCTAAAGAAGCCATGGATATCATCCATATGTGCTATGACTACAACCTAGTACAATGTGGTGAAAATGTGCGCGAAGGCGGCTCTTTTTTATGTAATTGCTGTGGTTGCTGTTGTGAGGCCATGACTACTGCTAAACGTTTTGGCATCATGAATCCTATTGAAACAACTGCTTTTATCCCAAGTATTGATGACGATTTATGCGTACATTGTGGCAAATGCCAAAAAGTCTGCCCTGTTGCTTGTATTGAGCCTATAACGAACGAACAAGGCAATACTTACCTTGCACCAAACCCTAATATTTGTCTTGGATGTGGTGTTTGCGTGCGAAACTGTCCTAAGAAAGCAATTCATCTTAATAGACGAGAACAACAAATTCTAACCCCAGCTAATACAACTCATCGAACCGTTCTTATGGCTATTGAAAAAGGCACACTCCCTTATTTAATTTTTGATACTAAAGCCTACAAAAGTCATCGTATGATGGCAGCTATCTTATCTGTTATTTTGAATTTGCCACCACTTAAACAAGCGCTGGCTAGTAAACAACTTAAATCCGTTTATTTAGATCACTTACTTGCTACAAAGAAAAAGCAAAATTAAGTTCACAAAAAGGCTAGGAAAATTTCATGA